>JBQCEG010000056.1:0-85268 GCA_051960475.1 Ginsengibacter sp.
AATGAAAATTCTGATTTTTGATAATTACGATTCGTTCACTTATAACCTGGTGCATGTTGTTGAAAAGATACTTCATCAAAAAGTGGATGTCTACCGCAACGACAAAATTCCTCTTGAAAAAATAAAAGAATACGATAAGATTATTCTTTCACCGGGTCCGGGGTTGCCTTCTGAATCAGGACTTTTGTTGCCGCTGATAAAAGAATATGCTTCATCGAAATCTATTCTTGGCGTTTGTCTTGGCCAACAGGCAATTGCAGAAGCTTTTGGAGGAAGATTATTGAACCTGAAGGAAGTTTATCATGGCGTGGCAACAAAGATCAATGTAAATGAAAACCGTGATGTTTCGGAAAATGATGTGTTTAAAAATTTGCCTTCCGAACTTGAAGTAGGAAGATATCATTCATGGATTGTTAATAAAAAAGATTTTCCAAATGAATTGGAAATTACTGCCCGGGATGAAAATGAATACATTATGGCTTTGCGACATAAATCATTTGACGTGCAAGGTGTCCAATTTCATCCTGAAAGCGTGTTGACGCCATTGGGCGAAAAGATGATCAAAAACTGGCTAAGTGTTGTCTGAACTTAGATTATTGAGATGGATGAGAAGTTTGAGAAACAAAATAATTCGATATGCCAGATTACAAGTACGGTAAAATAACTGAAAAAATAATTGGTGATGAAAAAGATTTTACAATATTTATTTGAGCACAAAACCCTTTCGCGCGAACAGGCAAAGGAAGTGCTTTTGAATATTTCGAAAGGCATTTATTCGGAAGCCGAGATTGCTTCCTTCACAACTGTTTTTTTGATGCGCAGCATTACGATTCCCGAGTTGACCGGTTTTCGGGATGCATTGATGGATCTTTGTGTTCCGGCAAACCTTGACGGTCATAGAGTAGTTGACATTGTTGGAACCGGCGGGGACGGAAAAAATACTTTCAACATTTCAACACTAAGTTGCTTTATTGTTGCAGGAGCGGGACAAGAAGTTGCGAAGCATGGAAATTATGGCGCCACATCCATCAGCGGTTCGAGCAACGTGATGGAAAATCTGGGCTATGATTTTTCAAACGACAATAAAAAATTGATTCGTGAAATTGAGGAAGCAAATATTTGTTTTATGCATGCGCCGCTTTTTCATCCGGCATTGAAAGTCGTTGGTCCGATAAGGAAAAATTTAGGTGTTCGTACTTTTTTCAACATGCTGGGTCCGATGGTAAATCCTGCGAATCCGGCCGTTCAAATGATTGGAGTTTATAATCTTGAAATGGCCAGGATCTATGCTTATTTTTTGCAGCAAACTGATGCCAACTTCATGATCATTCACAGTCTGGAAGGTTATGATGAAATTTCGCTTACCGGCGATACAAAAGTGATCACCAACGAGGGTGAAAAAATAATGTCGGCCCACTATTTGGGTAAGAGAACTGTGATGCCTGAAGATATTTATGGTGGAAATACAACTGAAGAAGCAGCGAAGACCTTCCTGAAGATTTTGAAAGGAGAGGGCAGTTGGGCTCAAAACGCTGTGGTGATGGCCAATGCAGCAATGGCCTTATTTGCTACCGGAAATTTTACTTCTTATGATGAATGCTATGCACTAAGTGTCGAAAGCCTTGAGAGTGGAAACGCGTATCAAAAATTTCAAAAATTAATGAGCCTGCAATGATGAATATTCTAGAAAAAATTGTTGCAAAAAAGAAAACAGAAGTTGCTGCAAGCAAAATTGAGCAACCGGTTTCAGTTCTTGAGAAATCGCCCTTATTTTCAAAACCGGTGTTGTCACTTCCTGAATTTTTATTGAACCCGGAAAAGTCAGGGATCATTGCCGAATTTAAAAAGCAATCTCCCTCAAAAGGAATTATCAATAATAGTTCGTTTACTGGCGATGTGGTTAAGGATTATGAAAAATGCGGTGCCAGCGCCGTTTCTGTGCTAACGGATAAAGAATTTTTTGGAGGATCATTAGAAGATTTGAAACAGGCTTCGTCTGTATTGAATATTCCTTTGTTGCGAAAAGATTTTATCATTGATGAATACCAATTGATTGAAGCTAAAGCATTTGGTGCTGATATTATTTTGTTGATTGCGGCTTGTTTGTCAAAAGCAGAGGTAAGATCTTTGTCGACTGTAGCAAAAGATTTTGGCTTGAATGTATTGCTGGAAATCCATACTGAATCAGAACTGGATCATATTTGTGACGAAGTTGATGTTGTAGGAATTAATAATCGTGATTTAAAAACTTTTAAGGTTGATTTGAATCATTCCGTTGAATTGGCGAAAAAAATACCTTCGCAAAAATTAAAAATTTCCGAAAGTGGTATCGATGATGTCAGGACGATTGAATTTTTAAAGAACAACGGATTCAGTGGTTTTTTGATGGGTGAAAAATTTATGAAGGAAGAAAACCCGGGTAAGGCTTTTGGAGCATTTGTAGATGAATTAAAAGAACTGTCGAAATGAAAGTAAAAGTTTGTGGTAATACGGATTTGCATCAATTGCAGCAATTGGATGAATTGAATATTGATTATGCCGGACTAATTTTTTACGAACAATCTCCCAGATATGCGTTGAACAAGTTGTGTGGAAAAGAATTAAAAGAATTGCAGCTTTCACTCACAAAAGTCGGTGTATTTGTAAATGCGAGCGAGGATGAAATCATGAAACAAGTCGATGAGTTTGGTCTCGATATGGTGCAACTTCATGGTGATGAAACAGCCACTTTTTGTAGTAAAATAAGTAACCAGATAAGGGTGATCAAAGCTTTTCGTGTATCCGATACCGATACAAATATTGATTGGCTTGTTAACGAATATGACGAAGTGTGCGATTACTATTTGTTTGATAAAGGTTCAGCCGGATTATATGGCGGAACCGGCCAAAAATTCAAATGGAATCTTTTAAAGAATGCAACGATCAATAAACCATTTTTTCTAAGTGGCGGCATTGAGAGAAGCGATGCTCATGCCCTGAAGAAATTTGTACACCCTTTTTTTTATGGTGTGGACGTGAACAGCCGCTTTGAAATATCCCCGGGAATAAAAAATATGGAACTGGTAACCGAGTTTGTCAGTGAATTGGAAAGTGCTTAAATCAAGAAATATGGAAGAAGCAAAAGATATAAAAGTAATTGCTCAAAATTCCAAATGGCAAGTAGATGAAAACGGCTACTATGGCCAGTTTGGCGGTGCATACATTCCTGAAATGCTTTACAGTAATGTTGATAATCTTCAAAAGAATTATTTGAAGTTGATGCGCGAAAAAAGTTTCCAGGAAGAATTTAATGCGCTTTTAAAAGATTATGTTGGCAGGCCTACCCCGTTGTACCCTGCAAAAAGATTAAGTGAAAAGTATGGAGCAAATATTTTTTTGAAACGCGAAGATTTATGCCATACCGGGGCTCATAAAATAAATAATACCATTGGACAAATTCTGCTGGCGCAAAAGCTTGGAAAGAAAAGAATTATTGCTGAAACCGGCGCTGGGCAACATGGTGTGGCGACGGCAACAGTTTGTGCATTAAAAGGGTTGGAATGTATTGTTTACATGGGTGAGAAGGATATTGAGCGGCAGGCACCAAATGTGGCAAGAATGAAAATGCTTGGTGCGAAAGTGGTTCCGGCCACAAGTGGCAGTAAAACGTTGAAAGATGCAACCAACGAAGCGATACGCGACTGGATCAATAATCCGAATGACACTTATTATTTGATTGGAAGTGTTGTTGGTCCGCATCCTTACCCGGATATGGTAGCACGTTTTCAAAGTGTGATCAGCAAAGAAATAAGAAGTCAGCTGAAAGAAAAAACCGGAAATGAATTACCAGATTTTGTAATTGCGTGTGTGGGTGGTGGTAGTAATGCGGCCGGAGCTTTTTATCATTTTTTAAATGAAGAAACCGTAAAGTTAGTAGCTGTTGAAGCAGCCGGATTGGGAATTGATAGTGGAATGAGTGCCGCAACTGTTCAACTAGGAACGATCGGAATTTTACACGGAAGCAAAAGTTATGTGATGCAAACGGAAGATGGCCAGGTTGTAGAACCTCACAGTATTTCAGCAGGATTGGACTATCCAGGTATTGGGCCAATGCATGCTAATTTGTTTGCTTCAAAAAGAGCTTCTTTTTTGAGCGCTACTGATGAAGAAGCCCTCAACGCTGCTTTTGAATTGGCAGAAATGGAAGGGATAATCCCTGCATTGGAATCAGCACATGCGCTGGCGGCCTTAAATAAACTGGAATTAAAAACTTCAAATGTAGTTGTCGTCAACCTGAGTGGAAGAGGAGATAAGGATATGGATGCTTATATGAAAGCGATGAATAGCGAGGCAAAATAAAATTCTTTAATTATTCTTTATTTACTGAAGAATGTCTGAACCAATTTAAATTTCTTGTGCATGAATGCGCTTCAAAAATTATTGTCTTCCAAATCACAGAACTTGCTTAGCATATATTTCACGGCTGGTTTTCCTGAATTGAATAATACAGCTACTGTCATTTCTGCTCTCCAAAAACACGGTGCAGATATGATCGAAATCGGAATGCCTTATAGTGACCCTTTGGCCGACGGACCAGTGATTCAGCAAAGCAGTATGAGAGCTTTACAGAATGGAATGTCGATTAAGTTACTTATTGATCAGTTGCGCGATTTTGAAAATTCAAAAAAGGAGGGAAATGAATTTCCATTGATCCTGATGGGATATTTAAACCCGGTATTGCAATATGGCTTTGAAAAATTTTGCAGTGATGCAAAATCTTCAGGTATAAGTGCAATCATTTTGCCTGATTTGCCCATCGCGGAATACGAATCACACTACAAGCCTATCCTCGAAAAAAATGGCCTAAGTTTTATTTTTCTCATCACACCGGAAACTTCTGAAGAACGCATCCGAAAAATAGATTCTCTTTCAAATGCATTTATTTATGCGGTTTCTTCTTCTTCCATAACTGGAAAAAATACCGATATGAACGCCCAGGAAAATTATTTCCGCAGGTTGAAAGAAATGCATTTGAAAAACAAAATTTTGATTGGCTTTGGCATTCGTGATCATCAAACTTTTGAAGCTGCTTGTAAACATGCATCCGGCGCCATAATTGGAACTGCCTATATCAAAGCGCTCGAAAATTCAAATGATATTGAGGAAACAACCAGTAAATTTCTTAACTCAATTTTGCAATCCTGATCAACCTTTCATCTTTCTATTATCAGGCAAAAATTTTAAATTTGTCTTCAATCAATTTTACTAAAATGAAATTCTTTTTAATATTTTTCCTATGCCTCCCCGTTCTTTCATTTTCTCAATCGCAGCAGGGATTCAAAATTTCGGGGACAGTAACAGGTTACCCCGATGGAACAGCGGTTTCTTTCCTCAACCAACAAACCCAAACGCCTGAAAAACAGGCTACAATTCAAAATGGGAAATTTACAATAAAAGGCCAATTGTCGGAACCTTCGTTTATTGTTATGGTTTTTGGTGATCAACCACCGGCAATTCCCTTATTTGTTGACAACAGCAAAATCCAGATGAAAGGCGATAAAGATCATTTGGATAATCTTACTATTACCGGTTCCAAAACAGAGACTGAGTACCAGGAATTTTCAAAAGCAATGAAGCCTTATGAACAATTGTTTATGCAGGAATCCGGTAAAGATCCAAATTCTGTAAAGGCAGTTGAAAAAATAAGTGAAGATTTTGTAAAGAAATATCCTGCTTCCTATGTTGATCCGATTGCTGTTATCCGCGTGATGCAAACATCTGATAATGTGGCTTTGGCAGATAAACTTTATAAAGAAATGTCGCAAAATGTGAAGGAAACGATGTTGGGAAAATATGTGAATGAACAACTCGCAATTGCAAAAATAAATCCCGTAGGTTCACAAATCGCGGATTTTTCTGAAACCGATACGGCAGGCAAAAACGTAAAAATTTCGTCCTTCCGCGGTAAATATGTTTTGATTGATTTTTGGGCAAGCTGGTGCCGTCCTTGCAGGATGGAAAATCCGAATGTTGTCGCTGCATTTAATAAGTATCATTCAAAAAATTTTACCGTTTTAGGAGTTTCACTCGACCAGGCAAAGGCAGCCTGGATTAACGCGATAAAAACAGATGGACTTACATGGACACACATCAGCGACTTGAAAGGCTGGAACAATGAAGTGGCTGCTAAATTTAAAATTACCAGCATTCCTCAAAATATCCTCATCGATCCGAAAGGGATTATCATCGCAAAAAACCTTCGCGGCGACGCCTTGAATAAAAAGCTGGACGAACTGTTTAACTAAGTTGTCTCTTATAAAGTTGGACTGTATTCTCCAGGCCAAAATATAATGCATCAGAAATTAATGCATGGCCAATGGAAACTTCCAATAAGGCGGGAATATTTTGAGCAAAATATTTTAGGTTGTGAAGATCAAGATCATGCCCGGCATTAATTCCTAATCCTAATTCAACAGCTCTTTTTGCAGCACTGTTGTACGGTTTGATGGCATTTTCTTTATTGCCTTTTTGAAATTCAGTTGCAAAATTTTCAGTGTACAATTCAATCCGGTCGGTTCCTGTTTCTTTGGCTCCTTCAACCATTTCAATTACAGGATCAACGAATATGGATACACGAATTCCGGCTTTTTTAAAAACACTGATTATATCAATAAGGTAATCTTTGTTTTTAATTGTGTCCCAACCATGATCGGAAGTTAATTGTCCAAGTTCATCAGGAACGAGCGTCACCTGGTCGGGTTTATTTTCCAATACAAGGTGCACAAATTTATCTTCCCGGCAGTTGCCTTCAATATTAAATTCGGTTGTGATAATCTTTTTTAATTCATACACATCAGCATACCTGATGTGCCTCTCATCAGGGCGGGGATGTACGGTAATTCCATCGGCACCAAAGTTCTGAATGTCAATCGCAGCCTTTATCACATCAGGATTATTTCCTCCACGTGAGTTGCGCAATGTTGCGATCTTATTAATGTTTACGGATAATTTAGTCATGATTGCAATTTACAATTATCTGTGGCCGCTCAAATAATTATATGATTTATTTTAAAAATACTATCTTTAAAAACCAATACTTCAAAACCGGTTTCCGTTCCTTTTTTCTTCATCAAAAAAAATTTCAAAAATGAAAAAAATTATTTTTCCGGTTGCTATCGTTTTAGTTTTTTTTGCCTGTAATCAAAAGCCGAAGCAGTATGCTAAAAATGCAGATGTGTTGGCCGATAACCTTAACGGACATGTGAAAGAAACAGTGTCAACGGATTATAAGGTAGACAGCAGCGGCAACATTGGTGATCGTGATTCTTGTTGTATCGTTACGGCCAGGTATGATGAAAAAGGATACATTACTGAATTTGATTCTGATGACAAAGCCGGCGAAAACAAGCAAAAAGAAACGTTCCATCATGATGAGAACGGAGCAATGAAAGATTTGAAGAACAGCAAAAATGGAAAAGTTGAATCTGCAATTTCAATAGAAGTAGATTCTGCGGGGAATTATAAAATTGCCCATGAATATGATTCGGCCAATAAACTGAAATTTATTTATACGGATATAAAACAGAATGATTATGGACAATTAACCGGAATGAAAAAGTTCACTGCCGACAGTATTTTAAACGGTACAATGGTTTCTAATTTCAACAACAGTATTTTCACCGGCAATGAGGAAAGAGACAGCACAGGAAAAATAATTTATTCATCAACAGTTAAACTTGACGATAAAAATAACGTGGTCGAGAGAGATACAAAAAGCGTTACGAATGATTCTACCATTAATAAAGTGGTTAAATATAAATACGACAGTTTTGATGATCATGGCAACTGGACACAAAGGACTGAAATGGATGAAAATGGAAAACCGGTTAAGATCACCAAAAGGGAAATAACTTATTACAAGGAGTAATGAAACTTTTTTCTAAAGCATGATCATTTTTCGTTGCGATGAATGATCATGCTTTTTTATTTGATTTAGTATCAGCAATGGTTACACGAAGAACATCTTTCTTGACGCTTGACAGTAAAATAAAAATTCATATTTTTTATCGGTTTGCTGCTAAGTAGTTCAAAAAAGATATTTTTAAACATAGATTGTCTTGCTTTAATTTAGCATATGAGCGGGACTGAAAATAAAATGGTCACACAAATAAAACTATGAGTAAAAAAACAGGAAAGAAAAAGCCCACAATGTTGGTAAAAGGAACATTGGAAATTACAAGGTCGGGGATGGGCTATGTAGTTGTAGAGGGAAGAGAAAAGGATTTACTCGTTCGGCCACAGGATTTCAACAAAGCCTTTGATGGCGACATAGTGCGGGTAAAATTGAAAGCCGCTCACGGTGGAAAACGTGTTGAAGGCGTTATTGAAGAAGTCGTGGAAAGAAAGCAAACTGAATTTATCGGCAATATCCATGTGAGTGAAAACTTTGCCTTTTTTGAACCTGACAGCCAGAAACCTGTTCCGGATTTTTATGTCAATCTGAAAAATTTAAATGGTGCCAAAGACAATGACAGGGTAGTGGTTAAGTTTTTAAGTTGGGAAAAAGGAGCGAAGAAGCCGGAAGGGGAAGTTATTTCGGTCTTGAAGGCTGAAAACCCGGGTGATCTGGCCATGAAAGAGATCATAATTCAAAACGGATTTCCTCTTGAATTTTCCAATGAGGTGATGCAAGAAGTTGCGAAACTAAGCGATAAAATTGAAGAGAGTGAATTGGCAAAAAGAAGAGATTATCGCGATGTGCTCACATTTACAATTGACCCTGCCGACGCAAAGGATTTTGACGATGCGCTTTCAATAAAAAAATTAAGCGCGCATGAATATGAAATTGGCGTTCACATTGCCGACGTCAGTCATTTTGTGAAACCCGGAATGGAAATCGATAAAGAAGGATATGCACGTGCAACAAGTGTTTATCTTCCCGACAGGGTAAACCCAATGTTGCCCGAAAGGATCTCTAATGAACTTTGTTCGTTGCGCCCGAATGAAGATAAATTTACTTTTTCCGCAATTTTTAAAATAAACAGCAAGGGAAAAGTAAAAGATTATTGGCTTGGAAAAACATTTATTCATAGCGATCACCGGTTTAATTATGATGAGGTGCAACAAATAATTGAAGACCGGCAGGGAATTTACAGCGAAGAAATATTGTTGCTTAATTCATTGGCGCGCATATTCAGAAAAGAAAGATTTAAAAATGGTGCTATCAACTTTTCCTCAACAGAAATAAAATTCAAACTTGATGAAACCGGGAAACCAATTGGCATCATTGTGAAAGAAAGCAAGGAAGCGCACCAGTTGATTGAAGAGTTTATGTTGCTCGCCAATCGAACCGTTGCCGGGCATGTTGCTAAAATAAGGGTGAACAAAAAACCAATTCCTTTCCCATACCGCGTTCATGATATTCCGGACGAGGAAAAGTTGAAACCTTTTGTTGCTTTTGCCCGAAAGTTTGGATATAAATTCGATATGAAAAATGAAGAAGAAACGGCAAAGTCATTCAATCAACTGATGATAGATGTTCATGGTAAACCGGAGCAACATGTTTTGGAACAATTGGGCATACGAACCATGTCGAAGGCTGTTTACACAACAGAAAATATTGGGCATTACGGATTAGGATTTAATGATTATTGTCACTTTACTTCCCCGATCCGCCGGTATCCCGATATTATGGTTCATCGTGTGTTGCAGGAAGTGCTTGATAATAACATTCATCCGGATAAAAAAATGGAACAAAAGTCGATTCACTGCAGTCAAAAAGAAAGATCGGCGATGGAAGCAGAAAGAGCGGGCAACAAGTACAAGCAGGTTGAATTTATGATGGATAAAGTTGGAGAAGATATGGAAGGAGTGATCAGTGGCGTTTCATCATTTGGTTTTTGGGTAGAAACTGTGAACGAAAAATGTGAAGGACTTGTTTCTATAAAGGATCTGGCAGATTATGATGATTTTCGTCATGATGATTCTGAATATGCATTAATAGGAATGCGAACAGGTAAGAAATTCAGGATGGGAGATAAGGTAGAAGTAAAATTGGTGGCTGCCAATCTTGAAAAACGGCAATTGGATTTTGAATGGATACCAGGCCTGGATAGCCTGAAACAAAAAGCAGTAAAAGGAAAAAGCAAAAAGAATTCAAAAAAGAAAAAACAAGGTTAGGAGTAAAGAACACCTAATGCCCGAAATTTGTAGTCGTGCACAAACAACAAAAAATGAGTATTTCAACATTAACTGAGGGGAATCAAAATAAAAACGATCTTCAATCCTTTGCTGCTTTATCAAAAGTTTTTGAAGAAAAATTCAATAAAAGAAAGTTTCCGGAACAACCGGCCCAGTTGTATGATGCAACGCAATACCTACTAACGGCGGGGGGTAAACGCATTCGCCCGGTAATGTGCCTTATGGCCAATGAAATGTTTGACAAAATAAAAGAGGATGCTTATGAAGTGGCTGCTGCGATTGAACTTTTTCACAATTTCACACTTATACATGACGACATAATGGATCATGCTCCACTAAGGCGCGGAAGGCCAACAGTTCATATAAAATTTGGTGAATCAACTGCATTGCTCGCGGGAGATGTGATGTTGATTGTGGCTTACGAAAATCTGAACAAGATTAATGTTGAATATCTTCAACCCATTCTGAACATATTCAATGCTACTTCAAAAAAAGTTTGCGAGGGTCAGCAATTGGATATGGAATTTGAGAAACAGGATGTGGTAAATTTTGAAGAATATGTCAATATGATTAGCCTTAAAACTTCTGTTTTGCTTGCCGCAAGTTTGCAAATGGGCGCTGTCCTTGGTGGTGCAGGCGCTGGCAATCAAAAACATCTTTACGAGTTTGGTAAAAATTTAGGTATTGCATTCCAGGTGCAGGATGATTATTTGGATGCTTTTGGTAACCCCGAAAAATTTGGCAAAAAACCGGGTGGTGATATTATGGCTAATAAGAAGACTTTTTTGTGGTTGAAGGCTATGGAATCAGGTACTGTACAGCAAAAGAAGAAATTAAACGAATTATTATTTTGTGATAATGCGTCCAAGGTAGAAGAGGTGCTTGAAATTTACAAGTCGTGCAATATTGATGAGTGGGCAAAAGATTTAAAGAAAAAATATTATTCAGTCGCAATGGATCATTTGGAAGAAGTGGCTGTGAGGTCGGTAAGAAAACAACAATTAAAACAACTGGCAGATTATTTAATGGAACGGGATGTTTGATTTAACGATCCCGTTCCATTAAGATTGATTTATTGATTTGGATCAGGCAAAGGTCTTACCCAAATATTTCTAAAACTAATTGGAATACTTTTATCACCATGCGCCTGTAATTTTATCGGAGAAGCGCCGTGAGCTTTTGTGTAAGAAGGATTACCGATATAAAGAGTTGGACCTTTCAATTTTACATTGTTCTGAACAAGCACACCGTTAAAAAAGGCAGTAACTTTTGCAGGAGATTTTAAAGAACCGTCTTCGTTAAAGCGTGGTGCAGTCCAAATTACATCATAGGATTGCCAAACGCCCGGCGGAAAATTCGGATTTACCAATGGCGGATATTGTTTGTAAATCGCACCTGCTTGTCCGTTTACGTAAGTTGAGTTGTTGTAAGAATCGAGAATTTGCATTTCATAACCGTCATCACCAGGGCCTATCGAAGCCAGAAACAAACCACTATTGCCACGTGCTTGTCCTGAACCGGCAATGTTTTTGGGTTCTCTCCATTCCAGGTGCAGTTGATAATCCATAAATCTTTGTTTGGTTTGGATGTTTCCCGCTTGTTTGTTTACGGTTACGATACCATCATGAACATTCCAATTTGCCTGTTTAGTGGTGTCGTTTGTTTCAACCCATTTCGAAAGGTCTTTTCCATTGAATAAAATAATTGCGTCTGAAGGAGCGGCGCCGCAGGTTTTTCCCGGCGTCACTACAGCCGGAACAGGTG
Organism: Ginsengibacter sp.; assembly: GCA_051960475.1. GTDB lineage: Bacteria > Bacteroidota > Bacteroidia > Chitinophagales > Chitinophagaceae > Ginsengibacter. The sequence continues at coordinate 11,944 of JBQCEG010000056.1, forward strand.
AATAATATTCGGTGTCTTCCGGCTTCATTTTTTGCTGGGCATTTGCAGTAGCAAATGCAGTGGAAACTAAAGCAATACTGGTTAATAGTTTTCTGTGCATGTTTATGTGTTTTTAATTTAGAATCGTGCGAGCAATTTGAAATTTATAAGTCGTGGCGTTAGCCTGTTGGGGATGCTGAAAGTGTTATTTGCAAAATCTTTTATTAACTGATAAGAAATAGTATTAGCCCTATCAATAAGATTAAATACTTCCAGGCTTGCCCAAATATTATCAAAATTTCGAAATGGTGAATGGCTCCTGCGATGAACTTTGTCGCTTAATAATAATGCGCTAAATCCAATATCGGCCCGAATGTAAGGTTCTAAAATAAGCGCATTGCGGTATTTCATACTGTTTGGAATGTTATAACTCATGTTACTTCCATAAATCAGGTTTAAATGTACTTTAAAATTTTTATTCGTACTTAAATAATCCTGTAAAAACAAACCCATTGTGAGCAACCTGTCCGTTGGTCTTCTTATCCATCCGATATCTGTTTTTGCACTGTCAGCTACTACCTGGTCTTTGGATTGTGAAGTGATCAATTCTCCTTCTTTATTCCGGTAGGTGTAATAATAATCGTTGTTTATGTTTTCCATTGTGCGGCTCACTGCGATACTGAACCAACTTTGGGCATCTTTCACCAATTCAGTAAACAAACGCGTTTCAATTCCTGCCGCATAAGCACGCGCATTGTTTTCACCAAAATAACTTATTTGTAAATTATTAATGTCATAAGGATCTACATCGTGAAGAGATTTGTAATAAGCTTCTGTTGTGATCCGCATGGGCCTTTTTGTATTGGAAAGGTTATAATCAAACCCCGCCACGTATTGTATGCTTTTTTGGCTTTTTAAATTCGTATTAACCGTGCCATCAGGCCTTTGCATTTCACGATAAAAAGGAGGCTGGTCGTAAATTCCAGCAGAAGCTTTAAAAATAATATCTCTTTTCCAATCCGGTTTATAACTTATTTGTGCGCGGGGACTTACCAAAAATTCATTGTTCAGAGCATCATAATTAAATCTTGTTCCGGCTTCTAAAGTCGCTTGGTTAGGTCCTTTTGATAAGTGAATATTGTCCTGTATGTACCCGCTGTATTTCTCAAAAGATAAATCTGATTTTGATTTTAAAACATTATTCAGGTTAAGCTGGTTTGGATTAAAAGGAATTGAATAACCCGCACTATCCTCGTATTCCCACTGGTTCAGATTATCATTGATCACAGAATGATCAAATGATAAACCCCATTGCAAAAAATGTTTGCCGGCACTGAAAGTTCCTTTATGACTTATGTTGTAAACAGCAATGTCTAGGCTGTTGCGTGCATAATTTTGAAAAACTCCAGCGCCCAATGGATTGATAATTTTACCAAAATCCGGTTGGGTTTTATCAAAATTTCTTTCTCCAAAAAGATAGGCGCCGGTGATGTCAATATTTTCATTTTCAATATCGCCATAGCGACTGAACATCCATTTTAATTTCACTCTTTTGTTCAGCTTTTGAACAAGACTAAGACCGATCAGATTGCTGTTGTAATTGTCTTTCTCCTGTCCGTCAAAATAAATATCAAGACCAAGATTGGCAGTGAATAAAGGAGAAAAAACGGCGGTTGATTTTTGAGCAGATTCCGGAATCAGTGTAAACTTTGAACCGGAAATAATTCCTAAAAGTTCCAATTGAAGTTTTGAAGAAAACTGATAAGTAATATATGCCTGGAGGTCGGAAGCTGATGGAATATAATTTCCTTTGGTTTCCTGGCTGCTTAGAAGATTCCTGTTGGTTTTGCTCCGAACTCCAAAAAGCAATGACAATTTTTTATTTTTTGATAGTGTTTCCAGGTGCAATCCTTGTTCCAGTGGACTGATATAAACAGAACCCGCAAAACCAACTGGTTTTTTATATTGAATATCTAAAACGCTGCTTATCTTGTCACCATATTTGGCCTGGAATCCACCTGTATAAAAGTCAATATTATTTACCAATTCAGGATTGATAAAACTCAATCCTTCCTGTTGCCCATTTGTAACCAGGTAAGGGCGGTAAATTTCAAAATCATTAATGTAGATAAGGTTTTCATCATAGTTGCCGCCACGAACCGAATACTGGGAAGTAAGTTCATTATTGCTGCCGACAAGCGTTTTTACAAGGCTTTCCACTCCGCCAGTTGCAGATGGAACAGCCACGGCATTCTTTGGATTGATCCTTATCAGCCCTGTTTCTTTTCTTTCTTTTTCAGATTTTACCACCACGGTTTGTAAAGTCTCACTACTTCGTATAAGCTTTACTGTTAGTTGTTCTTTTTCTCCCGGACTCAGGTAGAAATTTTTTTGTTGCGAATGAAAACCGGTGTGTGTGAAAACAAGTGCAAAGGCGCGGTCTGCCGGAACTTCCATTTCGAATTTCCCTGAATCTGAAGAAACGATTCCATTTTGTTTTCCCAGGATCGTAATCGTAACGTCAGGAACCAGATCTTCATTTTCATCAATAACACTTCCTGAAATATGGGCGGTTTTCCTTTGAGAGAAACAGGTAAGGCTTGTGAAAAGAAGCAAGGTGAAAACCGTTAGTTTCATAAAGTGAAGATAATATTTATAAAAGTAGTGTTCTTTGATTAAAGAACTAAAATTGATTAGTGTTATGACTTTCATTTTCGATTTATTACATTTGGACCATGAGAAAATATACCATTAGCTGCATTTTGCTTTTAACCTTGATTTTTTCACGTTGTGTTATTCCTTCTCAAACAAGAAATGAAAAACTTATAGATGAAACGTCGGAAGTGGCGGATACATTTCATTTACTTACTCAATATTGGGAATTGACCGATGCTGATCATCCACTTACAGGAGATGTTTCCTTTACTTCCGAAGACAGCATAGAGTATGTTCCCGGTATTGTTTTTCTCACCGATTCTTCAGTCCTTGAAAACCCTGCAGGCAACCAGGGTTATGGAAAATTCAATTTGGATGGCAACACAATTCGAGTAAGATTTAATAACGGAAGAAAAGCTGATTATCATATTGAGCGTATCAATAAAGAGCAACTTATTCTTAGCAGGAGTGAAAAGAAGAAAGTTTCAAAACTTACTTACAAATCCACGAGCACAAATTGGCCGGATTCTAAAGAAAATCCATTTGCAGAAATAAATTACAAATGGACTAAAAAACCGTCAAAACCAGAAACTGAGGAGCAGATAAGAGAACGTGTAAGGCAGAGTGTTCAGTTTTATGCATGGTATTTTAAAGGCTTCATAACTGGAAAGGCTGAGGAAATAGATTTTACCGGATTGCCTTGCTGCCTTAAATGGTATTCAGGAGGAATTGCGATTGAAAATGAAGATAAGCTTGATAAAAAATGGATGAGTTGCTTTTATTCAAGAGAACAGGCGTTTAAAGGAAGGCAAATGCTCGAAGATGCTCTTGTTGGAAAGAAATATGATTGGGATGCTTCTGAAACTAACTGGATAAAGCAAACAATGCCTGTGCTTCAGCAGCTGCATGATGGGATGTAGAGAAAAAATGTTTGAAATTTATTTGTTTGCTAAAAAAGTATTTCCGATCCGAAAGCAATCTACAATTCTTTCATTTTTCTGATCGTCTCAACTGGATTATCTGATTTAAAAATGGAACTTCCTGCCACCAAAATATCTGCACCTGCATTTATAATTTGCGCTGCATTTTCCAACGAAATTCCACCATCAACTTCGATCGTTGCAGCAGAACCGGAGTCGTTGATCAGCTTTCGTAATTCTTTTATTTTTTCAAGTGAATGTTCAATGAATGATTGTCCACCAAAACCAGGATTGACGCTCATCACCAAAATCATATCTGCATCGCGAATGATATCCTTTAAAAGGAAGATGGGCGTAGCAGGATTAATGGCAATCCCGGCTTTCATTCCGAGCGATTTTATTTGCTGAATATTCCTGTGAAGATGCGGGCACGTTTCAAGATGAACTGTTAGTCCATCTGCTCCGGCTTGCTTAAAATCTTCGGCATATTTCTCCGGTTCGACGATCATCAAATGAACATCAAAAAATTTTGAAGTTGTTTTTCTCAGTTGTTTTATAACCGGTAAACCATAACTAATATTCGGAACAAACCGGCCATCCATCACATCCAAATGAAACCAATCCGCCTGGCTTTCATTCAGCATTTGGCATTCCTTTTCAAGATGCAAAAAATCAGAGGCTAAAAGTGATGGTGCAATGATGGGCATATTGTTTTTATTAAATAAGATTAACGAGTTTATTTTGTCGATTGCAGCCGGTTTAAAGCTTCCCGCGCTTCAATATAGTCTTTATCATAAAGCAATGCATTCTGGTAACTTTGAATTGCTTTGTCTTTTTTGTTTAGTTTCTCGTAGCATTTTCCCAGCCAGTAATATCCTTCGTCAAAATTATTCTGAATAGTAACAGCACGTTTCAAGACTTTTACAGCATCCTCATATTTTTTTTCCATGTATAGAGAAATTCCCTTTTCACGATAAGCATACATGTAGGTAAAATCGAGGGAAAGACAACTGTCCAGGTAGGGAATCGCCTTCTGCGGTTCGTTCTTATAATTATAATATAGTCCCTTAATAAAATAAGCGTCCTTGCCGCTTTTTGCGCGGTTCGCTTTTAAAAGTTCATCTGCTATTACCAGGCATCGGGGATTTTTAATTTCTGCATAAACAGTTCCAAGTGCTACCAAATAATCGGGAAGCGGATATATGTCGATGGCGCGTTTGAGTGAATTAATTGCCTGCATGGTATCGCCGTTTTCAAAATAAAGAGACGCTTTTATGTTCCATAGATAAGCACTGCCACTGTCTTTCGAAATTTCCTGGTTAGCAATTGAAATTGCGGAATCATAATAACCTGCATTTCTATAAGCTTCTATTAAATTTTCTTTCAACATCAAAGAATCGGGATGTTGCTTTATCTGTTCTTTGATCGATTCAATTGTATTTTGATCTGAAGTCTGTGGAGGATTTATCGTCTTGTCGCCCTGGTTACAGGCAATCAAAAAAAGTGTAGCCATTATTCCTGCAAAAAACTTTTTATTGCGCATCATCATGCAAATTTAATATTCCACTTTGTAATACAACAATCGTTGAAAACTCATTTTAACCGCGTGTTCCCAGTTCAATTACCTCGCAATCCAAAATGTTTTTTGCATCAATTGCAAAACGAACAAGGGTGCGCATCTTATGCCAGCCGTGTTTTCCGGCTGCACCGGGATTGATGTGAAGACATTTTAATTTTTCGTCGTACATGATTTTTAAAATATGTGAATGCCCGCTGATAAACAATTGCGGCTTCTGGATTAAAAGTTCTTTTTTAGTTTCTGCATTATATTTCGGAGGATAACCTCCTATATGCCGCATCATCACTTTCACATCTTCGCAATTAAAAACTAACTGTTCAGGGTAAACGCTTTTTATGTCATAACCATCAATGTTACCACAAACGCCACGCAAAGGTTTGTACTTCTTTAATACCTCTGCAATTTCTGCAGAACCGAAGTCGCCTGCATGCCAGATCTCATCGCAATTTTTAAAATGTTCAAAAACAGCCGGATCAAGAAAATTATGTGTGTCAGAAATAAGGCCGATGCGTGTCAATTTTTTTTGAAGCGAATTTAGGCAATTGGAAAGGTTAAGTGGTTAATTGGTTAATTTGTTTAAAGGTTAGTTGGTTTATTGGTTAATTCCTTTGCTTTTTGCAGGAAAAAATTGCATTATTTGTTTGTTCGCTCTAAACTTCCATTGCAAATAAAAAAGCGCTTGCTTAAAATAAAAAAGCAATCTAATTATCAGTTTACTGTCGACTTCTAAACTCGTAAATCTCTTCTAAACGACTTAAAGCAATTGCCAACCTTATTTCTTTCGTAATTTTATTCAAGATCAAATTGAAAAATTAATTCATTATGCCTCATTATCATAGAGCAGGTTCTGTTCCGCATAAGCGGCACACGCAATTTAGAAAGCCGGATGGCGGTTTGTATTCTGAAGAATTATTTTCAACTGAAGGATTTTCATCTGATTCCAGTTTGTTGTATCATACTCATCCGCCGACACAAATAATAAAAACCGATGCACCTTTTAGCGTGGCTCCGGAAGTCGCTGAGGAAAAAATGCTGAAACACCGCAGTTTCCAGGGATTTAGTATCAAGCCGGAAGATGATTATTTGCAAAGCAGAAAACCTGTTTTAGTGAATAATGATTGCCATATTTCTCTGGCGGCTCCCCGGCAAAGCATGAAAGGTTATTTTTATAAAAATGCGGATGCTGATGAAATTATTTTTGTACACGAAGGAAATGGTAAACTAAAAACGCAATATGGCGAATTGCTTTTTGCTTACGGGGATTATTTGGTAATTCCGCGTGGAACAATTTATCAAATGGAGTTTGAAAATGAAAAGAACAGGTTGTTTGTGCTTGAATCGTTTAGCCCTATCCGTTATCCTAAAAAATACCTGAGCAATTATGGCCAGTTGCTCGAAAATTCTCCATATTGCGAAAGAGATATTCGGGCACCACAAAATTTGCAAACAATAGATGAAGAAGGAGACTTTTTATTAAAAGTGAAAAAGAATGGAATGATGTACGGAATTCATTATTTGCATCATCCTTTTGATGTTATTGGTTGGGATGGCTGTTGTTATCCGTTTGCCTTTTCCATTCACGATTTTGAACCAATCACGGGCAGAGTACATCAGCCGCCTCCGGTTCATCTTACATTTGAAGGGCGAAATTTTGTAGTTTGTTCTTTTGTTCCCCGATTGTTTGATTATCATCCGCTTTCTATTCCCGCGCCTTATAATCACAGCAATATTGATAGTGACGAAGTACTTTATTATGTTGATGGAGATTTTATGAGTCGCAAGCATGTTACCCGTGGAATGATCACTTTGCATCCGGGCGGCATTCCGCATGGGCCACATCCGGGGGCTGTTGAAAAAAGTATTGGAATGAAAGAAACAAAGGAATTGGCAGTAATGGTAGATACATTTCATCCCTTGAAATTGACAAAAAATGCCTTGGAAATTGAGGATGAAAATTACGTGATGAGTTGGTCCGAATAAACACGTTAGCAACAATTTGCCAAAATCTCAATTAATTTTTTTCATAAATTGAGCAAAAATTCTAACGTATGATAAGGTTTAGCGAATTAAAAAATGGTGATTATGTGCTTGCACAGAGCGACGGCCAGGCATGGCGTGGAGAAGTTGTAGATTTCAACCACGATGAAAAGCAGGTGTGCGTTAACACCGGTGTCCAGGATCTGTGGTTCGAAACAGAAGATCTATATCCGTTACCCTTGGATGAAGAGCAACTTATGAAATTGAAATTTTCAAAACACGTAAATGACGACGGTTCTGTCAAGTACATGAAAGGTGCCTTTAGAATTCAAACTCCTAAACAAGATGATTTTTCACATTTTGAATTGTGGTACCGGGATGAAAAAAGGATAATGACTGATCCAATCAGCGTTCACGAATTACAGAATCATTATAATGCTATGACCAAAGTTCATCTTACTGATGAAGTAATATAGCTATTTCAGAGTAGCGCCGGTCAATACTGTTTTTACATTAATATTTTCATCCAGCCCCTGGTAATTTAATTGAATAACACTTGTGTTCTCAATTAAACCGTAATTGGGTGCATAATAGCTGTCAATGCTGGAAGTAAATGAACTTGCCGGTATGAGCGCTGAAGAAAGTGTTGTCGTAACATGAATTACATTGGAATATTGTGTCCCATTCACTGTCCTGGAAATTCCCTTTTCGGCTATCTTATTGGTTACGGTTAATGGAACAGGAATCGGACTCCCCGGGATGTCTAATGAGAAATCCTGGTTCCATGTATCTCCAGCTGAAGCATTGGATTTTAAATAAAGCCTGTCGATGTTTATTCCTCCACTTACCGGAATGGAATCGTATTGATAATAATTGTTGCCATCAACACCTAAATATTCACTTCCTCCATAAGAATAAGTAAAAACATGATACTTTTGTGAGCCAACGGTGGTGTCTTTTGAAGTTGAAGTAACTGTATAGTTGGCAGGTGGATTAGTTCCTGTTTCATCTGTTTGAGTGAATGACCATGAACTGCCGGCATTTGTATTTAGGTAGACATCAGCTGAGACAGAGCCTGAAGAATTGCTTTTGCTGCAGGCCGAAAAAATAACTGCAACAGCCAAAAGGGAAAGGATCGTTTTCATTTTTTTTATTTTTGGGAAATACAAATATAAAAAAACTTACAATCTACAAAGACTAATCTGCACATTGTAATCGTGGTTTAAAATTTGCCGCTTTTGTCAGGATAAGAAAAAGGAGGGGCAGACATGCCATATTTTTTCATAAATTGAAATAATAAACCTATCTTTGCGCCTCCAAAAACGTTATGGCCAAACAAGCATTAATAAAACAAGACGGTACGATCCTGGAAGCCTTATCCAACGCGATGTTCAGGGTTAAACTGGAAAATGGACATGAAATTTTGGCAACTATTTCTGGTAAAATGCGGATGCATTATATCAGGATTTTGCCGGGAGATAAAGTAGGAGTTGAGATGAGCCCTTACGATTTATCGAGGGGTCGGATCATTTTCAGATATAAATAACAAACTTTTCACAGCTAAATTAAAAAGTGAAATCATGAAAGTAAGGGCTTCGATAAAGAAAAGAAGTGTTGACTGCAAGATCGTAAGAAGAAAGGGCAGGTTGTATGTGATCAACAAAAAAAATCCGCGTTACAAACAAAGGCAGGGATAATCATTTAAATCTTAAAATTAAAAATACAGAATACTTATGGCGCGCATTGCCGGTATAGATTTACCCAAAAACAAAAGAGGAGAAATTGGACTTACCTATATATATGGTATCGGAAGATCAACTGCCCGGTACATTTTGGAAAAGGCCAATGTGGATCTTGATAAGAAAGTGAACGATTGGAATGATGAAGAGCAAACAGCTATCAGGAACATCATCACCAACGAGTTCAAAACTGAAGGTGCTTTACGTAGTGAAGTGCAGACAAACATCAAGCGTTTGCTTGACATTGCCTGCTATCGTGGATTAAGACATCGTAAAGGTTTACCGCTTCGCGGACAACGTACACGCACCAACAGCCGTACACGTAAAGGAAAACGTAAGACAGTTGCAGGAAAGAAGAAGGCACCTAAGAAGTAGTAGTTTAATGCGGAAGGCTGAATGCTGAAAGCTAAACGATAAAGGCTTAATTTTTTGAATCAATACCAGATCTCTAAAAGCCGGAAGGAGGGTTGGTTCAGCCCCGATAATATCGGGGATAACAATTTAAAGATTACCTATTAGAATTTATTATGGCAAAATCCACAAATGCTAAAGCATCTTCCAAGAAAAGGGTTGTAAAAGTAGAACCTTACGGAGAAGCACACATCGTTGCAAGTTTCAACAACATCATCATTAGTTTGACCAATAAGCAGGGCCAGGTTATTTCATGGTCTTCTGCGGGTAAAATGGGTTTCAGGGGTTCAAAGAAAAATACTCCTTATGCCGCTCAAATGGCTGCCGCTGACGCTGCTAAAGTTGCGTCAGATGCCGGTTTAAAACGCGTTGATGTATTTGTAAAAGGACCAGGCTCCGGTCGTGAAGGTGCTATCCGTTCTTTAGCGCAATCAGGTATTGAAGTGGTAATGATCAAGGACATTACACCTCTGCCGCACAATGGTTGCAGACCTCCCAAAAAGAGAAGAGTATAATCAAAACATTTTTTTAATAACAGGGTGCATTATTGATTTTCGATTTTTAATGATGATGCACCGACACTAAAAAATCAAAGAAAAACTATGGCTCGTTACACAGGACCAAAAACAAAGATCTCACGAATTTTCGGAGAGCCAATTACCGGTAATGGTAAATGGCTGACAAAAAACAGTAATCCTCCGGGAATGCATGGAGCAGCACGCAAGCGCAAAAGTCTTGGAGAATATGCTCTTCAGCTTCGTGAAAAACAAAAAGCAAAATACACTTACGGCTTATTGGAAAAACAATTCCGCAATACTTTTAATGAGGCTTCACGTCGTAAAGGTGTTACCGGTGAACAGTTGATCAAGTTGCTGGAAGCGCGTCTCGACAACACTGTTTTCAGGATGGGAATTGCACCAAGCCGCCAGGCTGCACGCCAACTGGTTTCACACAAACACGTCACTGTAAATGGAGAAGTAGTTAATATTCCTTCTTTCTCTTTAAAACCAGGTGATGTAGTTGGTCTGAAAGATAAAGCAGCGCACAACACTTCCATAACTTCTAACATACGTCCAAAGAACCCGAAGTTCAACTGGCTTGATTTTAATGAAGGAGAAATGAAAGGAACATTTATTGCGTATCCCGAAAGAGAAAGCGTTCCTGAAAATATCAAGGAATCGCTGATCGTCGAGTTGTACAGCAAGTAATCCTTGTGAGAAGAAAGGAATTAATAAGTTTCAAACAATTAAAATCTTCCTCGCAAAAACAAGAGTAAGATTAAATCTAAAACAAAATAAAAAATGGCCATTTTAAATTTTGTAAAACCAGACAAAATTGTTCTTCAAAAAAGTACAGATTTCGAAGCGCAGTTTGAATTTCGCCCATTAGAACCGGGTTATGGTGTTACCATTGGTAACGCTCTTCGCAGGGTGTTACTTAATTCTTTGGAAGGTTATGCAATTGTAGGCATCAGTATCAACGGCGCCGACCATGAATTTGCAACAATAAAAGGTATAACAGAAGACGTAACTGAAATTATTCTAAACCTAAAGCAGGTTCGTTTTAAAAAGAAAACTGACCAGGATAGCGGTACAGAAAAAGTTTCTTTGTCTTTGAAAAATAAAACTGAATTCACCGCAGGAATGATTGGAGAAGCTACTCCGGCATTTGAAGTGATGAATCCTGATCTGCTTATCTGCACAATGGATCCTTCAGCGAAGTTGGATATCGAAATAACTATCGCCAAAGGTCGTGGTTATGTTCCGGCAGAAGAAAACAAAGAAAAAAGCTCTCACTTCGGATATATTCCAATCGATGCAATTTATACGCCTATTAAGAATGTAAAATACAGTATCGAGAATACAAGGGTTGAACAAAGAACTGACTTTGAAAAGCTCGTGATGGAAGTAGTTACTGACGGAACCATTCATCCTGAAGAAGCAGTGAAGCAGGCATCAAGAATTCTTATTCAGCACCTGATGATCATCACTGATGAAAACATCACTTTCGACAATAAAGAAGAAAAGAAAGAAGATCTTGTTGATGAACAAACACTTCAATTAAGAAAAGTATTGAAAACTCCATTGGAAGATCTTGATCTTTCTGTAAGAGCTTTCAACTGCCTGAAAGCAGCTAAGATCAATTCATTGAGCGAGTTGGTTCAATACGAACAGGAAGACCTGATGAAGTTCAGAAACTTCGGTCAGAAATCTTTGAGCGAAATTGAACAAGTGTTGAATGAAAGAGGACTTGGCTTTGGAATGGATCTGAGCAAGATCAAATTGGATGAAGAATAAGATGATCGTTCTGTTGAACGATTTGAACAAATAAAAATAAATACTAACAAGGGTTATAATTCCTGACACGGTATAACCTAAAAACTACAGTCATGCGTCACGGAGATAAAATCAACAATTTAGGCAGAACAGCAAGCCACAGAAATGCGTTGCTGGTTAACCTTGCCTGCCAATTATTTGAACATAAAAAGATTGTAACTACATTGGCAAAAGCGAAAGCTTTGCGTCCGTTTGTAGAACCTCTCATTACCAAATCAAAAGACAATACAACGCATCAACGTCGTGTGGTTTTCGGCCGCTTGCAGGATAAATCAGCAGTGAAAGAATTATTTGATGTGATCAGTCCAAAAATTGCTTCCCGTCCCGGAGGATATACAAGAGTGATCAAATTAGGAAAGAGACCCGGCGATAACGCAGAACTGGCGCTGATTGAATTGGTTGATTACAACGAGATCTACGGCAAAGGTGTTGGTGAAGCAGAAACAAAAGGTAAGAGAACACGTAGAGCAGGACGCAGTAAAAAATCGGCTGAAACTAAACCTGAAACCGAAGAAAAACCGGTTGCAGAAACTAAAGTAGAAGAACCAAACTCTGAAAAGAAATCTCAGCCAAATTCTGAAGCTGCTGTTGAAGATGCAGAGAAAGGAGCGGAACCGGAAAATGCAGCAGAGCCTGATGGCGATGAAAAAAAATAAACTTTATTTTATAAAGCCTGCCTTAGTCGCAGGCTTTTTTGTGCCCGCTTTTTGCAGTAAACCAACAAATAACCCAAATTTTTAAAAAATTATTTCAACTCATTTTCTTTTCTTTGCAAAACTTTATTCATGTCTGATTCAAATTCTCCTACAACAGCAGTTTTAATTCTTGAAGACGGAAACGTTTTTTATGGAAGAGCTTTTGGCAAGATCGGAACCACCACCGGTGAAATTTGTTTTAACACTGGAATGACCGGCTACCAGGAAGTTTTTACTGATCCAAGTTATTACGGCCAGATCGTTGTGATGAACAATGTGCACATTGGCAACTACGGTATTAATGATAAAGAAGTGGAAAGTGATTCCATAAAAGTGAAAGGGATCATCGGTAGAAACCTGGAAGAACAATATTCCCGTTTTGCTGCCGATCATTCATTGCAGGAGTATTTTGAAAAACAAAATATTGTGGCTATTGATGGAGTTGACAGCCGCGCTTTGGTTATTCATATTCGTGAAGCCGGAGCAATGAACTGCATTATTTCTTCGGAAAATAAAAGTATTGAAGAGCTTAAAAAAATATTGGCAGAAGTTCCTTCAATGGCCGGCCTTGAGTTGGCTTCTGCTGTTTCTACCAAAACTCCATACACTGCCGGTGATGAGAATAGTAAAATAAGGATTGCGGTTTTGGACTATGGAATAAAGAAAAATATTCTGAATTGTTTGGTAGAGAGAGGCGCTTATGTGAAAGTGTTTAATGCAAAAACGCCATTTGTTGAATTACAAAAATTTGATCCGACCGGATATTTTATCAGTAATGGCCCGGGTGATCCTGAACCAATGGATTACGCAATAGACACGGTTAAAAAAATTCTTCATGCCGGCAAACCTTTATTTGGTATTTGCCTCGGTCAGCAATTACTTGCTCTTGCCAACGGAATCCCAACTTTTAAAATGCATCACGGGCACCGCGGATTGAACCACCCTGTTAAAAATATCATCAACGGTAGATGCGAGATCACTACGCAAAATCATGGGTTCGGTGTAAACGCAGAAGCAGTGATGAAAAATGACAACATTGAAGTGACGCATATCAATCTGAATGATAATTCTGTGGAAGGAATTCGTCTTAAAGATCGCCCTGCTTTCTCTGTACAATATCATCCCGAATCTACTCCCGGTCCGCACGACAGCCGATATCTCTTTGATGAGTTTTTTGAAATGCTTCAGTAAAAATTTTGGCGCGTTATTTTCTTTAGTTTTGTATTATGAAATTATCAATTATAAACGGGCCTAATTTAAACCTGCTTGGTACACGCGAACCTGGTATTTATGGTTCAGAATCATTTGAACATTTTTTTCAAAAATTGCGTAAGCAATATGAAACCATCGACTTTGATTATTTTCAGAGTAATGTGGAAGGTGAAATTATCAATGAGATCCAGGAATCAGCAAAACGCATGGACGGAATTATTCTGAATGCAGGAGGATATACACACACTTCTGTCGCCATTGGGGATGCAATCGCTGCTGTTAAAATTCCAGTGGTTGAAGTTCATATTTCCAATGTGGAAGCCCGCGAAGAGTTTCGAAAGCTGTCGCATATTTCAGCCAAATGTGTGGGAACAATCTCAGGTTTCGGATTAAAAAGTTACCTGCTTGCCGTAGAGTCTTTTATCGAAGACATTTAAATACCAGGAAAAAGAAATCTGATAAACCTTTTGTTTACTGTAATTGTAATTGACTACAATGAATTTCTTCAAAATCAGGAATGAAATAAAAAAGCAATTATCAAAATTTCGAGGAGAAAAATTTTAAGATAATTGCTTTGTAATCAAAAAAACAGAACAGCACCTCGAGGCAAATTGCTTCTATAAAGGATCGCCGGGTCTTTATCAATAGCTTTAGTTACTTGACTTTAGAAATGCGACAACTTTCTGTACTTCCTGGTCAGTAAGGTTGGCTTTATAGCGCATGTGTTCACCAACAACTTCCCATTCTGCATCACTATAAATAGATGGAGGAGGAGTATTGTGGCAACGCGTGCAGTTTTCGGCCCAAAGTTGTGCACCTGGTTTTGCTGCAATTAATGCAGGCGTTTTGCAACTGTTAAGTATGACAACCATTATAATGAAAGCAAAACTTACCAGAATTGAAAATGTTTTAATCTTTTTTATATTTTTCATGACACTTGATTTTAAAATTTGTATAAAGTGCGGATAACAAACTCGTTGTACTGTTTGGTTCCGGCGTCAGTTTCAATATTATATCCTAAATTTATCTGGCTGCTCCAGGTGAACCAATAGGTAAGATCCAATGTAAATTGTTTTGAAGGTTCACCGCCCCACAAGGCATTCTTTGGGGGATCATACTGGGCATAACGGGCACCAAGTTCGAGGTCATGTAAAAAATTCATTGAAGAAATTGTTGGACGCACGGTTCCTTCTAAATACCAGGAATTCCCTTTATTGTTGAAAGTGTAATTTTTGGGCCCTGAAGTATCAATAAATTGGTAGGTGGCGTTGCTGGTATTCGTTTCTTCATATTGTCCTCTTAACCGCAGCATTGCATTATTGAAATTCTTATAATAATTAAAATCGGCACCGTAAGAAGAACTGCTTACATTCTCATAAGGTGAACCCGCATCCCCTGTTTTACCGGCATACTGACCAAAGGCATCAATTTGCAAAGTAGAATTGGAGAAAGGTAAAATCCCTATTTTACCACCAATCGCTTTGTTCTTGTTATTGTCACTCAGCGCGTCGTAGCTCATGTGGCCCGTCATGTTATCTGAAGTGCCATCTGTACTTACCACAAGTTGAGGGCCATTAGCCAGGTAAAAATCATATAACATTTTAGATTTTCCAGCCTGGAAACCTCCCTGTACTCCAAACCCTACCTGGTCAGTTGGCGCCATTCCATCATCGGACAAACCAATCGGGCCTATTGGAAAACGGCTTACAAAACCTTCACCAAACATGTCTAATACATTTCCCCAGGGCGCCGCAAATTTTCCAGCATGAATCGTGAGCCATGGATTAACTCTGTAATGCAAATTCAATACTTCAAGCCCAAACCCAAAACTGCCATCATCCTGCATTTCCATTTTGAGACCACTTTCCAGAAAAAGCCTGTCATTGATTTTGGCAAGTGGCATGAGCATTAAGGTTAAAGGAACAAAAGTGTTTC
This sequence comes from Ginsengibacter sp., assembly GCA_051960475.1. Taxonomy (GTDB): domain Bacteria; phylum Bacteroidota; class Bacteroidia; order Chitinophagales; family Chitinophagaceae; genus Ginsengibacter. The sequence goes on from JBQCEG010000056.1 coordinate 27,382, forward strand.
CATCTTTAGAAGCAAGGAATAAGGATGATGCTTCACCGGTAAGCAGGAAACTTTGAGAACCGGGTTTCGGAGAATTTGGTTCCTGGACCGTTGTGGTTGCATCAGCAACCGCTGTTGAATCTTGTGCGTTAACAGAAACAGAAAGCACTAGCAACAGGCACAAGGCCGGCATTCTCCTGAAGTGTTTGTAAATGGGTTTCATGACGTTAAAATATTTGTGAGTGTGAAGAGATTATTTGTGTTTTTGAGAAAGCGTCCTGATGTAATCGATGATCGCCCATCTTTGATCAGCAGTTAAAACTGATTTAAAAGGAGGCATGGCGGTACCGGTATGCCCTTCAGAAATCTTATAAAATAAAGTACCGTCAGATTCAGCCTGAACAGCAGCAGACGTATGGTCGGCAGGTTTTGGATGCAGAGAAGTTGCAGCCGGTCCATCGCCTTTTCCATTCTTGCCATGGCACGGTGCGCAATAGGATTGATACAAGGTCCTTCCGTTTTTAATTGTAGTTGAATTACTTGCTTCCGGATTTTGCAGATCAGCCGCTGCTTTCGGAACGGGCCATGAGTTCGATTGCGCTTTGGATTGATTATTACTGAAAGACAAAACCAAAAAGAGAAAGGATACTTTCATCAGAAACGGAATGATTTTTTTCTTTTTCATGATTACAGAATTTTTGAGTGTGTGATTACCAATTTTTATTAGCCGGGATTTTTTTGTTTCAATTGTTGCACCAATTAATGTTGCAACAACTAATTGTTACACAAAACTGACGCAGAACCAGATAATTAGAAATGACCCTAATCAGAGCTAAAAATGATTCAAATCATAATTGAGGGGAGAAACAACAATTGCTATGGATTTTTCAGGAGCGCATTTTGTCGAGGAGGACGTTGAGTGTTTGAATTTCTTTGGGATCAAGATTAGAGAGAAAGTTGTCCATTTCCTTACTTCTGCTTTCAATCTCCATCAAAAGCTGCAGGCCCTTTTTGGTAATGACCACATCTACCCGCCTGCGGTCTGTGGCGTTTAATTCGCGTTTCACTAATCCTCTTTTTCTCAATCCTTCAACAATGCGGGAGGCATCTGATGCTTTGTCAAGCATGCGCAGTTGAATAAGTTTTACGGTAAGTGCATTGGGAAATTGTCCTTTGAGAATTCTAAGAACGTTGTATTGCTGGAGGCTTAGATTAAATTCACCAAACAGTTCATTATGCAGGTTTATGATCCATCTTCCTGAATAAATAAGGTTGACAGTGGCCTTGTGGTAAGGGTTTCTAAATCCGTGGGTTTGTTGTATCGCTTCTTCAATCTTTTTCATCCAAATGTTCCTTTCTTAAATTTAAATCCTGGAAAAACTCATTTTCCAGGCGACACTAAGTTAATCCATTCAATAAAAAATATTTGTAATATCCTTCAAAATACAGAAGAAAAATTGAAGCTTTCGATTCGTGCTGAGTTGGTCAATTCAATTTTGGAATTGTAAAAAAGAAGCTTGTTCCTTTGCCCGGTTCAGATTCGATCCAAATCTTTCCATTCATGTTTTCAATTATTTTCTTTGTGATTGCCAGCCCAATCCCGGTTCCGGAATATTCACTACGATCGTGTAAACGTTGAAAAATAACAAACACTTTTTCAAAATACTGTTTATCTATTCCAATGCCATTGTCTTTAACTTCAAACTGCCATTCGTCTTCAATATCTTTTGAACTAATAGAAATTTCAGGAATAATACCTTTTTTGAGTTGATTGTATTTGAGACTATTGCTGATCAGGTTTTGAAAAACCTGCCTTATCCCACTTTGCGGCGCAGCTACGACCGGAAGTTCGGCAACTTTTACTATCGCCCTGGTTTCTTCCACCTGCTTTTGATGCAGGTTAAGAATATCTTTTACCATGCTATTCAAATCCACTGACTGGCGTTCATCAATCTTTCTTCCTGCTCTTGAAAATTCTAAAAGATCAAGAATCATTTGACGCATTCTTTTAGCCCCGTCAACAGCAAAATGAATGTAAGTTTTTCCCTTCTCATCAAGGATATCGCCATATTTTTTTTCAATTTGTGTAAGGAAATTGCTGACCATTCTTAATGGTTCCTGCAGATCATGGGAGGCTACATAAGCAAACTGTTCCAGTTCCTGGTTAGAAGCTACCAGTTCTTTGGCTCTTGCTTCCAGTTGCTCATTCAGTATTTTAAGTTGTATTTCATTTTCTTTTAGTTTAGAAATATCTCTTGAAGCACCAATCATTCTCACAGCCTTTCCCTCTTTATTTCTTATAATGTATCCACGATCATAAACGATTGCATAAGAACCGTCCGGTTTCAAGAAACGATACTCATCTTCCCAATAATTTTCATTAGGATTTTCAAACAGCCTATTCCTGCTTTCCGTTATTCTTTTCCAATCATCCGGGTGAACATGGCTTTGCCAAAAGTTATCAACTTCGAAAGGGGCAATATGTTCATAACCCAAAAGGCTTTCAAGAGGCTTGTCAGGCCTCTCAACTGTATTTGTTGCAAAGTCCCAATCCCATATTGAGTCATTAGTTGCTTTGGCCACAATCGAATACCTGTTATTACTTATTCTTAAAGCCTCTTCAGCTTTTTTCCTTTGATCTATATCCTGCACACTTCCGTATACCCTTGAGCAGTTTCCGTTTATAAATTCTGTTTCACCAATAACACGTATCCAGCGACTATTTCCTTTTCCTGTAGTAATAGGCAATTCCACATCGAATGGAATTCCATTTTTTACTGCATCTTCAAATGCTTTATTGATTGTTTCAAAGTCAGAAGCTGAAGGGTAAAAGTCTTTTATTTTTTCCTGAGTCAATTCATAACCGGGTTCTACTTCATGGATCTGCTTTGTGATATCAGACCAATACATGGAATTATTGTTATTTATATTGTACTCAAAACTTCCAATTCGAGCCAGCGAATTAGCCTTATCAAGAAGTTCTTCCAATTCTTTCCTTTTCGTAATATCCTGCATTCCACCTGCAACTTTCAACGCATTGCCATTTTCATCCCTAATAAAAAAGCCTTTGTCTAAAACGTAGGCATAACTGTTATCTGCTTTGCGAAACCGGTATTCATCAGACCAATTCAATTGCCGGGTTTTGATTGAAGCTTCAAGATTATTTATCACTCTTTCCTTGTCCTCGGGATGAATTTTTGATTCCCAAAAATTATCTTTCTCCAGGTCGATACGATCATATCCAAATAAAGTTTCGAAACCTTCGCCCCAATAAGCTTTATTCGTTTTAAAATCCCAATCCCAAATGGCATCAGAAGTTGCCTTCGAAACCATTTCATACCTTTCGTTGCTTTCCTGAAGTGATAATTCAAGAAGCTTTTGGGCAGTGATGTCCTGCGCTGTTCCTTCAAAAACAACAGGAAGGCCGTCCTCATTTTTTATGAATTTTCCATTTTCATGTATCCACTTCACAGTTCCATCGGGGATTATGATCCGGTATTCGTATTCGTGGTCTTTAACTTGCTCAAAAGTTTCTTCCCGGTTATTGTAATATTTTTCCCTGTCTTCTGGATGAATACTCTCTATCAACTTCTCAAGGGTTGGAGAGAAGCTTTCTTTTTCAACTCCAAAAATTCGGTAGATCTCTTCTGACCAATAGATTTGAAAATCATTTAAATCACATTTCCAATAGCCAAGCTTAGCAATTCTTTGAGCGGTTATCAGCTTCTCTTCACTGTCTTTTAATTGCGCTAAGGTCTTTTCCCTTTCCGTCACATCAAATGAATCAATTACCATACAAGGCCGGTTCTTGTACATTACTTTATGACCGGAAACTTCCGCTTTAATTTTTGTCCCGTCTTTCTTTACCTGTGTATAAATTCCAAAACGAAGTAAGCCTTCCATGTTCTTCAATTCTGCATGAACCTTTGCCAATCTTTCCAGTTCTTCCGGCGGCTTCAAATCATTTGTGATCATTGTCAATAATTCCTCCCGACTATAACCATATGTTTTAACGGCAGTATCGTTCACTTCAAGTATTCGCTGCGTTTCAAGGTCAAAGATCCATTTTGGCGTTGAACTGTATTCAAATAAGAACTTGTATCTTTCTTCACTTTCTTTTAGTTCGAGCTCACGCAATTTTTTTTCAGATATTTCGTGAAAGTTATCAACGATTCCATTAATTGCCGGATCGTGAAGCATATTGGTAATCGTCCCCTCATACCAAACATATTTACCGCTTTTATTTAAACATCTACATTGAATTTCCGATAATGAAATCCCCGGATTTTTTAAACACTCCTCCATTCTTTCTGTTACCATTTCAAGATCATCAGGATGAACAACATTGTAAAGGCAGAGCCCAACAGCTTCTTCTTCCGTATAACCCATAACGCGCTTAATGGAAGGCGAAGCATAAATTGTTTTGCCTTCAGCATCTAAGATTACTACCGCATCGACTGCATGCTCAATTAAGGATCGGAATCTTGTTTCAGCAATTTCAAGCTTTTGCACATACTCTTCTCGTTCTATTTGCAACCGGTGTTTTTCGAGTGCAAGGTGAATAGCCACTGGCAATCTTTCCAAATGGTCTTTGGTTACATAATCTGAAGCACCTGCGTTGATGATTCGGGAAACCTGCTCAACAGGAAGATGATCGCTTACGAGGATAAAAGGGATCATTAATCTTTCAGCTTTTAAAAGGTCGAGCGCTTCTGTGCATAAAACGCCGTCGGAATTTTGTTCAGAAAGAATAATGTCAGGAGTAAAATCCTGGATTAACCTTTTAAGATTTTCCTGTATTCTTCCCGTTTTTTCTTCAAAGGAAATTTGTGCGTTTTCAAGTGTTTTTCTTATTTCCTCAAATGCAGATTCTTCCTGGTAGAGGTAAAGTAACTTCAAAGTATTGTTCATGGTGTAAGTGTTCGACCTGGTTTATCAAAAGAAAGAGGATTTTTTGTTTTTTGTCCATGAGTAAAACATATTCCTGTGGAATTTATTTTGCAAACGGGGCTGCAATTTTCAAATTATTTGATAAAATTGATATGATCGTAATCATGACTTCTCCTGCTTAATTTATAAGCTGTTCTTTATCAATAACAAATTCTAATTAACACTATAAAAGTGACTGTTTTTTTGTGAAAGTTTGTTGTATTTATTTCGATATTCAATTGGTGTAAGCCCGGTGATTTTTTTGAAAGTCGTTCTAAAAGCTTTTGTGTCTGTATAACCCACATCGTACATTACTTCGTTTATGTTTTTGCGGCTGGTCTCAAAACTTCTTTTTGCCGCTTCTATTTTTACTCTTTGAATGTAACCAAGCACCGAGTTGTTCGTTGCTCTTTTAAATCTTCTTTCAAGACTTCGCCTTCCGACGGCCACTTTATCTGCCAAGGTATCTACGGTGATCTTTTCATCAATGTTCTTTTCTATATAATCCTGAACATCTTTAACCGCATCATCATCGTGCTGCTTTTGGCCTTTAAAGATGGTAAAAGGAGATTGGGAATTTTTATCAATATCAACCAGGAAATATTTTGAAGCAAGGATCGCTGTATCGCGATCGGTGTATTTTTCAACAAGATGCAACAAAAGGCTCCAGTAAGAATTGGCGCCGCCGCTGGAATAAATTCCTTTTTCTTCAGTAATTACTCTTCCATCAACTAATTCCACTTCAGGGAACATTTTTCTAAACAAATCAGCAGCATTCCAATGAGTTGAACATTTTTTGCCATTAACCAAACCGGTAGAAGCGAGAAGGAATGCGCCAATACAAAGCGATGCCACTTCTGCTCCTTTTTCATATTGCTGAACGATCCACGGAATAAATTCTTTATTCAGTTCCAAAGCAGTTTCAATGTCGCCGCTGATGGCGGGAATAAAAATAAAATCGGTCTTATCCACTTCATGCAATAATTTATCGGCATTGACAGTAAACAAAGAATTATTCAATTTTATTTTTTTGGTCAGACCAACTAATTGCAACTCAAACAATGGCTCTTTACCTGCTGCTTGTAAAAATTCGTTTACAGCGCGAAACATGTAATGCGGATCGGCCACTGCTTCGATTACAGCTGTTTCAGGAACGAGGATGGAAACATTTTTCATGGGTTAAAGATAAAAAATTAATTGTCGCATTTTGCCTTTTTATTGTCGTTTATGTACACGCAATTATTTTAATAAGCCTCCTACATTTGTATTATAAAAACTAATAATTATGGAAGCAAAAAAAATGATCACAGTCGAAACGCTGGTAAATGCGCCTGTTAGAAAAGTTTGGAATGCCTGGACAAATCCGGAAGATATTAAAAAATGGAACAGTGCCTCCGATGATTGGCACACTCCTCATGCAACAAATGATTTACGCGAAGGTGGAAGATTCTCCTCGCGAATGGAATCGAAAGACGGAAGTATGGGATTTGATTTTTCAGGAACCTATCAAAAGGTAAATGAGCATGAGCTCATCGAATATACAATTGATGATGGCCGCAAAGTGAAAGTTATTTTTTCATCAGATGGCGATTTTACAAAAGTTATAGAATCATTCGAAGCAGAAAGTGAAAATCCTGAAGAAATGCAACGTGGAGGCTGGCAATCGATCCTCGATAATTTTAAAAAATATGTAGAATCAAAATAATCACCTTTAAAACTATATAAAATGAAAGGTACTATTACGCCATGCCTTTGGTTTAATAACCAGGCAGAAGAAGCCGCAAATTTCTATACTTCAATTTTTAAAAATTCGAAGATATTGTCTGTTAGCCGTTATCCGAAGGAAGGTTTTGAAGTTCATCATCAAAAAGAAGGAACAGCAATGACAGCTGTGTTTGAAATAAATGGCCAGAAGTTTACGGCATTGAACGGAGGAGATATGTTCAAGTTTTCTGAAGCAATTTCTTTCCAGGTTTTTTGCGACACACAGGAAGAAATCGATTATTACTGGGAAAAACTTACTGACGGCGGCGAAGAAAGCCAGTGTGGCTGGTTGAAAGATAAGTTTGGTTTGTCCTGGCAAATTGTGCCTTCCATGCTTGGCGAATTGATGAGCAATCCAGCCACTTCCGGGAAAGTCATGGCAGCGTTTATGCCAATGAAAAAATTGGATATTGAAACGCTGAAAAAAGCAGCAGAAATTTAATCACTTCAAAACAAAATAATTATGTCAACTATTAATTCTTATTTACGATTCAACGGCAATTGCAAGGAAGCGATGGCATTTTACAAAAATTGTCTTGGAGGCGAATTGAACATGCAAAAAGTGGGAGAGTCGCCAATGGCGGGCAATATGCCTCAACAAATGCAGGACAAGATCATGCACGCTTCTTTAAAAACTGATGGCTTTACGATCATGGCTTCAGATCTTTGTGACGAGAGCGGTGTCATTAAAGGCAATAATGTCTCATTGTTACTCGATTGCGACAGCGAAGAGCAAGTTCGCGGTACGTATGAGAAATTATCAGAAGGAGGAAAGAAAACACATCCGCTTGAAAAAACATTTTGGAATGCACTGTTTGGCGATCTTACAGACAAGTATGGCATCAACTGGATGTTTAATTTTCAAATGTGATTTTCGGTCTTAGTAAGAAATGAAGTTTTATTTTCAAAACCTTTAAACGAAAAGATATGTTGAACCAATCAAAAGCTTTCAGCAGTTTTTCTGTTGATGACATTCAAAAAGCAAAAGACTTTTATGGAGGCGTGCTTGGGTTGAAAGTTTCAGATAATGCGATGGGTTTGATAGAATTGGATTTTGGTGCGGATCATAGAACTATGATCTATCCAAAACCTGATCATAAGCCTGCTACTTTTACTGTACTTAATTTCCCTGTTGCCGATATTGAAAAAGCAGTTGATGAACTTTCGACAAAAGGAGTCGTTTTTGAACAATATGATTATCTGCAGACGGACGACAAAGGAATCAGTCGCGATCCGCGTGGACCAAAAGTGGCCTGGTTTAAAGATCCGGCAGGTAATATTTTATCGATTGTTGAAATGTGATTATTTTCAATTTTATAATGAAATGAACTTATTGCATCAGTTATGGTTGATACAAAAAAATTATTCCTTTCCCTTGATGAAACGTGGAAGAAGTTTGCGGATCTAATTTCATCAGCAGAAACAAACTCCATCAACAAAATTCCTTATGAAGGCAGCTGGACAATTGGGCAGGTAGCCCGGCATGTGACCAAATCAAACTTCGGAATGGTGAAGGCTTTACAAATGCATGGAACAATCCCAGAGCGCGATCTGTTGCAAGCCGAACCTAAACTCAAACAGATATTTCTTGATTTTAAAGCAAAATATAATTCACCGGAATTCATTATTCCTGAAGCAATAGAGTATCAGAAGGAAGATATCTTGGATGATCTTAAAAACTCCATTCAACAATTGAAAGAGCAACGTGAAAAGCAGGATCTGTCTGAGTTATTGAACCTTGAAATCTTAGGTGAATTGACAAAACTTGAACTTTTATATTTTGTTTTGTATCACACTCAAAGGCATATTCATCAATTGGAAAATATCCTCGAAAGGTTTTGATCATGTTCGATAGTGAATGGAGAAAAAAGAGGATTTTTTATTTTTACATCTTCTCCAGGAATACCAAATAATCGCTTGTGTATTCGTTTACATTACAGTTTATTTATTATTTGCCACAAGAAAATGTAAATAAATAAAAGTTGTAGGTTTGCGTAGTAAGAAATTGAAATTATCTACGCGTTGCGCTAATGAGAATTTACACATCCTACGATAGTGACGAACTTTTAATCCTTCTTGCCGCGAATGATGAACAGGCATTTACAGAAATATATAATCGTTTCTGGAAAAAATTGTTTGTAATTGCTAATAACAGGATTAAAGATACTGAGCTTGCAGAAGATGTAGTTCATGATGTTTTTGTAAGTCTGTGGGCAAACAGATCGACTGCCAAAATCCAGGCCCTTGAAAATTACCTGGCTTCAGCTACAAAATATTTGGTACTTGCAAAAATAAAGAAGATTGAACGCGAACGCCTTCATAAAACAACTCATCCAGGAGCTTCGATAATAGAATTGCCAATTGAAGATTCTTTGCATTATAAGCATTTGCTTGAAATCGTAAAAGATGAAATTGAAAACCTGCCCGAAAGATGCCGTCTCATTTTTAAGTATAGTCGAAATGAACACATGGCTGTAAAAGAAATAGCAGAACATTTAAATATATCCTCAAAAACAGTGGAAAACCAGATCAATAAGGCTTTGAAGCAACTAAGGGTTGCAACCAAAACTTTCCTTCATTTCTTCCTTTGATATTGCAGTTTTAACGACCCAAAATATTTTTTTTGTTTTAGCATAGGTGCAAACCCCTTTTCAACACACTTATATTAAATGGAACTTCCACAGAACATAGTATTGCTTTTGGAGAAATACTTTTCCGGCACTTTAGCAGAAGATGAAAAAAAGCTTCTGGATGAGTGGTACCATTCTTTCAATGACAATGAAACAGAACTGGAAAATGAGAAAGAGGAATCAGAACAGCAACTCTCCGAGCGCATCAAGTCAAGGATAATGGATTCGGTCCGCAAAGAAAGTAAAGCCACGGGCAACTACAAAAGAAAATGGTTCATTCCTGCAGCCGCTGCTTCTGTCATTATTATTCTTTCCGTTGGTTTTTATTTTGTAATTACCGGAAGGCATGAAGGAAGGGCAACTGCAAAAGCGAGCCCCGTGCAGGCAAACATTAACAGCCGAATTGTGCCCGGCGGAAATAAAGCCACTCTTACACTTGCCAATGGAAGTGTTATTACTTTAGACAGCGCTAACAATGGATTGCTTACGCAACAGGGAAATATTAAAATTCGCAAACTGGCAAATGGCTTGGTGGCTTATGATTTTAATGGAAAGAATAATGTTTTTCAAAATGATGTGTATTATAATACCATTTCGACACCAAGAGGGGGAGAATACCAGGTCACTCTTTCAGACGGAACCAAAGTCTGGTTAAACGCAGCATCTTCTATTCGCTTCCCTGTGGTATTTACAGGTAAAGAAAGAAAGGTGGAAATAACCGGCGAGGCTTATTTTGAAGTGGCAAAAAATAAGGAAATGCCTTTTAAGGTTGAAGCCAATTCTTCTGAAATAGAAGTATACGGAACCCATTTTAATGTAAATGCTTACGATGATGAAGCAGCTATTAAAACCACTTTGCTCGAAGGAAAAGTAAAAGTTTCAGTTCCCGGTGAAGCTCCGGAGTTTTTGTTACCAGGCCAACAAGCAGATGTTAATAAAGAAGGAAAGATTAAAGTATTAAAGGACGTTGATACCAACATGGTGGTCGCGTGGATGCATGGATATTTTCAATTCAAGAGTGCTGATCTGCAATCAATCTTAAGACAAATTTCAAGATGGTATGACGTGGATGTTGTTTATGAAGGAAATGTAAACCTGCATTTTACCGGGCAACTAAGAAAGAATCTTGACGTTTCAAAAGTATTTGAAACATTGTCGCTAACCAATGAAGTACACTTTACAATTAAAGACAAGAAAATTATAGTAACTCCTTAACGTAAAGCGATATGCATTTAATCACCATTTCCACTATAAGAGTGAGAGATCAATAATATTACATTTGAAAAAAATCGGGAACTGCTGGAACAGTCCCCGGAAAGATTTAGATGTCAATTCAAGCGATCTGTTAAAACAGCTTTTTATTTAACCTAAACTATTACAAATCTATGTATTTAAATGTAATTAATAAGTCCTGCCTGCAAAAGGGATTTATTAAAAAAACCATAAGAATTATGAAACTTACTACAGTTTTGTTATTCGCCACCATTTTCCAGGTCAATGCCCGGAATGCCTACTCACAAACAGTAACTTTAAAGGAAAAAAATGTTTCACTCGAAAAAGTATTTACTCAAATTCGGAAACAAACAAACGTAAATTTCTTTTATGCAGATGAAGCATTGAAAAATGCAAAAAAAGTAAGCCTGGATGTACAAAACACTCCGGTTGAGAAAGTGCTCGATGAATGTTTTAAAGATCAGAATTTGTCCTATACAATTTCTGAAAATACTGTTGTGGTTAAGAAAAAGGAAACAGAATCATTTCCTATAACAACCTTATCTTCCTTAACAACAAACGCTTTTGAAATAAGGGGAAAAGTTACAGATGAAAGAGGAGTGCCTATTGCCGGAGTAAGTGTAGTAATAACAAAAAGTGGTCGCGGAACAACAACCGATAACAACGGTAATTTTGTTATCCAGGCAGAGGAAAATGATGTTTTGAAATTTTCCTTTGTTGGAATGCAACCCAAAACAGTTGTAGTTGTAGAAGGAAAATCGGTTTACAATGTTACCTTATTGGATGCTGTTCACGAGATGAGCGGTATTGTCGTTACTGCTCTTGGAATTAAGAGAGAAGAAAAGGCGCTCGGTTATTCAGTACAAAAAGTTTCTGGAGCGAATCTTCAGAAAGTTTCGGGAGTTGATGTGGGTACCTCACTTACAGGTAAAGTGGCTGGGTTGCTTGTTAAAAACTCACCTGATTTTGCATCTACACCATCAATTACAATTCGTGGTGAGAATCCTTTAATTGTTATTGATGGAATTGCTTATGCGAATAAGACCATCAGCGATATTTCCTCAGAAGATATTGAATCAATAAGTGTGTTGAAAGGTGCAACTGCTTCTGCTTTGTATGGTTTCCGGGGATCAAGCGGTGCCATTCTGATTACTACAAAAAATGGCAGTGGCGGCAAGCCGGGATTAAGTGTCGGATATACTACTAATACCATGTTTACTGCTGGATTCCTCGCTATTCCTGAAAGACAAAGCGTTTACGGAAGAGGAAGCAATAATACATACGATAAGAACTCCAGTAGTTCATGGGGAACCAAGATGGATGGGCAAGTTGAAAACCAGTGGGATCCGGTTGCAAAAGAATACCGGGATTATGCCTATCTGCCAGTTGGAAAAAACAACTTCAAGAATTTTTTACAACAAGGATATGTAACCAATAACAATTTAAGTGTTGGTTATAAAATGGGGAATGCCTCATTAAGAAGTTCTTTGAACTGGATTCAAAACAGGGGACAATACCCGAATTCAACTTTGAATAAATATACTTACAGCATTGGCGGGGACATCAATTTAAAAAGATTCAAATTGAGTTCAAATCTTTCCTATGCAAAGAAAGCATCACCTAATATTGGTTCAAACGGATATACATCTTATGATCCTATGTACTCTTTATTAATATGGTCTCCTGCAGATTATAATATCCTTGATTACAAAAATAATTATTGGTTGGTGCCCGGGCAGAAGCAAAATTTTACTTACCAATCTGGTATCAACAATCCTTATTTTGACAGGTATGAAAAAACAAACGAAATATCAAGAGATATTTTCAATGCAGATTTGTCAATGAGCTATGACGTGACTGACTGGTTGAAAGCAACTGTGCGTTCAGGCCTTGATTTTTACAAAGAACTTGGACAATTGAGGGTTTCTCAAGGTTCATATTTAGCTACAGGAAATACAGGTGTGCCAGGAAATCCTTATACATGGAACGGTACAAAAACCGGTGGCTACAACATTGGCCAAACTTCAGGAACAAGCATCAACAGTGATTTCCTTTTAACAGGAAACAGGACATTCAATAAATTTGATGTTGAATACCTGGCTGGTGGAACAATATTTTACGAGAGAAATGATAATATGAATGCAAACACTGTGGGAGGAATTTCTGTTCCAGGTTTCTTCTCCATAAAGGCATCAGTTAATCCACCGAACGTATCTCAGAGCACTTCAGCACAACAGGTTAATTCACTGTACGGCCGCATTGGCCTTTCATGGAATAAGTTGATTTACCTGGAAGGTACCGGCAGAAATGACTGGAGTTCAACATTGCCTTCAACAGGCCGCTCTTACTTCTATCCATCCATTGCTTCAAGTTTTGTTATTTCGCAATTATTGCCCAAAACAAGGAACTGGCTTGATTTGTTGAAGATCAGGAATTCATGGACTGTTTCTAAAACTCCCCCCGGAATTTACCAGATAAAAAGTAGCTATTCTATTTACAGTGGAACATGGAATACACTTAATGGTGCAAATGCGCCTAGTAATCTTTATCCATCTGGTATTCTTCCTGCAACTGCAGCAACCTACGAGACGGGTTTGCAGGGAATTTTGTTCAAGAACCGCTTGATGGCTGATGTGTCGTACTATGATAAAAAAATGTATGATGGTATCATAGCCGGTCCGCTTTCAGCTGCTACCGGGTATACCGGAAATTATGTGAATACCAATGAAGAAATATCCCGCAAAGGTTGGGAAGTAATTTTAAACGGGACACCTGTCAAGTCAAAAGATTGGCAATGGGATGTGGGTGTTAACTGGTCCACATATAAACGCATTTATACGCGATTGGATTCTACGTATTCTTCTAAAAAACCTTGGGTCAAGGTTGGAGATCGCGTTGACGTATTCTACAGCAGGGCATTTTTGCGCGACCCCCAGGGAAACCTGATTTTTAATAATGGAAGATTACAATACAGCCAGTACGATTCTAAATTTGGCTATTCAGATCCCAATTGGATATGGGGTATTAACTCAACAGTGAAGTATAAAAACCTCAGTCTTTATTTTTCGTTTGATGGCGTATCAGGAGGGTTGATGAATACAAGAACTGAAAGTTACATGTGGCAAGCGGGCGTGCATCCTAATTCACTTTCGGAGGCAAGAGCTTTGGACGTTGCAACGCCCGGTTCAAAAAATTTCCTTGGACAGGGAGTTAAAGTTGTATCAGGAACAGTTACTTATGATGCAGTAGGTAATATCACAAGTGATACACGTACCTATGCACCCAATGATGTCTATACTACTTATAAGCAATACATTATTGACCTGCATAACAGTAGCGCCTGGGGAGGAAACGGCAGCCCTGCAGATACTTACTCAAAAACTTTCTTTAAGCTGCGCGAAATATCATTAACCTATGATATACCCGCCAGGATATTGCACAAAGTAGTTCAGGCAGCATCAATAAGTTTCATCGGGCAAAACGTTTTCCTGAAAGCCAAAGATTTCAAATATTCTGATCCTGATGGTGGCACTGAAGATTTTGCAGACCCGGCAGTAAGATATCTTGGATTCAATTTAAAAGTTACATTTTAATTAAAAGAACATGAAAAATTTAAAATATATAACGATTGCAGTAATGACGTTAACCATTGTTGCATCGTGCAATAAATTTGATAAATTAAATACAAACCCGGATGTTCCGACAACGGTTTCTCCGGCAATGTTGGCAACACAAACGCTTAAAGAAACATTTAGGTTTTGGAATCCTAATCCTACTGATTTTGGTACAGCGAACCTTTTTTGCAAGCATACCGTTATTCTTCAAACCAATCCCAATCCTTACCAGTATTACTATTCGTATTATCCGTTCGGCAGTTTTGGTCAGTATCAAAAGCTAACCAACCTGAAAAGAATGGTCGAACTTTCCAAGGGAACACCCACTGAGTCTTCATATGCAGGTTTGGCTTTGTTTTTAAAAGCTTCATATGGTTTTAGTGCCACCCTCGATATGGGAGATGTGCCGTACTCTGAAGCAGGAATGGCCGAAGATGGAATAACAAAGCCGAAATACGATAAACAGACGGATGTGTTTACGGAAGTACTTGCAGACTTTAAAGAAGCTGAAGCTGATTTTGCTGCAGGTACTAATTTCGATGGTGATATCATGTATAACGGTGATGTAACTAAATGGCGAAAGTTGTGCAATGCCATGCAGTTGAAGGTTATCCAAACAATGAGCAAAAAAATCACTCCGGAATTAAAGGCTCGCTTTGCTGAAATCGTTGGAGCAGGAAATTTGATGACCAGCAACGATGATAATTTTCAATTGGTGTATTCTGACAATCCAAATGCTACATATCCTTTTTGGAACGGTGAAGACAGGCGGATATATACCGGTGTTTCAAAACTGGTTGTAGATGCACTAAAAGAATACAACGACAGGCGTTTATTTATTTTCGCAGAACCTGCACAGGCAATGCTTGATTCCGGAAAGTCAGAATCAGATTATGACGCTTATGTGGGCGCACCAAGTGATCTATCTGCCGACGACTTAGCCCTCAACAATCAAAACGGGATGTATTCTTTGCTTAATAAACGCTATGTACAATACCAGGCAGGAGATCCGATGCTTAAGTTTACTTACGCTGAACAATGTTTCATCATTGCAGAAGCTGTTGAAGAAGGATGGGTTTCAGGAAACGCGCAAAACTATTATCAAAATGGCGTAAAAGCCATGCTGGAATATTATATGAATCTTCCTTCAGCCACCGGAACTCACGGAATGCCTATCACCCAGGATTATATTGACAATTATTTCACCGGTGCAGCAGCTTATGATACAGCCGGAACGAAAGAAGATCGCCTGCACCAGATTTGGACACAAAGATGGCTGATCGATTTCTTCCAGGGTAATGGATTGAATTATCCGCAGTTTTTGCGTACAGGCTGGCCTCAATTTCCGTTGGATCCATCTACAAGCATGAATCCTGATGATCCAACCGTTTATCCAAAACGTTGGAAATATCCAACTGATGAACAGGTTAAAAATCCTGAAAATTATACAAAGGCAATCCAGGAACAATATGGCGGTTACGATGGAATCAACCAGGTTCCGTGGTACCTGCAATAAAACTACAGGCTTTTTGAAGAACCGTTGTTGAAGTTTAATTAAAATGGAGGAGCCAAAACTCCTCCATTACTTTTCATTCCTAATAAATTTTAATTCAATGCGATCATTTTATTTTGCTTTACTTATACTTTTTTCCCTTTCTTGTATTGCTTTCAGTAATCATCTGGTAAAGAATTCGCCTTCCGATGGACCAGCTTTATCAATGAAAGACATCAAAAACTCTCCGATTGATTCTCCCTGGAAACTCGTTTGGAGCGACGAATTTAATTATGAAGGTTTGCCCGATAGTACAAAGTGGAATTATGAATCCGGTGGCGATGGATGGGGAAATAATGAAAAAGAATTCTATACTGAAAAATCTCTTAAGAATTCATTTGTGAAAGATGGAAAACTCCACATCGTCGGTTTAAAAGAGGATTTCGGAAACAGGCATTACACATCGGCGCGTTTGACTACTTATCCTAAATTTTCATTTCAGTATGGAAAAGTTGAAGTGATGGCCAAATTGCCAAAAGGAAAAGGAACATGGCCTGCCATTTGGATGCTTCCCAATACGATTCGCACCAAAGTTGAACACTGGCCAAATTGTGGTGAAGTGGATATCATGGAAGAAGTGGGCAAAGACCCGGATGTGATTCATTCGTCTATGCATTCTGGCAGGTATAACTTTTTAAAGAATAATCAATACACGCATTTTGGTAAAGTGCCCGGCGCTTCCGATTCTTTTCATTTATATGGAATAGAATGGAATTCTAAAAGTGTAAAATTTGTTATCGACAAGAAGTTGTTTTATGAAGCAAGAAAAGGTGAAAACGGTAAAGACACCACGAACGCGGGATGGCCTTATGATAAACCGTATTTCTTAATCCTTAATCTTGCTCTTGGCGGCAATTGGGGCGGAACGATTGACGATACTATTTTTCCTGCTACTATGGAAGTGGATTATGTGAGAGTGTATAAACGGAAATAAATAAGTTATGGTTCAAATCGTAAAATTTAGCATTCTTAATTTTTGCATTTTCCTCTCGCTTTCACTTTCAGCACAGAATATTTTTGGTTCAAAAGAAAGTGATTCCACAGCAAAACTTAAAACCGGAATTGAAGCAATGAGTAACATTGCTCAGTTACCTCTTTTGTTTCCCAACGGCACCGAAACAAAACAACAATCTTCCTATGATCCGACAGGTAAAAACTGGGATCATAACTTTCTATCTGCCTTTGTAAAATACATCGACACTGTCACAGTTTCGGATGGCAGTAAAAAAAAGGAATATGTGATTTTTGACGATTACGGGCCGGGCGTACTTTACCGTCAACAGATGAATGCCTGGTTTGATCGTTCAAAAATTCCTAACGGATGGATTGCCTGGGGCGATTCTGATCAACCAAGGGCCGACGCCAATATTCGCTATTATTATGATAATGAAAAGGCGCCGAAAATTGATATGCCCTTAAAAGATTTTTTCGGAACAAAAAGAAAACCTTTCACACCTCCCTTGGCTTTTGTAGATTCCGGATACCTGTTTGCTAATTCGTATTATCCGTTTGCATTCAAAAAGAGGTTAAAAGTTGCATTGGTAGCTAATAATAAATCCTTTGAGGAGATGGATACAAAGTGGTATCAATATACCTACATCTCGTTTCCGCCAGATTACAATCTTTCAACATGGAAAGGGATAAACGAACCTGATGATAAAGTTGTGAAGCAATGGAACAATGTTGGAGAAAATCCAAATGAACTTACAGGGACAAAAACAATTAGCGCCAATTATTCGATTGCCAATGGAACAAGTAAAAAGATTTTTGAATTACAAGGACAAGGGTCAATAGTGGGCTTTCATCTGAATATTAAACCTTTCACAGAAAATGTTTTTTATAACACACGGATAAAAGTTTTTTGGGACGGAAACCCGCACGCAGCTATTGACCTTCCATTAGCCTATTTATTTGGAGGAGGAGGAAAAGATTTTGAGGAGACTAGGCGAAAGGTAACAGAACAATCTCTTAAAACGCTGATGTTTGGTTATAGTAAACAAACAAAAAGCGTATATTCTTATTGGCCGATGCCATTTTGGAAATCAGTTAAAGTGGTGTTGGAAAATAATTCCGGTGTTGATATTCAAAATTTAAATTGCTCGGTAAATTATAAACCTTCTTCAGTTTTAAAATATGATATTAATAAAACAGGCTATTTTTTTGCAAAGCGGACTGAAGATGCTGATCCCGATACTCTTGGTTTCAGAGGCGTAGCTTTTAAAGAAAGCGGACATGGGCGTGTTGTAGGAATAAGTTTTTATACTGATGGTTACGACATGGATGGCGACGAATTTACTTACTTTGATGACAGTCGCACCCCGCAAATACACGGAAACGGAACAGAAGATGACCATGACCAGGGTTGGGCAGGAAGAGCTTATCAAAAACCTCTCTGGGGCGCTTTAATTAATGGATATAATGGCGCTTACCGTCTGTACCTTAACGACAGTTATATTTTTTACAAAAACATATCAATTAGCTACGAGTATTCGTTGATGAAGAAGAAGAAATTTCCGAATGGCGGAAGAACTGACATCACTGTTTTTTATTACAAATCTCCACACGGTCCAAATTTGAAATTAACGGATAAGATAGATGTGGGCAATCATTATAGCGAAGTGCAACACAACTATCATGTGAATAAGCTTACCTGGAAAGGTATTCTTAAAGATGATTATGATGGGTATGAGAGAAACCTCGACTACGGCTCGCTTACCGATGATGGGAAAGCATTTAATGGCTCAAGCAGCTTCACAATAAAGATTGATCCTCAAAATAAAGGTGTCAGGTTGATGAAGCGAATTAACAGGAAGGATAACGGCTTTCAACAAGCTGATGTTTTTGTGGATGGGAAAAAAGTTAGTCGCCCGTGGCTAATCGTTACACCCTCTAAAGGAATCGGGAAAGATAAAATAGATGGTTGGTATGATAGTGAGTTTGAAATTCCGGCATCCTACACGAAAAATAAAAAGCAGGTTCGCATTGAAATAAAATATTCAGATGCAGAAAAAAAGGAAATTAATGAATTCTATTATTGGATTTATTCTTACGAATGAGAGTTCCACAGCCTGGATTTCGATTAATAAAATTTGACAAAAAATTAAAAATGACATTCATATTAAAACAGATAGTTTTTCTATTACTGGTTTTATTCTCTTTTCAGTTTTTACAAGCTCAAAAAAAAGAACCGGTTTGGGATAACACCGCATACAAACATTGGGACGAAGGATTTACAAAAGTGCAAATGAAATCTACTGCAGATGGTGCAATCCAAAATGCAAGGTTTCATAAAACGTCAAGTAAAAAACCACAACCGTTAATCGTTTCATTACATACCTGGAGTGGTAATTATGACCAGGGAGATCCGCTTGCGGCAGAAGTTTTGTTGCGCGACTGGAACTATATCCATCCCGACTTTCGTGGCCCGAATAACAATCCAGATGCCTGTGGAAGCGCGTTGGCAATACACGATTTACTGGATGCAATTCACTACGCGATAAAGAACGGAAACGTGGATACGACCAATGTTCACATCGTTGGTGTTTCAGGCGGCGCTTATTTAACGTTGCTCGCTTATATGAAGCTGGATTATCCTGTAAAAAGTTTTGATGCGTGGGCGCCTATTAGCGATTTAACCAAATGGTATTGGGAATCGAAAGGAAGACATAATGTTTATGCAAAAGAAGTTGCAGAAGTTGCTTCCAAAAATGGAAAAATTGATTGGAGCGAATTGAAGAAACGATCTCCCATGTACTTGCCATTTCCTTACGCCAAAAGAAGAAATTCCGAATTGCATATTTATGAAGGCGTACATGACGGTTACACGGGTTCCGTTCCGATTACGCATTCAATTCTTTTTTACAATAAGATTGCGAAGGCTTTATATCCTCACAAAAAAAATGCTGTAATTCCCGATTCAACCTGGATGTCAATCCTGATTAAACAATGCGATCCGTCTGCAGATTCAACAAAGCAAATTGGTGGCCGGCTTATTCAACTTCAAAAATGTTTTCCGAAATTAAGTCTCACGTTATTTGAAGGTACTCACGAAATGCTGGTTCCGCCTGCCTTGGCTCTATTACCCATAAACGAAATAAAAAATACTTCGCACCTGAATGTTATTACGATTGGCGACTCGAATGGCGCGTTCAAATTTGGATGGCCTCAACAATTGATGAAATTGTTGCGGTATTCTAAAGTCGTGAATCATTCTATCGCCGGTAATACCATTGGTTTTGACAACCTTGGCAGAAAAGATCTGAATACTTTACGAAACATTGATGATTATCTTAAAGACGCGTGCGAAAAGCTCGGAAAAAACCAGCATCCCGATTATTTATTTATTGATTTGGGGACGAATGATACCAAGCAAATATTTAAAGACAGGCAACCTGAAGTGGCACAGAACTATAATACGTTATTAAATAAAATTACAGATTGGTTTCAATTACATCATATTCAACAACCGAAGATTTGTGTAATTACGCCATCGCCGATGGACGAACAAATGATTGACACGGCAAAATACGGCGGCGGTGATGAGCGTATCCGGGCAAACAACATTGCATTTAAAAAAGTCGCTGAGCAACATCACGTTGATTTTCTCGATACTTATGATCAGTTGAAAAATAATTTTTCAGGAAAAACAATTGACGGTGTTCACCTGAAACCAAAAGTGCAATTTGAGATGGCAACTTTATTAGTTTCTTACATCAATAAAAACAGCAAGCGATGAAACGCAGAATAAAAATTGTCTTTTTTTATTTATTCACTGTTGGTATTTGCACACCTGTCTTTTCGCAGGTTAAAACCGATAGAGAAAATTTTGCCGTGGCTGATACGAATCTTGTGTTACCGCCTTCATGGGCTTTTGGCGTTTTATACGGCGGTTATACCAACCAGCAGGAAACAATCGACCGGGTAAAAGAAATAAAAAATCACGATTACCCGATTGATGCTTATTGGATTGACTCATGGTTTTGGAGTTATGCGGATAAAGGACGCGGTCCGAAAAAATTTATTGATTTTATTGCAGATACAACCAGTTATCCTGACCGAAAAGCGATGTGGAGTTTCCTGCAACAAAATGATATAAAGGGCGGTTTCTGGATTTGGGATTGTATTGAAAAGACCGGCAATGAAACTGCATTTAATGAATTTAAAGACAAAGGATATTTCTCGAAAATATTTCTCAATAAAGATTCATGGCACAACAACAGCACTTCCACTGCCATGTTTGAAAAGGGAAATAAAAAAGCGGGTACGCCTACCGGTAATATAGATTTTGACAACCCGAAAGCAGTCGCTTTTTTCAAACAAAAGATGAAGCATTTTTTTGATGAAGGTGCGGATTTTATAAAACTCGACCGCACGGATAACATAAACACGTGCAAGGCTATGTTTGAAATGAGCCAGCAATTTGGAAAAGAAACCAAAGGAAGAGGATTTATGTTGTCACATTCCGGTGGTACAGAAAATGAAGCCTATGAAAGATATCCGGCCAAATGGACTGACGACACGCGCTCTGATTGGACAATAGAAAAGCCAACTGTGCAATTCAATCCGTGGGTGCCTCATGTGGCTTTCAAAGAAAACATTGCGATGTACACCGATCCTAAAAAATCCACCAGTAAGATTCCTTTCCTGACAAATGATATGGGAGGATTTGACATGGGAAAAACCGACAAACCAAACGAAGAACTTTACATCCGTTGGCTGCAGTTTTCGATGTTTTGTCCTATCACAGAAGTCTTTTCTCAACCCGAAAATCCCACGTCCAATTTAGCGTGGAAATATTCCGAAAGAGCAGACAGCATCTTTCGTTTCTACGCACATTTGCGTATGCAATTGTTTCCCTACATTTATTCTGCGGCGGAGTTACGTCGTATAAATCGGACTCCGATTATTAGAAAAATTCCGGGTCATTTGTATGAGTTTACGTTAGGCCCGGATCTGCTTGTAGCGCCGGTTTATGAGCAGGGAGCAACCAGCCGGAAAGTTTTTTTGCCTGCAGGAAAA
Organism: Ginsengibacter sp.; assembly: GCA_051960475.1. Classification (GTDB taxonomy): domain Bacteria; phylum Bacteroidota; class Bacteroidia; order Chitinophagales; family Chitinophagaceae; genus Ginsengibacter. The sequence goes on from JBQCEG010000056.1 coordinate 49,101, forward strand.
TGGATTAATTACTGGACCGGAAAGATCGTAAAAGGCAATTCAGAGAAGTTAGTCAATGCATCGCTCGACAAGGTCCCTCTTTTTGTAAAGCAGGGATCGATAATTCCCATGCGCGAATACGCATCATCGATAGAAAAAGGAAATAATAATACATTAATACTGCAGGTTTACCCCGGTGCTGATGGAACTTGTGAGCTTGTAGAAGATGATGGCTCGAGCAATGATTACTTAAAAGGAGACGTGGCTTCTACTCTGATCAAGCTGAAAAATAAACACCATGGATTTCATCTAACAATTCATCCTGTAACCAGCAGTTTTACTGGTATGAATGAAAACAGGAAGTGGATTTTGAGTATCCATTTTACGAAGCAGCCGAAGTTTATAAAATTGGATAATAAGAAAATAAATTTTACCTACAACAAAAAAGATCATACAGCGTCTGCTGAAACAAACGTCCGGTCTATTCATGAGATAACAGAATTTGAAGTTGCTTACAAGTGATGCTTTTGAAAGAAAAAAATGGAAAAAAGTTGATTTACTGTTCAAAAATAATGCTGCCTGCAACGGCGCCAAGGCTTAGAAGATAACTGTTCATATCTCTTACAAAATCGTCGGGACCGCAAACATAAAAGTGAGCGCTGAAGTCGCGGATCATTTCGATGAGATAGTTTCTGTCGATCCGCCTTTCGCGAAATCCGATAACGCCTTCGCGCGTGAAAACATTAATGAAATCAGGGCCAAGCATGTGATACAATTCCTTTCCGTAAATGATATCTTCCGAAGTTTTGTTGGATAAAATGAGTTTGTTGCCGGCGATTATTTTGCGGCCATACAAATCACGAAGGATAGCAATAAACGGCGTGATTCCTGCACCTGCCGCAATAAAAACGCCGGGACCTTTGTACTGAATCGTCCCAAAAATATCATGCAGCAAAAGCATTGCACCGGCGTTGGTTTTTCCTAATTGTTCAGTTACACCATGATGATCTTCATAAATTTTAATCGTGAATTCGAGGTAAGGCCATTCGTTAAGAGAAGTAAAAGTAAACGGCCGAAGCTCATTTCTCCACTCCGGTTGATTGATGGAAATCATAGTTGCCTGCCCGGGAATAAAAGTATATCCTCCAGGCTTTTCAACAACAAAACGCTTTACATCATGATTGATATAACTGCATTCCAAAATTTTTACCGGGTGCTCGGTCATACAGCGGTTGTTTTATTGATAAAGATAAAGCAGGATTTGTTTGAAGGGAATTTATTTTATTGAATGGCTATAACGGTAATGGAGAGACGAAAAAAATATTTGAAATCCAGTTGAACAAGAAAAACGGTTCTTTATTTATTTTGTTCAAAAAGATCACTTATTATACAAATGAATGGATTGCCCTACCAGTTTCCATTTTCCATCCACTTTTTCAAGCATTCTTATTTCTTTTGAATAAGATTTGGTGCCATCAGCTGCTGTTGATTCTTCATCATGGCTTACCCACGCACCAATCCCATGAATGCTGATTTGATAATTGCTGTTTACAGAAGTACCTCCTTTGCCCATACTTCCCGGTGCCGGATGGATCATCATTTCAGGAGGAACGTCGAAAAATTTTCCATCTGCTGTGGAAACAAGTATCGTACTGTAAGGCCTTATTTGCCAGCAGGCAGCATGAGCAACAGAATCTCCCGAGCGCCACGTAGCAGATTCTTTTTCCAAAACTTTGATTATGGCTGCCGCATCATCATTTTCATGATTGCAACTTATGAACAGGAACAGGGCAATTATAACGGTTATGGTAAAACGCAATTTATATTGGAGCATATGGAATATTATCAGTTTAAGTGGATTTGTTTTCGATAGTGGTTTTATGAAAATGAATTCCTCTTGCTTCCGGTCCGGCAAGAATGACGACCGCACCAATGAACAAAACGGCTCCCGCAGTAATTTCCATCGCTGTTGCGTAACCCCATTTTTCTGCCAGCTTTGATTCAACATAAGGAACAGAGGCGGCGATGAGAACGCCTAGCTGGTAAGCAAATCCCGGGAAGAAACCGCGCAAAGAACCGGGAGATAATTCATTGATGTGAGCAGGAATAATTCCCCACGCTCCCTGCACCATAAATTGCATCGCAAATGCGCCTAAAGCAATCCATAAACTTCCACCTGCAAGCAACCAAAGCGGAATTAAAACGAGTGCTAATATTACAGCCGTTGCCATCATTTTTTTTCTTCCATAACGGTCGGACAAATAACCAAAAAATAATCCGCCGGCAATCGCGCCCACCATCGAGATCATTGTGATTACTGCTGTTTCGTGGGGACTGAAATTCTTTTGTTTTTGTAAAAAGGTGGGATATAAATCCTGTGTGCCGTGTGAAATTAAATTCATCATCGACATCAGGATGATTAAATACAAAAATAGTTTCCAGTGGTTTTTTATTGCATTGCCGTATTCTTTCCAATCCGTTGAACGATTGGCTTTCCAAGCTTCTGTTTCTTTCACTTTGCTTCGAATAAAAAGGGTGACCAAAGCAGGCAATCCTCCCAGAAAAAACATCGCGCGCCATCCCCAAATTGGGAATACAAAATAATACGCACCCGCAGCAAGCAGGAATCCAAGCGCATAACCTTCCTGCAATAATCCTGACAAAAATCCGCGACGTTTTACGGAAACCGATTCCATTACAAGCGAAGCACCAACGCCCCATTCGCCGCCCATTCCAATTCCGTACAATAATCTCAACAATAAAAATACCTGGTAAGATGGCGCCAACCCGGAGAGAATTTCCATGATAGAATAAAAAATGATCGAAACCATCAACGGTCCTTTTCTTCCGTACCTGTCGGCCAATAAACCAAAGACCAAAGCGCCAACAGGCCTCATCACCAGGCTGGCAGTCAGTGTAAGTGCCATGTCAGGAAGGGTTTTATTGAAATCAGTGGCTACGGTAGAAAGGACGAAAGTGAGGATAAAAAAATCAAAGGCATCAAGCGTCCATCCAAGGAAGCCGGCAAGCACCGCATTGTTTTGGTTACGCCGCATCTCTTTATCAAGCATCACTTCGGCCGATTGACTTATTGCCATGTGAAAGAGTTTTGTTTTTGAGGAACGGGAATTTTTTCGATCACCGGATATCATCCCTCAAGCTCACGTTATTTTTTAAGATGCTAATATAATTAAAAACCGTTTCGTAAACACGAGAGAAGGGAAAAGTGGCGGAATAAAAATCCACATTAAATGTTGCTTCACTGTAACAGTAAGGCTTATACGAAAAACTTATTTATTGATCATTGAACATCATCTTTTTCATCCTGGCATCGTGACCATAAAGGTCATCACGGAAATTCAAAGTGCCGTCACTACTCACCCAGGCAGTAAAATAAACGATGTAAACGGGAATTTTATGTTTGAGTTTTATCCAGGTGTTTCTCCCACTGTACATATAATCAATGATCTTGGAAGAAGGCCAGTCTTTGTCATCTCGCAAAAGGTACTCTGCAAGTCTTTGTGCCTGTTCCAAGCGAATGCATCCATGACTGAAGGCACGGTCACTTTGATCGAATAGACTTTTTGCGGGCGTGTCATGAAAATAAATGTTGTAGTTGTTCGGAAAAACGAATTTCACTCTCCCCAGTGCATTGTCACCACCCGGCTTTTGGCGAATTACCGGAAGGCCATTTTGAGTTCCGGTTTGTTCCATATTGTTATCCTCCAGGTAATTTCTATTCCTTCTCATAGCAGGCAGAATTTCATTTCTTACAATACTCGGTGGAACATTCCAGTATGGGCTAAGCACAACATATTCCAATGAATCTGTAAAAATAACCGTGTTATGTCCGGCTTTCCCCACAACGATTTTCATACTGAATTCCTGCTTTTTCCCATTGAGTACATGCAGCCTGAATTCAGGAATATTAGCCACAAGCCTTGTGCCGCTTCCTTCATTCGGCATCCACTTCAGCCGTTCCATATTGATCAGCATTTGTTCTATCCTCGCTTTCACGGGAACATTTAATTCTTTTACTGTTCCTGGGCCAAGGACGCCATCTTCTTTCAATCCAAACCTTTTTTGGGCATTGATAAGCGCAAGTTGGAGCGCTTCATTAAAAACATTGGAAGTGTCTTCACCTTTATAATCCCCGGTAATGGACAAACGCTTTTTAAGCGCAAGCACAGCATTTGCCGTATCTCCTTTTTTATAGATTTTTTTATTGAGCTCAATCTTTGGCCATCCTCCTTTTTTATCGATCTCGTAATATTTTATAAGTTGATTTCTCAACATTGGGTAAAACCGGTTCACGGGTTCCCAATCCTCCAGATTGTTGCCGTTTTTAGCGACAAGCGAATCGAGCAATGCGACAGCATCTATTTTCTTTCGCGGAATGTGCCACTGCAATTGGGATGGATCAATCGTTCCTTCATAAACTTCTTTTGTGTAAGTGAAAAAATGCTGCGTAAGGTGCAGTTCCGTTTCTGTTACCTGTTCGGGAGTCAATGTAAAATTGTCATCATCGATCAATTTTTCCATTGTCTCGTGCAAATGCTTGTCAAAGATGGACGTGTCGATTTTTGCTTTTATGTATAAATTATGCAAATTGTAAAATGACCTCGCCTGTTCTGTCAGTCCATCGCTACTGAACCAGGCAAAATGATAATTGCGGTCTTTGTAAAAGTTGCGCATTTTGTCTGCTATCGGAGCTTTTACCTTGTTTTCCTTTATATAATTTTCAAGTGTGCTGCTGTCTGTTTCCAGGTTGGAATAAGCATTTGTTTGGTTAATGGTTGTGTCAACAGACACAATGTGATTTTCACCCTTTGGGGCTGAGCCATTGCACGCTGCTAATAAAGGAAACAAAAAAAGTAATAAAAAATTCATGGCTAAATCCTTATTTTTCATATCATCTGAAACTTTCTTTTTCCTAGGGAAATAAGCTGTCTTTAATTAAGTAATATACTGGAAAAATAGAAATGTTTTGCTTAGCAAGCGTTAATGTTTTATAATATATTTACAACCTCTTTGTCTTTCTTTTCCCGTGTTTCTTTTTGGGTATTTTCTGTGTCCTGTTCATTTTCCGGAACTGAATTCTTTTTGCTTTCAAATTCTATTGTCTGCAAGATTACTTTGTATTGAATGGACCGGATTTATGCACAATATTTCATTGCATAGGCTTTAGTAACTTCCGCGGGGAAGTAGAATGTTATGGATGAAAAACAGATCCCTTCATTAAAGATTCCACTTGCCTTTCCTTGTGCAGTAAACGAACAAAAACCCTGATCTGTTAACTGTAACGTAAATGCATAAACGAAAAAGGCCGGAACAATTCCGGCCCCAGATAATAAGTTATTTGTAATTATTGGTGAAGGGTAATTGCAGGAATCTCAACTGCTCTTCGTGTCGTTACTTCAACACCTGTAATAGTAGTATCCTGATATCCAAATGAACCCTGGAATGTAATACTATAAGTGCCCGGGTTTAATCCTCTCATCTTGTATTCACCATTTTCTTCCGGTTTTGCCGTAGCTGTATCAGTGTCGTTCCATGCGGTTACATAAGGCCTGGCTGCATTAGGCAAAACTACACCTTCTATTCCGCCGGTATTGTGCATCGCAAAAATTGAAAGGAATGGTTTAAGATAATAATTCCCGTTAAATGAAATTATTGATTTGCATACATTGAAATCAAGCCACATCGAAGTTTGACCGGGATGGAAGTGATTGTCTTCGTCTTCGCTATGCACTTTTACATATTCGTAATTGTTGGTTTCTTTCAATTGTTGCAGAGGGTAAGTGACTCCTGAAATAACTACCGAATTGTTTGTGCCAAGTGTTAGCCTTATGTTCCTGATCTTTCCTGCAGGAATATTGGCTGTTCCGAGAATTGTATCCACACCATTTCTCAGTTTTAATATATTATACACACCGGGTCTGATACCAAGTGTATCCCAAAATCCATACTGATCGTGGTGATGATGATCCTGCAAATGGTCATCTTGCGCGTCGTCGAAATGGTCGTCATTCTTGTATTGGCTGGTATCTACTTTTATCTCCACATATTTTATGTCGATAAATACCGAATCATACTGACAGGGATCATCCGTGAGGTAAAGCGCTACTTGCCGTGGAGAAGAGGAACTGGCGATTGGTGTTACATTTTTCTGGCAGGCAAAGAAAAGGAGCGACATAAAAGCTGTAACAGCAGTTGCTCCAATAAAACGTTTCTTACTGGTTTTCATAAAGGGTTTTTTAAATGATTAAATAGAATCTTTACTATAGCACCACTTTTAAAATAATCATTGCTTCCGACGTCAGGCGGAAATCAGAATTTCAATAAGAGTACTATTGGAAAAAATAATCTATAGATGAGATTTGTGAATTTGATTCAGAGGTTATTGTAGCATTTGCATTTCAAAAGTATTATGTCTTTTCATTTTCCTGGCTCTGGCAGATCAGTTTTTACAGTAAACAAACAAATTGTACGTATTGTTACTAGTGAGGAGTCGTAATAAAATAGTTGGCCCAAACAAATTTTACGCTTTTTAACTTTGATTTTGATTTAATTGTTAAATTGCTGACCTTCAAAATCTTAAATCTTAAAAAATGAAAAAAATTGCTTGTATGTTTCTTGCGGTAGCGTGTGTTCTTACGCTCACCCGCTGTAACTCTTCTGATTCCAACAAAACTTCTACTTCAGATTCAACTTCTGCGGCAACAGCTGACACTTCGAATGTAACGGCTAATTGGAAACTTGGTGTTCAAATGTGGACTTTCCGGATGTTTAGTTTTGCTGACGCTCTTGACAAAGTGGATAGTTGCGACATCAAATACATAGAAGCTTTTTGGGGACAACCACTTGGTGCCGGTCTCAAAGACAGCTTTGGTATTCACATGTCTGATGCAAGCAAAGCTAAAATCAAAGAACTGTTGCAACAAAAAGGAATTCATATTGAAGCGATGGGCGTAATCACACCACGGACACGGGAAGAATGGAAAGCGGCTTTTGACCTTGCGAAGGAATTTGGATTAAGCTATATAACGGCAGAGCCCCTGAAAAATCAATGGGATATGATTGACAGTATGGCCGGCAATTATGGAATTAAAGTAGCCATTCATGATCATCCTAAACCGGATGTTTACTGGAGCCCTGATTCTGTTCTGGCTGCGATTAAAGGTCATACGAATATTGGTGCCTGCGCTGACCTAGGCCACTGGGCAAGGAACGGAGTAAACCCTGTTGATGCACTTAAAGAATTGGCCGGACACGTTTATGGTGTGCATTTAAAAGACATTACCAAGTTTGGACAGGTGGATGCAGCGGACACAGTTGTGGGTAAAGGGGTAATCGATTTTCCTCCTATCTTCCAGGAATTAAAACGCCAACATTTTAGCGGAATGCTTTCGATCGAACATGAATCAAATTGGTATCACAGTGTACCTGATGTAATTGAAACACGAAAGTTTTATGAAGACCAGGTAGCCAAATTGAAATAAATTTTTGAAAATCCTAAACATGAGAAGGCTGTTCGAAAGAGCAGCCTTTTTCTTTTTGCCCGCCGGATTCTTAATAAAAAATTAAGGCAGCCATCTTTGACTGCCTCCCAACTCATAAGGTAATAAATTAAAATAGGTAAATTTTCATCGGTCTTACATCTTTACAAATTCAACACGCCGGTTGTTTGCTTTTCCTTCAGCGGTTTCATTTGTGTCCATTGGTTTTGATTCTCCAAAACCCTTTGAACTTAAACGCGAAGCATCAATTCCCATTTCTGTTAATTTAGCTTTCACCGCATCTGCGCGCTGTTGCGATAATTTTAAATTGGCATCATCGCTTCCATCGCTGTCAGTATATCCATCAATTTCAAATTTCAGATCATTATGGTTTTTCATCATTTTAGCAATCTCGTTCAAGGTACCCATCGATTCGGGTTTGATCGTCGATTTGTTTACATCAAACAAAATGCCATGTGTAATAAATTTTCCATCGGCAACGATCTTGTTGTATTTGTCATCACCACCCGCCGCCAATCTGAAATTCTTGATCTTAAATCCATAGTGTGCATCGCCGGAAAGCGCGAGGTGTCCTGCTCCGGTAGGCAGTGTATTTGAAACTGCTACACGATATTGATCTACATAAGCTTTTCCTATATTTTTTCTTACATATATCGCAACATGGTGCCACTTTCCAATCGTTTTCATCGACTCGCCAAGAGGATCAGGAAAATCGGTTGAGTGTGCATTGGGTGCGCCTAAAAGGCCGCGTGTGTTGTTGTCGATCGTAAATTGAAACAAAGGCCAGTTTCCAAAATTTTGGTCGCCGCGCTTGCGAAACTGGACGGTAAAACCGTTTACATAAGCAAATCGTTCATCATTGGTTTCATACATCATGTCAAACTCCAGTGTAAACTGATCGGGCAGGTAATGATCAGAATTCATCAGCGGTGCAACCACTTCGTGCGATCCGCGTTCCATGCGTAAAAATTTCTCTCCGTTTTCACTTTCAATTTCTGCATTGCCCTCGATCAATGAAAACCTTGCAGGAATTTCTGCATCGGGTTCCTGGCTAAGGTCCGGTTCGAAAATGATCTTGTCGCCCGCAACAAAATCATAGTTTTTGTAATCACTCACTGCCACTTTCTTCGTGTTCACTTTTTGTATTGAATTGGTATTTGCGTCATCAGAAGCTCCGCCTGCGTCGGCAGTGGAATTATTACCACCTTTGGAAATGCCATTAACTGTTTTGTCAATCGCTTTATCAGTAGCGTCGCCCGACTTCCTCATGATGTTATTTTCGGCGCGGCTTTGAACTTCGTTTTTTATCTTTTTCCAAATTTGTGCCTCTGAATGTTGGGCACAAAGAAGAAATGTTCCGGCGATAAAGGAACCTAAAATTGTGGTGCTTGTTTTCATGAAATTAATTTTACTAATTACAATTGATTGAAGAACATAAATGATGTGTGCAAATGTCCTTTAGGCTATCATTTGTAACAATCCCGCTAAAACAGGATTTTCTTTTCTACCGGAAAACAGGGATTTTTATTTTTAGATTGGACAGCTGCTTTTTTTTAGAGATATTCGTTTTTCTCAACACTAATATTTTTCTCCCTATCAAAACAACACCACGATGTTTCGGAGAACCGGTTCACTTTTATTGATGGTCTTTTGTTTGCTTTCTGCTTTCGTTTCTTTTGGGCAGAATACCTATGTGGACAGTCTTAAAACAGAGCTTTCAAAAGGCGGCCTCGCAGATACTGCAAAAGTCCGCTTGCTGGTGAAGATCGGCGACAACATTGTTATGAACGATCCTCATTCTGCTTCTGAATATTTCGGTGAGGCATACACGCTTTCTCAAAAACTTAAAAATAATTATTTAACCGCACTTTCATTAAGTGGCGTTGGGCTGGTGTATGATTACAAAAGTGAAGACGACAGCGCCATGTATTTTTACCAAAAAGCTGATAGCTTTTATGCAATTGTTCCCACACAAGAATCAAGAGAATCGAGGGTTTCTAATAAAACTTCAATGGGCAACATTGAACGAAACAGGAACCACTTTGGCGCCGCTATTCAGATTTTTTTGGACGCGGCAGCAATGATGGAAAAAAGTACCGCCGATAATAAATGGCAGGTACTTGGGATTATCTATTCAGATATTGCCAGTGTGTACCACGACATGAAACAGTATGACAAAGCGCTTGACTATGACCTGAAAGCACTTCGCGCGCATCAGCGACAAAATGAAAACAATTTGTTTACTGCTTACACAGAATTGTTCGTGGCCCAGGATTTCAATAATCTCGATCAAACAGATAGTTCGCTTAAATATCTTCAGATTGCGGAAAAAACAAGTAAAGGTTTGAATTCAACCGATATCAATTATCAGCTTTACAGTGGTTATGGGCAATTATTTTCAAAAGAAAAAAAGCTGGATGAAGCATTAAAATATTATCAAAAAGCGCTTTCAGTGGCAATGAAAGGTGGTAGAAAATTCAGGCAAATGGATTCATACCGGATGCTTGGATTTGTGTATGCCGACAGGAAACAGTATCAACAAAGTATTCTGAATCTTGAAAAGGCGTTGGTGCTCGTAAGGCAAATTCAAAATAAAAACCTTGAAGCAGGAATTTTGAAAAGACTTGCGGAAGCCGAAAGTGCCGTTGGCAATTACAGATTATCGAGTGATCATTTTGCAAAATACATTTATCTTAATGATAGCCTTAAAGAACAGGAATCAAAGAAAAAAATAAACGAGATCGAAAATAAATACCAGGCACAAAAAAAGCAAAAAGCCATAGATGCGTTGCGACAAGCCAATTTGCTGCAAACTGCTGAACTGAAACAAAAACAAATTCTCAATATCGCATTAGTGGGTGGCTTTGTGTTGTTGTTAATTGCAGGTGCTTTGATCTATAATAATTTCAAAAACAAACACAGGTTGTTGCAGCAGAATGAAGAATTGAGTCGCCAAAAGATCCGTGAGTTGGAAAAGGAAAGAAAACTGGTGGCAGCGCAATCGCTGATGGAAGGCCAGGAAGAAGAGCGCACGCGTTTGGCGCGTGATCTTCATGATGGAGTAGGAGGTTTGTTATCGGGCGTAAAATTATCAATGTCAAATATGAAAGAAAATGTTTTTTTATCACAATCGAACGTAGATTCATTCAATAATGTGATCAGGCAACTTGATCAGTCAATTGCAGAATTGCGAAGGGTTTCGCATAACATGATGCCCGAATCATTGGTGAAATTTGGATTGAAAGAAACGCTGGAAAATTATTGTGAACGGCTGAATTATTCAGGGCAAATCAAAGTGCAGTTACAGACTTACGGGATGGACGCAAGAATGGAACAATCGACAGAAATCGTGATATACAGGATGATACAGGAACTGTTGAACAATGCAGTCAAACATGCAGAAGCGAAAAATGTATTGATACAATTAGTGCGCGAAAAAGAAAGATTTAACCTGACTGTTGAAGATGACGGAAAGGGATTTGATGTTTCAAAAGTGGACAATGGCTCTTCTGCAGGATTAAATAATATTCGTGCAAGAGCTGCTTATTTGAATGGAACAGTTGATATAAGGTCCTCTGAGGGGGAAGGAACTTCAGTGCATGTGGAAGGAGATTGTACCATTTCCTCATGAAGATTATATTTGAAACTTAAGCGTAATTATGACCAGAGTTTTTATTATTGATGATCACCCGATGGTGGTTGAAGGATTGCAATCTTTGTTGAACCGGTTGGAAAATATAGAAGTGAGTGGCTCTGTTTCGAACGCTTTTGATGCCATTCCGTTTATTGAAAAAAACATTCCCGATGTGATACTCCTTGATATCAATTTGCCGGAGATCAGCGGAATTGAACTTTGTAAAAAGATCCACCAGCAATTTCCTTCTATAAAAATTTTGGGAATAAGTACTTTCAGCGAGCGAAGTTATATTTCACGAATGATTGAAAACGGTGCGTCGGGGTACCTGATCAAAAGTGCTTCTGCAGAAGAAATAGCCGAAGCGATTCAAACCGTAATGCATGGTAAAATGTATTTAAGCGTTGCGATGGAACACATGATGAAACCATTATCGGTATTGCCTTCAGACGATCTACCAGCTTTGACGAAAAGAGAAAAGGAAGTTTTGCAGTTGATCTCTGAAGGACTTACGAACAACCAAATTGCAGAAAAATTATTTATCAGTCCACTTACTGTCGATTCACACCGGAAAAATCTTCTTACCAAGTTAAGCGTTAACAACACGGCATCATTGATTAAATTGGCAGTAAAACATGGATTGGTTTGAAATGATTGGATTGGAAAAGTTGAAAAAAAATTTGAAGAATTCTTTTGTTTACTATCTTCTTCTTTCAATGGATTAACAACGCAAAATATTTTTTGAAATTTGCTTGCAAAATAAAAAGTGATACTATATTTTCGCCGCCTAATTATTACCAAACATTTTTTAACCAAAACAATTTTCATGAAAAAAGTTTTAAGTGCCTTTGCAATTCTCGCATTCTTTTCGATCAGCTTTACAGCTTGTAAAAAAGAAAAAACCAAGACAGCTGCTGAACAAATCGTTGGTACATGGCAATTGAGCAGTATCGTTTATAACGAACACACGAATGGCGCAGATCATACTGTTTCCAGTAATGATTTTACCTCCTCAGACACCTATGAGTTTCATGCTGACGGTACAGTATCTGCTACCGTACAAGGGTCATCCGATAGTTCTACTTATACCATTTCTGGCAGCAAGTTGACAATTACTGACGATGATACCTATGACATTAAAACCCTTGATGCTCATAACATGGTTCTTTATGTAAAAGACGTAAACGGAGCTGATTATACAGAAGCCACCATTACATTTAAGCGATAAATTTATTCGACAATTTCACTTTGATTCTTCTCAGACAAAGTGAATAGCAACTATTTTAATCGTCCCTGCTTCAAAGCGGGGACGATTTTTTTTATTTTGAAACTTAATGCAAAATAAAAAACTGCAGAAATTGTTACCTTACTATTCCATTGCCAACAGGTTGAAAGAAAGTTGTAATTTGAAATTAATAGAATGTAATCCATGAAAATATTTGCAGAAACGGAAAGGTTCATATTAAGAGAAATCCTGCCAACGGATGTTGAAGGATTTTTTGAGATGGACAGTGATCCTGAAGTTCACCGCTATTTGGGAAACAAGCCGGTAAAGAGCAGAGCACAGGTAGTTGAGATAATTGAATTTATCAGGCAACAATATATTGATCACGGGATCGGGCGATGGGCAATTGTCGATAAAGAAAACAATGATTTTATTGGATGGACGGGATTGAAGTTTATAACGGAATTGACCAACAATCACAAATATTATTATGATCTTGGTTGCCGACTCTTAAGAAAATATTGGGGAAAAGGAATAGCAACGGAAACAGCGTTAGCATCTTTAAATTATGCATTCAGGGAAATGAAACTCGATCAAGTTATTGGAATTGCAGATTATGAAAATGTGGCTTCAAATAATGTTTTAAAAAAGGCCGGGCTAAAATTTATTGAGTGTTTTGATTATGAGGGAACACCACACAATTGGTACAGAATTGATGGTATTGAATTTAAAAACAGAAAATAATAAGGAGTAATTTTTCATTGCTTTTCACAGATTATATTTTGATTTTTAAAAAGAGTAGATTGCATTAAGCTATTAAATGGAGTTTCGTTCTACCCGCATAATTTTAAAGAAGAATCAAATAGAGAAATGGTTTCAAAAATTCAAAAAGAAAAGGCAGACTTGTTCCTTAAATATCATCATGCGAAAGAAATACTCGTACTGTTAAATACCTGGGATGCCGGAAGTTCTAAATTAGTTGAAGCATGTGGATACAAAGCAATCGCTACTACAAGCATGGGCCTTGCTGCTTCTTTGGGCTATCCTGATTGCCAGGTAATGAATTTGACTGAGATGTTCGAAAGTGTGAAAAGGATTGTCAATGCAGTGGAAGTGCCTGTAACGGTAGATTTTGAAGCGGGATATGGAAACAACATTGACGAGATAATTGAATCTGTCAAAAAGATTATTGAAACCGGAATTGTTGGGATAAATATTGAAGACAGCATCGAACTAAGTCCAAAGTTGATTGATGAGGTTGAATTTTGTGAAAGAATTTCTGCTATCCGTTCCTTATCCGATTCAATGGGATTTCATTTAGTGATTAATGCAAGAACAGATTCCTTTTATACTTCTCAAGGTTCTTTGAAAGAAAAATTATCAGAATCAATAAGACGTGGTAATAAATACCGCGAAGCCGGTGCCGATTGCATTTTTGTGCAGCCGGTAATTGATAAAGAAACCATTTCGACATTGGTGAAAGAAATTAACGCGCCAATTAATATTCTTTCCAATCCTGGAATCGCAGGGGGATTACCTCCCTCAGTGCAGGAACTGCAGGATTTGGGAGTCGCCCGTTTAAGTCTTGGTTCAAGTTTGATGAAAGCCACTTTAAGCTTAATGAAAAAGGTTGCTGATGAGTTAGCAGAACATGGCTCCTACAACACATTATTAAGTGCATTGACCCCATTGCCCGACGCGGCCGAAGCTTATAAAATGGCAACCCGATTGAATAAGTAAATAAGTGACAAATCTTTATAAAGCAGGAAATAGTTATTAAGACAAGGAAAGTCAATTTTTAAAAATTTATAACTGATATCATTCAACTCTCACAATTTCTTATTTTCGGTTATTCAAAAAAACGTATTGCAATGATGAAAAGAATTACCCTCCTACTGTTTGCTTCTGCAATTTATTTTTCGGCAAATGCTTACCTGCGATTGCCTGATATTTTTTCCGATAACATGGTTTTGGAGCAACAAACCACCATTCATTTTTATGGTTGGTCAGGCCCTATTCAAAAAATTAGTGTCGTTCCCAGTTGGAGTGGTGACACATTAAAAACTTCCACAGCGTCGGATGCAATATGGTCGGTTGATCTTAAAACACCAAAGGCCGGAGGCCCTTACATCATCACTGTTATTGGTGATAGCACAATAACAATACATAATGTGCTTATAGGTGACAACTGGATTTGCACTGGTCAATCTAATATGGAGTTCAGCACTGACTGGCACAAGAATTATTATAAGAAAGAAGTGGCCAAGGCCAATCATCCTGAAATTCGCTTTTTTCATATTTGGAATATTTCTGCTCCCTACCCACAACAGGAGGTTCATGGAAAGTGGGAGCTTTGCACGCCTGAAACAGTCCACACGTTTAGCGCGGCCGGTTATTTTTTTGGACGCACGCTCAATGAAAGTTTGCGCATTCCTATCGGCCTTATCGAATCTTGCTGGGGCGGGTCGCCGGTAGAATCTTGGACGCCGATTGAAGTGTTTAACCGTAGTGAAAGACTGGCGGTGAGTGCTGCAAAATTAACGCCGGTTCCATGGTGCCCAATAAGACCGGCAGTATTGTACAATGCAATGATAGCGCCGATCACGAGGTTTCCAATCAAAGGCGGCATCTGGTACCAGGGCGAAACCAACACCACGAATCCCGATACTTACGAAGAAACTTTCAGCGCGATGATCCATCAATGGCGTGACCTTTGGAATGAAAATTTCCCATTCTATTTTGTGCAAATTGCACCTTTTAATTATGGAGCAGGAGATAAAGCTGCTTTGGTGAGAGAACAACAATTAAGAACTTACCACAATGTGCAGAATACAGGAATGGTAGTGGTAAGTGATATTACAGGTGATACCAACAATATTCATCCTGTTAATAAAATCGATGTGGGCAAAAGGCTTGCTGCATGGGCACTTGCAAAAACTTATAGCCAACAAAATATTACTTACTCAGGGCCGCTCTACCGATCAATGGAAGTAAAGGATAACGAAGCGATTATTCATTTTGATTTTGCAGATAACGGTTTGATGAAGAAAGGTGACAATCTTACTCATTTCATGATCGCCGGCGATGATCAAAAATTTGTGACAGCTAATGCAAAGATTGAAGGAAGCACAGTCATCGTTTCCAATCCCCAGGTGCAGCATCCTGTGGCAGTAAGATTTGGGTTTACTAACACGGCAGAACCAAATCTATTTAACAAAGCAGGTTTGCCGGCATCGCCGTTCAGAACAGATGATTGGGAAGTGAAGTAAGCTAATAACGGACATCCACAAACGAAAATGTTTTGATATAGTAAACAAAGGAATAAACGCATTTTTTATTTCGTTAGGAAGGAAAATAACCTATTTATTTTTTACAGAGAATTATAAACCCAATTCAATTTGGTATGAGAAAAATAACAGCAATTTTGGTCGGGGTGTTTTTGTTTGTAAGTGCGAACTCCCAAAGTATTTCCGGAACCGTAATTACAAGATTTATTAATTCAACTTACCTTAAAAACACAGGAGGCGAAAACCCGAACCGCAGGATTTCAGTATATCTTCCTCCGGGTTATGATCAGGCAAATCAACATTATCCCGTTATTTATTATCTGCACGGTTTTATGGGTACCGATACGATAACCCCTACCATGAAAAGCATTCTTGATCGTGGAATTGCAACAAAAAAGATTCGCCCTTATTTGCTAATAACCAATGATCTGTAAAAAGAATTTCCTGATGAAAAAAAATTTCCTTTTAATTGTTCTTTCACTGTTTGTCATAAGCAAAAGTTTTGCAGCGCGGGTTGACACGATCGTTATTCCTAGCAAAGTGATGAACAAAAATTACAAGGCGGTAATTGTGTTACCTGCATCTTACTCAAACAATACAAAAGCTTACCCTGTTTTGTACCTGTTGCATGGAGGCTATGGGCATTTTGATGACTGGATAAAAAAGACATCAGACAGAACGCTTATTCCGAGACTTGCCAATCAATACAATATGATCATGGTAATGCCGGAAGGGGAAACTTTTAGTTATTATCTTAACAGTCCTGTATCAAAAGAAAGCCAGTTTGAAACTTACATCACAAAAGAAGTAATTGAAAAAATAGATGCCAACTATCGCACGATAAAAGACAGGAAGGGCCGCGCGGTTACCGGGCTTTCGATGGGAGGTTACGGAGCGTTGTATCTTTCAGCGCGTCATCCAGATTTGTATTGCGCAGCAGGAAGCATGAGTGGAGCATTAAATCTTGATATGAAGGAATGGAGATTTCCGGAAAATGCATTGGCCATCTTCAAAAAAGAATTTGAAAAGATACTTGGACCCATTGAAAAATATCCGCAGAGATATGCCGATGCATCTATCATAAATATGGCTGATAAAATAAAAGCGGCAAACCTCAAACTGATCTTTGATGATGGTGTTGACGATTATTTTATAGATGTGAACCGTGAACTTCATCGCAGGTTGATCTTTAACGGTACGCCTCATGATTATTCGGAGCGGCCGGGTTCACACACCTGGGATTACTGGCAAAACTCATTGCCTTACCATGTATTGTTTTTTTCAAAAGTTTTTGCAGAAAACGGATCGGCTGTAAATCAAAATTCTTAATCGATGCTCGCTATCTATGGTTTCATAACCATTGTAATTTTCCTGGCCCTTATCATCACAAAGCGATTGTCTGTAATAACCGCGTTGGTATTGGTTCCCGTGGTTATTGCTTTCATTGCAGGTTTCAATTACAAAGAGATAGGAGTGATGTCACTGGCGGGGATTAAGCAAGTGGCGCCGACAGGAATATTGCTGATGTTTGCCGTGCTTTATTTTTCAGTGATGCTCGATGCGGGTTTATTCGATCCTGTCATTGCTTTTATAGTTCGTTCGGTAAAAGGTGATCCGTTAAAAGTAGTAATGGGTACGTCCATACTCACCATGATGGTTCATTTGGATGGTGATGGTACCGCAACTTTCATGATCGTTCTCTCAGCATTTCTTCCAATCTATAAAAAATTAGGAATGAGTCGCCTTGTTCTTGCAGGAATTGTTGCGTTGAGTGTTGGCCCAATGCACTTGGTTCCCTGGTCGGGTACTTCAGCCAGAGCGATGTCGGCGTTGCATACTGATGCAGTTCACATGTTTAATCCCAACATTCCAGCAATGATTGGAGGAATTATCTGGGTGCTTTTTGTAGCTTACATCTTTGGGAAAAGGGAAAGGAAAAGATTGGGTGTAATAGAGTTTAATTACAATCATAAAGAAAATTTTAGTGAAGAGGAAAGATCTCTGCGCCGTCCGAAACTCATCATCTTTAATGCTTTGCTAACCACAGCGTTGATCATCATTTTATTATCAGGAGCTATTCCTGCCCCGGTTTTGTTTGTTCTTGCAGGAATGATTGCTTTGCTCATTAACTTCAGTAAACTTTCTGATCAGCAGAAGATAATCAAACGACACGGGGCCAATATTTTTATGGTCTCGAGTATGATCTTTGCAGCAGGTGTTTATTCGGGCATACTTACAGAATCGAAAATGATCGAAGCAATGGCGACAGATCTTGTGCATTTGATTCCAAAAGAACATGCAACGTTTATCCCGGTCATCACTGCCGTTATCAGTATGCCGGCAAGTCTTTTGTTTACCCCGGATGCATATTACTTTGGTGTGGTGCCTGTGCTCAGTCATACATGCACTCAACTTGGGGTAAATCCTCTTGAAGTTGGCAGGGCTTCTTTGCTGGGACAAATGACAGTAGGTTTTCCATTGAGTCCACTTACTGCTTCCACTTTTTTATTGATCGGATTGGCCGAAGTGGATTTGGGTGATCACCAGAAATTTATTTTTAAATGGGCCTGGGGTACTACAATTGTCATGACGATCGTATCTCTCCTGACCGGTTCAATACATATATGAAAGAGAAAATAAGAATAGGAGGAGGAGCAGGGTTTTCAGGCGACAGAATTGAACCTGCTGTTTTGCTTGCGGATAAAGGTGGGCTGGATTACCTCGTGTTAGAATGCCTGGCAGAACGTACAATTGCATTGGCCCAAAAAAGAAAAATGGTTGATCCAACAAAAGGTTATGATCCGTTGCTTGAAAAAAGAATAGAAGCACTTTTACCGCATCTGATAAAAAATGATACCCGACTCATAACAAATATGGGCGCGGCTAATCCCATTGCAGCGGCAAAAAAAATAATTGAGATCGCGCAAAAGAAAAATGTTTCAATTAAGGTAGCGGTGGTAAGGGGAGATGAAGTGCTGGAGAACATTCAACAAAATGCAACTTCTTTTAAAGATATTGAGAATGGCAAATCGCTTAATAATTATGATCTTATTTCTGCTAATGCCTATCTCGGTGCAGATACTATTTTGCAAGCGCTGAACACCGGTGCACTAATTATTATTACCGGAAGGGTAGCTGATCCTTCATTGTTCCTCGCGCCGATGCTATACGAATTTGGCTGGGACATGTCTGATTATAACCTAATGGGAAAAGGTACTGTGATCGGGCATTTGATGGAATGTGCAGGTCAAGTTACGGGCGGATATTTTGCTGATGGAGTTCATAAAAAAGTGAACGGACTTGAAAATCTTGGTTATCCTTTTGCAGATGTCTTTCCAGATGGATCAGCCGTTATCAGCAAAATTGAAGGAACGGGAGGAGTTGTCAATCTGCAAACTGCAAAAGAGCAATTGCTTTATGAGGTGACAAATCCGAATGAATATTTCACACCGGACGTGATCGCCGATTTTGCCAAAGTTCATTTACAAGAAACAGGAAAAGATAGAGTGCACGTTTCCGGGGGAGGAGGTAAAGAAAAGCCGTCAGCGTATAAAGTCAGTCTTGGCTACAAAGCCTTTTTTTTAGGTGAAGGAGAGATTTCTTATGCAGGCACCTCAGCTAATGAAAGAGCGAAACTGGCCGCTGATATATTGGGGAAAAGATTGAAAGAAAAATTTCTTGAAATGAGGATTGACTTCATTGGCATTCAATCGATGCATAAAACGACATTTGGTAATTCTGCTGTTCCGTATGAAGTCAGGCTGAGAGTTGCAGCAAAAGCCCAAACAGAACAAGAGGCTGCACTGATAGGCGAAGAAGTAGAAGCACTTTATACCAATGGGCCCGCCGGAGGTGGAGGCGCAAGAAAATATGTAAATGAAGTAATTGGTGTTGTATCTACTTTGATAGACAGAAATTCTATTTCTCCACTAGTAACAATTTTTGAATCATGAAACTGTTTGACATTGCGCATAGTCGCGCGGGTGATAAAGGAAATACTTTAATGTTGTCGCTCATTCCTTATAAAGAATCAGATTATGGATTGTTGCTTTCAGCCTGTACTGCCGAAAAGGTAAAAGAGCATCTGAAAGAAATTGTTCGTGGCGATGTGATCCGTTATGAATTACCCAATATTTCTTCCTTACTTTTTGTTTGCCAGGCTGCTTTATCCGGCGGTGTTACAACATCACTTGCTTTGGATACCCATGGCAAAACACTCAGTTTTGCTTTGCTTGAAATGGAAATATAATTAGCTCAAATTATCCTTATTCAAATTTTTTCGGATCAAGCCTAAAAAAGCGTATTGCATTGTTAAAAAGAATATCACGCTTTTGATCGTCTGAAAGATAAGTGGCGTTCATAATTACTCCCAATGAAATCTCCTGCAATTTGGGCCATACCATAAGGTCTGTACCATACATGATCCTTTTTTCAAAACCCGCCTGTACCAATCTTTTAATATAATTATTTACTTCTTCAAGTGGATAACTCCAGATCATTCCGGCAATATCTACATACACGTAAGCATTAGCACCCATCAAAGCGATCATGTTATCGATCATCGGGTAACCGGCATGCATCACCCAGACTTTCAATTTAGGATGACGCGCCAAAAGATCCTCGAGCAATAACGGGTTCCCCATAGACGCACGATATTTTGGTGCGGTTATATTAGCCATCCCATTTCCCCCGGTTCCCAAGTGAATCCCGACTGGAATATTTAATTTTTCAGCAGCTGCAAAATAAGCATCGAGTGAAGTATCACTTGGTGACATTCCCTGGTATTGTGGCGCCACTTCAGCCATTACCTTATAAAACCCTGATGAAAGCGAATCAGTAAAGGCTACAACAGACATATCTTTTGAATTGCTAATGCCAATAGCTGGAATTACCCTTCCGGGTGCTGCCTTTTGCCAATTGCGTAGGATCTGCGGGTCGCCCATGGCGACGATTGTAATATTCAACCTGTTCATTGTGGCCACAAGCGAATCCTGGAACTCCTGATCGCTTTTTGCCGCCTTCAAAGGAGTGGCACAATCCGTATTTAACAATGATGGAGGAGGATCATTCGGATCACCTCCAGGCATGCTCGTTAAAAACCATGGACACATGTCTGTGGCAAATTTTGGATTTACTTTCATCGCATGAACATGTACATCAATGATTGGTAAATGTTTTTTAACCGGAGCCTGTGCATGAGTATCTATGCCAATGAATAGAAATAATAATGCTAAGAAAAGAACCGCAATACGTTTAAACATGATTTTAATCTTTGGGAATTAATTTTTTTGCAATAGTTAAAGATAATTTCTTTTGCAATTCGATTATCATTGAAAATGATTGAAAAGTGGAAAATGTAATCTTTTGTTTCCCAAAATAATTTTTCCATCTTTTTGTTCACTTACTGTTTACTGAATTTAGTTATATTTATAAGTGATTTTTTCAGCCTGTTTGCTATCTAAATGTTGAAGTGATGTTATTGCACAACACTCTATTATTTTTTATAATCGTCATTCCCTTGCGGATCTGGATCGAGCTCATGATCCTGGCGGGCCTTTTGCTTTTGGGTTTGTTTTGGCTCATCAGGTTGCGTGAAAAAAAGATCAGGGAAATAGAAGCAACCAAAACCGAACTTGAAAAAGTGCGTTCAGAGTATTACAAAGAAAGATTGGAACGAGAGCAGATCAATAATTTTTTTTCGAACTCTTTGATGTTGAAAAATGATGTAGATGAGATCTTATGGGATGTGACGAAGAATTTGATTGCCAAACTCGGTTTTGAAGATTGCCTGATTTATATGTGGAATGACAAACGAACCAAAATGGTGCAACGTGCAGGCTTTGGCGTAAAAGACTCGAAAGAAATTCTGATTGAATTTCCCTACGATCTTTCCCCGGGAGAAGGAATTGTCGGCACAGTCGCTGCTTCCGGAAACCCCATCATCGTGCCCGATACCCGCGAAGATCCACGTTATTTAGCTGAAGGCTATAGTGGTTTAAGTGAAATTGCCGTGCCTATCAAATACGAGGAAGAGTTGCTGGGGGTGATTGATTCAGAACATTCGAAAGTTGGCTTTTTTAATCACAATCACCTGCAGATACTTACTACCATTGGTACCTTAATTGCCAGTAAAATAAAAGCGATAGAAGCAGATCAGCAACTAAGAAAACAAAAAACAGAGATCGACAACATTTCAAAACAACTGATTGAAATGCAACTGTCGGCTTTGCGCAGCCAAATGAATCCCCACTTTATTTTTAATGCGCTTAATTCTATTAAGAAGTTTGTATTGTCAAATGATGTGGAGAATGCTGACATTTATCTCGGAAAGTTTTCGCGCCTGATGCGCTCGATCCTGAATAATACCCGCGAACCCAACATCAGCCTGGATAAGGAAATTGAAATGCTTACGCTTTATCTTGAATTGGAAAAATTGAGGTTTGGCAAAAAACTGGAGTATTGTATTGACGTAGATCCATCATTGCAACAGGGAACCACTTTCATCCCCACAATGATCGTTCAACCTTTTATTGAAAATGCAATGCTGCATGGTATTATGCACAAGGAATGCTGTGGCAAAATTCATATTTCTTTTAGTGATCGTCAAGATCATATCCAAATAAAAGTAATAGACAACGGGGTAGGAAGAAAAGCCGCCGCGGAATTAAAAGCAAACAAAGAAGAGGCACATACTTCTTTGGGCATCGAAGTGATCACTGCACGTCTGATGGCTTTAAATAAGAATGGAAATGTACCTTCGGTAGTAGAGATCACCGATCTTGAAGAAGGCGGAAATCCTGCGGGCACCCTTGTGAAAATTTGTGTTCCTCAATAACTGCTTAATTCAAAATCAATTGGCTATGATCAGAACAATAATTATTGAAGACGAACAACAAAGTGCAGAAGTGCTTGAACTGATGTTGAAAAAGTTCAGTGACGTGATTGAGGTTGTGGATGTGTGTAACACTCCTGCAAAGGGAATTGAAAGTATTCAAAAGAAATCCCCCGACCTTGTTTTTCTTGATATTGAAATGCCCAGGATGAATGGATTTGAAATGTTGAAAAAGCTGGGTAACATCGATTTTGAGATCATCTTCACCACTGCTTATAATAAATATGCCATTAATGCGATAAAATTAAGTGCACTGGATTATTTGCTGAAGCCTATCGATAAAGATGAATTGGCTAAAGCGATAAAAAAATGCCGGCAAAGCCTTGAGCAAAAAAATATGGGCTACAAAATGGATGTGTTGCTGAAAAACCTTGCACAGCACAATGCACTGGAAAAAACACTTACACTTGCATCTGTCGATGGAGTGCGTTTTGTAAAGATGAAAGACATTATACGCCTGGAAGCGAATGGCCGTTACACTAAGTTTTATCTTGCCAATAAAGAAGTGATCGTTTCAAGCCGCACACTTGGGGATTTTGAAGAAGTGCTTTCTGCTAATGAATTTTTCAGGATTCATGAAACGCACATCATCAACCTGCTTTATATTGAGCGGTTTCACAAAGGAAATAATTACGTATTGCTAAGCGATAAAACTGAATTACCTTTAGCAAGACGTCGCAAAGATGAATTCTTGAAATTGATTCCTCGGATATGATACCTTCCGAATAAAACATTAAAGATTCCGTTTTCTTCCTATTTAAAGCCTTTTAATACTTTCATTGTTTTAAGGAAGCGCATTTGCTGACCTTTGAATTAACGCTTTCATTCTCATAACTTCTGAACTTAAAATCAAGGAAAATAATTATGACCAATAATACAGAAGTTTTATGGTACAAATCACTTAATAAAAAAGATATCCTGGAATTGGCAACAACATTGTCCAGGCATGCAATTCGCGCATGGAACGATTTTCACTTAAATTCTTTTTCTCAACATGAATTGAAAACTCTTCCTGAAAGGGCATTGCGGGAAATTGAATCAACACTTAACGGCAGTTCTACCCGCAACATCAGGGAGCATTTTACTTCCTTTATTCCCCCTGTTGTCCACATTCGCGATGGTTACTTGAAATACCCTTATGAAGTAAGACTAGCTTTCCTTTCCATCTTTCACATTTTGCATGGTATGGTTTCAACAAATGGAACTGCTGCCAAAGAGGCTTTTTGTTCTTCAATCAAGAAGTCAATCGACGCGATTAAAATAGCCGGTATTTTAACCGCAGAAGAAATAGAAAAGATTACCAACAAATATTACCAATTGAGCAAGACTGTATAGTTCACTTAAAATTCAGGACCAAATAAAAAATCGGAGTTTTAATTCGTTTACTGGCAACTCAATCATCCTCATCTTTTTCTTTATCCGCTACTTTAATAAAAGCGCTGTGACGAGGTGCAGGCATCACACTATTTTCTCCTTTGATGGCTTTCCAGATCACTTCATTGAAAGGAATATCCGGCGCTGCGTCTTCAACAGCGAGATTGAATTTAGCTGATTCTTTTTCAAGATCATTCATCGCCGTATTTCTTTGATAGATATCGATATTCGCTGGTTTCGCAGAGTAAGGCGTGAAATCCGGTGTGGATGTAAACGACCTGAACAAAGGCATTGCTGCAGCATCATATTGACTCATTGGCGGAAGACCAAGAATCAGTTCCATGGTACGCAATAATCCAGACGTGGAATACATTGTATGATCTACAAAATGTCTTTTAATATAAGGGCTGATTACATAAGCAGGCGAACGGTGCGCATCCACATGATCAGGACCGTTTTGTGCATCATCTTCCAAAATAAAAATAGCACACTCTTTCCAGATTGCGCTGTGTGAAATATGATCAATAAATCTTCCTACAGCCTGGTCATTATCTGCAAGTGCTGCCAAAGGAGTGTAGGCACCTTTTGCCATTCCGCTGGTGTGGTCGTCCGGTAAACGCAATGTTGAAAACGCAGGCAAAGCATTTGCTGCCACCAGCGAATCAAAATCGTGTTCCCAAACTTTTTCTCTGTACACATCTTTAATGCTCAAATCAAAGTCAGGAAAACCAGCACAATAATGTCCTTCTATTGCGGGCAGGATTGGCTCTTCACCATTGTGCACAAACTCTCCATAATTGCGGTAAGAAATTCCTGCACGATTACAGTAATCCCAAATAAAACCTTTTGCAGGATAAGCTATCTCACGTGTACCTTCGTAATCATAATTGCCACCGCGACCGCTGTAATTGGTAGGCCATGTTTTTTCTACATAATCTGTGGCATAAGCCGCTGTGCTCCAATTGTGGCCGTCAGCGCTCACTTCTGCATCCACATAAAAATTATCAAGCAAAACAAAATCCTTCACCAACGCATGCTCATTAGGCGTAATTTTTTCTCCAAAAAGACAAAGTGAACTGTCGCCATTACCTTCTTTCACATCACCCAAAACCTGGTCGTAAGTACGGTTTTCCTTGATCACGTAAAAAACATATTTGATAGGCGAAGGACCGCCAACTATTTGTGGAATTGGATTTCCATATTCTCCCTCGGCAAGTGATTCTTTGTTTTTATTATAAGGCGTGTTTTTGTAAACCTGGGTTGAATACTTAGCAAGGTCTTCATGATCCGGAATGGAAATGAAAGAAAGGGAACCTTTAAAAAGACTACCAATATATTGCACCGGTTTTTTGCCTTGTGAAACAACATTTTTTTGATAAGGAGAATTTAATTTTTTGTTCATCGGTTGTGGTCCGTAAGGATTAGCCATTGATTCAAAACCTTTACCATTTGTCACCAAAAGTTGATCTCCTAAAATACGAACGCATGTCGGATACCATCCTATTGGAATAAATCCTGCTGAGCGCGAACTTCCCGGTTCAGAAACATCAAATACGGCAAGGCAATTATTGTCAGCATTGGCAATGTATAAAGTTTTGTCATCTGCTGAAAGACAAACCCCGTTGGAAGTACTTCCTGCCGGTGCATTTGGGTAAAGGCTCGCTGAAAGATTTTCAATGGTTTTCCTTTTGTCCAGATCGATAACAGAAACGCTGTTGCTGTTGGCATTGGCTACATACAGAAATTTTCCATCTTTTGTGAGCACCATATCATTTGGATGACTTTCTGTTTGCATGGAGTCTGTAATCTGTTCTTTTTGCAAATCAAAAACATCCACTTTTTCGCTTCCCCACAATGAAATGTACAATTCATTTTTTTGTGGATTTAAAAGACACGTATAAGCTTCGGCGCTCAAGGGAATCCTCTTTAAAATTTTCCTGGATTTTGTATCGCAAACATAGAGCGAATTATTTTCTTTCGTAACTGCAAACAGCTTCGAATTATTCTCATTCAAAGCGATGCCGGTGATACAAATTTTATTGGGCCACGGCTTTCCTAAAACAATTGAATCAACAAGCGACAGTGTTGAATACTTTACAGCAAATTTTAAGATCATGTTCCTGTTGCCGGTCGAAGCATAAAGATATCTTCCATCTTTGGTAAATTGTAAACCAACCCACGCCGCCTTCATTTGTGTAAATGACAAAAGCTTTTTAGCCGAAACATCTACAAGGTCTATCCCTTCTTTGCCATCACCGTTGTCTGTTATAGCTGCATATTTTCCGTCAGGAGAAAGTGCCATGTTCAGTGGTAAATCGCTTGTGAGATTGATGGCTGTTCCTGCGGGAGAAAGTGACCAGCCGTTTGGCAATTCAACAGCTTTTGGAGTAAATGGTTCCTGTGCAGAAAGCTTAAATGATATTAAAATTGCCAGTGAAAAAAGCGCTGTGAAAAATTTTCTTTGCTTCATCAAAATAGAGGATTTTAAATTTTTATAAATCGCTGTTCAAAGTAAAATAAAATTTTTTAAGAATTGTGCGTTTACTGCACGCGTTTAAAATTCAGGTCCTGGAAGTCGAAACTGAAATCAGTAAGCGGAGAAATAGGTTTCATTTTTATTCCAGCCGGCTTTCCTTCAAAATCAAGATTGAACATTACATATGCATCTGCATCCATACTCCTGTCTTCCCATTTTACGATGAAGGTGTTTCCTTTGTAATAAAACATTTCACCTCTCAACCTTGGAGAGTTCTTTGATTGGAAATAAAGGTTTCCGTTATTTTCAGAAATGATTACATCTCCAAACCATGGATCTTTATAAGTTCCGGCAAAAATTCTTTCATCTACAGAAGACTTATTCTTTTGTTGTTGGGCATTGATATCGCTCCAAATTTTGTCCGTTATTTTTTTGGCCCTGGAATCACGTTTCATAACCAAATCGTGATATTCTTTTACACGATCGATTCCTGTGATGCCATAATATCCGTCTTTGATCGTATTGGTTATAGCCGTGAAAGCCGCTCCTGACTGTTGATTGGTAAGTACAATGATGCCGAGTTGTAACTCCGGAATAAGCGTTACCTGCGTAACAATTCCTGCAAGTCCGCCGGTATGTGTCGGAACTTTATATCCCATTTCGTCACTCAAAAACCAACCCAAGCCGTAAGATGCAAAATGTGTTTTGTAAGTTGTTTTGCCATGAACCGGAATGATGGTTTGAGGGGTCCACATCTCTTCATGCGTTTTTTCGCTTAGCAGTTGATTGTTTAAATCTGGTCCATATTTTCCATCATTCATTTGCATCATTATCCATTTGCTCATATCGTGAACACTACTGTAAATTCCTCCTGCTGGATTGGCCACATCTTTCCAATCGCGGTGAATCACCTGCACTTTTCCATTTACCGGCGCATGAGCATCGATCACATTATTCTTGTTTTTCAGCAGATCGTAATCCGGTGCACTCTCTGTCATTCCCAAAGGATCAAAAATTTTCTTTTGGATAAAATCTTCCCAGCTCATTCCTGAAACTTTTGCCACCACAGCACCCGCAATTATGTACATCAAATTGTCGTAATCAAATTTGGTTCTGAAATCCGAAGTTTCTTTTAAATACCTCAGATTGTGGATGATGTCCTCCAAACCGAAAGTGCTGCTGTCGGGCCATATCATCAGGTCGCCGGCGCCAAGTCCCAAACCACTTCTGTGTGTGAGCAGATCGCGGATAGTAAAATTTTCTGTAACGTAAGGACTGTACAATTTAAACCCGGGAATGTAATCAACAACCCTGTCATCCCAATTTAATTTGCCTTCATCCACCAGGATTCCCAAAGCTGCTACAGTAAAGGCTTTGCTGTTGGAAGCAATTCCAAAACGTGTGTGCTCATTCATTTTTTGCATGGTGTTCAGGGAAGTAACTCCATAACCTTTTTCGTGAATGATCTTTCCATCTTTCACAACTGCAACAGCAATGCCTGGTACATCAAAAGTTTTCATCGTTCTTTCAACCAGCGAATCTATCTGGTCAGAAGATAACGGTTGTGCGTTTAGGAATACACGAAAAAGAAAAATAGTAATGAACAGCAGGAGCGTCTTTGGATTCTTCATTAGAAAGTAGTTTGTTAGAAAAACATAAAAGTAAGTTCTTCTGGCAAAAGATTTTACAGCAAAGGAAGAAATAATGAAGAATTAATTTTTGCGCTTTGAATTATTTACTCAAATGTGGTTGGAAGGTATCTGTGCGAACAGTCGCATTCAGTTCATTGAGCAAAGTGTACAAACCAAAATTGGTTCTGTTTACATAAATAAAATGTTTGACGCCACGTGGTTGTTTAAATTCCGGCATTCTTGCAATTTTTTCGCCCCAGGCATATAATTGTTCAAAGAATTCAGGCTTGCTGAAGTCAAAAACCTTGCTCGTGTAAGGCAATGCGAAAAGAGAGATCATTTCTTTGTAAGCCTTATAATAAAATTCTATTTGCTTTTTATCATCATTGGGCTGGATCATTTCCAATTGCCTGAAAGCTTTGATGGTCGCTTCTTTATCTTCCATCAATCCCGGGACGATAAGGGCAAAGAATGGTTCATAAAAATCATCCGGCAGTTCTTTAATGCATCCAAAATCAATTACAGCCAATTTTTCGTCAGGGGTTATTAAAAAGTTTCCGGGATGCGGATCCGCATGAACGGCTCTCAACTCATGTTGTTGGAAATTGTAAAAATCCCAAAGCGCCTGGCCAATTTTATTTTTCAACTTTTGTGAAGGATTGGTTGCTAAAAATTCTTTCAAATGCAAACCTTCCATCCAGTCCATCGTAATGATCTTCGAAGAAGAAAACTTTGGATAATAGGTGGGGAAAACAACGTTTTTCAAACCTTTGCAAGCTTTTGAAATTTTGATGGAACGCTTTACTTCCAGTTCGTAATCGGTTTCTTCTAAAAGACGCTCTTCCACTTCGCCGATATAAATATTTAATTCCTTTTCGCTCATCCCCAACAAACGAAAAGCAAAAGGTTTTACTAATTTTAAATCAGAAGAAATGCTGTCTCCAACACCTGGATATTGCACTTTAATCGCCAGTTTTTTTCCATTCAATGTAGCTTCATGCACTTGCCCAATTGAAGCAGCCTGTACTGAATTCAAATTAAAACTTTCGAAGATCTGCGAAGGCGCTTTCCCAAAACTTTTTGTAAAAGTTTTAATGATGAGTGGACCTGAAAGCGGTGGCGCGTTGTATTGTGATTGTGAAAATTTATCGACATAAGCCTTGGGTAAAATGTTCTTATCCATGCTCAGCATCTGGGCCACTTTTAATGCAGAACCTTTTAACTGGCTTAAAGATTCGTAAATATCGCTGGCGTTGTCTTCATTCAATTCATCACGAGAAAGTTCAGGATTGAATAGTTTTTTGGAATAGTGTTTTACATAATTCCCTCCGATACGAAAACCTGTTTTCACAAATTTTGCCGAACGTTCCACCTTTGTGGTGGGCATTGTTTCCTGAGTTTTCATACGATTTAAAGTCCCATTTTTTCTTTAAACTTCCCATTGCGGGTTAAGAACTTTCCATATTCAAAAAGGTTGTCGATTGGCGATCTTTGGAACAGGTCGAAGGTGACATTTATTCCTTTTTCAATCGCTTCATCGGTCTTTTCAAAACCGGCACTGTCGTCTTCTATCCAGAAGCGGATGATGAAGGCAAACTGAA
Source organism: Ginsengibacter sp. (assembly GCA_051960475.1). Taxonomy (GTDB): domain Bacteria; phylum Bacteroidota; class Bacteroidia; order Chitinophagales; family Chitinophagaceae; genus Ginsengibacter. The sequence goes on from JBQCEG010000056.1 coordinate 78,720, forward strand.
TCCACAAAGCGTCTTTGTATTTATTGCTCAAATATTTTCGGTCAGCCAATTCACCGCTGTCCAAACCTTCATTCACAACATCTTCAGCAAAACTTTCAAAAACTTTTCGTGCATTAGTCAATACAGAAGGAGTAGTTATTTTTTTTGGATTTTTGTTTAAAGTATAAATGATGAAACTGCGCTTTGTTTTTAATAATTCGATGTAGCCATAAAAGAAGGAAAGCATTTTTTCACGTGCAGTATATTGCGGCCACACTTCCTGTTCTTTGATATTAATAATTGTTGCCAATGTCAGGTCTTCCCAAACGGCTTTTTCTATTGCATCAAATGAAGCATAGTGTTTGTAAAATTCAGCTTCGGTCATCTTGAGTTCCTTTGCAAAATTGTAAACTGACTTTGGAGCCTCGCCATTGGTGAGTACATAATCGATATAACTGTCCTGGATTTTTTTTGTATTTGCCATAGTAATAATTTTTTTCGACGGATTGCGAAAACGACGCAAATAACGCCGGTGTATAAAGGTAATACATATCGAAGTCTGAATTTTATTGAAACTGCCGGAAAGAAGGACTAAGCAAATCCTTTAACAAACTATTCAAGGATTGCATTAAGTTTGACAATCATTTATTTTAACCACCAATTTTTGTATTATGATCATTAAACAGAACGGTTTTATTCATCATGTTTTCTTTTGGCTGAAAAATCCCGGGAGCACGGAAGATCTTGAACAATTGATTGAGGGATTAAAGAAACTGTCCCACGCACCCACAATCAGCGATTTTCATATTGGTAAACCTGCAAACACGAATCGTGATGTGATTGATACCAGCTATGCCGTATCGTGGTTGCTCCTTTTTGAATCTGCTGCTGACCAGGATGTTTATCAAAAAGATCCGGTTCATTTACAATTCATCAAAGAATGTTCGCATTTGTGGGGCAGGGTAGTGGTTTATGATACAATAAATGCTTTTTAAAAATTTTAATACTTCTTAATGTTGCTGACGTGAGAAAACTTTTACTTTTCGTATGTGCATTACTGTTATGCCTTACCATTTTTGCCCAGAAGAAAAACGATGCATTTCGTTTACACATTTATCCTACAACTGAAAGGATTACTGTAGATGGTTTGGATAACGAAGAGGTGTGGCATCATGCACAAGTGGCAAAGAATTTTTACATGGTGTTGCCAATGGATACAAGCTTCGCAAAAGTGAAGACTGAAGTTGAAATGACTTACGATCAAAAGAACCTTTACCTTTTGGCCAAATGCTTTGATGCGCCCAAAAAAGATGAGATCGTTGAATCATTGAGGCGGGATTGGAACTTTCAAAAGAATGATAATTTTATTGTTTTTATTGATCCTTTTGACGACCAAACGGATGGTTTTGCCTTTGGTGTAAATGCAGAAAATGCGCAGTGGGACGGGTTGATGTTTGAAGGCGGTTCGGTTGACTTGAACTGGGATAATAAGTGGGTATCTGCAGTGAAACGATATGACAGTGAATACGTGGTTGAAATGGCGATTCCCTTAAAGATACTTCGATACAAAAAAGGTGTTCAAAAATGGGGGATCAATTTTAGCAGGAACGATTTGAAGACAACTGAAAAATCGAGTTGGGCGCCTGTTCCCCGTCAATTTCCCACTGCTGCTCTTGCTTATACAGGCACGCTTGTTTTTGATTATTCTCCGAATGTTCAGAAAGGAAATACTTCGCTCATTCCGCATCTGCTTGCAGGTGGTTCACAGGAGAAGATTCCTTATTCGCCAATTGAATTAAAACATGAAGTTGGCCTTGATGCAAAAGTGGCCGTAACTTCTTCACTGAATCTTGATCTCACAGTAAACCCGGATTTTTCGCAGGTGGAAGTGGATAAACAAGTAACGAATTTGGATCGCTATGAATTGTTTTTTCCGGAACGGCGACAATTTTTCCTGGAAAATGGTGACCAGATCAATAACTTCGGCTACAGTGATATCCGGCCTTTTTTCTCGCGCCGCATTGGTCTTGGCATTCCTATTGATTATGGTGGAAGATTGAGTGGTAACCTGAATAAAAAATGGCGCGTTACTTTGATGGATATGCAAACGGCAAAACAAAGTGATTTGGCTTTGCCTGCTCAAAACTTTGCGGTTGCTGCATTACAGCGGCGGGTTTTTTCACGTTCGAATATCAATTTCATTTTCGTAAATAAACAGTCCGTCAATTATACTTTGCCCAAAGATTCAACACTTCCCGTTTATTCTTCTTATAACAGGAATCTTGGACTCGAATATAATCTTGCTTCGTCCAACAATTTATGGACAGGAAAGGCTTTGTTGTTGAAATCATTTTCACCCGGTAAAAATGAAAGCAGTTTTACACACGCGGCCAATCTGAAATATGCGGGTAAAAGATGGACCATTAGTGGGGGATATGAATCAGTCGGAAACAATTACAATGCAGAAGTAGGTTATGTTCCGAGGATAAATTATATCAAATTAAATCCACAGGTTTCTTATAACTTTTTTCCAAAAGGAGGAAGCATTTTAACGCATGGGCCGCAGTTTTCTGCGAATTATTTTTACGATAAACATTTTAATGAAACGGATCATGAAGATCTTTTAACCTACCTGGTTACTTTCCGTAACAAGGCCACACTGTCCGGCGTGTTGATGGATGATTTTGTGAAAGTGCTTTTTCCATTTGATCCTACCAATAGCGGCAAAGATTCTTTGGCATTCGCCTCAGAACATTCATGGCAAACAACCGGTGCAGATTTTGTTTCCAAACCGCAGAGTCTTTTCAATTATAGTTTTTCATTCAGGTATGGCGGTTACTATGCTAACGGTGATAAGTACACGCTAAGTACAGAATTAGGTTACCGGTTTCAACCGATTGTTAATCTCACCTTGAGTGCCTCTTATAACCAATTGCAACTGCCGGCGCCATGGGGAAAGACATCATTCTGGTTGGTAGGACCAAAAATTGATCTGACCTTATCAACAAAAGTTTTCTTTACGACTTATGTTCAGTATAATCAGCAATTAAATAATACCAATATCAATGCGCGTTTTCAATGGCGTTACAAGCCTGCGTCAGATTTGTTTATTGTTTACACAGATAATTATTTGATCACACCTTTTGCTGTAAGAAACAGGGCGATTTTGTTGAAGTTCACTTATTGGTGGAATCCTTAGTTGTAAAATAAAATCCGGGATTTTTATTCGTTTACCATTTCAAATTCTTCAACCGCGTCGAGTGTTTTTTGAATATCTTCTGATGATAAAGCATTGCTGATAAACCAGCTTTCGAATGCAGATGGGGGCAAATAAATTCCCCTGTCTAATAAATGATGAAAGAAACGGTTGAAAATTTTTACGTCCGTTTGCGCCGCAGAATCGAAATCAAGCACTTCTTCGTTCGTAAAGAAAATGCTCATCATACTGCCAACACGATTGATTCGGTGTGGAATATTTTTGTTTGCCAAAATATCATTGAGACTTTTTTCCAACCTTGCTGTTTTTTGATCTAATTCTGTATAAACGGAAGGATTATTCTTTAATTCATTCAACATGGTAAAACCGGCGATCATAGCTATAGGATTGCCGCTTAAAGTGCCTGCCTGGTACACGTTTCCGATTGGAGCAATATGTTCCATAATTTCTTTCCTTCCCCCAAATGCGCCTACTGGAAGTCCTCCACCAATTACTTTTCCAAACGTCACCAAATCTGCATTGATCTTTAATTTTTCCTGTGCGCCACCTGGAGCAAGGCGAAACCCGGTCATCACTTCATCAAAAATGAAAACAATATTTTCACGATCACATATTTTTCTGAGTCCTTCCAAAAAACCTTCCAGTGGTGAAACACAGCCCATATTGCCGACAACCGGTTCCACAATTATTGCCGCAATTTCTTCTTTGTTTTCTTCCACTAATTTTTCGACAGCATTCAAATCATTGTAAGGAGCCGTCAAAGTATCCTGCGCTACTCCTGCGGTAACTCCCGGTATTGACTGGATGTTTAAGGTGGCGACACCGCTTCCTGCCTTTACTAAAAACGCATCAGCATGGCCATGATAACATCCTTCAAATTTGATGAATTTATTTCTGCCGGTATAACCCCTGGCCAATCGGATAGCACTCATACACGCTTCCGTGCCGCTGCTTACCATTCTTACAAGGTCAACATTCGGCGCCATACTTTTTATGAGTTCAGCCATTTCAATTTCTAACTCTGTCGGAGCACCAAAAGAAGTTGATCCTGCCGCTTTTTCCTGAATTGCTTTAACTACAGGCTCATAAGCATGTCCCAGGATCATCGGTCCCCAGGAATTGATGTAATCAATGTAACTGTTTCCGTCTTCATCATATAAATAGGCGCCTTTGGCAGACTTAATAAAAATCGGTGTACCTCCAACACTTCTGAAAGCTCTAACGGGGGAATTAACGCCGCCCGGAATTGAGTTTTGAGCGCGGGAGAAAAGTATATTACTTGTTTTAATGTTCATCAGTTTATTTTTTTGTTATTAGCGCTTACTGATTGGACTATAACTTGTTCGCATCAATAATTGTAAGGCCGGAAATGTTTTTAAAATCTTTTACATTATGAGTAAGTAATTGCAAGTTATTTTCAAGAGCAGTTGCAGCAATTACGGCATCAGGAAGTTTAATCTTTTTGGATTTCCTTAATGAAATCGTCCGTTGAATGATATCTTCAGTTAAACCGAAAACAACGCTTTCGGAAATGAAATCATTAATTAAACTTAAATCTTCATCATTCGATGTTAATCCCAAAAGTTCAATTCTTGTTATTACTGATATAAAAGTGATTCCATTAATAACAGAATCTGTAAACTTTAGGGCATTGCCTTTAAAAATTCCTTTGAAATAATTTATAATGAAATTTGTGTCTAAGAGATAATCCATTTAGCATCATTTTGAAGGAAATCGTTCTTCCCATTCATTACGGCTTTCTTCGACATCCTTCAAAAGTCTGTTAGCTGTGGAAGCTTTTAGGTGGCCTCGATATCTTGAAGCTTTATTTTTTGATGTAGAGGTTTTGCCAGGTGAACAAATTCTTATTATTTGCAGTTCTTCCAATTCTCTCAAGAGCTTAATAGCTTTCCTGTTTACTATTTCAACGGTCACCGTTTCCATACTTTTAAATTTTATTTTTTACTTATAAAATTAAACAATAGATTCTGAATTAAAGAATTGGACACACGACTTCAATTTGCCAGGGAATATTTGTTTTAGCCTAATAGTTTCACCGCATCTTTGGCAAAATAAGTAGCGATTAAGTCTGCACCTGCTCTTTTTATCGAGGTAAGGCTTTCCAAAATTGCTTTCTCCTCATTAATCCACCCCATTTTTGCTGCGGCTTTAATCAGCGCATATTCTCCACTCACATGATAAGCGCTAACGGGAAGGTGTACACTATTTTTAACTTCACGGATGATATCCAAATAAGCCATTGCTGGTTTTACCATTATTATATCAGCGCCTTCCTCTTCATCCATCAAAGCTTCCTTCACTGCTTCTATCCTGTTAGCGGGATTCATCTGGTAGGTTTTTTTATCGCCGAAACCGGGAGTGGAATCTAATGCATCCCTGAAAGGCCCGTAAAAGCAGGAAGCATATTTGGCGCTGTAGGCCATAATTCCTGTTTTGGTAAAACCATTTTCTTCAAATGCTTTCCTGATTGCACCGATCCGCCCATCCATCATATCACTCGGCGCTACAAAATCTGCACCCGCTTCGGCATGACTTAAACTCATTTTCACCAATGCTTCTACTGTTGGATCATTTACGATTTCACCGTTTTCAACAATTCCATCATGTCCGTAAGAAGAATACGGATCCAACGCAACGTCTGTCATTACTACCATTTCAGGCATCGCATCTTTTATTGCCTTAATACTTCTTTGCATCAATCCTTTTGGGTTCCAGGCTTCCTTGCCGGTATTGTCTTTAAGTTCATCGGGTGCTTTAATAAAAATCAAAACACTTTTAATTCCCATATTCCAGCATTCCTTTACTTCCCTGATCGTTCCATCTAAGGAATGCCGGAAATACCCTGGCATTGAAGGAATTTCGTATTCTACATTCTCACCTTCATCCACAAAAATGGGCAAAATAAAATCGGAAGGTGTCAATACAGTTTCAGCGACCATACTCCTAATGGCTGGATTACTTCTAAGGATTCTATATCTTTTTTGTTGGTACATTTTATAATCTTTTGTTGAGTTGATCAGGATTATTGCGAAAGTGATAAACCGCAAAAACAATTACTTCCTCACCATCTATTTCATAAATAATTTTATATGGAAAAATTTTTAAAGCAATTGAACGAATTGTTTTGGTTTTAGACGTAAAAGAATAATATTCCAGATATTTTTCTAATTTTTTATAGAAGTGCGATAGCTCATTAAGAAACCGCTCGCCTAATCCAGTTTGTTGACCTTCATAATAACAGTAAGCGTCATTTGTGTCTGTTTCCGCCTCGACAGAAATAATGATATTATAAGCCATTCTTATAGTTTCTGCGAATTTTTTCATGTGCTTCT
>JBQCEG010000057.1:0-4824 GCA_051960475.1 Ginsengibacter sp.
GTAATTTTCTTTGAAAGATCACCTTTCGCAACCGCCGTCGTCACTTCAGCTATGTTCCGCATCTGGCTGGTTAAGTTTCCTGCCATGTGGTTCACTGAATCGGTAAGATCTTTCCAAACACCTGCAACTCCTTTTACTTTTGCCTGCACACCCAATAAACCCTCAGAACCTACTTCACGGGCAACGCGGGTAACTTCCATTGAAAAAAGATTAAGTTGCTTTACCATGTGGTTCACCTCTCGCGCTATTCGTCCAAATTCACCTTCCAGTTTGTGGTCGGCAATTTTGAGCGGCATCTCGTGCGAAAGATTTCCTTTAGCAACAGAACTGATCACATTGGCTATTTCAATTGTAGGATGAACGAGATCGGAAATAAGATTGTTGATCGATTCAACCCCTTCACTCCATGCACCGCGTGCGGATCTCGGCAATTCTACACGGTGTGTCAATTGTCCTTTTTTCCCGATTGTTTCGCGGGCTTGTTTCAGTTCCTGGAATAAAATTTCGTTTAAGGAAATGATCTCGTTGATGGTGTCACAAACTTTCCCATCAATACCAATGCTTGTAACGGGTATGCGTACGTTAAAATTTCCGTTTTTTACTTGATCGAGAACGGTTAAGATCTCGCGCATTTGATGGTGGTCGGTTGGTGTTTCTGCCTGGCCATTGTAACTTTTTCTACTTTTTGGCTTGATTTTTTCAATTGTTCCCATGTTGGTTTCAAAGGATTTAAGTGTGTTGTAAAATTTTCTTAGTGATAAATAACCAATTCGGGGAATTTTTTCCCCAAACAAAAAATTGGTGCTTTTTTTCTATTATACCTTTGATAGGTTTTTTCATAGACATCTAATAGACACAGAAAAGACTAAGGGAAGAAATCAAATATGGTACCTAACTTTTGAGGATGCCAATAAAGTAAAGCAATAAAAAAATCAATTTTTTTTCTGCTTTTTAAAATGAGTTATATGAACGGTTCAGGGTCGGTAAAAAACAAGCGGTTAAAAAAGTGGATTTTGATTGGAGAAGATGATATGGATGATAAAGAAATTCTTGAGGAAACATTTTCTGAAATTGACCCCTCAGTTCAAATTCGATTCATCAGAAGTGGAAGTGAAATTATTTCTTTTTTAGAAAAGGCGAAAGCGGATGAAGAACCTTCATTGATTGTGCTTGATTATAATATGCCCGGTTTAAATGGTGCAGAAATTTTAAAAAAATTACAGCCGGTTCCAGGAATTGAAAAGATTCCAAAATTGATCTGGAGCACCTCCGGAGCCAGTTATTATAAGAATAAATGTCTGGAATTAGGAGCGACGGCATATCTCGTAAAACCTTCATCAATAGGGGAGTTGGAACAGATGGTTAAATATATGCTTTCATTCTGTAACAACTGATTCCTGGTTTCTCATGAAAGAGTGAGTGAACTTAATAATTCATCTACCTGCCGAAGTGAAAGAGGTTTCTCTAAAATTTTCACTCTTTTATCCGAAGGAAAAGTTGGCGTATTGTCTTTATAAGCACTTATCAGGTTAATATTTAATGAAGGATATTTTTTCAACAACTCTTCGGTACAATTCCATCCGCGCCCGTCGGGAAGATGATTGTCAAGAAACAGAATTTGAGGTTGAAGAATTTCAATCTCATGAAGACCGGAAGAAAGTGTATGCCGAATTGTTGTATTGTATCCTTTCTTTTTCAGAAAAGCAGCTATTACCTGGCAAAAATCTTCCTCGTCATCGATTATTAAAATCCTTATTTTTTTATCTGGTGGCAATGATTTGTGATCTTTCAATTTTTTCTATATTATATTGGTATTTCAAATTATGGTCTACAATTATAAACTGCCTTCACATGGCAACAAAAACCAGACCTAAAGATTTTAATTAGAATTATGGAAAAGGAATTAGAAGAATACATTCAGCTTGCCTCTCATGAATTAAAGGGGCCGCTAAGGAAAGCGCGCACCTTTGGGGATTTGCTGGCAAAAAGGGTGGGACAAAATCTTGATGAAGAGAGTGCGGGTTATTTGAAGAGGCTTATGAAAAATATGGATCAGATGCAATCGCTTCTTGATGATTTGACTGATTATATAATGTTTGATATAGAAAATATCGATGAGCGTTGTGATTTGAATAAGATTTCAGAAGAAGCTAAAAGCCATTTTATTGATCTTCCATTAGATAAGAAACCGGAATATAAAATTGACGTTTTGCCGGTGATTACCGGTAACGAGGCTGCTTTAAAAACTGTATTTATATCGCTTTTTAATAATTCAATAAAGTTTCAATCAGCAGACCGCCCGCTAAAAATTGCGATAACGTTTGAAGAAGTAGGAGAGGAAGAAAAATTAAAAAATGGCTTGCAATCCAAAACAAAATATTCTAAAATTGTGGTCGCGGACAATGGAATTGGATTGTCCGCTGATGACAATAGTATGATCTTTAAACCATTTGTTCGCCTGAACGGAAAAAGTGCTTACAAAGGAAACGGTCTCGGCTTAGCACTCTGCAAAAAAATTGTGGATGCTCATAATGGTATAATTTATGCATCAGGCAATGAGTCCGGTTGTTGTATCAATTTAATTTTACCCCTAAGTGGCCAATAAATGCTGATCCAAAACAAAATTAAAATTTCTATCATCGAAGATGACGAGGATGATTTTTTTATCATTACCCGTTACCTGAATGAAATTGAAGGCGCAGAATTTATCGCAGATTGGTGCAACAATTACCAGGCGGCAGTTGACCAGATCCGATCGGAAGCACACGATATTTATTTGCTCGATTACAGGCTGGGAAGCAAAACCGGCCTTGATCTGCTGCGGGAAGTTTCGTGTTCTGAAAGAATTACCCCGCTTATCCTCCTCACCGGCAAAGGCAACAAGGAAGTGGATATGGAAGCGATGAAACTGGGCGTGACGGATTATATCGTAAAATCAGAATTGAACAGCGAGAAACTTGAAAGATGTATCCGTTATTCACTCGACCGGGCAGCAACCCTAAAGGCTTTGAAGGAGAGCGAAAAAAAATACAGAAATCTTTTTGAATCTTCACGGGATGCATTGTTTATCGCCAATCATTTTTTGGTTTTCCAGGAACTCAATGATGCCGCTACTGAATTTTTTGGATGTTCAACTCCTGGCCACGAATGCATTGCCTTATTTGATTTTATTCCTGACCCTGTAGTAAAAGAACAAATAACCGACATTTTAGTTTCCGGGAAAAACATTGATAGTTTTGAATTGATTATTGAAAATGCGAAAAAGGAAAAAAGAAATTGCGTGCTTTCGGTTTTAGTTGAATCAAGAATTGACGGCGATGACCTCTTGCACGGAACAATTACTGATATAACCAATATTAAAAAAGCAGAAGAAATAAATCTTCAATCGGCAAAGTTGGCTGCTAATGAGCGATTGGTAAGAATATTGGCGCACGAGATTAGAAATCCGCTGAACAACATCCAGCTTTCTGTTGAAAATCTGGCGCTTTTTGCAGGTTCGGATTCTATGGAAAAGCCAATGGTTGATATCATTCAACGAAACGTAAACCGCATCAACAAACTGATCACTGAATTGTTGAAATCGACAAAAACGCTTGATCTTTCATTTGAAAAACAATCTTTGCAGGATGTGGTTGAAGAAAGTTTGAGTGGCGCTTCAGACAGGCTGAATCTCCAAAAAATAAACCTCAGAAAAAATTATTATCCGAAGCCATTACATATCAAGGCCGACAAATTGAAATTGCAAATCGCATTTTCAAATATTCTGATCAATGCAATCGAAGCAATGGAAACAGAGAACGGACAGCTTTGTGTTTCTGTTGACAAAGCGCGCGAGCATTACCGCGTTTGTATTGAAGACAATGGCCGCGGCATTCCGGCTGAAAATATGCCGCAAATTTTCGAACCTTTCTTTTCAATGAAAAAAAATGGCCTTGGTTTAGGCCTTTCCGCTGCTTATGGAATTTTCCAATCCCACGACGTGCACCTCCAGGTTGAAAGTATTCCCGATTCAGGTACTAAATTTATTATGGACTTTAAGAGTTATGAGGAGTAAACAAGACTGTTGATTTAATTGACCTGTAATCGGCTTCATTTTTCTTTTAAATTTTCTGACAAAATAAAAATTGAATTTATTTGTTGATTTGCTGCAATTTAATTTCTATTTGCACGAGGAAACAATCACTCCTTAAATAATCAAAAACCCAATGCAACGAAATACATATTCGCGTTGTCAGTTGAAAGATGCATCAAATGGATTTGGACCAAATACTTAAGGATTGCCTGAAACACAAGCCTGAGGCGCAAAGGAAGTTGTATGAACTTTTCGCGCCTTCAATGCTTGGCATTTGTTTCAGGTACACTAAAAGCATGGCAGATGCGGAAGAAGTTTTGCAGGAGGGATTTATCAAAGTATTTGAAAGATTAAAACAATATAAAGGTGACGGTGAATTTGGCGGATGGGTAAGAAAAATTATGGTGAACACAGCGCTGAATTATTTAAAAGCCAACAAAAGATACCGGCAGGATCTGTTGTTTGATGAAATGCCGCTGCATGCCGTTTCAAGTCATAATCCTGAAGTGCTGCTCAACGCCAAGGAACTTGCAGGGCTTATCCGGCAATTGCCCACCGGTTTTCAAACTATTTTCAACTTACATGCTGTGGAAGGTTTTAAACACGGAGAAATTGCCACAATGCTCGGCATAAATGAAGGCACTTCGCGGTCGCAATATGCAAGAGCCAGGACGCTGTTGATCGAGTGGATTGAAAAAAAATCAATAAAAGAAGAAAGTGGGAATTATGGAACCAAATAAATTTGAAAGGCA
>JBQCEG010000058.1:0-2514 GCA_051960475.1 Ginsengibacter sp.
GCCTCTCGAGGAAGTTTTTGAAGCTTACAAGAAGTTTTATGAAGGATGTCCTTTTACAACGCTTAGTAAAGATCCCATCTTCTTGAAGCAGGTTGTAAACACCAACAATTGCGTGATTCATCTTGAAATGGAAGATGATATTTTGGTGATTCATTCTGTTATCGATAATTTATTAAAAGGCGCGAGCGGGCAGGCAGTTCAGAATATGAATTTGATGTTTGGTTTGGAAGAAACGGAAGGTTTGAAATTAAAAGCAAATTATTTTTAGAAATGAAACTATTCGACGTTTACCCAATTAACGACATCAATATTGTAAAAGCGAAAGGTTCTTACGTTTGGGACGATAAAGGAACTGAATATCTTGATATGTATGGGGGGCACGCTGTTATTAGTATTGGTCATACACACCCTCATTGGGTAAAGAGAATTGAAGAGCAGTTAGAGAAAATTGCCTTCTATTCCAACTCGATAAAAATTCCTTTGCAACAGGAATTAGCAGATAAATTGGGAAAAGTTTCGGGGAAAGAAAATTACCAGTTGTTCCTTTGTAATTCGGGCGCAGAAGCAAATGAAAATGCATTGAAACTCGCTTCTTTTCATAATGGAAGAAAAAAGATCGTTGCCTTTTCAAAAGCCTTTCACGGGCGCACTTCACTTGCTGTCGCAGCAACCGACAATCCTTCAATTGTTGCGCCGGTTAATCAAACTGAAAATGTTGTTTTCCTTCCTTTTAATGATGAAGAAGCATTGAAAGAACATTTCGAAAAAAATGGAAGTGAGATCTGTGCAGTTATCATTGAAGGCATCCAGGGTGTTGGAGGAATAAGAGTTGCAAGCAAATCTTTTTTGCAACTAATCAGGAATCTGTGTACCCAATATGGATCTGTTTTTATAGCTGATTCTGTTCAATGCGGATATGGAAGAACCGGAAAATTTTATTCTCACGATTATGCCGGCGTTGAAGGTGATATTTATTCGATGGCAAAAGGAATGGGCAATGGTTTCCCGGTTGCGGGTATCAGCATTTCTCCTTCAATTGCTCCGAAATATTCAATGCTTGGAACTACCTTCGGAGGAAATCATCTCGCATGTGCTGCAGCGATAGCGGTTTTGGAAGTGATAGAAGAAGAAAAGCTATTGGAAAATGCCAATGAGATTGGTAGTTATGTTATGTCTGAAATTCAGAAAATCGAAGGTTTAAAAAATGTGCGCGGAAAAGGTTTAATGATAGGTTTTGATGTGACGGAAGAATTGAAAGATTTGAAAAAGAATCTTTTGTTCAAACATAAAATTTTCAGCGGCGAAGCAAAACCAAATGTGATCAGGTTATTACCTTCGCTTGCATTGACAAAGAATGATGCAGATAAATTTTTAAAAGCGCTTAAAGAAGAAGTGTCATTTCTTTCAAAGACAAAAGTGCCGGCTTCACAGGCAAGTGCTACATAATTATTCATTTTAAAAACAATTTATAATTATTGAAAAATTTTCTTTCAGTTAACGATGCGGGCAACATAAATCATCTCATAAAGACTGCATTGAATTTCAAAAAGAATCCTTTGCAAAGCCAGGAATTGGGTAAAGGAAAAAGAATGGGTTTGTTATTTCTTAATCCAAGTATGCGAACACGTCTGAGCACGCAGATTGCGGCTCAAAACCTGGGAATGGAGGCAATCGTTTTTAATGCCGGCCAGGACGGATGGACTCTTGAGTTTGAAGAAGGAGCGGTGATGAATGGCTCAACAGCCGAACATGTGAAAGATGCCGCGCCGATATTGGGAAAATATTTTGATATTCTTGGTGTGCGCACTTTTCCGTCTCTGAAAAACCGCGAAGAAGATTATTCAGAAAAAATACTGCAGCAGTTTGTAAAATATGCCGGTATTCCCGTCGTCAGCCTGGAAAGTGCTACAGTTCATCCATTGCAGAGTTTGACAGATGTAATCACAATTTCTGAAAGGCTTCCTGTAAAGTCAAAATCAAAACCAAAAGTGGTGCTCACATGGGCTCCTCATGTAAAACCTTTACCACAATGTGTTGCCAACAGCTTTTCACAATGGATGAATGCATGGGGCGAGGCGGATTTTGTAATTACAAATCCGGAAGGATATGAGTTAGACAAAGAATTTGCCGGCAATGCAACCGTTACTAACGATCAGGCATACGCGCTAAAGGACGCAGATTTTGTGTATGTAAAAAACTGGAGCAGTTATAAAGATTACGGTAAGATATTACCGGTTGAGAATGACTGGATGCTGACAAAAGAAAAACTATCGATAACCAATAATGCAAAGGTAATGCATTGCCTGCCGGTGAGAAGAAATGTTGAATTGAGCGACGAAGTTTTGGACAGTGATAACAGCATCATTACCGAAGAAGCAGGAAACAGGGTTTGGGCAGCGCAGGCGGTAATCTCAGAGATTTTAACTGGTTTGTTATGAATGAAACCCAACTCCAAATGGATAAACTTTTTGTGATAAAGATTGGTGGAAATGTGATTGATGATCAGGAGCAGCT
>JBQCEG010000059.1:0-8284 GCA_051960475.1 Ginsengibacter sp.
TTTTGTTTATCATTAATCTTAATAAAAGGGAAGTATGGGATTCCTTGTTCGCCACAAAACTTCTTCATTGATATAAATCCACTTACAGTTCGAATCTCGTCTGGTTCGTAGCCTAAAACTCCAACCACATTCATTTCATGCTGCACTAGTTTCATTAATGTAGCCATACTACTTGTAACTGAACCTGCTAAAACTATTCTATGCATTCGGTTTCTTTATAAACTTGTCCTCTCCCAAAAAAACAATTAAGGCTGTCTTGAAAAGGATTTTCAGATCACTTTTGAAATTCAAGTTCTCAACATACTGTTTATCATATCTCCATCTTTCAGACCAAGATAAATGAATATTTCCATTAACCTGCGCTAAACCAGTTAAACCGGGCCTTGCAAGCAATCTTTTTTGCCCATTTTCATCGAAATCTTCAAGTTGCCTGGGTAAACCCGGACGGGGTCCAACTAAGGACATATCTCCAATTAATACGTTTATTAATTGAGGCAACTCATCCAATTTAAACCTTCTTAACCAATAACCAACTCTGGTTACTTCTCTGTCACCCTTTAGTATTTCCCTATTTGCTATCCTTGCTTCATTGGTCATCGTTCGAACCTTATATACTTTAAATACTTTTCCTTTATAACCCAATCTTTCCTGCAGGAAAAAGAAAGGACCTTTGCTGTCAGATTTTACAAGTATATATAGGAGAATAAAAATTGGCAACACAATAGAAAGTAAGAGCAAGGATATGAAAAAATCCATATATCTCTTCAAATGATTCTTATACAATTGGTTTTGCAACTCTATTCATTATTAAATGGTAGGACCTATCCACAGTAAATTCTTTTATTAATAAATCATGACCTGCATTTCCCATTTCTTTTATCAGCTGCTTGTCGGCGAGTAGGGCCTTTAAGTTTTCATTGAACTTTTCAAGATCCCCTGATTCGGACCACAACCCCGCATTATGATCTTCTAAAATTCTTCCGACGTCAGTTTGCTTATCGATAGCGCAAAGAACCGGCATTCTATTCTTAAGGTAGGACAATAATCTTGATGGAAAGTTGGGAATTGTAAATCTCTTATCAAGAAAAATCAGACCAATATCGCACGCCTTAATCAATTCGTCATACTCCTCTTTTGGGAGAAAAGGAATCAGTCTTATGTTTTTAAGAGAGCGATTAGTTACCCATTTACTCAACTTGCGGAATTCGGTCCCTGAACCAACTATCATAAAAAATACTTCCTCATGGTTTTGCCAGTAGTCCAAAACTCGAATTAAAAAATCAATACCCTGCGGTTTTCCCAAATTACCGCCATATATACAAACCGTACTCCTTTTGGGCAAATTGAAATTGTTTTTCAAAACGGTTTTTTGACCGTCTGTTACATTAAATCCTTGCGCAATTTCTATACTATTTGGATTTACTTCCAATCTGGTTTCAGGAATTTGTGGTTGGTGTCTCTTTAGGAACTCAACATTGGCCGGAGACATACATCCAATGAAATCGGAAATAGCATAAAGCTCTTTCTCCTTTTTTGCAAAAATCTTGTATAACAAACTTCCCTTGGCCAAAAAACCAATATCAAGAGCATTTTGTGGAAATATATCTTTTAATAACAGATAAGTGAGTGCCTTATCCTTTTTCTTCAAGAATTTGATTGCCTTTGAAAAGGTAATTGGCGGAGTTGAATATAAGATTAAATCAAAATTTTCTTTAATAAACCACTTTTTAATACCTTTTAAAAACTGAGATCCAACAGCTAATGTTCCTATGCCCCTTTCAATATTATTCGCTTTTTGAAGATTGAGGGTCTTAATCTGCAATATAGTGGCTCCTTTCTCTTTGCTAAGATTTGTAGATATGTTATATCTTCTCTCCACGGGAGTGACTATAAAAACTTCGTGCCCCTCATCGCGAAATTTTCTCAACAAATCCGTATATATTCCATGTTCTTCAATCGAATTTATTTTTATTAGCGTTAAAAAGAGTACTTTCATTCTTTAACCATATTTAATAAAAACGATTCGATTACACCTTCTCCTATTGAAAGCTCAAATTTTTAACAAAATCCCACGTTTGCCCAATTCCCTCTTCCAGCGATATGCGCGGTTTCCATTTTAGTCCTTCGCCGGCTTTACTAATATCAAGAAAGATTGCTGGCACATCATAAGTTCTGGAATGACTATAAAGGACGGATGGATTCTTCTTCGTAACATTTCTCATTATACTTAATAATTCGTTAAGAGAAGTTCCACGTCCACTCCCTATGTTAAAAACTTGAGAGGTCGTGTTGCAATTAATAGCACGAAAAAGAGCGTCTACCAAATCTTCTATATAGATAAAATCCCTCACAATGCTACCATTGCCCCAAATTTGGATAGGATCACCCCGCAATATCTTGCCAAGAAAAACAGGAATTACACCCTGTATTCCAAAAGGGTTTTGTCTGCTACCAAAAGGGTTAGATGGTCTAATTATAACAAAATCTAAGTTGTAAAGTTGTTTAAAAAGAATTAAATACTTTTCAATAGCAAGCTTACTTATTCCATAAGAACAAATTGGATTAGTTTGGTTTTCTTCAAGAACTGGTAAAGATTGGGGAATGCCATAGACTGTTCCACCACTTGATACAAAGATTATTTTCTTAATCTTGTTTGCTACACACTGTTCAAACAAGAACAGTGATTCAATCACATTTGATTGAATATCAAATACAGGATCATCATTTGACGTTTTTGGAAGCGTTGTACTGATTAGGTGAACAACTACGTCGATATCTTTTAACGCCTCCGATAACAAACCTCGATTACCAAATTCACCTAAATGGTAATCAACATTTGGCAATGCCTTTCGGAAATGTTCTTCACTTTTATCAAACACTCTTACATCGTGTCCTTCAAAGAGTAATTTGTCCACGAGATGGGAGCCGATAAATCCATTTCCACCAAGAACGAGAATATTCATTTTAAAACTTCATTTTTAGTCCATCTGCACGAAATCCGGCTTGCTATCACGACCAAGTAACCAATTGTACAATCTCGTTGTTTTCTGCGCTAATTGTGACCAAGTATATTTTGACGCAATTAATTTTCTTCCATTTTCGCCCATTTGATGTAGATCTTTCGGAGCCATGTTGACAGCCTCCCTTAAAGCATTAACTATCGATAGCGTACTTACTTCCGTCCACCATCCACAGTTGTAATCGTTTAGATCGCTCCACGAAGAAGCCTTTGTCGTTATTACCGGCACACCGGCTGCAAGACTATCAAGAACTACCATTGGTGACCCTTCACTATAAGAAGGTAAAATGAATAATTCGGCTGCTGCAAACGCATTTTTTTTTGCCTGATCAAATAGGGGGCCTATTATTTCAATTAAGTGTTGCAGATTTAATTGTTTCACTTGTGATTCAACTTCCTTCTTATGTTCGAATTCGTCCACTCCGGCAATTATTAAACGCCAACCATTAAAATCATCCCTAATTGAATGAACAGCTTCAACCAACATAGATAATCCTTTCTTAGGGGAAATTCGGGATAAAAAGAGGATAATACGCGACTCTTCACTAATCATATATTTCTTCCGGAAAGCGTTAGCATCTCCTTCAAAATGCAAATTGTTTTCCTGAATACCGTTTTGAATGTAGGCGATTGGATTTTTCAGACCAAAGTTTCGGAAGTCTTTAATTTCATTTTCCGAGGTTGCATGCAGGCATGCCGCCATTTTCAGATTTTCATTTTCATAACCTGCAAGTGCGATCTTCTTTTTCCATTTGGATAGATTAAGGACCCAATTATTTAAAGAACCGTGAGGCGCAATTATTGTTGGAATATTTTTCTTTTTAGAAAATTTAAGTGTCGCCCTTGAAATTCCAGTCCATATTCCATGTTGATGCACTATTTCAAAATTGTTATTCTTAACCTTTTCGACCTCTTGTTCTATTTGACGACTATACCATATTTTCTTTGGGCCAATTAATTTAAATGTGCTTATTCTTTCAACTGGGAAATTGTGTGCTTCACTCGCCCAGTTAATATTTTCGTTATTATCAAGACACCAAATTTCGACGTCATTATTTTGGGATAGTTGTGCACTGGCCAAGTTTACAGATATTTGGCCTAACCCGAACGATTCCTTTCCTATTCCAGTTACAATATTTAAAATGTTCATATCATTATCCCGCTTAGCGCCTACAGTGAATTTTTACAAAATGTAGGAGCTTATTTTTTCATTTATTTGATAACATCAGTCTTCGATTAATGAAAGAAATTTCTTCATAAGTATCGGAAACGCCAAATATTTCAAATCCATGACTTTTTAACTTTTCAATTGCTTCAATTGATTTTATTCTTCCATTGTCAAAGAATCTTTCGTGAAATTCTATCAGAATTTGGCCGACTGAAATTTGGCTTTCCAATATCTGGTTAAGAACAATATATTCTGCACCCTCAATGTCCATCTTCAATACATCAATTTGTGTATGTCTTAAGGAATTGACAATATCTTTCCAACATTTCATTTCTACTTTCACTTTTTCGTCAAAGTTTACATTAGGTTGGTTTATAAAACTACCAGAAACGTGCTCTGGAATTTTGGGAAGGAAAAAGTCGACTATGTCGCTTTTTTCTCCAATTCCAAAAGTAAAAAAATGAAAATTAGCCGGTAAATCCCTATAATCTTTTACCCATTTTATTGATTTCGGAGTAGGATCAAAGCCGTAAACATTGCAATTAAATTTTTTAATTAAATCAGAATCAAACGAAATATTTTCTCCTATGCCGAAAGAATAGACTATTGACTCATTACTTAGAAGAGAAGGGCACACAAAGAATCCTCCATGATGATCACCAAACCAAGAACGTTTGCATTTTATGCTTACTTTGAAGTGTTGATTTGATTTCTTAATAGCCCGTTTTAACCTCAAAAATTTTCTGCTGAGTAATTTTATCATAAAAATTTGTTGGCTCTTGACTCTAATTTATGGTGCTTTTTATAATATTGATCTGTACATTCGGATTATACTTCTTCTCAATTATACTGTAACACTTTTCTCGAATAAGAGATCGACGAGGTTTGTCGCCCCAACACCATTTTAAAATTTTTTCAGCTAAATCTTCAATTGAGTTCTCTTTGTAGAAACCACCTGTCTCTCCTTCTTGGATCGCTTCAAACTCGGGCATTTGCTTCTTAAAATTTCCATGTGTTAAAAGTGGTGTGCCATAAACAAGGCTATGGATTGCAGTAAGCCCAACATTTCCAGGAGAAACACACAAGTCTGCATTAAAAATCAACTCTGCAATAATTTCCTCGTTGTAACAAGGCCCATAAAACCAGACAAACTTATCTAAATTATATGAATTTACCATTTCTTGAAGGTTAACACCCTCCACATCCTTTCCAACAACTACAAGATTACACTTGTTTGCTCCTTCATTTATTCTAACCATCGCTTGAATCAAATGCTCAATCTTCTTTATTGCTTGTATTCTTCCAATAAAAATGAGAACTGGAAAGGAATTCTGAAAGTGTTGCTTATAAACATTTGAATTTCGCAAGCGTGCTCTTATGCCTACTTGTTTGTTATAGTCCAAAGAATTATATAGAGGTACTAGTTTTTTAGGATTAAACCCTTCTCTTACCATTAAATCTCGGGCATATTCACCATATAAAAAAACTTTATCAGAAAGCCCAAAAAATATCATCTTAAAGATCTTTTTAAGCCAATTCTCGTCGCCATACCAACCATGGCACCACAAATAAGTTTTCTTAAACGTCAGTTTATTCAGCACCATTATGACCCACGTTGAAATACAATAAGGGTCTCCAGTTAATATATAATGCTTATATCCCCTAAAACTAAGCAAAACAGATCCTTCTTGCCAATAGAAATTGCCAAGCAAGGAACTAAATTTTAAACGCTTTTTAAATCCTTTTAAAGTTTCATAGGTCATAAGTTTAATTGAATAAAAAATATTTGCCCCTATATAAAAGTCACACCTCAATTCCTCATCCATTAGTTTATAGATAGGCTCCCTATAGTGAGGAGCGATATTAAAGATGCAACATATTTTTCCCTTCATCTTAGATCTACTATTTTAAACTTTTTGGAAATTGTCTTCGAGTACTTTGCCACGTTCCAACTGCAACAAACGAAAACTTTTTCATGAATACTTGAAACTTTTTGATTTCATTGTATAAATTGATATAAAAATTAATTCCTAAACGACCTTAAGTGAACAATTACAGATAAATACGCTTTTACCAAATTACCAAAATAATGTAAAAAATTGTCAGTTCCCACTTCCTGCCGAACTATCTTATTATTATTATTGAAGTAATATTGGTCGGGCCCCCACCAAATGATTCCCGACACACCCTCACCAGCAAACTTAGTTTTAAAAATGGTGTCGATATGCTTGATGAATTCCTTTTCCGGAATTTTTTCCGAGTTTGGCCACCGATGGGTAACAAAAGGCAAAACTGGTTTATTGAGCTGCTTTCCTATTTCTAAAGCGAGACATAAATTATCCTCTAAATATTTTTTGTTTTCTGTTTGTAAAAGAGAATCAGGATAAAGATCATATAACGACGGTGATATTAAATCACATTTGTTTAAAAGAGGCTCTAACATAAAGGATCTGCTTTTCCAGATTTGGTTTCTGTTCCAGTAATTTCTGACTGGTAGTCCATAAATACCCCATTTAACTTGCGGCCGAAAACTTTTAGCAATATCAATCATTTTCATGTACTCACTCAATATAAAAATATAGTCTGAATCTTCAACAGAAGTATAAATAAGTTTATGCATTCCCCTTCCTTCCCAATCCAAAATAGCTATGCCTTTCGAATCTACATTTGGAATAACTCTTGCAATTTCATTCTTTAACGACTTTTCATTAAGCTGTCCCTTGTCACCAGGATCAATGGCACTCCCGTTAATCAAAAAAATGTCTTTTATGTGGTATTTCTTTATTATCTTTTGTGGAATGACACCTGTGTTTCCTAGGTAAATATAAATTTCCTTATGTGGTTGGGAAGGTCCTTGGGCTATGGCAATTTTCATACCTAAGCTCAAAATGAAAGCAAATATTTCAACGATTAAGTATCTTTTCAAACCTTCAAATAATTTGAGACTTTTTTGAGGAAAATATTAGGCCCATGGGGACAAAAAGAAATATAGCATCATAAACTGAACCAGAAAAAAAATATTGAGTTATTCCATTTATTAAAATAAGTAGCGGTACCATATAAGCTGTATTAGCTTTTACTAAATTTAAGCCACGTTTCACGCTACCATAAAGAACAGTTCCGAAAAGTATGAAGCCAAGAATACCTGTTGACATCAGCACTTCGAGAAAAATATTATGAGGATATATACCAGAAACTTCGATTCTTCCTCCAACAAATGGGTTATTTTTAAATTCCCTAAATGCTGCTGTCCATAATGGTTGCCGTCCACTAGCATCTCCTGTTTGAAGGGAATTTTCAGTTCGGCTAAAAATAGCACTTTTTGTTACGGTGGCGCCATAAATAACAAAGGGTATAATAATTATTAACAACAAAAAAAGCTTTTTCTTATTTCGATAGGACGAGAAATAAAATAAAAAAGGTAGACTCAATAAAAGAACAACAAGCGACCCCCTCGTTGCCCCTAAAAAGAACATAATGAATGACAAGATGATATTGGTGAACAAGTATAGCTTGTATTTCATACTTTTAACAGTTGTGAAAATTAGCTTGTAGACACACAATATTATTGTTAACACACCAGAATAAGAAAGCGCTAGTGGACTGAGGGTTTGGACATTAGACAATTGGTACTTTATTTCACTAATTCTGCCAATTCCCATTATTAGAATATCTTTGTACAGATAAAGGGATAAACAGCCTAAAATAAATCCTGATAATAATATTCCGCCTATAATCTCTTCTTTAAACTTCGCAAAATTAATGGTAGAATAAGCTAGAAAAGGAATAAAGGAATAACCGAGAAAATAAAATATATATTCATACCAATTACGGCTAAGTGGATTATTTCCTATTTGAGTAAAAAGCACCTTAAAGATATAAAGTATTGCAAATAAAAACATTAAGGGAAAATAGATTCCTTTCAAATGTCTTCTTAGTTTCTGGCGATTTCTTATTATCAGTAAAATCATAATCACTAATAACAGCAGACGAAAAGGGACCGAGTAATATCTAGAAATTTGTACGTCACCAAAAGAAATTATAAGAGCAAGTCCTATGTAATAACCCGAGAATGACAGAAATGAAATTAAAAAAAC
>JBQCEG010000060.1:0-36907 GCA_051960475.1 Ginsengibacter sp.
TCTTTTTTGCTGCCGCCGTAATGAATGATCTTTTCAAGCTCTTTGTAGTACTTCTGAATTGCGTATATGCTCATTAGATGGTAATAGGATGGATTTCAAAGATAGGGGAAAAAGTGCTGGATACCGGATACTCGATGCTGGCGGCTTGCACGTTGTGGTTTTGTTCAGTCGGTTTGTCATCCTGAGGCTCTCGAAGGGTGACTTGAAGGTACTCGATTCTGGATGTTGTATGCTGGCGGCTTGCACGTTCTGTTATGTTGAATGCAGCTGTTGTCAACCTGCCGACATTGATTGCCCGGTCGGGAGGCTCTAAGCGACCTGAACGATAAACGAGGGGAAGAAGAACAGGTCTTGTCACTCAGGGAGGGCCAATCCTCCAATCCTTAAATCCTGAAAATCCTGATTCAGACAAAGGTGTAACGGTAATCATTTCACTAAACTT
The DNA here is from genome assembly GCA_051960475.1 of Ginsengibacter sp. Lineage (GTDB taxonomy): Bacteria > Bacteroidota > Bacteroidia > Chitinophagales > Chitinophagaceae > Ginsengibacter. The sequence continues at coordinate 443 of JBQCEG010000060.1, forward strand.
AAAATAATCACAACATTTCGCAATCCTCTTCTAAACCGGCTTCGGAGCCTCAGCCTGACATCGATTTAAATTTGAAGTAAAACGTTCTTCTAGCCTGTTGCCTCCTTGCCTCTTTTACCTTACCTCTCTTCATTTAACAACCGCACAATTTCCTCCCTTATCTTCAAGGCCGTCTCACGGTGTTTGGCTTCCACTGCCGCCACCGCCACCGTAGCATTTAAGGCGGGCACATATACCACGTCGGTTCCGAGACCGCCGCCATGATTGTAGCATGTATCACCGGCCACCTCTATCTTCCGTATGCCGAGGCAATAATTAATCTGCAGGTTGGGAGGCACATCTCTGGTCATTGCTTTCAGCACCTGCGGGTCTTTAATAATTTTACCGTTAAAAAGATCCTGGAAATACATCGCCATATCTTTAATGGTCGCAGCCATTCCGCCGCCCCCGTAAAGGTCCCACGAAGGGTTAAGATCGTGGGTATCCCATCCAAACTCATCCCAGTACTGGTGCGCCAACGGAGGTGTATTGGCCGGTTTATGCTCCATTTGCACAAACCAGGTATGGTCAAGGTGGTGTTGCCTGTATCCAAGGATAGAGCGCATGGACTGGTAAAACGGCTTACGTGTTACCCTGCCGATAATCTCTGTCAGCAAGAGGTAATTCACATCTGCATACCTGAAAGTATCGCCCGGGTTGGTGAGTGGCGGCCCTTCCTTTGCCGCACGCTCAATTTGAGCATCTCTTGTCCATTCGAATTTCTTATGGGTGCCGATAAATTTAAAATAGTCGTCATCCACATAATCGCGAATGCCTGAGGTGTGCGACAACAAATTCTTCACGGTGATGCTGTCCGGTTGGTATCCGGCCCCTGCCAACGCCTTTGCAGATGAAGGTTTCAGCAGTTTCTTTACAGGTTCACCCAGCCGGAGTTTGCCTTGCGCAACCAGCTTCAGAATGGTAGCAGCGACATAAGGCTTTGTGTTGCTGGAAAGAAGAACAGGATCAGAAGTAAGCAGCTTTTGTTTGGTTTGCCTGTTGGAGTAACCAACTGCATAGCTCCATGATATACCTTTTGCCGGTAGCTCCACATCCACCAGGAAGCCGGTGGATGCCGGATTTGCTATATATGCCGAATCTACATAATGACGGATCAGGGCTTCTGTATTTTGTGCACGTACCCCGGGAACAAAGAGTAAAAGTGCAAAAGCGCCGGATAGGAATTTGAGTTTCATTTTCAGGAGATTGTCAGGAATGGAAATACCACCACAAATTACGAAAGTTTGAATGGCTCCTGACTGTAGTGTATTGTTTCTCCCGGATTTTCTGAGCAGCGATGAATGGGCAACCCTGCGATCTTTCGGTTTCGTGAAGACGAACCATGCACCAGAGCAATATTTTTAAACTTTTCTGAATTGTTTAAGAAAGGCAGTCGGAGTCAGGGATGTTTTCTTCTTAAAGAAGCGAAAGAAGTATGCGCTGTCAGTATACCCGAGCCCGGCTATGATTTCAGCCATGTTTTTTTTTGAAAACACCAACATTCTTTTTGCTTCGAGAATAATTCTTTCTGATATAAGATCAGAAGTAGTTTTGTTAAGGCTAACCTTAACCATTCGGTTCAGGTGTTTTTCACTTACAAACATGAGCCGGGCATATTGCCCGGGAGATTTTATATCCACAAAATTCTTATTTATCAAATCTTCGAGCTGCCGCACCCTGGCGAGGTAGGGCAGGTTTTGATCATCTCTCATTTTTTGCGGTAAATATTCTCTCGAAAGTTCTATGTACAAAACATTTACCATTGATGCCAACTTTTTAAACTTCATCAATTCATTATGATGATATTCGTTCACTATGTCACGGTACATTGACTTGATTTTTTCCAGAACCTCACTTTCCAATTTAATTAATGGCGTATTATTCAAACTGCAGAAGAAGGGATAGTTTTCTACTTTTTCATAGGTAAAATTCAAATCATAAAATTCTCTTGAATGAAAAAAAATATAGCCGTCTATATCCTGTGAAAATTCCCAGGTATGAACCTGGCCGGGTCCCAACATAAAAACACTGCCTGGTTTTATAACATAATTATTAAATTCTATTTCGTGAGCACCATTACCTTCAGTAAATAAAACACTCATGTAAAAATCATGTCCATGTGGTAACAGAACCAAATGCTCATTTTGTTTTAAATGCGACCTGAAATCATTTGCATAAAAGTCCGAGTCATTACTCAAATCTTTAAATGATGTAATATCATACACCGGAAGGCTTTTCTTTTTCATATCAACAATTATTAAAATGTCCTGTTTATCTAGTAGAAGATGTCTTTTGTCGTTGCCTAAAAGAAATATCGATATCACCTTTGCATAAGTAAAAGTATACAATCTGGCAACGAGGCTGGCAATATAAATTTCCATTACATTTAAAATCAAAAAAGGCAATGAACAGTAGGGAGAACCAGTCGCAGGAAGAAAGAATTGACTCAGACTTCAATTACAGGGATTTTACCCTTAGAAATATATTTGACCGGATTACAGATGCATTCGTGGCTTTTGATAACCAATGGAATTATATCTATCTGAACGCCAAAGCCGCGGAGATAATAGGCCGCAGCCCTAAAGATCTAATCGGAAAAAATATCTGGAAAGAGTTTCCTGAGAAAAAAGAGGATATCTTTTACGCGTCTTTTTTTAAAGCAATGTCAGAACAGCAAACCCTTATGCAAGAGGGTTACTGTCATCCTTTAGCCACCTGGCTTCATGCCACACTTTATCCATCTTCAGAAGGATTATCCGTCTACATGCAGGATATAACGGTAAGGAAGAAAGCAGAATGGGAGCTCGAAGAAAGCCGTGAAAAATACCGGCAGATCGTTGAAACTGCCCAGGAAGGAATATGGATGATAGATGAAAACAATAGAACAGTTTTTGTCAATCAGAAGATGTGTGACATATTGGAATATTCGGAAGATGAAATGATCGGTAAAGAAAATATCTTTTTTTTGGATGATGAAGGCCAACAATTATCGGCAGTATCTCTTGCAAGGAGAAGAAAAGGAGTTGCAGAAAATATTGAAATGCAATTTATCACAAAGAGCGGAAAACCTATCTGGGCGAATATGTCAGCAAATCCCATTTATAGCAAAGAAGGTGAATATAAGGGGGCTTTGGCAATGATCTCAGACATAACCGATAAGGTAAAATTGCAACAGCAGTTAATAACAGAACAAATCAATAAACAAAAGGAAATTGTCAAAGCAGTAATGCTTGCCCAGGAAAAGGAGCGAAACTATTTAGGGCAGGAACTGCACGATAATGTAAACCAAATATTGGCAAGCACAAAGTTATACCTGGGGATAGCCGGAAATGAAAATGCACGGGTGAAAGAATTAATTGCCTATCCATTAGAGCTGATCGATAGTGCAATTGAAGAAATCCGTTCCCTATGCAGGAGGTTGGTAACACCCAATAAAAATGTTGATTTAAAAGCCCTGGTTCAGAGGGTAGTCGATGATTTTAACCACAATTCCACCATAACAACAGGTTTTTCTTATTCTGTAATAAATGAACTTCCCGACGATCTTAAATTGAATATATACAGGATCATCCAGGAGCAAACCAATAATATTTTGAAATATGCCGAAGCAAAAAATGTAAGCATTTCGATAAGTGAAAAAGATAATTTTATTAACATTATTGTGGAAGACGACGGGAAAGGTTTTGACGTAAGTGGTAAGAGAACAGGTATTGGTATTTCTAATATGACGAACAGAGTTGAATCTTATAGTGGGCGGATTGAGATAAAGAGCAGCGAGGGTAACGGGTGCAAAATATTTATATCCATCCCTGTTTAGGAGGTTTATTTTCCCGTGCCCTCTCAAAACTGGTCCTCGTTTGCAACGGACTTGCATTGATCTTGCTACACAAACTTATTTTACTACTCCGGCTTTTGCCACATCTTCAGTATTTTTTTAAAGAAGCGTGGTTATAAGGCAACTTTTACACATAATCTAAAAGAAGGACTTAAGCTGTTAAACAGGATAAAACCAAAAGTACTGTTTCTCGATAATCATCTGCCGGACGGCCGGGGTTGGGAACAGGCTCCAAAATTAAGAGCCGGTTTCCCGGATATGATCATAAATTTTGTCAGCGCTTTTAATGATAACAGTAGTCATTTATTACTACTGGATCCTAATATCAAGGATTGAAAAGCCTCTCAGCATGAATTAAATTGAGAACTATCTGTCCTATTAATTTTTCAATTCCCTCAATTTCAAATAATCCCCTCCCTTTTTAATACAGGAGTTTTTCTAATATTGTCCGGGCTCCCTTACTACATAGCAATTTTAGCCAATACAAAGGCGCATAGAAATCCAAATACGGTAATAAGACCCGCATAATCATGGGTTACTTCAAACGCTTCCGGAATCATGGTATCGGAAAGCATGGAGAGAATGGCTCCGGCAGCAACGGCAGTGGTGGCCGCAATGACTCCCGGGCTAAAATGATCAAAAATCACATAACCGCATAATGCTGAAACACCACATATAACTGCAATCCCGATCCATACCCCAAAAATATATTTAGCTGACCGCCCGGCTTTTTTCATTCCGCTTGCACTGGATAAGCCCTCCGGAATATTGGAAAGGAAAACGGCAATAACCGCTACCTTGCTCACCGCTCCTGATTCTATCATGCTGACCCCGATAACTATTGCTTCAGGAATCCCGTCCATTAAAGATCCAAGAGCGATAGCGAGTCCACTGCCTTTTTTTTCGTTTTCCGACTTTTGCTTTTCCCCTGACCTTTTTCGGTGCTTGCCTCCGGCTTTATTCACGAACAGGTTGGCAACGGTATATACTACTGCACCTGCAAGAAACCCTATGGCAGTGGCCATAAATCCCCCACGCCTGAAGGCCTCATCCATCAGATTAAAAGAAAGGGCAGAAATTAATACACCGCTGCCGAAGGCCATAACAAATGCTACCCACTTTCGCGAGATTTGCGTAAAATATCCAACAGAAGCGCCTATAATCAATGCAGAACCGGCAACCAGGCCCCAAACACCGGCCTTCAACCAAAGTGGAAGCATAACTAATTTTTTTTTGCCCTGCACAAAAAGCACACCTGTTTTGATTGTTACGTTTTCCTTTTGTTCTCTTTCCCATTGTTTTGATTGAGAGACATAATGCCAAATACCCGGGAATTTCCCCCATTTCTTGCTGGTTTCTTGCTGAATCACTGCTGTTTTATAGCTACCACCTTGCTAAGCCCTGCAACATCGCTGCAAGAGAGTAGCAAGAAGGTAATAAGGAATCACCTTTCAATCAGCAGGAAAAGGATAAAATGACTTTAATAAATTCTCATTGTTTGACCTTGTTCTTTTTGGCCTGTTTTTTCTCGCGGCGCTTCCTGCTTTCCAGCAGCATGCTGGCGATCTCCTGTTTGAAATAGAATATTTTACCGAATTCATCGGTGTAAGAAACTTTGCCGCAGCTACGCCAGTTGAGCAATGTGCGCTTGGTAATGAACAATTCCTGGATTACCTGTGAGCCGTCAATAAAAAAATCGCTGAGGGAGGTGCCGGCCGGGAGACATAAAGTAAACCTTCTTGCTTGGATTGCTTCTGCTGTCTCTTTGGACTGTTCCTGTTTTGATTTCATAATACTGTTTTTTGGTTGCTGAAAGGTAAAGGCACAAAAAGATAACAAATCCCGTATTTATACGGGTAAATGAAAGTCCCCTCAAAAAGATTTGATACCCCGAAGATCATTTTCTATCTATGAAAAAGAAGGAAATGTGATTAGAAAAAAGGCGAAAAAAAGAGCAAAAAATTACCACGTTAATTATTCCTAAAACGCAATGTGCTAAAGGGATAGGAAAAGTTCTACCACTCTTCGGTGGAGGCATATTACACGGATAATATCGCCGTTACTTTATCGCAACAGCCGTGGTACGAAATTGCAAAAACGGCTGAAGCAAGAAACCCTTTTTTTTAACAATTAAATTCAATTATCATGGGAACCATCAACAAAGGTATCCTCGGAGGATTCTCCGGAAAGGTTGGTTCAGTAGTAGGTGGTAGCTGGAAAGGCATAGATTATATGCGCAGCAAAGGCAACAACCGAAACCTGAACCCTTCAGAAAAACAGCTTGCCCAGCAACTTAAGTTTGCACTCGTCATGCGCTTTGTACAGCCAATGGCAGGGTTGCTCAACGTAAGCTTTCGCAATTTCGCGATCCAGATGACAGGCATCAACAGTGCATTTGCCTACACCATCAAAAACGCGGTAACAGGCACTTACCCCACGTTTGACATTGACTATTCTTTGTCGCTCGTAAGCAGGGGTGACCTGCCCAATGTTCTCGCTCCCGCTGCCACTATGGGTGCCGGCTCTTTGCTGACATTCAGCTGGACCGACAATTCAGGCGTTGGCAGCGCCAAAGCTACCGACCAGGCCATCCTGGTAGCGTATTGCCCTGATTTGAAACAGGCAATATATACTACCGCCGGTGGTTTGCGTAGCGACATGAACGGAGAGCTGAACCTTGCGCCATTTGCCGGCCTTAAAGCCGAAACATGGCTAGGGTTTATCTCCGGGAATGGTAAAAATGTTGCCACCAGTATATTTACCGGTGAAGTAACAGTGAGCTGATCACTCAACCCCCAAAAAAAGCCGTCCCGGGACGGCTTCTTTTTTTGTTTTTCAATTTCATTTTTTCACTTTTAAATCAATTTCAAATGTTAGTTTATAAGATCGTAACTACTATCTCAGCTCCTGCCCCGGTAGTATTTGAATACCTTACAAAAGCAAGTAATTTTCCTGATTGGTTAAAAGATGTTTTTGTGGTTGGGAGGGCACCAAAAGAAATCAGAGCCGGCTCAATGACGAACATGACTATAAGAGTCTGGAGTCCACGAAAATTCACAATGCGCGTCACAGGGTATGTCAAAGACAGGTATTTCAGAATAGAAGCAAGTAAAGGATTTGCTATCCTGCCAGGCTACAGTTTTTCGCTTAAACCAGTCAAAGGCAATGCAACACAACTAACCACCTATTTATTGTTATCATTATCGTCAGGCGACGAAAAGGATATGCACAAGCTTCCAAATTTCATGTATCCCCTGGGCATAAAGCTCTTTTGGGAATTTTACATATCGCTGCTTGAGAAGGAGATAATGAAAATAGTCAATAGCCAGGCTGATAATAACTTAGCATCCAATAAAAATTCAAAAAAACAGGTTGCCTGAAATTCATTTTAAGTAATTGTTGGACACGACAGGGGTTACACTTATTATAGGGAGTAGCCCCTTTTTTCTGTAATCAACGTCCATTAGCGTGAGACGATGTTGAGAACTATGTTTCTGGTTGTTGGAGGGGACTCCAACAACGGCAAATAGGTAACCCCTTTTTGTTTGATTTCAGTGCACAACGTCCACTAGCGTGAGACGTTAGTACCCCCCTTTTTCTGTACGCAACGTCCACTGGCATGAAAAGATGGTGAGAACTATGTTTCTGGTTGTTGGCGGGGACTCCAACAACGGCATGTAACCTGCGAGGTTGCTGAGAACTATTATGGTTTATGGTTGATATATGGATGCTTTATGTTTCATGTACGGATGCTTCATACATACGCTGTTGATCCTGTGTTCCTACTGCGTTATTTAACGCAGTGATAAAGCAGTGGTAATACTTCATGAACGCAGCATCTATACTTTTGGTATACAGCATCCATGGAGATGAGGAATCAAAAGTTTCTGCTTGTTGGCGGGGACTCCAACAACTGCAAATAGTGCGCAAGGTCCCCTAGTGTGAGACATTGCTTAGAAGGTTTCAGTAGACAACTTCCAGGAGTTCCACTAACGGGAGATGTTGCTGAGAATTAAGCAGCATCCATACTTTTGGTATACAGCATCCATATAAATGGGGAATCAATAGTTTCTGGTTGTTGGCGGGGACTCCAACAACAGCATAGTAGACAACTTCCAGGAGTTCCACTAACGGGAGACGTTGCTGAGAACTAAAAAGCTCAAATGTTGAAAACTTTAGAAGAAACTGCGAACGAAATTGTTATTTTTGCTTTAATGGTTTTTACTTTTAATTGATAAGCCCTGTTTGTTTATATTTTCAAAGAAACGAAAAATCCCTAATCTTAATCTTAGGGATTTTCTTTTTTAGGTGGTTCCCCCTTTTACTATCTGCTCCAGCTGCTTATTTTTCCATTTATCCTCCTGTTTTTAATTATGGCAAGGATGTGGTTCAATTTATTTTGACTTTTTAAAAAAGAAAAGGATCCGTAATTATTAAGGTCCGGGGGTGGTTTCGCCCTTTGCATTACGGCAAAAAAAAGAGAAATGAATCTGAAATTATTGGGCAATTTAAAACGGAAAGCAAAAAAATTAAAAGCAGAAGGACAGGTATTGATAATAGCTTTGAAGGACAAGAGAACTCCCTTTTATGCAAAGATTCTGATCGGCATTACCGTTGGCTATTTACTTAGTCCTGTTGACCTGATACCGGATTTTATACCGGTTCTCGGGTTGGTGGACGATTTACTAATCGTACCGGCTTTGATTGCCCTTTCAACCCGGTTAATTCCAAAAGTGGTATTGGAGGAGGCGCGCGAAGAAGTGAAAAATAAACGCAGCCGGACTAAAAAGAAAAAATGGCTCTTTGGGATTTTCGTGATAATCATATGGATTTGCGTTCTATACCTGGTTTTTCTGCTGGTTAGAAGTTGGTTTGCCAGGAAACGCTAACTTTCTGCAATAACATGACAGTTGAACAAGACAGGAAGACAAATCTTAATTTTCATATAACAAATCTTTCCTCTTCATTTCACTGGTATGCAATTTGGAATATGGGTATAAAAAGAATTTCATGGAAACAAGAAGCAAAAACACCGGAAACAGGAAATATCAACAGATGCCCGAATCTGAACTACATTCATTGGCAGATAAAAAGGATGTACCATTCAGGTCATCCATGAACAAAGAACAACTTATCCAGGCATTGGAAACATATGAACAAATAAACAGCTTTTTTTCTCATCATAAGGTTATTGATGGACTTCATTAGGAATAAGCTAAGGGCTTAATCAGTAAATGCCTGAATTTAAAAGAGCGTATCAGTGAACAAACAAAATACAGGATTTTAAAGTAAGAGGAAGATAATTCTTATATCAATACTTCCCGTTTGAATTTTCATTCAAAGAGAAATTGAATACCATATAACAGTTACCCACAAACGAAATTTGTCAACGAACAATAATAAATTTTTATAAAGAAATAATGTATTCAAGTCCCCAAGGCCAATTGTCAAGCGAACCTTTCGTTACTTAATGACGAATAAATGAACCTGACAAGCTGCCAGAGTGCGGTACATTAATCACTTAATAATTTAGTTTCCCTTCGGGATTCCCAACCGGATTTAAGATGGCAGCAGCAATTCTTTGTTGCCAAAAGACCTCTTGTTGCCAAGCAGGGTTTGTTCTGCTTTTTCTTCCGGAAGTTTTGCCACCATTGAAAGTCCCAATGAAGGAATGTTTAACTTCATCGTCCTGTTCTTCACCAGCAAGATTTGTCCATCCATGAGGTAACTGAGTTCAGCATCACCTGATTTCAGGTTAGAGCGCATCTTCTCAACGGTTATGCCTTCATGATTTTGAGCAAATTCTCTCATTGCGTTTATTTCCTCGTCCTTGATCGTTGCCGGCCGTCCTTTCCAATACAAGACGCTAATGGCGCCCGGTATCCTTTTGGATAGCGCAATGATTTCTTCGTCTGTACTCCTCACAAATACATACGATTGAAAAATAGGTTCTGATGAGGTAACGTTACGAAAAAATTGCCGGGATCTTCTGTGGTTCAGCGGGCAAAAATTTTCAATGTTTCTTCTGGAAAGTGAAAGTGAGATTTTTCTTTCGCAGTGTGGTTTCGTGTACACTGCATACCAATTCTTCTGCATTTTTAATAATTTAAAATTTGCAGTAATTCAAAGGATTGATATGGCTACATTAAGAAGATCGTGCAACAAAGATAATCTTTTTAATATAGGGAACGAATTTTTTAAAATCAATTTCTCCTATTTCGAATACTGTGCCAATTCATTAAAGATGATGGATTTGCAGCTTTTCAGGGTGCTTTGGAAGTAGAATTATTTTGTAAACATAAATAAATTATTTGAAAAGTAAAAGATGTCAGGAAAATATTTCCCCAACCGGACATTTTGGTGGTGCACCTTTTACTCTATTCCGAATTTTTATATGTTATTTTTTTAAAGTAAGCGAGCTTTCCTCATCCTTTTCATTAAATGATATTGTTTTTCAACACGGAAGACAACAAATAAAAAGCGGATAAAAATTACCAATAATACATTTCCGGATCTCAAAAGTTGCATGCAATACAACACAATAAAAAAAATAATAGTGTGTTCTTTTGCTGCGAGGTCAGTCATTTTTCACAACGAATTTGTAAACTGAAACAATTTAAACGCGTTTTATTCGCTATAGAGTTTAGATTTGTACCTATTCCCGAGTAATTACCATGATCGACCAGGCTTCACTTCTTAAAATATTTAAAGCATCTCCTGTTCCCACTGTAATTCTATTGCCTGACGATCCTCATTTTACCATTGTTGATGCCAGTGACTCATTCATTAAACAAACAAAGAATTGCAGCAGGAAAATCCAGGGCTTGAGTATTTTCCGGATGGATTGCATTCAGCCGGAGCAAATTCAATCTTTACTTCAAAATGTTTTGAAAAGCGCTGAACCGCAAATTTGGGAAAGCGATAAACAGGCAGGTGAATTGATCCCGATCTTTTCCGGCACCGGCTCAATTGACTATATAATTTATACGGTTAAAAATGGGATTCCCGGTATTCCACCATCAATCAAAAGATTGCCCCAGCTAAAGAAGCCGGCCGTTTCTATACCAGGCGCATATAAAGATGTTTTGAGCTTAAGCCCTGTTCCGGTAATCATCTATGATCTTGAAACTTTTGAGATCTTGGACGCGAATGAATTGACTCTTCATCAATACGGTTATGGCAGAAAAGAATTCCTGAAAATGAAGCTGAATGATCTGTGGAAACAGGATGAACCGGATCTTTTTGAATTGCATCAAAAAAACAGCGAAATAAAAGGTAACGCTGATTTTGGAATTTTTATCCACCATAAAAAGGATGGAACCCCTATTTACATTCAATTTTCCGGCAATGCTGTTTCAATTAGTGGAAAAGACTGTATGCTGGCCGTTTGCCTTGACGTAAGTAAGAGGCAAAACATGTTGTTGCTTTTGGAAGATATCCAGGAGAAACTAAATGCGGCCCAAAATATTGCAAAGATTGGTTATTGGAAACTCAGCCTTAGAACCGGGCAACTTTTTTGGTCTGACCAGGTTTATACGATTCTTAGTTTAGAAAAAGACGAATGCAAATTGGAATTGCCCACCTTTTTTGAAAAGATCCATCCTGACGATATTGAAGTTTTTTCAAAGGAAAGGGAGGTGGCATTGGAAGCAAAAGGTGACCTGGACATTGATTTCCGCATCATTAATAATGACGGCACCGTAAAATGGGTTCATGAAAAGGGTAAAGTAATAAAAAATGAAGCGGGTGAAGCAGTAACTTTTGAAGGAACGATCCAGGATATTACAGAATCCAAACTGCTCAAACTTTCGTTGGAACAAAGCAACCAGCGCTATCAATTTGTTACCCGCGCCACTTTTGACGCCATATGGGATTGGGATCTTGTAGCCGACAAAAGTTATTGGGGAGAAGGTTTTGAGCGAACTTTCGGATACAATTTAAAAGAGATAAACGCCGATCCGGAATTCTGGAGCAGGCACATCCACCCCGATGATTTTGACGACATCATGACTGGAATTCAGAAATCGATCATGAGTACCGCCACCAATTGGCATAACGAATACCGTTTTCAAAAAGCAGATGGAAGTTATGCTTATGTAATGGATAAATGTATCATAATACGCAACGATGAAGGAAAGGCGGTGAGATTGGTGGGCGCGATGCAGGACATTACTGAAAAGAGAACATTGCAGCAATTGCTTGATAAGGCCAACAGGCTGGCAAAGATCGGGAGCTGGGAAATTGATGTTCCTTCCGCAACTGTTTACTGGTCAGACATCACCAAAGAGATCAGGGAAACACCTCCGGGTTATCAACCTTCACTGAAGGATGGCATTGGGCACTTTAAGGAAGGTTACAGCCGCGATACCATTATCGCAAGGGTTAAGGAATCGATCCACTTTGGCTCTTCATGGCAGGAGGATTTACAGATCTATACACACAAAGGAAATCTTAAATGGATTAGAACGACAGGCAAAGCTGAACTGAAAGACGGCAAATGTGTGAAGATCTATGGCAGTTTCCAGGATATTGATGAAACGAAAAAAGCAGAACTTGAGATACTGAAATTGTATGAAGAAAAAAATACGATTTTGGAAAGTATTGGTGACGGTTTCTTTACTGTAGATAAAAACTGGATGGTCACCTACTGGAACCAGGAAGCAGAAAGGATGCTGGAAACACCAAAGAATTTGATCTTAGGCAAAAACCTGTGGAATGTATTTTCGGATAGCATTGATTCGCATTCTTATAAAAAATACCACGAAGCATTTGAAACCGGTGAACGAATATTTTTTGAAGATTATTATCCTGCTCTTGACAAGTGGTTTGAGATCAGCGCCTACCCTTCGACGAGTGGTTTGTCTGTATATTTCAAAGACATCACCGACCGTATTCTTGCACAAATAGAGTTGAATGAATTGAACCAAAATCTTCAAAAGACTGCCAACGACCTTGCTGTCTCAAATGCCGAATTGGAGCAGTTTGCCTACATCGCTTCCCACGATTTGCAGGAGCCGCTTCGCATGATCACCAGCTTCCTTGCCCAGATAGAAAAAAAATACAATGACCTTCTTGACGAAAAAGGCAAGCAATACATTCATTTTGCTGTTGACGGCGCCCGCCGTATGCGGCAGATCATTTTGGATCTTCTTGAATTTTCAAGGGTCGGCCGCTTTGATGGATCGATCGAAGAAGTGGATGTAACAGAATTAGCGGAAGAAGTAATGGAAGTGTATGAAAAACAAATTGAAGAAACCGGCGCCATCATTCAATTTCAAAATCTTCCAGTTGTAAAAGCTTACAAAAGTCCATTGAGGCAGGTTTTCCAAAACCTTGTGGGCAATGCATTAAAATACCAGGAACCCGATGCGAAACCATTAATAAAGATTGAATCAGAAGAATTGCCGGGGCATTGGAAATTCCGCGTAAAAGACAATGGAATAGGTATTGAGCCGGATTATTACGACAAGGTGTTTAATATTTTTCAAAGACTTCATAATAAAGAAGAGTATTCGGGGACAGGAATCGGTCTTTCGATCGTAAAGAAAATAGTGGAAGCAATGGGTGGAAAAATAGGTATCGAACCGAATGAGCCAAAGGGAAGTATTTTTATTTTTACTATCTCAAAATAAGTCGGACAAGAAAATGCATTGATAAAAATCAATTATCTTTGCACTGATCCGATATTCCTCAACTTCACGCAGCAAAAGAAAAGCCATGCAGCCAGTACACATCTTGTTAGTAGAAGACAACGAGGGTGATATTTTCCTTACTACTGAAGCATTTGAGAACAGTAAGATCCGCACCCAACTTTCTGTTGTAAGAGATGGAAAGGCCGCGATTGATTTTCTCAAAAAAGAGGGAGCGTATACCAACGCAAAGGATGCTGACTTGTTATTGCTTGATTTGAATCTTCCAAAACGAAACGGTTTTGAAGTGTTACAATTTGTAAAACAGGATACGAAACTGGTACATATTCCCGTTATCATCCTGTCAACATCTTCGGCAGAAAGGGATATCAATAAATGTTATGAAAATTATGCGAATTGTTATATCATCAAACCCGTTGATATTGAAAACTTATTTACTGTCATTTCCCAATTTGAAAAGTTCTGGCTCTCAACTGTCAGGCTTCCGATGAAAAGCAATTCCTGAAGATGATCAAAGACACCAACAACTACCATGTTTTAGTTATCGAAGACAACCCCGGCGACCTGCTGCTTATTGAAGACTACCTTGGCGAACAAATAGAAAAACCGTTAATAGAAGTAGCGAAGGATTTTAATGAAGCAAAACTATTACTTGAAAAAGATAACAGGTTCGATATTATTTTGCTTGACCTTACCTTGCCCGATAAAAGTGGCGGGGAACTGATCTCCGAAATCATTAAAATTTCCGGCGATATTCCCATAATTGTTCTTACGGGTTTTACGGACATGGAGTTCAGTATCCAATCCATTTCTTTAGGTGTTTCTGATTATTTATTAAAAAATGACCTGAATGCTTCATCGCTTTATAAAAGCATTCTTTATTGTCTCGAACGCAAAAAGAGAGTTACTGAATTAATGGAATCAGAAAAAAGATACAGTGAACTTTTTCGCCTTAATCCGCAACCGATCCTGATCTTTGACATTGACACTTTTCGTTTTGTGCAGGTAAATAACGCTGCTGTTTTATTGTACGGATACTCGCTGGAGGAATTCAATAAGATAACTGTTTTTGAATTAAGAAGTGATGAGGACAACAGGCGGTTAAGACAATCTTTAAAGGAAAACCTGCACAATAATCAAACTGTTCATAGGAAGTCAAAACATTTTACCAAATCAGGCAGAATGCTTGATGTTGAGATCCAGGCAACTTTTATTGTGATCAACAACAAGAAATACAGGATGGTTATCATCACTGATGTAACTGAAAAAAACCGGGTGGATCAACAGATAACCAAAGCGATCATTAAAACACAGGAAAATGAGCGTTATGAAATAGGTGGTGAACTTCATGATAATATTTGCCAGATCTTGGCCAGCACTCATATAAGTCTGGGTGTGCTGAGCAAATCTGTAGATAATCGTGGTTTGGAATTGTTTAACCAATGCCGTAATTATATAAGTCTTGCCACGCAGGAAATTAGGAATCTATCCCACCGGCTCGCACCGGCATTCTTCAACGATTCAACACTTGAGGAAGCATTCAATATTTTATTGAAAAATATAAATATTGAAAACAAATATGAAATCTCCGTTTATTTCGATCCCTCTATCCAAAAACTCAACATCAACCATGACCTGCAACTTAATTTGTACAGGATCCTGCAGGAACAATTGCGCAACATTTTAAAGTATGCAAAATGCAAAAGGATTGAAATTGATCTTATACAGCATAATAATTACTTAAAGATGCGTGTGTCGGATGATGGAATTGGATTTGATGTTCATGCAGTAAAAGGAGGAATCGGGATATCAAATATGCGCCGCCGGACAGAACTGTTTGAAGGAAAATTTGAATTGCTTTCTTCGCCGGGAGAAGGATGCCAACTCATAATTTCCATTCCGCTGAAAGCAGAAAACCTGAATTCAAAAACATTACAAAAGATTTCCACAACATCAGTGCTTCAGAAGTAATAATAAAATAAAAATTATTTTTATTTCTTCGGTTACTGTTTACCGTTATACGAATATTCAATCATCCTCTTCCGGCGGCTTTTGAACTGCTTTGGTCTTCACGTCTGTATTTTCTTTGTCCTGTATTGTTTTTTTCCCTGTTTCAACTTCCACCGTTTTAGTAGTGACTGCATATTCTTCGGGATAGATACGGTTTCCGAATTTGACGGCAAAAGCTTTGGTAAACTCAGCACCGAAATAAAGTATCATTGCCGAAAAATATACCCACAGTAATAAAATCACCAGAGAACCCGCAGCTCCGTAAGTGCTTCCCACATTGCTTTTGCTGATATAATATGAGATGCCAAATTTGGCAAGCATAAATAAAATGGCCGTGGTTATTGCGCCCGCAATTACATCTTTCCAACGGATCTTTGCGTCGGGCAGCACTTTAAAGATCGCTCCAAAAATGACGGTGGTAATAACAAGTGTCAGAATTGTATTAATAACATACAAGGCAATAACCGTTATTTGAGGAAAATGTGCTTTTAAAGAGGCACTGAAACTATCGATCAATGTAGAAACTGTGAGCGAAACCAACAACAAGAATGCAAGACCCACAACTACTGAAAAGGAAAGAAACCGGTTTTTGATCAAAATGAGCCATCCCTTTTTTGGTTTTGGTTTTATGCCCCATATAAAATTGATGGTGTCCTGTATCTGTGCGAAAACCGTTGTGGCGCCCACGACTAAAGTAATTACGCCAATGATAGCCGCAAACTTGCTCTTGCCGCTGAGCGATGCATTGTGGATCATCGTCTGCAATTGCGAGGCAGTATTGGATCCAATAAAACTGGAAAGTTGCGCGTAAATCTTTCCTTCGGCCGCATCCTGTCCAAGGAACAAACCACTCAAAGAAATAATGATGATCAGCAAAGGCGCCATTGAAAAAATGGTGTAATAAGCAAGTGAACTACTCATCTTCGTTATCCTGTCATCGGAAAAGCCCTGGAAGGATTTTTTTAAAACTTGCCATATTCTTTTTGGAGTCACTTTTTTCTTCATCCGGTTAAGGTTTTCCATCTTACTACAAAAAAACTACCAATATGTTTTAAGTTGTTCCTGTTCATGGAAGAAAATTCCGGCTGCAATAATTTTTCTTGAAGCAAAGCTGTTATTGGTTTTCAAAAAAATAATCTTATCAAAATTCTACTATTTGTTAATTCATGCAGAGAAGACAATTTTTATCAAATGCAGAAGTTATTAATGAAAGCAACTGATCTAATTTTGTTTTTAGAAAATTGAAAATGGAATAGGGTTTGTTCAAATTTGAACATTTAATTATTGAAAATGATTTGAAACCGAACCGTTTTTGATTTTCCAAAAACCCAATTCGCAATCATCTATGAATTTAAAACCTTCTGAGCATTTAAGCCAGAGACAAATTACCAAAGGCCTTGATCTTGTTGTAAAAGAAGGATTGACGGCAGAAGCAATGAGTTCTCTAACCGGCGGAACTTTCCTCGTGGCGCTGGCGATTTTATTAGGAGCCAGTAATGTGCAAATAGGCGTCCTGGCTGCTTTACCCAGTTTCTCCAGTATCTTTCAGTTAGTGGCGGTAAGATTGTTGCAGCGTTACAACAACCGGCGCGCAATTGCTGTTTTTTCAAATATTTGTGCGCGTGTTCCTTTGCTTGTTATCGGTATTTTGCCATTGGTATTTTCAAAATCGACCAGCATACAGGTACTTATTTTTCTATTGTTCTTTCATTATTTTTTTGGTTCCGTTGCAGGAGCTAACTGGAATTCGTGGATGAAAGATTTGGTACCTGAGAAAAGACTTGGTACTTATTTTTCTCACAGAACAAGGATGACACAAACGTTGAATGTGGTGTTGAGTTTAACCATTGCGCTCTCTCTCGATTATATCAAGAGAACACATCCTTCCATTCAACTTACAACATATGCTTACATGTTTATCGGTGGCGGATTGATCGGGTTGTTTGGCACTTACCTTTTGTCAAAAACACCCGAGCCTGCGAGTTATCTCCCTAAGGAAAACATGCTCAAGTTATTTAAAAAACCTTTGCAGGATAAGAATTACAGGCGATTGTTGCTCTTTAATTCCTTCTGGTCATTCTCTTTGAACATAGCCACTCCATTCTTTACTGTTTACATGTTGAAGAACCTGAGCCTTCCACTTTCTTATATCATCGCCTTTGGAATTTTAGGACAGGTTTCAGGAATATTTTCGATCAAATTGTGGGGCCGTCATTCGGATGAATACAGCAACAAGACCATCATAAAGATTGCTGCGCCACTTTATATTTTATGTATTCTTTCATGGCCGTTCGCTTCGATGGCTCCGTCATTCACTTTCACTGTTTTGATCGTAGCTTTTATCAGCGCGCTTAGCGGGATTGCCACCTCAGGAATCAACCTTTCTATTGGCAACATTGGATTAAAGCTGGCTGTGCGGAATGAGGCAATTGTTTACCTGACCGCAAAAAATATGGTGGTGAATGCCTGTGCTTCTCTTGGACCAATAGTAGGTGGGTTTCTTGCCGATTATTTTGCTGGAAGAAGTTTTTCATGGAACATTCAGTGGAACGGCCCGAAGGGAGTTAGTGTAATTCATCTGCTCGAATTGCACAGCCTTGGTTTCTTATTTATAATTGGCGGCGCTTTGGCATTTATCGCGTTAAGAACACTTTCATTTGTAAAAGAAGAAGGTGAAGTGCCAAGAGCGCTTGCTATGCCAGAGATGAGAAGCGATTTCAGGAGTGAATTAAAAAATCGCTTAAAGAAAGAGTCGCTGCTCGCATTGTTGTATTCTCCCTTACACTTTCAGCAACTCGTTCACAAAAAAATAAAGATGAATGTAGAAAGTAATTTGAAAGACCTGAGGAAGAAAAGAAGCACTCTTGTGCAAAAACGTACTGCGTGATTTGCCGCAATTCTGAGGTTATTCGCTGAACGAATTACAATTTTTCCTGTGATGGAAAAACAAGCACAAAAATTGCTGCTGGAAACTTTATGGATAATGAAACACCAAAGTTTATTGCAGTTATAGGAACTTCTGCGGGTGGTTTTTTTGCACTTGCCGAATTGATAAGCCAATTGAATGAAGACATGGATGCAGCCTTTTTCGTTGTGATGCATCTTCCAAAAAACAATGTTGAATCTTTCCTTTTAAACCAAATGCAAAACTATACGACGCTTCCCTGCGTACAAATAGCAGGGGATACAGATATAGAAAGAGGAACAATATACTTTGCCCCTGCCAACAAGCACCTCATTATAAAAGACAGGAAAGCCATTTGTGGAAACGGGCCGCGGGACAATCGCTGGCGGCCTTCCATTGATGTGTTGTTTCGCTCTGCCGCGGCAGCGTTTGATGGTCATACCATTGGGATAATCTTAACCGGGATGCTGGATGATGGAACGGCGGGCATGGCTTCAATTAAGCGGTGTGGCGGAACAGCAGTTGTGCAGGATCCAAACGAAGCAGAATATCCCGACATGCCTTTGTCGGTAATGAAAGAAATTGAGGTGGATTATTGCGTGCCACTGGCACAGATGGGTTCTGTAATATCAGAGATCATCAATTCAAAAGAGGTGGTAAATACAATAATTCCAGCCGACATTATTAAAGAGGTCCAAATTGCAGAGACGGGTGCTGCAGGAATTGATGAATTGGATCAGATAGGAGAACGGACCGTTTATGCGTGTCCGGATTGCGGAGGGATTTTGTTTGAAGTAAAAAACGGTTCCCCCTCAAGATTTAAATGTCATACCGGTCATACTTATACGCTAAATAACCTGCTGCTGAAGAAAAATAAAAATATGGAAAGTTCTTTGTGGGTGGCATTGCGCATTCTCGAGGAAAGGAAAAATCTGCTACAACGGTTGGCCGACAAAAACCTCGAAAGAGGATTTCACCATACGGCATCTGATTATTCAGAAAAAATCAAACAGCTGGAGGGCCACGTTGATACTTTGAAAGGCGTTTTATTTGCCACGCAGGATGAAGAAGGAGATTAACTACTCTTAATCAACAATTTTTTACCTTCGGGCCGTGACAGTAAGTGAACAAATTTTGAAGAAAAATTTTTTGGAAGAGGCAAATACCCGGCGACTCTATAAACTTGCCTTTTTTCTGGCTGTTTTTACGATTTTATATAACACTTTGGAAGGATTGTTTTCTGTATGGTTCGGTTATGAAGATGCAAGTCTTGCTCTTTTTGGTTTTGGTGCAGATAGTTTTATAGAAGTTATTTCCGGTTTCGGTATTGCACATATGGTCCTGCGGACGCAACAAAAGCCGGCAAGTAACCGTGATCACTTTGAAAGAACTGCCTTAAGAATTACCGGTTTTTCCTTTTTTCTCCTGGTTCCTTTTTTGCTGGTGAGCAGTATTTATAATATTGTTAGCCATCACAGGCCAGAAACCACTTTTTGGGGTGTGGTTATATCGCTTATTTCGATTGCAGTAATGTGGGCCCTTATTATTGGCAAAAACCGCACGGGCAAAAAGTTGAATTCTGAAGCAATCCTCGCTGATGCAGAGTGTACAAGGGTATGTATTTATATGTCTGTAATTTTACTGATCAGCAGTGCTGTTTACCAATTAACAGGATTTGCTTATGCAGACAGCATCGGGGCACTTGGACTTTCTTACTTTGCGTTCACTGAAGGAAAAGAGTGTTTTGATAAAGCAAAAAGTAATCAACTTTGTTGCTGCAAAAATGGTTGAATGGTATGACCGCATTTAAGCGCACAGATTCCGCTAACGAAGATTTCCGTTTTCTTGTTTCGTTGCTCGATGAAGAGCTTGCGAAAAGGGATGGCGATGAGCATGCATTTTATCATCAATTCAATAAGATTGAAAATTTAAACCAGGTGATCATCGCTTATGCGGAAGAAAAACCGGTTGGCTGCGGCGCATTTAAAAATTACAAGCCTCAGGTTGTTGAAATAAAAAGAATGTTCGTTCTTCCCGGGCATCGTGGTAAAGGAATCGCCGGGCAAATTTTACAACAACTTGAATTTTGGGCCGCAGAATTCAATAATTTAATTTGTATTTTGGAAACCGGCGAAAAACAACCGGAAGCGATAGCGCTTTACAGAAAATCCGGATATAAAATTATTCCGAATTATGGCCAGTATGAAAATGTGGAGAATAGTGTTTGTATGGAAAAGAAGATTTAGGTCGTTGGTTTGAATTTAAATTAAAAATTTTTATTTTTAGTCCTTATATTCCCCTTTCAAAATTAATTGCTATGAAAGTGAGATTTTCTATTCGCCGGTTGATTGTACCAATTTTCATTTTTCTTTTTTTGAATACTTTTTCTTCTAATTCATTGTTTGCTCAAATAAACAAAGGCAACTGGATGGTTGGAGGAAGTGCAAATTATTCTTCCAGTCACCAAAAGTCCACTCCTGTTCTCTATTACAGGTATCATCATACAGAAGCCAACGGGGATGCGGGTTATTTTATTATAAATAAACTGGTTGCCGGCATCAGGTTATCCTATATGCAAAGTCATAACGTGACAAGCTACAACGATACTACCTTGTTTAATTCAACTTCCAGGGAAATTGATTTTGGCCCTTTTATTCGATATTATATTTTACCCGGGCGGCTCAAATATAATTTCCTGGTTGATGGCGTTTATAGTCTGGGACGTACAAGAACAAAAAGTGATAATGATTCAAAAGATAAGATCAGCATTTACGCTTTTTCTGCCGGCCCGGTTTGGTTTATTAATTCAACTGCTGCACTTGAGTTAACGGTAGGCTATGAACACCGAAAACTTTTTTCCTACGACAAAAATTCTTACATGAATGTAAATCTTGGATTTCAAATTCACTTGGGAAAAGCAGGAAAGAAGTCCAAATAAATTCTATTGCTATTCCCCAAAATGCTTCAACATCACTTTTGAATATTCTGCAATCGCAATCTCCGGATCGGCAATTTCAGGATGCCATAATTTTTCCCACTCAAAACTGTAATAACCTTTGTAACCGCCTTTGCGCAATGCGTCAATTGCAGTAAAGATGGGCACTTCGCCCTGGCCCAACAACACGTAATGTTCTTTACCGTTTTCCATTTTTAAATCTTTCACATGCGTGTGGCGAATGTATTTTTTCAATCGCTTGTAAACCTCTTCCGGCGGCTCTTTGGTGACAGACCACATATTGGTAATGTCCCAAACCAAACCGGTGTGATCGTTAAATGCAGATACCATTATTTTTTTCAGGTCATTGCTCCAGACAAGATCTCCGTGGGTTTCCATCAAAACTTTTACATTACTTCCTTTCGCATAATTTCCCAGTTCTATCAAACCTTTTGTAATAAGATCGATCGTTTCATTTTTGTCCTGGTTAGGTGGAATTTGATTTGGAAAAACGCGGACAAAAGGACAATTTATTTTTTCAGCGAGATCAACAAATCGTTTCGCTTCATTGAGGTTTTTTGTTCTTTCTCTCAAATCAGAAATATGCAAATTGGTACTGGAACCTAAATCAACAAAAGCAAGATTCTTGTCTTTCATCACCGAAAGTGTATTGGAGATATTTTGAGCTGAATTGAATTCGGGACATTTGGTTAGATCCATCTCGTGAAGCAATCCACGCACTTCAATTCCCTGGTAATTGTGTTGAACAGCAAAGTTGGTGATCTTCTTAAAATCCCAATCGGGGCAACCCAGCGTGGAAAAAGAAAGCAAAGGCCTTTGCTTTTTCATTTCAAAAAAAGAAGGCATCAAAGGCGCAGCCATTAAAAGGCCTGAGGCCTTTAAAAATTTTCTGCGGGATAAATTTTTCATTCCGGTTATTTTAAAATATTTATTTTCCTTTATCGACTCAGCAACAGTAAATCAACAAATACAAGAGAATTTAATTCTGCAATACGTTCTTACCTTAAACAAATATACTTTTATCTTTATTATCCATTATTATTTCAAATAACACAAACTATTTTTTCATTGCGTTAAAGAAACACATTGAAATTAAAATATCTGCATTATCTTTAATTCTCGTATTTCTGCAAGTATTATTCTAAACCTAAACGTTTGTTGGTATGAAAAAAAATCTAATCCCCTTAATTATTGCCATGTTACTTAGCCAGTTTGGTCTTGGCCAGCTAAACAATGTAAACGGCCCTACTGTAAAAGTAAAAAACGGAACACTCCAGGGCACTTATGAATCAGGAATTGAAGTTTTCCGTGGCGTCCCTTATGCCGCACCTCCTGTTGGAAAATTCCGGTGGAGAGAACCCCAGCCGGTTAAGAACTGGACGGGGGTACGCAAGGCTGATAAATTCGGTCCGCGCGCTATGCAATTGCCGGTTTTTGGCGACATGAACTTCCGTTCAAACGGAATGAGTGAAGATTGTTTGTATTTGAATGTTTGGACTCCTGCAAAAACAGCCAGTGCCAGGCTTCCCGTATTGGTTTATTTCTTTGGGGGCGGTTTTATTGCCGGTGATGGTTCCGAACCCAGATATGATGGCGAAGCACTTGCACGGCGTGGAATTGTTTCTGTTACCATCAATTACAGGCTTGGCGTTTTTGGATTTTTCTCTTACCCGGAACTCACAAAAGAATCTCCTCATCATGCATCCGGAAATTATGGTTTACTCGACCAGGCAGCTGCTTTAAAATGGGTGAAAGAAAATATTGCCCAATTTGGCGGTGATCCAAATAAAATTACCATCGGCGGTGAATCTGCAGGTTCTTTTTCAGTGAGCGCTCAAATGGCTTCGCCTTTATCCAAAAACCTGATCGCAGGTGCGATTGGTGAAAGCGGCTCATTGCTCGGATTAAATCCAACTGCTTCTCTCAAACAGGCAGAAGATGCAGGTGTTAAGTTTGCAAAAGGAATCGATAAAAATTCGCTTGACGCATTGCGCGAAATGCCTGCAGAAGATTTGTTGAACGCGACATCAAAGTTGGGTTATGGAAGTTTTCCTGTGGATGTTGACGGTTATTTCTTTACCCAATCACCGCTGCAGGTTTTCCAGGAAGGAAAACAAGCGCATGTTCCCTTATTAGTTGGATGGAATTCAGCGGAAATGAATTACCGTATGTTGTTGCGTGATAAACAGCCAACTGTTGCCAATTATGAAGCGGCGGTTAAACAAATGTATGGCGATAATGCTGCGCAGGCTTTGAAGGTTTATAATGCAACAAATGATGCAGATGTGGTTCCTGTGGCGACTGCTCTCGCGTCCGATTTATTTATTGCCTACAGTACCTGGAAATGGAGCGACGAAGCAAGCAAAACCGGTGGCAAACCGGTTTTCCGTTATTTCTTCGAAAGAGCAAGACCGCAAATGCGTCCTGAGATGGGTAATGCACAAGCGGGACTTGCAGGTGGGGTTATAAAAGATACAACTGCGAAGAAAACGCCTCCGCCGCCTCCGGCCGATGGCGCTGTTCATTCTGCTGAAATTGAATATGCTTTGGGCAATCTTCCAACCAACCGCGTTTACGACTGGCAACCTGAAGATTACGAAGTGTCAACCATCATGCAAATGTTCTTTGCCAATTTTATCAAGACCGGAAATCCTAATGGATTAGGTGTACCCCATTGGCCAGCTGTTGATAATCAAAAAGGTGTTCAGGTGATGCACATTAACGTCAATTCAAAAGCAGAAGCAGAAACGCATCATGACCGGTATTTATTTATGAATACGCAAGTGAAAAAATAAGAGACTCTTTTACTTCATTTCTATAAAAAATCCATGGCTTGCCGGCTATGGATTTTTTATCTTAGATAGAAAAAGTTTTTTCCTGGTAATTTAAAATGTTGCCCTCCCAGACGGAAAAATTTTTCCTGAAAAAACTTGGGTTACTGCTTTTTGGAAAAAGGAAGTTTGATATTCCATTTCTTTTTTTTATCACCGCTATTATTCTGGTTTGATTTTTTCCTCGCTTCTATTCTTTTCAATCTTGCTTTTTTTCGGGCGCGTTTTTTCCTCATCGTTTGCCTGTCCCATGTAAATTCATTTTTGACGGGCAGAAAATAACGAAGAGAAATATAAAGAGTATTCACAGGGAGGGGAGCATCAACAGTTTTTGATTTGTGCGTCAGGGTGATAATATTAAAACCATTCACAAGATCAAATCCAAAAAACCTAAAACCTACGGAAGGCCCAATGGCAAAAGCTTGTCGTTCATTAAAATCAGTAAAATAATTAATATCTGCGCCATAAGTCAGATTAATATGCCCACGCTTCATCCACACTCCGGCATGATAGCCAAGCACATTTCTTCCCGGATTATATGACAGGTTCGCTGTAGCACCAATGATGTGCGGCTTAAGCAAACTAATTTTCCGCCAATGCGCTTCGCCACCGACTTCCAATGAAGTGTATTTGCCACGCTGAAGTCCAATAATGACCCCTGTGTTACGCTGATACAATTTTCTTTTGCTATTGAACAGCGAAACGGGTTGATAAGGACCGGAAGCCATCAGGTATTGAGGAGCAGTAAAAAGATTTTGCGGTTGCTGGGCACTGGTAATAAATGGAAGAAAAATCAATGCTGCCAATATTACTTTCATAGTTTCGAATTATGAGGGTTAACAAAATGCCTGTGAACCGAAACTAAAAAAAAGATATTTGTTTTCAGGCTAATTAACATGTTGTTATTGTTTGCACATAAGCAAATTCATGGGCAATAGGCAATTTGAATGAGCAAAATTCTTCAAACCCTTATTCAAAATTTCGAAGTAACAAAAACGATTTTTTTCTATCTTGCGCTCAAACCCCTTTGGAGACTCATGCAGGAAAAAAGCGTTCTTATCTACGATGATGAAAAGGAGATATTAAAAGTCTCCAGGCTGATACTTCAGGATGAATATACTAATGTAGAAACTTGTATCAGTGCTGAAAATCTTTTTGAAGATATCGAAAGAGTAAAACCAGATATCATTTTAATGGATCTGTGGATGCCAATGGTGAGTGGCGAAGATGCGATTGATTTATTGCGCAACAATGAAAAAACAAAACACATTCCCGTTGTTTTTTTTTCGGCAGTAAATGAAATCGAAAAAATAAGCAAAAAAATAAACGCGACGGCATTATTAAAAAAACCTTTCAGTGTAGTTGAGTTGAAAGATACAGTGAAGAAGTATATTTTATAGACTTATCGTTGCCTTTTCAAATTTATTCCTGTTGATAATTTTCGTTTGCGCGTTATCCTTAGTATAATGATTTTCCGCGTAACAAATATTTAAAACTCCTTTCTTCTTAAAAAAAAGCACGGGCGAAAAACCCGTGCCTTCTATTAGCTGATCATAATTTCAACAATTCAAAGAACTGTTTATTGTGTAACGGTTCCATTAGTAATGTAATGTATTTTCACCGCCTTTGAAGTATCGGTTGCATTATGCATTCCAGTCAACAACAGTGTATACACTTTGTCTTTTTCCAAAGTAATTGTTTTGTTGGCAGAGATGGTAGAATCATTGCTGACGTTGATAGTAATATCTCCCGGTTCAATTCCTGTAAAGCTTGAAACATCGCCAATTGAAGTATTGGTATTTACCAACTCTGATCCGTTTGCTGTGATAGTAATGTTTTGGGCAGATGAATCAGGAATCCCGTTCACATAACGTACAAAGGCGTTGCCCGTAGTAGTTGGTAATGAATCCAACCTATCGGATACGATCCTGGTCATATAAGAACCATTGGCCCCCATCGCAAAAACTGAATAATATTTGCCATTTTCGAAAGTATAAAAGGCTGTATCCAATGGTTGGTTAGAATTCATCTGGTAGAGAGCCAAAGTGCGGGGGCCAATATTTACAGGCAGGTATCCACCGGTATAATTATTAAATGAAATTGCCGAGTTAGTAATGCTGTTGTTGTCAACAACAAAAACGACCGGCTGAGTGCTGTCCGGGATCAGGTTAAAAGCCATTACACCTGCAACCGGAGTTGATGCTACCTTATCTTTTTTACACGCCGAAAATGTAACGGCGGTGATCAATAAGAGATAAAAAAATTTGTTTTTTAGTACGGACATAAGTTTGTTTTGCATGATTTAATTTTTAGGGTAGATTGATTAATTTGTTTTCAATTTGAGATGTTTGGAAATTATTGAATTATGATCATAAAAAGCTGAATTAAAAGAGGTTAAAAATTTTTTAACGAATTGTTTTACGTATAAAATAATTTAGAAAATGATGAAAGGATCATGAGAAATTGTTTACCTGAGTGAATCAAAAATTTTCTCGAAAAGTTTGTTTACTGTTCGTGCAATAGCTTCAAAGCTTCTGCGCATTTTATTCATCTTTTATTTGTTTGGCTAAAAAGTTTTTAAATCATAAACCAGTCGGACGCCGATTGGCAAAACAACTGTGTTGTAATGCGGGTTGTATAATTCTACAAATGTTCCATTTTGATGCAGATAAATTCCATCCGGAACATATTGTTTTTTATACCTCACACCGAGGCCGATATAAAATTCCATTCGAAGCCTTTTATTTTTTGTTAAGTTGGCAGAACTGCCGCCGATCAAATGAACGCCCCATGCTTTTTTCCTGAATTGAAACGAAGTGTACTCTTCGTAGGCCGCCTGCCCGTTGTTCACATCTTTGCCCAGCCAGTCTGTTATTTGATAAGAAGCATATTTATAATGAAGCTGCACTTCAAGAAAACCTTTCCTTTTATTGGGATAATAACGGACAAAAGGTCGAAGGATAAATCCGCTTGTTTTTTCAGCATTAGAAATATATTTTGAACTAAAAATATATGCCCCATCACTTCCTGCGGACCATTGTGGCGCAAACCTATATTCGCCACCAAAGGATGCGTTTTCATCATAAGGATCACCGACTCCCAGGAAGTTAAACCTTACAGTAACTTTTTTGGCTGTGTCGGCTTCCTGCCTGAAACGGTTATGTTCCCTGCCGTTTGCCTGTTTTTGAATTTGTGAATTTGCCGGCATTGCTGCAGTCATCAACAATAAAAACAAAAAGAAATTTCTAATTCTCAATTGATACTTTTTATAAGAACAGGATTTCGGTTATCAGAGATGTCATAAAGAATGACGCCGGTGGTTGTCCAGCAGATCAAAGTATTTTGATAAGGAATTACATCCTGGTAAATACCATCCTGCAGGTTATGATCAATCGGTGTTGGCGTATATGGATCAGAAATATCAAACAACATCAGTCCCGCATATTTATCGCAGACATACAGCACATCCCCCGAATAGCCAAGTCCATAAGGTTCTGAAACAGGAACGGTATAAACCTGCACAGGATTGGTGATGTCTTTAATGTTATAAACCGCAAGCACACTTTGCGTTCCGCCACATGGACCGTTAGTGCGCAATGTGGCGTAGGCAACAGAATCTTTTGCCACCACCGGATCGCAACGGCGCATCACGCTAGGAGAAATGGCGCTGCTTAATTTTTTGGGATTAGCCGGATCTTCAATTGAATAAATAAAAATTTGAGTGGGTGAGCCAATGAACAATTTGTCTTTGAACGGAAAAATTGTCTCTATTGTAAAACCAATATTCTCTGTATTTTTCAACTGCGGGTTGCCCTGCTCGGCGATATCAAACACCTTCAATTGGCTCTCACTAACGGTGTAGAGGTAATTACCTACAATTGCAAATGTGGCAAGAGAACCGCCCTGGCCTGTTGTTTCATTTCCTTTGGATGTTGAAGGGCCGGAAGTATTTTTTTCGCAGGCAAACAGCAACAAGGGCGCCAGCAAAAAATATAAAATTGTTTTTCTCATAATTGAATTTTTAACGGCGACAATTAGGAACAGGAATGCTGGCATTTTTTTCCCATCTGACTACAATTCCTTTTGATTTATCGGTGCATTGGAAGTAAACATTGGTGAAAGGAGGGTAATCCTGGTTTACCTGCGGAAATACATTTGCCACACGTCTTACAAATTGTGGATGTTGCGGATCGGTTATATCGAAAACAACCAGGTCTGTATAATTGTTTGCGTATAAATAATTTCCTTTTATCGCTATGTCAGTGTTTAATGGAATTTTAAGAAAGGCAACCTTTACCGGGTTTTGATCTTTATTGTAAATAATGTGGATGCCTTCATACAGGTCATTTTGAAAAATATAATTTTGATACGCGTAGATTTTTCCGGCTTGTTCGGTTGGCTTTGCCGGTTCATCATCATATTGTTGCACTGTGGAAATTGTACTGTAAACCGGTACATAAATATCACGCGTCCAACCAACTCCCGGTTTCGGATCACATGAAAAAAGAATCAGGGATAAAATAAAGAATGATACAAATCTTCGCATATCCGTTGTATTAATTTTTTTCCTGACAACCGGTTTTGCATTTTCGTTGCATAGCAATTCAGTTTTATTTTTACCCAATATAAAAATTAGTGAATGACTGTTTCAAAAAAATCAAATACAGTGGAATCAATAACAATAAGAAAAGTTATGTCGAGTGATCTGAAACAATTACAGCATATCAGTAAACAAACATTTTATGAAACTTTTTCTCCTGCCAACACAGAAGAAAACATGCGCAAGTATCTTGAGGAAGATCTTTCTGTAGAAAGATTAAAGAAGGAAATAAACAATCCCGGTTCTGAATTTTATTTTGCAATCCTTAATGATGATATCATTGGTTATATGAAATTAAATACCGGCAATGCGCAAACAGAGATCAAAGATTTGAATGCTGTTGAAATTGAAAGGATTTATGTGCTGAAAGAATATCTTGGGAAAAAAGTTGGACAAATACTTTTCGAAAAGGCACTGCAGGTTGCAAGGCAAAAGAATGCTGATTATATCTGGTTAGGTGTCTGGGAAAAAAATCAGAGAGCCATCAGTTTTTATAAGAAAAATGGTTTTATTGAATTTGGAAAGCACATTTTTAAGTTAGGTGATGATGAGCAAACGGATATTTTGATGAAGCGGGAAGTTAATTAAAAATTAAAAATTACGAATTACGAATTACGGATTGTCAATTGGAATAAATACTCATCGAATTCGTAACTTATTTTCGTATACACTTTCACGTTAGATAATCCTGACACAAATGGCTATTGTGGAATTCCCGATATCTCTTAATCAGTTTTTTTGCAACCGTTTTCTATACTGCAACGGCGTAACCTTGTAAAATTGTTTGAACGATCTGATAAAATGTGACGGACTTTCAAACCCCACATCAAAAGACAGTTCATTTATGTTTTTATCAGTTAACAGTATCAGTTGCCTGGCATACTCCAGTTTTCTTTGCATCAGCCAACGGCCGGGAGCCATCTTGTAAGTATTAAAAAAATCCCTTTTAAATGAAGCCAGGCTGCGGCCTGCGAGTTTGGCAAACTCTTCCAGTTTTAAATTATAAATGAAATGTTTTTCCATTATTTCCCTAAGGCGATTTTTATTTTGGTGGCAAAGTGACATCAAATATTCTGTAAGTGCCTGGTGTTTTCCTGAAGAAATGATGTAAAGGATCAATTCCTTAAACTTAAGTTCCAAAAGCGTAACAGGTGGCTTTTGTTCACAACCAAAATAACTAAACACCGATTGAAAATAAGCGGTAAGTACCGGATCAGACGGTTCAATCGGAATTACAGAATCAGATGCCAAATGAGATTTTGAAATTCCCAGTGGAAGGTTCGATTGCTGGATCGTATCAATGATGAACTGGTCGGGAATAAAAATGATCAGCGCACAAAATTCATTATCGTAAAACTGGTTTACAATGTTTGCACCTTTCTTTACAAAAACTGCTTGTCCGCCTGAGGCTTCATACGTACCCTGGAATGTTTGCCACACTTTTTTGCCACCAAGAATAAATATAAAAAAGTTGTGCAGCGAGAACACTTTGAGTTTAGTCTCGTCATTCAAGCATTTATACTCGACAAATAAAAGGTCGTTTACCTTAAACTGGCGAAACAAACAGTTTTCATACACTATATCAAACAAACGAAACATGCTGCCTGGCGTTTCTATGTAAGATACAATAATTATCCTGCAATTTTTACAGCATCAGGCTGGAACCGGTTCTGCAATTGGCGCTCTTGTGATAGCGCTGGTCTCCTTGATGACATCTGTAACCCTGAAGTCGAAATTACTCAAAGCCGGGTGTGACATGACTGATTGCACTAATGGACTTTCGGTAAAAGTTTGTAATGCATTTTCGTTGTTAAAAAGGTAGATGGCGCCACCTTCATTTTTGTCTTCATCAATCAGCCAAATTTTCCATTGACAACCGGGAACGGCAGCAAAATCTCCTGCTACTGACATAAGGAGATTTCTGAATTCAGTGTGCGGCAAATTGTAGTTGAATTTTGTAATTAAGATTTTCTGTGACATGGTGATACATTTAGGGTGAACAATTTAATTCAGTCGTCCGGCCGAACGATTATGAATCGAAGTTAGCTCTTGTCGTTACCCTAAAATATCCTGCTGAGCTCAAAGAATTGACTAAAAATAAATATTGTTTATTTGTTTGTTCACTATGATAGCATTCAACCTTCAGCATTCTTCCTTGTGACTTCTGCCTTATGCCTTCCGCATTCAACATTGACCATTGACCTTTCACCATTCACCCTTGCCCGTCACACTTTCGGCGTAAACTGCGAAAGTTCATAAATACCCAAAGACTTTTCTATATCAGCCACCTTATCTACCATTTTTTCAAACCCATCCTGCCCAAATAATTTGTGTTCATTCTTTTCAAACTGTTCACCAAGGCTATCGTATTCATTCTTCGAAACTATTTTTCGGAACGCAGGAAAAAGGACGGTATCTTCTCTCGCTTCATGTGGGCGATACATCCGATTGAAAGAAGTTAAAGCTTCGATCAACTTCTGCTTATCGGTATTTTGTTTTGCAGAAAGTTGTTTAATCTGGTCGGTCAATTTTCTTCCCGCATTATGCTGTTGCAACAGAGTATCGACGAGGTCAATCAACTTACCGGCTTTTTTAAAACGCGGAAACAAATAATTTTCTTCCTGTTTCTCGTGGTAATCTTCCACAAATGTTCTTATGATGCCGGCGGCGTGGGCCAGCGATTCAATAGGGAAAGAAGTATTATGAACAAGATGGGTTTTGCACGTGTCATAGATCAGGAGTATGCGGTTTAGCAAGCCGTGCTCCTGCATCAGGACCTCCGGAGGTGAAACCTTCTGGCCTTCATCGTCCTCTACTTCAATTGGTTTACCTGCTGCAAGCAAATTAACGCCTGTCATTCCTGAGAGGGTAATTATCAGGCCTTGTTTCACAAAAGTTCTGCGACCAGGGCTTTTGTTTTCAAAATTATTAATGGTGCTTTTCATATCGGAAATCCGCCCCAAATAATATACCGGGAAATAGAATTCTATTTACCGATACAGAATTTACTGAAGATGTAATCCAGGCGATCCTCATTCGTGATCTCGCCTGTTATCTCACCGAGAAAATGAAGGCAACGGTTTATATCGATTGAAAGAAGGTCGCCGGAGATTTTATTTTTAATTCCTATTTTAATTTCATTAAGGCTTTTGGCAACTTCCGAAAGTGCAGCATAATGGCGCGCATTCGTGATCACCACATTTTCATTATTTATGTTTTCACCTCCTGCCATCATAAACAAAACATTTTTTAATTCTTCGATCCCTGTTTGTTGCTGCGCAGAAATAAAAATTTCCCTGGCTAAATGCTTATGCTTTTCCCTACTGAAAAGATCTACTTTATTGGCAACAACGAGCAGATTAGAATTTTGCATTAATAGTTCGTTTACTGTTTTTTCAAGTTCTTCCTGTTCCATATCATTAATATCAAATAAATACAAAACAATATCTGCCTGCCTTATTTTTTCTTTGCTTTTGATAACGCCCATGTTTTCAATCACATCCTGCGAATGTTCACGAATACCTGCCGTATCGATCAACCTGAAAAGAATCCCATTGATATTGATCGTTTCTTCGATCGTATCACGCGTAGTTCCGGCAATGTCGCTCACAATTGCGCGATTTTCATTCAAAAGTGTATTGAGCAAAGTGGACTTTCCTGCATTCGGTTTACCCACGATCGCTACACTAACGCCGTTCTTAATTACGTTTCCAAGTTTAAAAGATTCGAGTAACCGCTGTACAGTGGAAGAGATTTTTTCAATGAGTAACATGAATTGAAAACGGTCGGCAAATTCCACATCTTCTTCTGCAAAATCCAGTTCCAGTTCGATCAAGGAAGAAAACCGGATCAATTCTTCACGCAACTGTTTTAAGACTTCGGAAAATCCGCCGCGCATATTTTTGAGGGCCGAATTTTGAGATGCCTTCGTATTACTGGCAATCAAATCGCCGACGGCTTCCGCTTGCGTAAGATCTAATTTCTTGTTGAGGAAAGCACGTTGTGTAAATTCTCCGGGTTTCGCCAAACGGGCACCATTCCGGATCAATGCATCTAAAACCTGTTGTTGCACATACGGTGAGCCATGGCAACTAATTTCAATAACATCTTCGCCGGTATAGGAAGCAGGTTTTTTAAAAAGCGAAAGCACTACTTCATCCAGAATAGTTTCTTCTTCTTTCAAAAAGCCAACATGAAGCGTGTTGGCCGGTTGTTGCGCGAGTTTTTTTGAAGGAAAAAGTTTCTGAACAATTTCGTAGGATTTATCTCCACTTAACCGTAACACACCAATAGCACCAACTCCGGGTGGTGTGGCTATTGCAGCGATCGTATCATCCCAACCTGACAATTTACTTTGCATTTTGTAAAGATAATATGCTTTTACTGAGCTGATTTGGAGATTGATCTATGAAACAGTAAATAAAGTTTTGCACAAAATTTTTATTCTGCAACTATCGATAAATCAGGTAAATAACATCGAAAGTAAAGCGGCGGGGATTCGATTTTTTAGGAAAAATGATTTTTTTAAAACTTATTACCCTACCTTCGCGGTAGACTATTCAAATTTTAGCCGATGATGTTCTCTCCATTTTTGCAAATTTGCCCAACTTCTTACAGTATGCGTTGTTGTTGATCTTTTACAATCTATTCGTGTTAACAACAACTTTCATCATCAATTAATTCAACATCTCACTTAAAAAATGCCAACATCATTACAAGACCATACCACACAGATAGCGGCCATGGCCGAAGTTTTGCCGCTTGAGGAAGTTATTAGAAACCTTGCTGAACACTTTCCTCAAAAAGTAACTTTTTCAACCAGCTTCAGTTATGAAGACCAATTGATCACTGATAAGATTTTAAGCAATCAACTTCCTGTGAATATTTTTACTTTGGATACAGGGCGTCTTTTTGAAGAAACTTATTCCTGCTGGAGCGCCACGAATGAAAGATATCAGACCAAAATACGAGCATATTATCCTGATCACACTTTATTGGAACCTTTTGTGGCGCAACATGGCCCAAATTCGTTTTATGAATCCGTGGATCAGCGAAAAGCTTGTTGCTATGTAAGAAAAGTTGAACCTCTGAAAAGAGCTTTGAAAGGAAATGCCGTTTGGATTACAGGAATCAGGGCAGAACATTCACCAAACCGTCACGATATGCAGCAGGTGGAATGGGACGAAGGCAACCAGATCATTAAATATCATCCTTTGTTGCACTGGACAACCCAGGAGGTAAAGGATTATATCAATAAAAATAATGTTCCTTACAACATTTTGCACGACAGGGGATTTGTGAGCATTGGATGTGCGCCATGTACAAGAGCGATCAGGCCGGGTGAAGATTTCCGTGCAGGACGTTGGTGGTGGGAAGACAACACAAAAAAAGAATGCGGACTTCATATACATCAGCAGCAAGCCTCTTAATGAATTAAAAAACTAAAAGAATGAGTAAATATCATTTAGATTATTTGGGCCAGCTGGAATCAGAAGCGATCCACATTATGCGTGAAGTGGCGGGCCAGTTTGAGCATCCTGCATTGTTATTTTCAGGAGGCAAAGATTCCATAACTCTTGTGCACCTTGCGTTGAAAGCTTTTCGCCCGGGAAAATTTCCATTTCCGCTGGTACATATTGATACGGGTCATAATTTTCCCGAAGCACTTGAATTCCGCGACAAGCTTGTTGATAAAATAGGGGAAAAACTCATCGTTAGAAAAGTTGAAGATACGATCAGGGAAAAAAATCTTACCGAACAAAAAGGAAAATTTGCCAGCAGAAACCAGTTGCAAACTTTTACTTTATTGGATGTTATTGAAGAGTTCAATTTTGACGCATTGATTGGCGGCGCGCGCAGAGATGAAGAAAAAGCAAGAGCGAAAGAAAGAATTTTTTCTGTAAGAGATGAATTCGGACAATGGAATCCTAAACTGCAAAGACCCGAATTGTGGAACATTTATAACGGCAGAATTCACAAAGGAGAAAACGTAAGGGCTTTCCCAATCAGCAACTGGACAGAATTGGACATTTGGAATTATATCAAAAGAGAAAATATAGAATTGCCATCCATTTATTTTGCCCATGAAAGAAAGGTGATAGAACATGAAGGACAATTAGTCGCTGTTTCTCCTTACATCAAATTGGATGAATCGGACGTGGTGTTGAAAAAGAGAGTTCGCTATCGCACTGTTGGTGACATGACCTGCACCGCAGCAGTTGAATCCACTGCAAATGATCTTGACGGTATCATTACAGAGATCATTGCGACTAAAACCAGTGAAAGAGGCGAAACAAGAATTGATGATAAAGTTTCAGAAGCGGCAATGGAAGATCGCAAAAAAGGCGGTTACTTCTAACTCGAAATTTATTACTTACAACTTTTTATTATAACGGTAATGGACATACTAAGATTTATAACAGCAGGAAGCGTTGACGATGGCAAGAGTACATTGATCGGCAGATTACTGTACGACAGCAAATCGATCCTGATCGATCAACTGGCGGCGATCGAAAAACAAACAAAAAATAAATTAAATGGTGAAATAGATCTTGCACTTCTCACCGATGGTTTGCGTGCTGAACGCGAACAGGGAATTACAATCGATGTTGCTTATAAATATTTTGCTACTGACAAAAGAAAATTCATCATTGCAGATGCGCCGGGCCATATTCAATATACGCGCAACATGGTGACAGGTGCCTCTAACTCGCAATTGGCCATCATTTTAATTGATGCAAGAAATGGAGTTGTGGAACAAACGCGTCGTCATTCTATTATCGCATCGCTGCTCAACATTCCGCACATTGTTGTCGCCATCAACAAAATAGATTTGATGAATTACAGTGAAGATGTTTATAACAACATTGTAATTGATTATGAAAAAGTAGCGAAATCATTGGGGCTTAAAGATGTAAAATACATTCCCATCTGTGCATTAAAAGGAGACAATATTGTTGATACTTCTTCAAACTTTTCCTGGTATGAAGGAGAACCATTATTGACCTATCTTGAAAATGTTCAACTCGAATCTGATGTAAATCTTACTGACGCGCGCTTTTCTGTTCAATACGTGATCCGCCCCCAAGCGCCGGAACTGCATGATTACCGCGGATATGCAGGAAAAGTGATCAGTGGAATTTATAAGAAAGGCGATGCAGTTACCATTCTTCCTTCAGGTACCGAAACAGAAATTGAAAGAATCGAGATAGACAATAAAGAAGTGGACGAAGCATTTGCGAGGCAAAGTGTCATCCTTCATTTGAAAGATGATGTAGATGTGAGTCGCGGTGACATGATCGTTCCAACGAATAACCAGCCAAAGACCGAACAGGAATTTGAAGTGCTTCTTTGCTGGATGGATAATAAACCACTTGTTGCGGGAAATAAATATTTGTTGCAGGCAAACAGTCATTGCGTAAGAGCCGTTGTAAAAGAAATTGAATACAAGCTCGATGTGAATACTCTGGAAAAAAATTACGCACCCGAAAAAGCAGTTTTGAACGACATCATAAAAGCCACTATCAAAACCTCCGCCCCTGTTTCATTTGATCCGTATAAAAAATTAAGGCAAAATGGAGGCGCCATTTTGATTGATGAAACAAGTTGTGTAACAGTCGGCGCATGTATGATTCAATAG
>JBQCEG010000061.1:0-35085 GCA_051960475.1 Ginsengibacter sp.
CTGCGCCTTTTTTGAACCACCAAGCCGCAAAGACATAAAGAAACACGAAGGGAACATCTTCCAAACCCGGCTTCGAGAGCCTCAGCCTGACAACCCTCTTCAAATTTACATACATTGGTTTTAAAAGGTTGTCGTTCTAATTGGGAGATTGCTTCTGCGCAGTCCCTTTGATTTCGCGAGTATGTTTGATGAAGCGCATCGCAATGACGGGAAGTGAGGACGTTAGTTGATCTTTAAGGTGTCTCCCATACGGATAAACCTCTTTGTTTGATAAATCCAAATAAATTGCTTTTATTTACATCAACGTTTATTACCTGAAGTGCTTTGTGAGATTCTGCGTATAAAGAAAGCAACCGGGATGTTGATTCGGAATTAACTGTATTTATCATTTGGATTTGACCAAAAGCTCCTTTTAAAACTAACTTCCTCAATAAAGAATATGACAAACAAAACTAAATACGAGGTGCAATCAAAACCTCCTTACCTGCTCGGACTTTTGGGCCTTATACCTTTAGTAGGATTTTTTGTTGGAATTGCATTATTTCTATATGGTGTTATTAAGTATAAAGACAGGAAATTAATAATAATTGGAATTGCGTGTATGCTATTCACTGTGATTGCCTACTCTTCTCTTTTTTATTATGGGTTTATATCGCAAGCGGGAAAGAAAGGTTGGGCAGACATGTCACAAATGCAACTCAATTCGCTTATTAAAAACGTTGAGTATTATAAAATTGAAAATGGCCATTATCCCGACAGTTTACAACAGCTGGAAAAGAAGGATGAATTTGTGTTTATAGAAGATCCTTTAAAAAGTGTTTGGGATAAAAACCGAAACTTTAACTATAAAAACCTTGGCGATAGGTACTTACTATTCTCCTCCGGGATAGATGGAATTGCAAATACCAAAGACGATATTTATCCGCAGGTAGATACCGCTAATAAAAATATTGGTTGGATTAAAACTGAAGAAAAATGATAACACCTGGAAAACACAACCACCGGAATTCCAAACTAGTCTGCCGGTAACAACCTCTCAGAAGAAAACAGGATGAAACACACGATCGGTCTTGTTCAGGGGATATGGCGAAGACGAAATTTATTCTTCATACCTATTTCCTGAAGTTAATGGCATACTTCAGGCAGGGCCGAAGGCCCGATTCATTCTATAACCAGGGATTTTAATCCGGGGGAATCAAAACAAATTTTCCATCCATAAAATCTTTTTTCACTTCAAATTACATACCTTCGAACTAGTCCAAAACTTTTTGGCTACTGTTATTGCTTCGCTTTACCGAAATTACAAATGACTTCAACAGTTAATGAATCTCAAATAGAATATAGTTTCATCGGCAAACTAACCGATCTGAAATATACCAATCGACCAGATATTCGTGACAGGAGAGCGCTCGAGCAAAACTTCCGCAAGAAATTTGAATCGCTTAACCGTGTTCATTTAACGGATGCAGAATTTGCTCGCCTGAGAGATGAGATCATTAATCCTGATGTGTTCCAGGCTTCTAAAATTTTACGTCAGCGAAATACATTTCAGCGCGAAGATCGAACGCCACTTCATTATACTCTTGTCAATATTAAAGACTGGTGCAAGAACGAATTTGAAGTGATCAACCAGCTGAGGATGAATACAGAAAACAGCAATCACCGATATGATGTGATCCTGCTCATTAACGGCGTGCCTGTGGTGCAAATCGAATTGAAGACACTTGAAATAAGTCCGCGGCGTGCCATGCAGCAAATTGTGGATTACAAAAACGACCCAGGCAATGGCTATACGAATTCATTACTTTGTTTTATCCAGCTCTTTGTGGTGAGCAACCGGGCGAGTACCTATTATTTTGCCAATAACCGCAACCAGCATTTCACCTTTAATGCAGACGAACAATTTCTACCGGTTTATCAATGGGCCAGTGAAGACAATAAGAAGATAACGCACCTGTACGATTTTGCTGAAAAGTTTCTTTCCAAGTGCACCCTTGGCGAAATGATAAGCCGCTATATGGTGCTGGTAGAAAGTGAGCAGAAACTGATGGTGATGCGGCCTTACCAGATTTACGCAGTGAAAGCGATTGTTGATTGCATTCATCAAAACAGGGGCAACGGGTATATATGGCATACCACGGGCAGCGGTAAAACACTTACTTCTTTTAAAGCTTCTACTTTATTAAAAGATAATCCTGATATTGAAAAGTGTTTGTTCGTGGTTGACCGTAAAGACCTCGACCGGCAGACCCGTGAAGAGTTCAACAAGTTCCAGGAAGGATGCGTGGAGGAAAACACGAACACGGAAACGCTTGTAAGGCGTATGCTTTCGGAGGATTATGCGGACAAAGTAATTGTGACTACGATACAAAAGCTGGGTTTAGCACTTGATCCTGATCATAAAAGAAATTACAAGGAGCGTCTAAAGTCTTTAAGCCAAAAGCGGCTGGTATTTATTTTTGACGAATGCCACCGCTCACAGTTTGGCGATAACCACAAAGCCATAAAAGATTTCTTCCCTAATGCACAGCTTTTTGGTTTTACCGGCACGCCCATCTTTGAAAAGAATGCCATCTATAAACAAATAGACGGAACCGAAGGAACGTTTAAAACAACCGAAGATATTTTTCAAAAAGAATTGCATGCTTATACCATTACGCATGCCATTGAAGACAAAAATGTATTGCGTTTTCATGTGGACTATTTTAAGCCCGATGGCAAAGTAAATATGGGCAGTGCTATTCACCGGCTGGCGGTTGTGGAAGCGATACTGGACAAACATGAGGCTGCCACGCATTCCGGGCGCTTTAATGCAGTATTGGCTACCGCTTCAATTAACGAAGCTATTGAGTATTACAATTTGTTCAGGCAAAGGCAGGCTGTGCGGCAGGAGGAAGATGAGACCTTTGAACCTTTAAACATTGCCTGCGTTTTTTCTCCACCGGCAGAAGGAAATAAAGATGTTCAGCAATTGCAGGAAGACCTTCAACAGGAAAAACATGATAACGAAGAAAAACCGGAAGAAAAGAAACTGGCCTTAAAGACGATCATCAACGATTATAATGAGCAATATAAAACCAATCACAGCATTGGTGAATTTGATTTGTATTACCAGGATGTGCAGCAGCGCATGAAGGATCAGAAATATACCAATGAAGATTATCCTCATCGCAATAAAATAGATGTATTGATCGTGGTGGATATGCTGCTCACGGGCTTTGATTCCAAATTTCTGAATACGCTGTATGTAGATAAGAACCTGAAGTATCACGGACTGATACAGGCGTTCTCGCGTACTAACAGGATTTTGAATGACACCAAACCTTATGGCAATATTCTCGATTTCAGAAAACAACAGAGTTCTGTTGATGAAGCCATCGCTTTGTTTTCCGGTGCGGATACCGGCAAGGCTAAAGAAATATGGTTGGTGGATGCAGCGCCGGTGGTAATTGGTAAATATGAAAAAGCAATTGCGCACCTCAATAAATTTATGCAATCACGTGGGCTGGAATGCAAGCCTGAAGAAGTAAACAACCTGAAAGGGGATGCGGCCCGTGCGGAATTTATAAATCACTTCAAAGAGGTGCAGCGGTTGAAAACGCAGCTTGACCAATACACCGACTTAACGCCAGCAGACAAACAAATAATTGAAAATTTGCTTCCGCAGGAAGATCTGCGATCTTTTAAAGGCGCGTATCTTGAAACGGCTAAACGCCTAAAAGACAAGCAGGATAAAGAGGGAGACAGCGCCGAGCCTGACGTGCAGGAACTGGATTTTGAATTTGTATTGTTTTCTTCTGCCGTGGTGGATTATGATTACATCATGGAGTTGATTGCCAAATACACGCAGAACAAACCGTCCAAACAAAAGATGACGAAGGAGCAACTGATTAACCTGCTTAGCTCCAGCGCCAACGTGATGGAAGAACGCGATGATATTGTGGACTATATCAATAGCCTTGAAATGGGCAAGGGACTTTCCGAGCAACAAATACGCGAAGGCTACGAAGATTTTAAAGAAGAAAAACACAATAAGGAACTGGCGGCTATTGCAGAAAAGAACGGGTTAAAAACAGCAGCCTTGAAAAGTTTTGTAGAAGGCATTATGAGCAGGATGATATTTGATGGGGAAGAATTGAACGACTTGTTAGCTCCGTTGCAATTAGGCTGGAAAGATCGGGCAAAAAAAGAGCAGACTTTAATGACCGACCTGATACCGCAATTAAAAAAACTGGCGCAGGGAAGAGAGATATCTGGGTTGAATGCGTATGAGTAGGTGTCTGAACCGCTGAAGATGTCTGAACCGTTGATTTGTGTGATTAAATGATGACATGATTAAATGCACATCATTCAATGAAAGAAATTGCTCGCACAGACCTATAAGGTTTTCAAAACCTTATAGGTCTGTAATTGGAATAAGAATAGTTGATAATGAAAGAAATTGTAAATGAAAAATATAAACATTCTGATGTAACGGGGAAGATTATTGGTTGCGCTATGAAAGTGCACAGCACATTGGGCAACGGTTTCCAGGAAGTGATTTATCAACGATGCCTGGCGATAGAAATGGAAAAGCAGGGATTGGGTTTTTCAAGAGAGCTTGAAATGACAATATATTATGAAGGTGTTGAAGTGGGAACACGGAGGGTTGATTTTTTAGTGGAAAATAAAATAATGGTAGAGCTGAAAGCTATGTCAATGTTAGAAGATGTTCATTTGGCGCAGGCATTGAATTATTTGGAAGCCTATAAATTAGAAACCGGCTTGCTGATAAACTTTGGTGCAAGAAGCCTCGAATTTAAGCGGGTTACCAACGAACACAAACTAGACCGCTGATGTCTGGACCGCTGATTTTTATGATGAGATGATTATCATGATGATTGAAA
The DNA here is from genome assembly GCA_051960475.1 of Ginsengibacter sp. Classification (GTDB taxonomy): domain Bacteria; phylum Bacteroidota; class Bacteroidia; order Chitinophagales; family Chitinophagaceae; genus Ginsengibacter. The sequence goes on from JBQCEG010000061.1 coordinate 4,887, forward strand.
ACATTAATTGTAAAGTATGACTATTATGGGCGAAATGAAGATGAGAAAAAATCAGCGAAATCAAATAATGTCTGAACCGCTGATTTTTTTGATTAAAAGATTACCATGATAATTAAAAGAATATAATTGTAAAGTATGAATATTCTGCTCAAAACGGAGATGAGAAAAAATCAACGAAATCAAATAATCAGCCTAATCAGCGGTTCTGACATTTGCCACTTAACAAATCAACGAAATCAAATAATCAGGCGAATCAACGGTGCAGACAAATGAGTAAAGAAACAAAAGATAATATGGTGCCTAAGTTGCGATTTCCCGAGTTTGAAACAGAGTGGAAGGAGAAACTTGTTGAGAATTTCTTTGATGTTGGTTCGAGTAAGCGAGTCTTGGAGAAGGATTGGACTGATCAAGGTATTCCCTTCTATAGAACTCGAGAATTGGTTTCGCTCAGCAATAATGAGCCATTTAGGAACGAAATTTTTATATCGGAAGAATTATTTAGCGAACTCTCACAAAAATATGGATTACCAGCAGAAGGAGATTTTCTAGTGAGTGGTGTAGGAACACTTGGTATATCATATCAAGTAAAAAAAGATGATAAGTTTTATTTTAAAGATGGCAATGTTCTATGGTTAAGAATAAAGCCTGGAATTGTTTCAAGTTTTTTTAAGTACTGTTTTCAGTCTGACATTATCCAAAAGCAAATCTTTGGTCAGGCGTCAATTTCTACAGTAGGAACATATACTATTCAAAATGCTAAGAACACAAGGTTTTGTTATCCGACTAACATCGACGAACAACAAAAAATCGCTTCCTGCCTTTCTTCTTTAGATGATTTAATAACTGCAGAAAACCAAAAACTCGAAGCACTCAAAGCGCATAAAAAAGGGTTAATGCAACAGCTATTTCCCGCCGAAGGTAAAAAGGTGCCTGAGCTGCGTTTTGAGGAGTTTAAGGAGAGTGGGGAGTGGGAAGAAAAAACGCTAGGAGAAGTAGCTGAAATAAAAAGGGGAGCATCTTCACAATATTTAAATTATAGCGCGGAAAATTCAAACACTGTTCGTTTATTAAGGATTAATGATTTTTTGGGTAATGACGCTGTATTTGTTGACGATACAACAGATATGAGAAAGTTTCGGGTGCAAACTGGAGATTTACTAATTGCGGGTACAGGGGCGACAGCCGGCATAACATTTATTGTGCCTGAAGAATTTGATGATTTTGCTTATAGTTATAATGCCCCAAGAATTAGGATTAGGAAAGAAAACGTTTATTTTATCTATTCTTATTTGAAAACAGATCTCATTTTGCTGCAACAGAAAAAATCTTTTGTAGGAAATGCCCAGCCATTTTTGGATACTAAAGCAATCGCTAATCTGAGGCTTAAACTACCAAACTTAAAAGAACAACAAAAAATTGCTGATTGCCTTTCTTCTTTAGATGAATTAATTACGTCACAAGGAGAAAAAATAGAAGTGCTTAAAGAACATAAAAGAGGATTAATGCAGGGATTGTTTCCAGTATCCAACTAATAGAGAAGTAAATAATTTTGAATTTTAATTTGACACAAGTCGCTTGATCGACAAAAAAATCGCAGAAAACTAAGATTAATAAGCTAATGTTCAAAAGGATTGTGCATCTTTGAAATGAAGAATTATGATCAAAAAAGTTAGTTATAAACTGAAGGCGGAACTGCCTTACAATCCAGATGATGTAAACATTAGCTTGCAGCATTTTCGTGTCGCTGAATTGGTTGGAATGATTGATATAAATATGCTTCAGGATATTTCTTTAGATTTTGATGAACGCGCATCGCAGCAGGCAACCTTATTTGAAGAAACGGAGCAATTAGATATATGGAGCCTAGATGATTTGCAAAGAAATTATGATTTATGGAATACAGTACAAAAAAGTTTATTTATTGAGTCGCTAATGATAAAATTGCCAATACCAATATTTTACCTTGATGGCAGTCAGAAAAATTGGCGGGTGGTTGATGGTTTGCAGCGACTTCATACAGTTATGAGCTTTATTGATAAAAATAATCCGAGTCATTTTAAGCTTAAAGGACTTGAATATCTTTCTCAAAAGTGTGAAGGAAAATATTTTGATGACTTACCTGGTTATTTACAAGCAAGAATATTGAATGCTGAATTGGAAGCATATGTCATTAATCCTGGAACTCCATCTGAAGTAAAATATAATATTTTTAAGAGGATTAATACAGGGGGACTAAAATTGACTGGGCAAGAAATTCGCAACGCATTTTGTCGAGGAATCCCTGCTAACTTCACCAAAGGACTTGCTAAGGAAGCAGCTTTTCAAATTCTTACTGAAAAGAAAGTTTCCCCCAGAAGAATGGAAGACCGTGAATATGCCACACGATTTATTGCTTTCCAGATTTTTGATTACCATGAATATATCGGTAGAATGGATGTTTTTCTGACAGAGGCAATGATGGAACTTTATGAAAGAGAAAAGGGTGAACTTAAAGAACTAAAAACAGCTTTTGTAACTTCTTGTAACAGGGTATTTGAAGTTTTGGGAGCAGGTGCTTTACTAAGAATAAATAAAGAAGGCCAATGGATGAAGAGACCAAATAAGGCCCTCTTTGATACTCTTGCTTGGAACTTTAATGCACTTAATGAAAAAGCATTTGAAACATTGAAAAAAAATCAAGCGGCATTTCAAGAAGAGTATAAAGAATTTATGTTGAAAGATGAGCTGCTTTACAAAGCAATTTCCGACACAACAGGGACAAAAACTGCAGTAGTAAACCGGTTTGAAAGAATGGCATATTTTATTAGAAACTTTTTGAATGATTAATTATATCAACCTAAAAAATTTTAAGTGTTTTGTTGATGAGCCATTTGATATGGCTCAGTTGACATTATTCACAGGAGTAAATGGAATGGGCAAGTCAAGTGTAATCCAAAGTTTGCTTTTGCTTAGACAGAGTTATGATGTTAAGTATCTTCAAGTAAATAATAAAGTTCTTCTCGGAATAGAAGATAAAACACTTACAAATCTCGAATCGGCAGAATCACTATGCAATCTTATGGCCTTTCCAAAAGAAGTAGAGATAGAAATTGAAACAAATAGCGATGAAATCTATAGGTGGAAAATAGATGCATCAGTGGCAAAGGATAATGAATTACCGGTAAAATATTTCGGTACGACCAATTATGAAAAAGAAGCATTGTTCTCTAAAAGTTTTATTTACTTAACTGCGGAGAGATGGGGCCCAAGATTAACTTATAAAAGAAAATCAGGAACAAAAGATTACAATACAAAGTTGGGTGTTCAAGGAGAATTGGCACCTTCTTACATTCTCGAAGCAAATAAGAGAAACGAAACGATTGGAATAGCCAATCTCAAGCATCCTTTAGCAGGTAGCAACGAGCTCTATGAGAATCTAAACTTATGGTTGAGCGACATAGTTCGGAAAGGGTTGAGGGCAAAAGTGAATGAGGTAGATGAGAATACCGTTAAACTAACATTTAATATAAAAGGAACTGAAGGCGGTGATATTTCCTCATTGCAGGTCGGTTTTGGTTTCAGTTTTAGCTTACCTGTAATACTTGCACCATTGATTGCAAAACCCGGCGACTTGATTATTATTGAAAACCCTGAAGCTCATTTACATCCTTCCGCTCAATCAAAAATTGGTAGACTCTTGGCACTTGCTGCACAAAATGAAGTGCAAGTGATTATTGAAACGCACAGTGACCATGTATTGAACGGGATTAGACTTGCAGTTAGGAAAGGTGAAGTTGACTCATCAAAAACCTTGATTCATTTTTTCAAAAATATTGAAGAGGAAGATTCATCCAGTCAAACAAAAATAACTTTTGCAATAGAGAATGATGGTGGCGTTGAAAGATGGCCAGAAGGCTTCTTTGATGAGTGGGATAACATGATGGATGAATTAACTACCTAAAATACTTATGAACTGCTACCTAAACAACTTTAGCCTATCAGAAGCTCAGAATAGAACTTCAATAAACCAACTATTGAAAGATTTCATTTCAATATGTGATCGATTGCGCTCATATTCTTTTGAGAAAATTTTTGTTCCCGTCGGTTATAGTGACGTTCCGCTTTCTCAAGGGATTTCTATTAATCAATTCATTCTTACTAATTCAAATAAAGGAGCAAGAAGAGCTATTGATGATTTTATTTCAAGAATAAAAAATATCCGTAGAAATCAACTTACTTCAATCAAACAAGATGAAAGGGATGAAAAAGTTCAATATGTATATTACAATGAATTAGAATCAGATTTTTTTAAGAAAGCAAACAATCAAAAGGTTCCGGTAATTAGTTTCAGAACAAAGACTGAATTTGAGACACCTGTTTTAGACATCCGTATCGAATACTTTGATAAACAGGGACAGGTAAAAAATTCAACTTCAACCGTGAAGAATATCAGTTATTCAAGTCATTTTGATATTCATAGAGATTTTTTTCAGCAAATAGAAAGGGAACAAATTATTTCCGACGAGCAATGGGATGCCGCGAAATTGCCCTTCAGATTGAAGGATAGAATGGTTTCATATCTTCTGGAAATGGACTTTGACAATCAAAGAAATTCGGACACAAATTATAGAGTAAAATTTTTTCGGGAGATAGGAATTTATTTAGCCGAACTGAATGGATGGAAGTATGAACGAGAATACAGTGCGAGATTTAACAGGCCAGTTTTATCTTCAACAGGCAAAAGAAAATTGTTTCTCTCTATTGACCTTCAACATCCAGAATTTGAATTGCTGAGACATACTGGTAAACACATCATGAGTTATTGTTTTGATGGAGAGTCAAATGGAAAAACATATAACGATAGAAGCCACGATTTGAAATTTTGATTATTTTATGACGGCAATAGAACAAACACAATTAGGTAAAACACTTTGGGCAATAGCAGATGATTTGCGTGGAGCCATGAATGCGGATGATTTTCGGGATTACATGCTTTCATTTTTGTTTCTCAGGTACCTGTCTGATAATTATGAGGCTTCAGCAAAAAAAGAATTGGGTTCAGATTATCCAGAGTTGCCAAAAGAAGATAAGCGGTCACCGTTAGCAGTATGGTATGCCAATAACAAAGCAGATGTACCGGAATTTGAAAAGCAAATGCGTCGTAAAGTGCATTATGTAATAGAGCCGGAATATCTGTGGAGTAATATCGCGGAGATGGCACGCACACAAAATGGTGAGTTGTTGCACACGCTGCAAAAAGGTTTTAAGTACATCGAAAACCAATCGTTTGACAGCAGCTTCCAGGGCTTATTCTCAGAGATCAACCTGGATTCTGAAAAGCTGGGTAAAAATTATACAGAACGTAATGCAAGGCTTTGTGTCATCCTTACCAAAATTGCGGAAGGCATTGCCAAGTTCTCAACTGATACCGATATTTTAGGCGATGCTTATGAATACCTGATTGGCCAGTTTGCAGCGGGTTCCGGGAAAAAAGCGGGAGAGTTTTATACGCCGCAACAAATATCTACCATCCTTTCGGAGATTGTTACACTGGATAGCCAGGACCCGGCTTTGGGCAAAAAGAAAAAGCTGGATAAAGTACTGGACTTCGCCTGCGGTTCGGGCTCTTTGTTGTTGAATGTGCGCAGGCAAATGATCGAAAGCGCCGGCACTATCGGCAAAATTTACGGCCAGGAAAAAAACATTACTACGTATAACCTTGCCCGCATGAACATGCTGCTGCATGGCGTAAAAGATACTGAGTTTGAAATACATCATGGAGATTCTTTGCTGAACGATTGGGACATACTCAACGAAATGAACCCTGCAAAAAAGATGGAGTTCGATGCGGTGGTCGCCAATCCGCCCTTCAGCTATCGCTGGGATCCGACAGAAGTAATGAGTGAAGACTTTCGTTTTAAAAGCTACGGCCTTGCTCCCAAATCAGCGGCAGACTTTGCGTTCCTGTTGCACGGCTTTCACTTCTTAGGCAAGGAAGCAACGATGGCTATTATTTTGCCCCACGGCGTATTGTTCAGGGGCGGTGCAGAAGAACGCATTCGCACAAAACTTTTAAAAGATGGAAATATCGACACCGTAATAGGTTTGCCTGCCAATCTTTTCTTTTCAACCGGCATACCGGTTTGCATACTCGTATTGAAAAAATGCAAAAAGTTTGATGATGTATTATTTATTAATGCCAGTGAGCATTACGAAAAAGGCAAACGCCAGAATCGTTTACGCGACGGCGAAGACGGTGAACCAAACGACATAGAAAAAATTGTAAATACCTACAAAAACCGCATAGACGAAGACCGTTATTCCCGCAAGGTTTCAATGGAAGAAATTGAAAAGAACGGCTATAACTTAAATATTTCGCGGTACGTAAGTACTGCCGTGGCAGAAGAAAAAGTTGATTTGAAAAAAGTGCATAAAGAGTTAGTTGAAATTGAAAAGAAGATTGCAGAGGCGAGGGATAGGCATAATGGATTTTTGAGGGAGTTGGGGTTAGAGGAAATATAAACTTTAGCCACATTCAAACAAAACGGGTTTCAATAGAGTGTAAAGAAGGCAATGGGTTTTTTGAGAGGTATTTAATGGATTGTTTATAAAATCAAATCATGGATAAACTCGAAAAGTTAAGAATCATGCTCATTAATTCTTCTATTGGAATTTCAGCGGTAAGGAACCAGGGAAATGGTATAGTGGAACCCATAAGAAGGAAGCTTGAAAAAATATTTTTCTTCGACGAGTTTTTTGAGAAGCTCAAGTCGCCCAATGTTCAAGACCTCAAACGATATCTTGATAAAATAACGGGCAAGATTACAGGTGTACGTGGTATAAGCAATAATAAAAACCCACCCGATATTGTAAAAAGAGGAACTGCCAGGAAGTGTGTCAATCTTTTGTTTAGATCTGTCGTTTATAACGGTTTTATGTGGGAAAGTTATAAGTTAAAAGATAGTGATTTTATTCATGGTGGATTGATGGATAAACTTGAATTACCATTGGATACGCATGTTGCAAATGGAATAAAAAGAGATTGTAAAAGATATGGAATAGAATTTAATAAAAATGAATTTCCTTCCTTTACAATTATTAGTTCTAATAGAAGAACGAACCGCTATTATCAAGACCGGGCAGTGGAAATAGGAGCTAAAAGAAATCTCTGTAGAATAGACTTAGATTTATATTACTGGCGGAGTAAAGATGATTAGAAAGGAGTAAAATCAAGAAGTACCAGCCTATTAGTTTTGAAAGTTAAAAAATTTATTAAAAATAATGACTAATTCTAGAGGTTCAATCTGGCGAAAATGCGATTTCCATGTTCACACCCCATTTTCTGCATTGGAAAATAAGTTTGGTGATGATTTCGACCATTACGTTCAAACTTTATTTAAGAAGGCAATCGCGAAAAATATTCAGGTGATTGGTGTCACTGACTATTTTACAATTGATGGTTATAAAAAAATAAGAAATGAGTATATTCAGGATGACAAAAAACTTAAAACGCTTTTTTCTGATGAAGAAATTGAAAAAATAAAAGAAATACTTGTTTTACCAAATATTGAATTTAGATTAAATAAAATAATTCAAGTTGTTAAGACTATAGGTAATGAAACAAAAACAGAAAATGGAAGGGTAAACTTCCATGTTATTTTTTCTGATCAAATTCCCATCGAAACAATAGAAGAGAACTTCTTGCATAATATTGATTTTATTTATGAATCAGAACCTGATCAAAAGGATAAACGCAGAAAATTAAAACTGGATAATCTAATTGCGTTAGGCAAACGATTAAAAGCAGAACAGCCGGATATAAAAGGAACAGATGCTGAAGTTGGAATGACACATGCGGTTATAGATGATGCACAAATAACTGAAATCCTTACCTCAAATAATGATTTTAAAGAAAAATACTTCATCGTTGTCCCTTCTGATGAAGACTTATCGAAAATACTATGGAAAAGCCAAGATGGGCTAACAAGAAAAATCTTATTAGCAAGATCGCATGCATTATTATGTTCCAACCCAAAAACAATTGAATTTGGGCTCGGAGAAAAAGCGACCAGCATTGACGACTTCATAAAAGAATTTAAATCATTAAAACCTTGTATTTGGGGATCAGATGCGCATGAATATGAAAAGCTATTTGAACCAGACAAGGAAAGATACTGCTGGATAAAAGGTGATTCTACATTTGAAGGAATGAGGCAAATTTTATTCGAACCAAGCGATAGGGTTTATATAGGCAAATACCCAGCATTAGGGGACAGAATCAGAAATAATAGAAATAAATATATAGATAATCTTATCATTAGTAAGATTCCTGAATACGATAACCGTAAAGGTATTTGGTTTAATAATTTTAAATTAAATATCGGGTTTGAATTGACCGCGATAATCGGAAACAAAGGGAAGGGAAAGAGTGCAATAGCTGATATTATAGGATTAATAGGGAATGCGCATGTCGACAAAAAAGATTTTTCATTTTTGAATAATGAAAAATTTTGCCAACGCGGATATGCGGAAAATTTCATAGGAACTTTAAGATGGTTTGACAATACTGAGAGCACAAAAAGATTGAATGATAATATAGATTTTACTGATGTGGAACGTGTAAAATATATACCACAATCGTATTTAGAGAAATTATGTAATAATGAGGGTAGTGGTTTTAAAGAAGAAATTAATAAAGTGGTTTTCTCAAGACTTGATGAATCAGATAAACTTGGTAAAAGCACCTTCTCAGAATTAGAGGATTTTAAGACACAACTGATCAATGAAAAAATTAATGAACTTAAAATCAGATTGGCTGCTACCAACAGATCAATTGATTTATTGGAGACGAAATTAGACCCCGCATTTAAAAAAAGTATTGAAAACAAAATAGCTGCGAAAAGGCAGGATTTAGCTAGTCATGAAAACGAAAAACAAAAGATAAAAGCTGTTCCAAATCCAGAAAGTGATAAATCGTCTTCCGAAGAGCAGAGGAAGAAGGCAGAAACGCTTTCAGCTATAAATAATGAAATACTTCGATTGGAAAAATTAATTGAGTTAGAAACATATTCATTAAGTTCCAGTAAGATATCTTTCTCTGAATTGGAATTAATCAAGAATGAAATTATCTCAACAAGTTTAAAATTTGAAGAATGGAAGAAAAATAGAGCCGAGTCTTATCGCAAGTACAATTTGAACATTGATGAATTGATCAATCTTACCTATGATTTAACAAAAGTTGAAAGCCTATTGACTTCAGAACAGATTAAGATAAACGCTTCTAATATCCTATTATCAAAAGAATATAATGCAACAAATGGAAGTCAACAACAAAGCCTCATTGCTCGCTTGGACAGTTACACAAAACAAAAAGAAAACATAGAAAAACAACTAGAGAAACCTTTTAAAGAGTGGCAGGAGTTTCAGAGTCAATTGAAAGAATGGGAGAACAAGAAAAAAGAAATTATTGGAGCAGAAGATATAGATGGATCTATGGCATTTTATGAAAAAGAATTAAATTATCTCAATCAGGATATTCAAACTGATATAGATCTAAATAGAGAAAAACGGAATGCGATCATAAATGAAATTTTTATTCAAAAGCAGGGAATTCAAATGGTCTTTAACAAGATGAAAGGCGCTATTGCAGAAATCTTGAAAGAATATTCAAAGGAACAGAATATTGCGATTGAAACGGCTTTTAAGGTTGATGCGAATTTCTATTCCAGATTTTTTGACTACATAAACAGATGGGGAGCATTCTACCAAAATGGCGATGAAGAAATAAGGAAAATTATGCTGAAGTATGATTTTAATGATGTTACTCAAATTCAAAAATACATTAAAGAGCTTTTAGAATTAGATATTCGAATTAAAGATGGACGTAAACAAGACTTTTACAATTTTATTTGCTCTTTGGATTATTTACAGCCAGAATATGATTTGCAGCTGAATGGCAAAGGACTTACAAAATTATCACCAGGTGAAAAGGGAGGATTGTTATTAGTATTTTATTTGGTATTAGATAAAGATAATAAACCGCTTATTATTGACCAACCTGAGGATAATTTGGATAACCAAAGTGTTGCTGAAATATTAGTTCCTTATATAAAAAGCGCTAAAAAGAAAAGACAGATTATTATGGTTACCCATAATCCTAATCTAGCAATTGTAGCTGATGCCGAACAAATTATTTATATGAATATTGATAAGGAAAATAACTACATCGTTTCATGCGAAAGTGGCGGAATAGAAAACATTATTATAAATAATAGAATCGTTGATATTTTAGAAGGTAAGATGAAAGCATTTGACAATCGAAGGGTGAAGTACAAAAAGTGATCATTTATCTTTAACACTTGCTGTGTGTCAGTTTCAAGGTGGCTGTACGGGTTGGAACTGCAGCGGAACTAATTATGAAGTAACTCTACCTCTTTATCCGTTTCTTTCTTAATTCTACATCTTTTAACGCAAGATTGAAAAGAGCAGAAGGATTTGTTCCGATTAAGCCAGAAAACATAATTATCTCTCGTAACGAAAAGTCTTCAGGGTTATTAATTCTTTGCACAAACCGGTTGTAATGAATTCCAAGATCAGCAGCAACAACACTTCTGGGTATTATTTCAAATAAATCCTTGAAGCTTTTAAAATTATCTGCCTCAAGCATCGCTTTAATTGCCTTATATCTGCTGTCCTTTGTCATCTTTTCTGTCACTGAAGAGACAAATTAGATAATAACTAACATATTTAAGCTTTTATTTGACGTAATGTATCTTTAATAGTTAATTATTGTAAATTAAATAATTACTAAATGTAACTATATTTACTATATTTGTGAGATAAAAGACTTAAGTATTAGCTTATCGGTTTAAGATTACTGTTGATACACCTAAACAGTTTAATGATAAACCAAAACTTAACGTATTATGCCATTAGCACATGAGGATCATTATTACACGGGTTTCAGGAACGGGGATGAAAAAGCGTTCGAATATGTATATGCACAATATTACCGGCCGCTGTACCGGCATGGTTACGAAATAATAGACGATGAATTTACCGTCAACTGCATCGTGAATGAAGCCTTCCTTAAAGGATGGAAGTTTCGCGAAAGCATGGAAAACATGCGCCACATCTATTGTTTCATACGACAGGATGTGAGCTGGAAATGTTTTGCTTATGTCAAAAATCCTTCCAACCGGTTTCACCGCCTGCTCGTTCGCCCGGAATATTTAGGCAACCTTTCAGGAACGGAGGATGATGAGGAAGCACATCAGCTTGCTGATAAAAATCTGAAGGCGATAGAGGAAGCCTTGCCTTACCTGCCCGGCAACAGGCAAACGATTATGACACTGTACTTTAAATACGGCTACAGCTATAAGAGGATCGCGCGGAGGTTTGGCACCACCAACCAGGCCATCAGCCTGGAAGTGCAAAGAAGCCTGGAAAGCCTCAGGAAGATGGTGCATGCACAAAAGAAGCTTCATACAAAAGCACCGGCAAAAGTGCCACAATCCAAACGGGTTGGTGTTGAAAATATGGAAACGGAAATGCAGATGATCTTCAGGCTTCGCTATGAACAAAAGCACAGTTTCGCTTCCATTGCCGAGAAAATGCAGGTGGCCCAGGGGTATGTACAACAACAATATATCATTGCGCACCGGAGGCTGCGTGCGCTTCATCATCCTTAAAATCAATAACGATGGAAAATAAAGACACGATGGTTTTGACACGAAGGATACAACTGATCATCAACCTGGAGGAAAAGGAATTGATTGGGGATGCCTATAAGACACTGTATCAATGGCAGTATGGTTGCTTTCGTGCGGCTAACTATATTTTTACCCATCTCTATTTGCAGGAACAAATAAAAGATCTGTTTTACTTAAACGATGAAACGCTGGTGAAGTTGGGCGATATGAAAAAAGATGAGAACGGCATTTTAACCTGTAGCCGGATGAACAGTACCTACCAGGTCTTGTCCAGGAATTTTAAAGGAGAAATGCCTATGCATATTTTGAGCAGCCTCAATATGACCCTCCACCAGAATTTCAATAATGAAAAAGCGAGCTATATGAAAGGGGAAAGGTCCGTAAGGAATTACAAGCGTGATATACCGGTTCCCTTCCGCAGTACGGACATTAAGAAGTGGGAAGTAACACCGGATGGAAGAAATTTTGCCTTTAATTTATTTGGTATTCCTTTCCGCACCTACCTGGGAAAAGATTTTTACGACAAAAGGCTGCTGTTGGATAAGATGATGGCCGGCACGGTAAAACTGTGCACCAGTTCTATCCAGTTAAAGCATAACAAGATCTATTTACTTGCTGCCTTCAAAATGGAAAAGGAAAAACACGAACTGGATGAAACGGTTGTTGCCGAAGCTTCTTTGTCTATTGATTATCCCATTATAGTCACGATAGGTAAAAGCCGTTACCAGGTAGGCAGCAAAGAAGAGTTTTTGTACAGGCGGCTGGCGATACAGGCGGCAAGGAGGAGATTGCAAAAAGCCATAAAATACAATAACGGCGGCAGGGGCAGGAAGAAGAAGTTGGGCGCAATAGAGCGCTTTGCAGAAATTGAAAAGAACTATGTGAACAGCAGGATGCATTTGTACAGCCGGATGCTGATTGATATTTGTGTGAAGCATGGGGCAGCTACATTGATACTAACCGATCAGCAAAGCAAGGAAGAAGCGGCAAAGGAAGATGAGTTTTTGTTTCGCAATTGGAGCTATTATGCCCTTAAAGAAAAAATATTTTATAAAGCGGAGAAGGCGGGGATTGGGGTGATAGTTGAATAATGTGAAAATTTGAAAATGGGAAAATTTGAAAATGGAGGGCAATGTTCTTATTAGCCAATTAGCTGTCTGCCAGGGGGGATGAAGGTTTTTTGACAGGGAAAAGACCTATAAGGTTTAGGGAATTGTTTATCAAAGACAGGATTTGTTATCTAAACCTTATAGGTCTGTGTTACGGGATGGCGTGAAGAAAATTAATTGTAAGCATATATGCGAATTTTAAGATTGTTGTCAGGCTGAGGCTCTCGAAGCCGGGTTTAGAAGAAAAAAACCAGCAGCTCAATACTTGCAAGCGTAGATGAGTAGCGAATTGGTTAATTGGCACATCAGCTAATTACCTAATTAATACGAGGCTGCTTGTACAGCCGCTGGGTGAGGCAAGATTGCACTCGCCGAATATTTACACAACGGCCTGCTTACGTTTTTGGTATGTAGGTGAAATATACAACTGGGGTTTGCTGTAATGAAAATCTTATTATATAAGCTGCTAAAGATGAACTTGGTGATGTTTATTTTACTTAAGAGGCTGCTTGTACAGCCGCTTGGTGAGGCAGTCGATGCACTCACTAATTGTCTTCATCCGGATAAATATTTAGCGTTTAGATGAGGAGTTTACAATTGGGTCCTCTATCTTATTTCTACTTAGAGAATGATCTGGATGAAATATTTTCAACTGAGTAGCTCTCCTATTGGTGTTTTTCAGGAGCACTAAAAGAGACATACTTAATAAATGAGGTTGCTTGTACAGCCACAGGATGAGGCCGGTCAGTGCTCATCAAATTGGAATACAACGGGATTGCTTAAATCATTTTATTTGGAAGATCCTTGTGTTACCAATATCTCTGCCACCTTGGCAAATAGGTGAACCTGATTGAAACAACGGAGAGTTATGATCTTGTTTAAGCGCAACGTTGGTGTTCCGGTTTTAACCCCGATCTTATTTGCCAATTAAACAAATTGTTATTTTAGATTGACAATCCTATAAGATATCGCAGAGTTTGCTATTTTGCCCGGATGTGGCACCGCACGCTCATTTACACATTTCTTATTTTCCTGCTTTTGCATTTTATTGCTCAAACTTCATTTGCGCAAACTAATGCCACCAATAGAGATTCAATCTTGCACGAATATATTGAGAACTACAAAGGCCTGCTCACCTTTAAAATGTCGTTAGGCAGCAAAGAGGGGGGCTTTGATCTTGAAAATACAAGCCGCTACAAAATAAGATCAAACAATAAAACGAAATTGAACGCAGGCATTAATTACAGGTGGTTGGCATTCAGTCTCACGTTTGCGCCGCATATTTTAAATAAGAATGTTGATAATAACATAAAGGGTGAGACGAAATCTTTCGGCTTCGGATTGAGCTCCAACTTTCATCATATCATTCAAAAGATTAACTACTCAAGGGTGAAAGGTTATTACCTCGATAATACAGATGCCTTTGATCCCACATGGAAAGCAGGTGATCCATACATACATTTACCCGGCCTTATTTTCAGAACTTTTTCAGGCCAGACAGCTTACAAATTCAATGATAATTTTTCTTTCAACGCTATTAATTCACAAACGGAAAGACAGGTGAAAAGTGCCGGAACTTTCTTGCCGTCTTTATCATATGAACACTTTGTCGTAAAAGATCCAACGCCTTTGCCCGGCCAAACCAGTTCAAAGAAATCGAAAACATTTGAGGTGGTTTTTTCACCCGGCTATTATTACACCCTTGTCACACCATCCCATCTGTATGCTTCCGCAGGCGTTAGTCCCGGCATAGGCTTTAGCCGGACAAAACTTTTGACACCTGGATCATCAGGTGATGCGGGAACCATATACAGGCAGACGATCTGCCAGGTGAAAAGTATCTTAACTTTTGGGTATGATTCGCGCCGCTTTTTCACAGGCATACAAATCACGACAGGCGCTTATAGCTACAGCCACTCCAATAGTGATTATGCGATTCTTCCACAAAGAGGCTCAGGCTTTTTGTTCATTGGCTACCGCTTCAATGCTCCAAAAAAACTGACCGCCGGTATGGACAAAGCAGAAAAGCTTGCTACCGGCAAGTTGCAGGAGTTAAAAGAAAAGGTGCAGCAATAACCTCAGTTATCGGGGAACGGTTTCTTAGCCTAGGCAGGTGTTCCGGATTTCAGCCCGCGTAGGTGTTACCACTCTTGTTAATAGATTTCGTAAAAACCCACCAATCAACAAATACTATGGTTGGCAATGGCAAAAGATTTATCGCGTATGATATCGAAAACGGCTGAAAGCAAAATGAAAGAGCCCTTTCCCGGTGTTAAGCGAAGGAAAAGTGCTGCTGCTTCACCAACAGAACGAATTGAACGAAACACTATCTTTGAATTGGAAAAGAAATGAACAGTTATCAACTTCAGCCGTTGGTGAAGCCATCGCTTCAAAGTCCGGGCGCAACACCAACTGTGGTGAGCTAACGATTAGAACACCAACCGAGGATAAGTTTCCTCGGATAACCGAAGACCCTGGTAAAATTATGGCTTAAAAAGGCCGAACCTTACGATTCCTTCTTTGAAATAATTTTTAACCTGAGGCCTTTGTGAAATACTTCCACCATTCAAAAATTGATTAACGTTACAATTTCTTCAAGATATTTTTTGTCGGTATCATCAAAAAAGTGATACGCTTCACTATCGACATCAAGAACCGCAACTACTTCTCCATTTCTTTTAACAGGAACCACTATTTCTGATTTTGAGCCACTATTGCACGCTATGTGACCGGGAAATTTGGCAACATCGGGTACGATAAGTGTTTCAGCATGTAGCCAGGCAGTTCCGCAAACGCCTTTGCCTTTTTGGATTCTTGTACAAGCTACAGGACCCTGGAAAGGTGCCAATACCAGTTCACCGTTTTTTATCACATAAAAGCCAACCCAAAACCATTGAAATTGTTCTTTAAGCGCCGCCGCTACATTTGCCATATTCGCCACAAGGTCAGTTTCACCCGTCAGTAATCCTTTTATCTGCGGAAGCAGTGATCGATATTCTTCTTCTTTACTTCCTTTCACGATCGTAAGATCTTCAGCCATAATTTTTCTTACAAAGATAGCGGAACCCCTAAAAGAGAAAAAGTGATTTAGGCCTTTATGAGTGTTTCTCCTTTTTTTCCCTGAGCGTCGCGGTTGTGCCTCTGATTAAACTAAGAATTATCCTCATTCCAGCCCTATCGCAATTTGTGAACAGGGTTTTTCATAACAGGGATTTTTAGAATTTTAATTTCAGCTTCATAGAATTATAAACCTTAATATTTTCACATGGTCGGGACCTGTGCCGCCTAACTTGGCTGAATATGTCCGCTCTTTGTCCTTTTTAGTTCAATGCGGGCGCTTTACATTTGATAAATAAAATAATCAAAATGACAAAGAGAAAAATTTGTTTTTTTGTTCCACCAAAAGTGCAGATACTCGATTTAGCCGGCCCTGTGCAGGTTTTTTATGAGGCGATAGAATATGGTGCCGGCTACGAAATACTTTATGTCTCAAATAAAGAAAACCTGTTAAGCTCTTGCGGTTTACCATTTGGCCGGATCGGGTCTTATAAAAAAGCAAGATTAAAAGAAGACGACTTTCTTTTCCTGCCCGGTGCGGAAATGAATTATTTTTATTCTGATGCTTTTAAAAAAGACGAGAAGCTTTTTGAATGGCTTAATAAAGCCCGAAAAATTGGTGTCAATATTTGTTCCGTTTGCACCGGTGCCTTTATGCTGGGCGAAGCAGGAATGTTAGATGGAATTAAATGTACTACTCACTGGAAGCGTATCGCTGAACTAAAAAAAGCTTACCCAAAGGCAATAGCACAGGAAAATATTTTATTTACAAAGGACCGGCAAATTTATACAAGTGCCGGCATCACTTCCGGAATTGATTTGTCCTTATTTATTATTGAAGAGCATTACGGAGCCTTATTTGTACATAAAATTGCCCGTGAATTGGTTGTCTACCACAGAAGGAGTGGCAGTCATTCGCAAAATGCCATTTATCTTGATTACAGGAATCATTTACATGTCGCCGTTCATGTGGCGCAGGACTGGATCATAGAAAATCTGGATAAAAAGTTTACGATTGATACCCTGGCCAATATAACAAATGTAAGTGCCCGAAACCTGACACGGTTGTTCAGAAAAGCAACCGGCATATCCATTAATCAGTATACACGAAAGTTGCGGCTCGAAAAGGCACAAACTTTAGCGCATAATTCTCAGCTCGGAGCCGAATCAATTGCCAGTCAGGTCGGTTATTCAAATGCCCGGCAACTTCGCCGGATTAAAAAAAGTTCCTTATGAAGACAATTATTTTATTACTGGCAGCTTTTTGTTATTCAACGGCTTTTTGTCAACAAAATTCTGATACTGTTTATTACTGTCCCGAATGCAACAACGCCTGCGACACCATGACATTTACTCATCCCGGAAACTGTCCTGTCTGCAATATGCCATTACGGGCTGGTATCAGGAAATCCAGGCGGCCTAACATTCCTGTTAAATATACCGGACATTGGGAAGGGTCTGCTAAAACTCCTGATCAGATGATCCGCGTTTATCTTGATATCAGTTCCAATCCGGATAAGGTTTTGTTTACCTCCCCTGACCTTAAAGCGATGAATATTACTGCACATGAAATTGTGTTCCGAAACGACAGCCTCGAATTTCTACTAAATGGTGATGATGAGATAGACAGGCTATACGTGAATGTTAAGGGTAACCAGCTTAAGGGCTTTTTCATATCTGACAATCAATTCATAGCAAAATCAAATCAAACTGCGATGATGGAAATGAAAAAAATAAAAAAGCCTTTGCCCCCTTATACCGTACAGGATGTTCAGTTTAATAACGGCAGTGTAGTACTTGCGGGTAGTTTATATCTGCCTGATGGGAAAGGACCTTTCCCCGGAATAGTTTGCAACCACAGTAGTGGAGATAAACCCCGATACGATGGTATATTTATGGCAGACTATCTTGCCAGCCGCGGAATTGCTGTTCTTATTTATGACAAGAGAGGAAATGGACAATCATCCGGAAACTGGAGAACTTCAGATTTTGTTGACCTTGCAGGGGATTGTATTGCCGGTATCAAACTGATGCAAAAAAATGAACGAATCAACAAAAATTGCATTGGCATTTTTGGACACAGCCAGGGTGCAACTATTTCACCAATTATTATTTCCATGGACAGCGACATTGCTTTTAATGTTGCAGCATCCGGATTTGCAACCAGCGCTGAAGAACAGGATGTATACCGGGTGAAAAACATATTAACTAATAAAGCCCGCCTGGATAAGAAAACCATCGATACTGCCATTAATTTTTACAAAATCTGGCTGGAAGTTGCCCGAACCGGTAAAGGATGGGGCGAAATGGAAAGCAAAAAGAAGGAAGTTGAAAATTCCAGCTGGTATCCATGGGTAGAACCTCCTTCCAAAGACGACTGGGTATGGAGTTGGTATCAAAAAACCGCTAATTACAACTATCCTTCTTATTGGTCTCAGGTCAGAATTCCTACCTTATTCATTTGGGGCGAAAAGGATCAAATAACACCCCTTCAACAATCAATTACCAATATCAAAAATGCTCTTCAAAAGGCTGATAATAATCAATATAAAATTGTTATTATTCCCCACGCCAGCCACTACTTGGCCAGTGAAAAAAAGGCGGGAGATCTCTGGATCATCAATCACGGGAATTATTTGAAATTGATTAATGATTGGATAAAAAACCAATGCAGATTCCGAAAAAATAAGAAAACCAACAAAACGAATTGAACGAAACCCAATCTTTGAATTGGAAAAGAAATGAACAGTTATCAACTTTAGCCGTTGGTGAAGCCATCGCTTCAAACGCCACACTTAACACCAACGTGCGGCGAACCGGAATTAAAGAAAACAGAGAAAGGATAAATGCTTTCAGTAAACGATCAAATAATGAAGATTTCTAAAAACTAAACACTTGCTTTATTTGATTTTTTTCAAATAGAATCCAATTTATCTACAGCATCTTTATGCCACAGAATCTTCCCGAGAATAACAAGCGCGGTAATGCCAAATATTCCGCCAAGAATATTGTTCAAAATACTTTGATTTGTATTTAGCGTCTCTACAATATATTGGCCGCTATAAATGTATAGGCAATTGGCCAAAAAAGTACCCATTCCGATTGCCGTGATGTAGATAAAATAAATTAGGTTATCTGCGTTTAAGATTTTTTTTGCAAATAACACCGTGCTCCAGCCAATCCAAAACGGAATGTGCATCGGTGTTAGTGCGCTCATGATTGCGCCAAGTAAAAAGCGGTTGATGCTATTATCCAGGATTACGTTTTGAGCCGGATGAGTTTTGGAAGCTGCAATAAAGCTTCCAATAGCGAGGGCCGTAACCAACGCAAATGTTATCCATTCCAGCCATCTGAAAAGTTCTTTTTGCCTGCGAAGCCAGGTAACGCCCACTAAACAAAGACGCACATAAATTATCTCGCTTACAATAGTACCCAAAGAAAAATACATAGCCATCGTTACACTTTCATGTACACTTATTTGCATCGCTGTCAGATTCAGTGGACTTGGCGAAAGTGTGCCGATGAAGCTGATCAACATTCCCAGGAAAAAAACTTTTATAAAACGCACTTGTAAATCTGTTGAATTTTAAAAAGAGGTATTTGATTGGTTTAAATGATTAAATAAGTTCAGAAATAAAATTAAATGGTAAATCATGAATGTGTATTACTATTTAACCGGAGCAACTCAATAAATGTTTTTATTTTGTGAAACATTTTCTCCACGTTAAACTAAAAATGGAGATGATGAAAAATTATTTTGAGATCAATTGCGGTTAAATTATGACCGGCGTCCTTACTGACCAGGTTGTCATGCTTTTTAGTACGCCAATTACCTTATCGTTGGTAATATTGGAAATTATTGTGAGCGTACGTTTCGATAAACAATATTATAATGTAAAAGACACAAAGGCCAACCTGGTGCTGGGTTTGGGCTATGTTATTATCGATACACTGAGCCGCGCTGCGGGGATTCTTTTATTGGCGTTTTTTTACGAGTATGGATTGCATTTTTCTTTTTTAACCGGTTATGGAGTTTTATATTGGATTTTATTGGTCTTGTCAGAAGATTTTTCTTATTGGTTTATGCACGTGATGGATCACAAAGTCCGGTTTTTGTGGGCTGGCCATATCCATCATCATTCCTCCAGGGAATTCAATTTTTCGGTAGGATTGCGTTCGGCCGTATTTGAGCCGATAGAGAAATTTTTCTTCTTTATTCCGTTGGCTTTCGTCGGTTTCAGACCATTGGATATTGTTTTAATTTATGTGCTTGCACAAGGGTGGGGAACATTTGTTCATACAAAAATGATCAGAAAACTTGGGCCGTTAGAATATATTTTTACCACACCTTCACATCACAGGGTGCATCATGGTATGAATGTAAAATACCTGGATAAAAATTATGGCATGTTTCTTATTATCTGGGATAAAATGTTTGGAACCTTCCAGCCGGAAGATCCTCTTGTACCGGTTGAGTATGGCACTTTAAAAAATGTTCAGTATAAAAATTACCTTGATATTATCTTCAATGAATATAACCAGATCATCAGGGATACGAGGCAGCCTGTTTCCTTGAAAGAAAAACTAAAATATATTTTTGGTCCTCCAGGTTACAGCCATGACGGCAGCCGCAAAACTGCCCGCCAAATGCAAATGGAAGAAAATCTTCACGAAAATTATCACGCAACAATTGACAAGGAGCCTGCAAGAATAACAATGACTTAACCGTCGGGCATCGTATCCCGGAGCAACTATGCGGTGCCTCACCTGATTAGTGCAAGGTTATCATTCGTGTAGCCCGGGCGTCCGGTTGTGCTGTTGGTTAAAAGAAATTATTTTATTGTAAGATCTGTAAATACAGGTTTTCGGATCAGGAAAAAAAAATTACAGGTTAATAGATAAATCCTGCAATAAGTTTACAGGATGATTTTCATTTTTGATTTCAAAAGTAGCTGGTTTTTTAAAATAGTTTTTCGATAATTCTGTTTCGTAAGACCCGAACCGGAAAAGCAGAAAGCTATTTTTTGTTTCCGACAAAAAACCAATGCACTCCAAATTTATCAGCCAAATGGCCATAAATTCCAAAGGGTAAATTTTTTAATTCATCAAGAAGTGATTTGTCAGCCCCTTCCGAAAGCTTATCAAAGATTTCCTTTAATTCTTCATATTCTGCACCGGTTACATACATAGCAACCGTGTTGCCCTGTTGAAATTTCCTTGTTGGATGTGCCCAATCGGTTGCTGAAAATTCTATTGCATTACTCTTTAGCTGTGCATAAGCCACCCGTTTATGCAATGTTTCAGGCATCTGCATTTTCATTGGTGTATCACCTACTTTCGTTATGGATAATTCTCCGCCAAGGCATTGCTGGTAAAAAAACATAGCATCGGCGCAATTTCCATTGAATAATAAAAACGGGGTAAGGTTTACTGTTTTTTTCATATCAAATTGTTTTAAGTGATTAAATAAATCTGATCGATCGCTGTTCATATTGAAGCGTTTCGAAATTGACTACACTAATGACAAACAGACTTTTCAAAAAAGGACAGGGTTTTTATTTTTTTTTGCGGAAAGGAAAGGTATATTAAGAATTCAGATAGGAAATCAAAATGATTTTCTCCGGGCCGTGCCTCTACTCCAGGCCGCACGGCTGAGCAGGACTCGGACGATGAAACAATCGTCATGAGACAACGAAGGCCAGGGAAGGGAAAAGATAGCCAATGATGCTAAAAACCGCCACTACCAAAGCCGCGGCAATTGCTATTAAAACAAAAGGGTGCATCGCGATATTAGATACTAGGGATTTGCTTTTCTTTTGCCTTGACGATTTATAGTGTTTGATAGACCTCCGCATGTCAAATTAAAGAGTAATGGTTTACTAAATGATAAGATTCTTAAAGGACAAATTTCCATAACAAAAGTGTACGTTAAAAACAGAAAAGATTGCCGCGCCGCAAAGGCGTCTTCTTCATTATTGAAAATTAACGAAGCGCTTTGCAACGGGGTAAAGTGGTGCAAGAATTGCCGCCGGGACCCTACTGCGGGAGGTAACAGGATGCCGAAAGAAATGTAAATTGCATTCTCTGAAATTATGAAAACAGCGCTGTTATTTTTTGGTATACTTTACGGGTTTGCTGCTTATGCACAAACAGATACCGCCGGTGCCAGAGTTATTTTCTTTGATGGTTTCAACAACAATAGTAATAACTGGACTGTAGCCGATACCAAACGGGCAAGTGCAAAGATTGAAAACGGCTTTTATTATTTAACAGCAAAGGGTCATGCATACGGGGAAGAACACGAAATAAAAATTGATACCCGTAAAGATTTTGAAATCGAAGCAAGGATTAAAATATTAAATGGTGCGGCAGATCATAAAAATTATTACAGTATGCTTTTCTGGGGTCGCGAAGGAATGGAAAGTTATTATTTCACTTTCGCAAAAGATGGTTTTGCCTCGGTAGAAAGTTGTGATGGCAAAAGCCAAAGTTCCTGCAGCGTAAGAAGCGGCTCTTTAAAAAAGACTGCCCTTAACCCTGATGATTTTAATGTATACACGATCCGGAAAACCGGCAATAAATATACCTTCTTTATTAATAATGAGTCATTTTACGAAATGCCCTATACACCCTTCTTTGGAAATAGCGTAGGGTTTGGCGCGGGAAGAAAAGTTACGTTGCAGATCGATTATTTAAAAGTGGTTTACCTGTAATGCCGGACGGTTCGTGTCACACTTCGCCTTGGTTCGTGTCGCACGAACCACACCCTTTAACCCAAAAAATTCGTTTACCCTTTCCCGTTATACCGCTTAAAAATAAAAATAACCGGATCTATTTGTTGACTGTTTCGGGGAACATTGTTCCGCAAAATATTACATCACCGGAATACAGCGAATTTGCTAAAGACATGAATAATTTTGCACTTCCGTTTCCTGCATCCGGGAGTGGAGAATTCGCCTTGAATAAAATCACCAGCCACTTTCAACTTTATCTTTTCTTTTCAATTTATCAATCTCCGCTGGCGCAGATATTGTGGCAAAAGGTTGATATGAAAAGCATTTATTTATTCTTTTTTACCTGTTTGCTGACGGGTTTTACCGTACAGGCACAACAGGCAAAAGGCCGCCTGGAAATACAACTCAACAAAGACGTCTTACAACCCGGCGACTCGTTATTGGTAACAGCAAATTATAAAGATGGCAGCGGTCAAAAAGAGGAGCAATCCCCGGCGACGCTGCAGCTCATAATTGAGAATGAAGAAGGGCAGCGTACCCGCCTGCGCTGGCCAATGATCAACGGGCGAGCTTCCGGTGCTTTGTATTTACCCGATTCGCTTCCACGGGGCAGGTACACTTTGCTGGCAGGAGTGCAGCAACGCTTTTTCCAGGTGATCGGCAAAATACAGGATGCAGGGAACATGGACAGTATACAAGCCCTGCTGCTTACCAAAACCGGCGACTGGACTGAGGAGGAAGTGCCCGTAGCGCAGGATGGCAGCTTTGCTATTCACAACTGGCTGTTTGAAGACAATGCCCTGATCGCTTTTTCCCGGACAAAAAATAATAAGGAGCCGCTGAACATAAGCATCAGTACCCGGCTGGATTCCAGTTATGAACCCGTTGCCGTGGCAGGCAGGGCCTTTTATATAGGTAACCCGCTGGCAACTGTGCGGTCAACCCTCAACCGGCCTGTTGAAGCACCCCAATCGGTTTTTGCAGACCGGGGTACTTTGCTGCCGGCAGTGGTGGTAAAGACTACAGCCAAAACACCGGCGGAGCAGTTCAATGAAAAATATGTCAGTAGCCTGTTCAGGTCGGACGACGAACGGGTGCTTGGCATTATGAACGACCCCGGTGCCGTGGCCTATCCGAATATTTTTGCCTACCTGCAGGGCAGGGTGGCTGGATTGCAGATAGAGGGCGGTATCAACGGAGGCGCGGCCTGGTGGCGGGGCAGCCCGGTAACGTTTTTCCTGGATGAAGTAAGGGTGCCCGCGCGGGAGGTTGCCGGTATACCCATGACAGATATAGCTATTGTAAAAGCATTTCCGCCCCCGTTTATTGGTGCTCCCGGTAACCGTGGTGCCATTGCCATTTATACACGACGCGGTGGCGAGGCTAATTACCTTCCGCCCAATAAGCAGGTGTTTAAAGTAAGGGGCTACACGCCATCGGCAACAGTGCTGGATATGAATAAGCTAAGCATGTAATAACATGGGCAAAAGAATAAAAATCTTTAGGATTTTTTCGTTTACTGAATCGTCCAAAAGAAAGTTTACAGGTTAATAGATAAATCCTGCAATAAGTTTACAGGATGATTTTCATTTTTGATTTCAAAAGTAGCTGGTTTTTAAACTAGTTTTTCGATAATGCCGTTTCGTGAAGGCACGAACCGGGGGAGAAGGCGACGAAGCAATCTGGTCATTTATTCTTTTCTTTTGTCTTGATACAAAAGAATCAAAAAATCAAGGAAAACCCGAACGCTCCGCGCGTTTTTCCGTGCCTGCGCGCGGCAAAAGCCAACTGGAGAAATAGCTTTAAATGTCGGTTTGTGTTTTTTCCCTGGTTCGTGGCACACGAAACAGCATTTATTGATCGAGGACACCTTGTAACAAAAATTCGTTTGCTCTCCACTGTTATACCTACTCAAAATAAAAATCATTAGAATTTATTTGTTTACTGCAAGGGGCAGAAGTGGTTCGTGAGACACGAACCATGGCGTGGCCAACTGGAAAAGTAGCCTTAAATGTCGGTTTGTGTTTAATACTGCAAATCTTTAAATCCTGCAAATCGTGCCTGTCCCGATCCTTCGGGGATTCAGACAATATAAAGATTACCGCGCAACACTTCAATAATTCCGTATCGTGGAAACACTAACCGGGGCAAAAAGTTCATATTATTTTTTGCGCAATTAATTTATTTATTTTTGATAGAAGATTTTTTACTCAATCAGCGAATGAAAAACTTTTCGTATTAGCGTGAATTGTTGGAAGGTTCTTTACTGATTAAACTAACTGGCGGATCATTTGTAAATCAAAACCTTGAATTTCAAAAATGAAGATTTTCGAAGGCATACATCCCGCTATTGTTGAAAGGCTCAGGAATACGGCTTTGCTTACAGATGATGAGATAGTCGGGGCTTTATCTTATTTCAAAAGGCGTTGCGTAAAAAGGAAGGATTATATTCTTCGTGCAGGAGAAGTTTGCAGGGAAAGAGCTTATATCAACAAAGGCTGTTTCAGAAGATACATGATTGATGATCATGGCAAAGAGGTAATCATCAATTTTGGTTTTGAAGAATGGTGGGTTGGTGATTTGGAAAGTTTTCAAAATCATCGGCCGGGCATTTATTATGTACAGGCGATGGAAGACAGCGAAGTATTTTGTATCAATGAAGAAAACCTGCATCTTCTTTACAAAGCCATTCCAAAATTTTATGAATTTGATTACAGGAAAATTGAAAATTCACATTACGCCATGTTGAAGCGACTGGCAATGATGCAGTCGTCTTCACCGGAGGAAAAATATCTTTCCTTACTGGAAAAATATCCACAGATCCTGCAGCGCATACCACTTCATTATATCGCTTCCTATCTCGGAATGGAGCCTGAATCTCTCAGCCGCCTTCGAAAGCGCCTTTGCAAAAAAGAAAAAAAATCTTAACCATCGTCAATGGTTTTGGCTGTTGCTCCATCGTAGGTTTACAAAAAAATAAATCATGCAAACAACAACCTTACAACCAAAAACCAATGGGAAGGAAACTGCTTCCCATCTGAATCCGGAACACATCATGAAAACAGGCATGGGTTTCTGGGCTTCAAAAACTTTACTGGCAGCTATCGACTTCAACCTGTTTTCGTTACTGGCAGACACACCGCTTTCAGGAACGGATATTCAAAAGAAACTCGGCTTGCACGATCGAAGTCTCTACGATTTTCTGGATGCACTGGTAGCGCTGGGTTTTCTGAACAGGGAAGGCATCGGCCAAACATCTGTATATAGCAACACTCCGGAAACCGATTTCTTCCTCGACAAGAACAAGCCCACCTATCTCGGTGGTATTTTAGAAATGGGCAATCACAGGCTTTACAAATCCTGGATGGATCTGGAAGAAGGACTTACCACCGGCCTGCCACAGAACGAAATAAAGTATTCATCAAACAATTCAGAAAACCAGTTTGATAAAATCTATAATTCTCCTGACAGCCTTCGCGAGTTTTTAAGCGCAATGACGGGTATACAATTAGGTGCTTTTATCAGTTTTGCAAAGCAATTTGATTTTTCAAATTATAAAACACTTACCGATGCAGGAGGCGCTTTAGGTAGTTTATGTGCCCAGGTGGCGGTTAACAATCCGCAAATGCACTGCACTGTCTTTGACCTTCCCGCTGTAAAACCTCTTGCGGAAGAATATATCTCCAAATTAAACCTGTCGGAAAGGGTGGATGTAAAGGCAGGCGATTTTTTCAATGATCCATTGCCCGGATCAGATGTAATTGTGATGGGAAACATTTTGCACGACTGGGACGAAAAAGAAAAGCTACAATTATTCAGGCAGGCTTTTGACGCCTTGCCTGAGGGCGGGGCTTTTGTCTGCATCGAAGCCATTATTGATAATGAGCGAAGGAAAAATGCATTTGGCCTGCTGATGTCGCTGAATATGATGATAGAAACAAGAGGCGGTTTTGATTTTACCTTCAATGACTTTGATAACTGGGCCTATCAAACCGGATTTAAAACCACAGAATGGCTTCCGCTTGCAGGTCCAACCAGCGCGGCAATTGCATACAAATAAATAATTTGGGTATTAGCTCAATTACTGATTTTGATTTAACAAACGCCTGATCCTTGTTTGCACGCAAACAACGACAGGCATTTTTTTATCCAAAGTGGCGGATTCTTCCACACAAATCTGATGTTGTCTTCAAAATGAAAGAAGTGAAAGTGATGAGTGAAACAAACTAACTTTTCAATGATTTCATAGTATGAGCCGGAATAAAAAGTGCGGATAAATTAAAGATCAGCGTGATAGCCTTTACTGCTTACCGTTACACATTCCTTATAAAAAATATTACCATCTTAATGCATTAACCAAAATAAAAACAAACTCCGGAAGAGTTTTACTGAACCAGCGTGGGATGGAATGCCGGATAAGTGAAAGTCCCGGAAATGTAAGGACAGGTTTTTATTTATAGTCAAAATGATTGTTGGCGAGACGCCAACAACAGCTTGAGATCACTAATCAGCTATAAACTTTCTACCGTTTTTTTCACTTTATGCATTTTGGATTCGGCCGCGCCTGCTGTCTCGGCAACGTAATCCTTTACCTCATCTTTATAATCTTTAAAAAGTTCAGCTAAACGCTTTCTTGTTCTTTCTCCGCTCTGGGGTGCGAACAATACTCCTAAAGTAATTCCTGCTAAAAATGCTTTTAATATGTTCATCATTTTAAATCAATTTTTATTGTAAAGGATATAAGAATCGTGCCAGTTTACCCGTAATAAGTTTGCCAATGTTTAAAATTATTGCCATTTCATGCGATCGGCGGCGGGAAAGACATTTTTGAAAAGAAATCGACAACCGGCCTCGCTAGCTTCATGGCAATAAGAACGACAATCCTTTTGTATTTCTTTGTGCCTTTGCGCTTTTGTGTTTCAATAAAAACTGGGCGCGATACCGTATCGTGACACGAACCGGGGCCAAAAAGTCTGGAGAGAATGCAATAAACTTCCTTGCAAGTGACGAAGAGACTATTGCGTACGTCTTACTGTAAAGATAATTGAGGATTATCTGCATACCTGTAAAGCTTTTTCAGTATAAACCAACTATAGCAAGTGCGGGGATAGTGTATGGATGAAGTATGGATAATGTATGGATAGTGTATGAGGAGTGTATGAAAACTATCTTCCGCAGGCTTTTCTTCTGTAATTGGTTGAATTCGCAGGCAGCAGGCAAATCCTTTAATCCTTTAAATCATGATTCAGAAAAAATGGCAACCAATCGACGCCCGCACACAAAGAAACCGAAAGTAAGAACCGTAATAATTCAATAATCCAATAATTCAATAATAAAAAATCCCACAGCCCGCATTGAAAAAACCTCTCCTGCCAGCGAACACCTCGAATTAATAAGAACTTATAATCAACAAAGTAAACTTAGAAATAGTTAAGTTTACTTTTGGGTGGGTAAAGTACACTTAGCCAAAAATAAGTTTACTTTCCGAAAGAATGCCAGAGAAGCAAAAAGTAGCTGCGGCCCAATCATGTAAATCCTTTAATCCCGCAAATCATGGTTCAGACAAAAGGGCAACCAATAATTGGAAACGGTAATAATTCAACAAACCAATAATTCAATAATCTAATAATCCAATAATAAAAAATCCCACCGCCTGGCATAGAAACGCGGCGTGCAAGAATCCAGCATCCAGAATCCAGCAACCCTCACCCTCTCACTGCTCAAGCGGTTCATACTTCATCCAGTCAACCTCCAGTTCATAAGGATGCAACGGCTTTTCTATTGAGTTTGGATTGGTTTCAACCGCCCAATTGTTGGTGTGCCAGAAGTTCATCCTGTAATACGATGGATGCTGTGGAATACCGCGTGGGGAGCCGTGATAATCCCACAATATAATTTTCTTTCCCGTTGCGGGATTGATCATCCACCATGTGAGCCGGTCAGGATGCCAGTCAAATCCATAAGTATAAAATTTCGAGGAAGCATCATAATGATCAATTGAGTCAATCATCTCCGGCTGGTTTTGAGCGCCGGTTAATGCCGTTGGCGTTCCGGTATAACCAGTTTTGTAAATGGTATTGTAGATTAGCCCTTTCGCTAAATTGATCGTTCGCCCGATCCTGTGAAGTTCACCTTTGAAGCCCGTCCACGTGCCGATATAAATAATGGAAGGATCGGCGACCAGCCACTCAAAGTCGATCTCGCTAAGCCCATACACACTGTCCATATAATAAGTAAAATATCCCACTACAGCACCGGTATTCGGTTGTACCTTTCTTACATCCGGCACCTTCAGTCTGGCAGAGTAGCTGCCATAATAAGTAAAATTGTTAGAAACTATTTCCGGCCCTCGACCAGCACCGGCACTATCCGATGGATCTATTCTAAAAACCAAAACTTTACTGCCTCCATCTGTAGAGGAAACTCCGGCTTGCCATTTAAACGCGGCTGGATTTCCCGTAGACCCATACCTGAAATTATGTAAAAGGCTGTCACTAAAATGCTCCGTAAAAGCAGGAGAAAACTTCACGGTTTGCGCCTTGATGCTAAGACTCATCAAAAAAGAAAGGATAAGAGCGCATTGTTTCATAAACTGAATGGAAAATGATTCACCTACGAATATAACTTTTTAGAACAGAATTGATAGCATAATGTTCTCCTTGTACCCCCATTTCCTTCAATATTTATCAACCTTATCTTTCCCGGATGATCGATCACAAAAACCTTTAAGAAAAAAAGAAAAAATTTCAGCCGAAAAAACAACTTGTTTATTCAGTGTTTCAATACAGTTTATAAGGGGGTAAAGCTGTTACTCAAAAAAAAATTATCCGTTGTAACCCTTATAAACATTGGATTCTTAAACCATTAACAAAAAAATATTCAAAATAGTTTTGACTGTGAAGTTTGCGCACCCTATCTTTGCACTCCGCTTTTAAAAAAAGGGGATAGTTCTTAGAAAAAAATCAACTCAAAAAAATGTTTTTCAGAAGTTTTTAAAAAACATTTGGCTGATAAAAAAAAGGCTCTTACATTTGCACTCCCAAATCAAAAATGGGTGGTCAAAAAAGGCCAAAAGATCTTTGAAAGTTTGGAAGTAACAGCACTGAATTTTTATAATTCAACAAGGTAAAGTTTAGCGTAACAAATTAGAATTTTGACGTTAATTTTCGATGAGAAAATTTGATAGTCAGATCAAACAACATTTACAATGGAGAGTTTGATCCTGGCTCAGGATGAACGCTAGCGGCAGGCTTAATACATGCAAGTCGTGGGGCAGCGCGGGTAGCAATACCTGGCGGCGACCGGCAAACGGGTGAGGAACATGTACGCAACCTTCCTTTAACTGGAGAATAGCCCCTCGAAAGAGGGATTAATACTCCGTAACATTTTGATACAGCATTGTATTAAAATTATAGCTCCGGCGGTTAAAGATGGGCGTGCACCTGATTAGATAGTTGGCGGGGTAATGGCCCACCAAGTCTACGATCAGTAACTGGTGTGAGAGCACGACCAGTCACACGGGCACTGAGACACGGGTCCGACTCCTACGGGAGGCAGCAGTAAGGAATATTGGTCAATGGACGCAAGTCTGAACCAGCCATGCCGCGTG
>JBQCEG010000062.1:0-11129 GCA_051960475.1 Ginsengibacter sp.
CTGCCTGGGATTGTTTGGTTTGGCAACTTATATGGCCGAAAACCGGATCAAGGAAATTGGTGTAAGAAAAGTGTTGGGCGCTTCCGTGTTCAGCATTACCACTTTACTTTCAAAAGATTTTTTGAAGCTCGTCATCATTTCCCTGATCATCGCTTCCCCGGTTGCGTTTTGGGTCATGCATGAATGGCTACTCTCCTATTCTTTTCATGTTGATATCAAGTGGTGGGTATTTGCCGGAGCAGGATTATTATCAATAGTTATTGCCATTGCAACGGTTAGCTACCAGTCTGTAAGAGCAGGTTTGGCGAATCCTGTGAAGAGCTTAAGAACGGAGTGATTCATGTGAAAATGTGAAAATGATAACAACCTTCCTACTCACTTTAAAATAAAAATCTTTAAAAAAGACTTTTTCACTGAGTTGGCAGCAATATAACACCAATGCCTACACTAAAATAAAAATCCCGGCATTTTCTCTATTTACTATTAAGCCAAATCCTTTGAAAAATTTTGTTGAAGAACCATTTTCGAACCGTATCAAAGAAGAACACTTCCTGTATCAAAAACGAACAGTTACTGTATTTTAATAACTCTTAACTAATTGATTATTAAGTCAAAATATTATGGCTTAATTTTTTGAAAAGAAATAGAAGTAAAAACCTAAAACCGATTTTACTCATTTGTAACAACCATTAAATCTTCAACCGTGTTAAAAAATTATATCAAGATCGCGTGGCGCAATTTGATGAAGAATAAAGTTTTTTCTTTCATCAACATTTTTGGATTATGTGCAGGACTTGTTTGCTGCATGCTCATCTCGCTCTACATTATTAATGAAACAAGCTATGATAAGTATCAAAAAAATGCGGATAATATTTACCAGTTGGGAACTGAGTTTGTTGGTCTGGGTAATTTTAAAAAATTGCCTAACACACCGGCGGCAATGGGAGGCATGATGCAGGATGCTTTTCCGGAAATCAAACAAGTTGCCAGGCTTACCGGTTTGTATGCAGAAGACAAAACACTTCTGCAATACGATGAAAAAAATGGGAATGTAAAATCACTTTATGAAACAAAAGGTTTTCTCGCTGATTCCACTTTCTTCAGGATGTTTACCTACAATTTTATTGAAGGCGATCCTAACACTGCATTAGACAATCCAAATACCGTTGTATTGAGTGAAGAAATTGCAAAGAGTTTTTTTGGAAATGAACCCGCAATAAATAAGGTAATCCACATAAGCAGCAGCACCAACGGCGATCATGATTTTTTGGTAACGGGGGTGTTCAGGCCTATTGACAAACCATCACACATTGACGCGCGCTTTTTCATGAGCATGAATGGTGGCGATATGGGCAATTTTATCAAAAGGCAGGGCGCTGATCTTGCTACTAATAACATGTTTTATACTTACCTGCTTTTGAAGCCCGGAACTGATCCTAAAAAACTCGAATCAAAATTTCCTTCTTTTATTGAAAAATATGCAGGCAAAGATTTGAAGGCGGTTGGATTTAATAAAAGGCAATTTTTAGTTCCGCTTACCAAAATTCACCTCGATGAAGATGTAAAAGATAACATAACTCCCGGCGGCAGTAAGACTTACTTATACATTCTTGCTTCTATTGCCATTTTCACTTTATTGATTGCCTGTATCAATTTTATGAACCTGGCAACTGCACAATCGTCCAAACGTTCATCAGAAGTGGGAATCAGGAAAGTCCTTGGCGCGGAAAAAAGATGGCTCGTTACGCAGTTTCTCGGTGAATCAGTCCTGATGAGTTTGCTCGCGTTCCTGTTTGCTTTTATCCTCACTAAATTATTATTGCCTCTTTTTAATGCGGTTGCAGATAAAAACCTTTCACTTACTTTTTCCCATAATTATGGATTGATCCTGGCATTTGTCGCATTGGCAATCTTAACTGGTTTACTCGCCGGAAGTTACCCGGCTCTTTACCTTTCATCATTTAAACCGGCCAAAGTTCTGAAAGGAAAATTCTCCAATTCATTCTCTGCCCTTGCGCTCAGGAAGGCTTTGGTGGTTTTCCAGTTTATCATTTCTATCGTGTTGATCATCGCATCAGTGGTAATTGCACGCCAGATGCAATTCCTTCGCTCGGCTGACCTGGGCTTTGATCAAAACCAACAATTAGTGATTCCACTGCGCAGTAACGCTGCAAAAAAAATGTACGCTGCACTGAAGGATGATTTACTAAAACAATCAGGTATTTCAAATGTGGGCGCTTCATTATATTATCCCGGTATCAGCAATGTGGCTGATAATATCTTTCATAAGGATGGTGAAGACATGCAGCAGGGAAAGGATGTAAAGATGAATTACATTGATTACAACTTTTTGCAAACGCTCGATATTAAACCGGTTGCCGGACGTCTTTATTCAAGCGATTACCCTGAAGACACTTCAGGAACGGTGGTTTTAAACGAAACAGCTGTAAAAACTTTGGGTTTCAAAAATCCGGAAGCTGCGGTTAATCAAAACCTGCATTTTGCTTTCAGGGGCACAACTTATAATTTCAGAATCATCGGCATTGTAAAGGATTTTCATTACGAAGATTTGCACCTGCCTATTGGTCCTTATGGTTTCCAGTTGAACAATCCCCCCATGTATAACTACGTAATTGTTCATGTGAAAACATCTAACATGAATAATGCTTTGCAATCGATTAAAAATACCTGGCACAGGTTAGATCCGAATGAACCTTTTGATTACAGCTTTCTCGACAAAGACTTCCAAAAGAATTATAACGCCGAAACAAGGCTTTCATCTATCGTAACTTATTTTACGATTATCGCCATTCTTATTTCTTGTCTTGGTTTATTTGGCCTCGCCACTTTTACTGCCGAACAAAGAATAAAAGAAATTGGTGTTAGAAAAGTGCTTGGTGCGAGTGTAATCAACATCGTTACGCTGATGTCCAAAGACTTTTTAAAACTGGTGGGCATTTCAATCATCATCGCTTCACCAATTGCATGGTTCGTGATGAATAAATGGTTACAGTCTTTTGCTTACAGGACAAGTATTGGTTGGATGGTATTTGTGATCACAACACTCATTGCAATTTTCATAGCAATGCTCACAATTAGCTTCCAGGCAATAAGGGCCGCTGTGGCTAACCCCGTAGAGAGTTTGAGAACCGAGTAATTCACTGATTAGCCATTGTGCTAACGGGAATTGTTGCGAAAAAAAAGTTCGGGAATTTATTTGTTTGCTGGGGTGAATGGTCAATGATGAATGGTGAATGGTCAACGGTCAATGATGAATAGTGAATGATCAATAATTACAAGAATTAATAATCAATAATTACAAGCTTAAATCCATAAAGCCGTGGTTAAAAACTATATCAAAATCGCGTGGCGCAATTTGATGAAGAACAAAGTTTTCTCTTTCATCAACATTTTCGGATTATGTGCCGGCCTCGTTTGCTGCATGCTCATTTCGCTGTACATCCTCAATGAAACGAGTTACGATAAGTATCAAAAAGATGCAGATGATATTTACCAGGTCGGGACTACTTTCATCATGCAGGGCCAGGAAAAGAAAGGGGCCACCACACCTGCACCGATGGTAGCAGCAATGCAACAGGATTTTCCTGAAGTGCAATTGACCACAAGGATGATGGGCTTGTTTGCCGAAGACAAAACCTTGCTGCAATATCATGAAAAAGATGGCGCAACCAAATCCTTTTATGAGAACAAAGGTTTCCTGGCCGACTCTACTTTTTTCCGGATGTTTACCTACAACTTCATTGAAGGAAACCCGGCAACAGCATTGAATGAGCCGAGAACCATTGTGCTTTCTGAGGAATTTGCGCACAAATTATTTGGCAACCAACCGGCGCTCAATAAGATGGTGCATGTGAGCAGCAGCACAAACGGCGATTACGATTTCCAGGTAACCGGGGTTTACCGGCCAATCAATAAACCTTCTCATATAGATGCCAACTTTTTCATCTCGATGGCAGGTGGAGACATCGCACGTTACATCCGTGAGAACGGTACAAGTTTCGCCACCAACAACATGTTCTTTTCTTATGTTAAATTGAAACACGGAAGCGATCCTAAAAAGACCGAAGCAAAATTCCCCGCATTCATTGACAAATATGCAGGTAAAGAATTAAAGGAAGTTGGTTTTCAGAAAAAGCAATTTCTTATCAATTTAAAAGACATTCATCTTTACCCCGGATTAAACAGCGATGTTACACCCAATGGAAGCGTTACTTATTTATACATCCTCGCTTCCATAGCCCTTTTCACGTTGCTGATCGCCTGCATCAATTTCATGAATCTTTCAACTGCCAGGTCATCCAAAAGATCAGCCGAGGTAGGTATTCGTAAAGTGTTGGGTGCCGAACGAAAATCACTTATCCGCCAGTTTTTGGGCGAATCTTTATTAATGAGTTTGTTGGCTTTCGTGCTCGCTTATATTCTCACTGCAACACTTCTTCCTGCCTTCAATTATTTATCAGGAAAACATCTTACTCTTTCCCTCACAGGAAGTCCTGAAGTGATAGCAGGTTTCCTTCTCCTATCCATTCTTACCGGTTTGATCGCGGGAAGTTATCCTGCTTTTTATTTATCTTCTTTTAATCCTGCAAAGGTTTTAAAAGGAAAACTTACCAATTCGCTTGCTGCTGTTTCGCTTCGCAAAGGATTGGTCGTTTTCCAGTTTATTATTTCTGTTGTGCTGATCCTTGCTTCCGTTGTTATTTCAAAACAAATGAATTATTTGCGTTCTGCAGATCTTGGTTTTGACAAAGAAAGACAGATCGTGATCCCGTTGCGCAGCGGAAATGCAAAAAAAATGTACACTTCATTCAAAGGCGAAGTAGCGGGTTTGTCCCAGGTTGAAGGCGTAGGCGCTTCCTATTACAACCCGGGCATTTTTAATCCAAGTGACAATGGGTTTTATAGGGACGGACAAACAATGAACGACTCCAAAAGAACCAGGACCAACACAGTGGATTTTGATTATCTAAAAACGATGGGTATCAAACCGGTAGCCGGGCGTTTGTTCTCATCAGAATTTCCCGGCGACACAAGCAATAAAGTCATCCTGAACGAAACAGCGATTAAAGAAATTGGTTTTGGATCTCCGCAAAGCGCAGTTGGACAAAATGTTTATTTCGATTATAACGGACAAAAATCAACATTTGAGATCATCGGTGTTGTAAGAGATTTTCATTTCGAAGATCTGCATTTACCTATAACGCCTTATGGTTATAGTCTCAGCAGCGACAATATGTTCAATTATATGGTCGTGCACGCAAAGCCGGGGGATGTTTCTTCGCTGATAAAAACGCTCGGTGCAAAATGGCATGACCTGAATCCAAATGAACCATTTGAATACACTTTCCTTGATAAGGACTTTCAAAAAAATTACGATGCCGAGAACAAATTGTCTTCCATCGTTGGCTATTTTACAGTCATCGCGATTTTGATTTCCTGCCTGGGATTGTTTGGACTGGCCACTTTCAGTGCCGAACAAAGAATAAAAGAAATTGGAGTAAGAAAAGTTTTAGGTGCAAGTGTAACCAACATCGTCACTTTGATGTCTAAAGATTTTATGAAGCTGGTTGGGATCTCCATTCTGATTGCTTCGCCGGTTGCATGGTTTGTGATGAACAAGTGGTTGCAGGGATTTGCCTACAGGATACACATTGGCTGGATAGTGTTTGCACTCACAGCATTGATTGCAATTTTAATTGCAGTTATTACAATCAGCTTCCAGGCAATAAAGGCGGCAGTAGCGAACCCGGTGGAGAATCTGAGAACGGAGTAATTTGAAAATGTGAAAATGTGCAAATGAGAAAATGAAATTCAGGAAGTTTAATTTTCCAATGTTGCATTTATGAATCAAAAGTTATCTAAAAAATTATTAGCAGTTAAAATGCGAATACGTCTAAATGGATTTAAGATAAGCAGGTCTTTATCACCGGTTACAATGCAGGATGCTTTTGCAGCAAATGCAACCTCTAGAAATTTATTGTCTTTAGGATCACGACAGTCAGTAATAATTTCAAGTGGTGAAAAGAAAAAGCCAACATCCGATATCCGGCGAATTGCGTCCCATCTTTCTTCATTATTCAAAAAGTACTTGTCAAATTTTTTGCGAAATAAAACTTCAATAAATTCGTCTAATGTTTCGTTTGAAAAAACGAGATTGCCTAACTTAATTGCTCTGTCAATAGCCCGGGCAGTTGTAGAGCCCTCGATTAATAAACCGCTGACTAAACTGTTTGTATCAAATACAAATAATTCATTCATCATTCAGAATTTCCTGGAGAACTTCTTCTGTAAGCCCGCGTTCCTTCATCGAATTGCGCAGTTCGTCCAGGTATTGAAGGAAATCTTCTTTGGAATCATAAAGTTCTTTGGCAAGCTTTACGTTGATTTCTTGCGAAATCTTTTCCTTTCTTTTCTTAGAAGAATCTCGCCATTTTTTTGCAACATCATCATCCACCTCGATTACTATCCTTTCCATAAAAGTCAAATTTATATTTATCCAAATTTACACAACTTAAGTATTTCTAAGAACACGTAAAGGAGAAATTAGTCAATCCATTTATGCACCGGTAAACAAATCTTTATGTTTAAAAATTATTTCATCACCGCCTGGAGGAATTTAAAGAGAAACAAGATCTATTCTTTCATCAATATTGCAGGCTTGAGCATCGGGCTTGCCTGTGCAATGCTCATTTTGTTGTATGTAAAAGACGAAGTAAGCTTTGACCGGTTCCATAAGAATGTGCAAAACACTTACCGTATCGTATCAATTCAAAAACGTGGTGGTGAAGTGCACAAAGATGGGAATACTGGTTTTTTGCAAGGACCGCGTTTTAAACAGAACGTACCCGGTATTGCTTCTTTTGTCCGTATCCAGCAAGGGACTGAAGATATAAAGAATGGAAGTGAAATAGAGTCACAGGATTTGTTGTACGTGGATTCAAGCTTCTTCAATGTTTTTACTTTTCCATTATTGTATGGAAACAAAAACAGTTGCCTGAAGGAGCCTCATTCAATTGTATTGACTGAAGATGAAGCGATAAAAAGATTTGGCACTAAGGACGCCATCGGAAAATTTGTAATGGTAAAACAAGACAGCACTTTCGTTCCTTATACGGTAACAGCTGTTGCGAAGCGTGTTCCGCAAAATTCTTCTATTCAATTCAAGGTGCTGATTCCTTTTAAAGAAACCGAGGCCGATGCAAAAGATAATGACAACTGGTATAATTTCTTCCTCAACACTTTTGTCGTACTCAATCCAAATGCTAATCTGCAATCGGTTGAAAAGCAAATGCAGAAGTTTTATTTAGCAGATGCTTCCTCTACTTTTCAAAAGATGGTAAAGATGTTTGGACTTGGCGATGATATCACTATGGGAACATATGGATTGCAATCTTTTACAGACATGCACATGAATACAGAACTGCCGCCACAAAATGGTTTGATGCATGCAAGCAACCCAATGTATTCTTACATTCTTTCAGGAATTGCTTTGTTTGTGCTGCTGATTGCCTGCATCAATTTTGTCAACCTTACTGTTGCAAGATCAGTGAAGCGTTCAAAAGAAATTGGCATTAGAAAAGTAATAGGTGGCGATCGAAAACAATTGATCGGACAATTCATGGGAGAATCTTTTTTGCTCTGCGCCATTGCTTTTGCACTTGCAGTTTTATTGACAAGATTGATCCTGCCGGTCTTCAACGAACTCTCCAACAAAGCCCTTGCATTTTCTTATTTGATTGATGCAAAACTGGTAGTGGCTTATGTTTTATTGTTCTTAATAACAGGTTTACTCGCAGGCTTTTACCCTGCCCTTGTGCTTTCAGGTTATAAACCCGTGGAGACTTTATACAGCCGCTTTAATATTAAAGGGAAAAATTATTTGCAAAAATCTTTGGTCGTCATCCAGTTTACACTTGCTTCTTTTTTAATTATCGGTACAATGACGATCTATTCCCAATTTCATTTTTTAACTCATAAAAAGTTAGGTTACGACGATAAAAATCTTGTGGTTGTAGATGCCAACATCCGCAACCACTGGGAAGCAAAATCTTTTGAAGAACAATTAAACAAACTGAAAGGTGTAACCGGTGTGAGTGTAAAAAATGGCGGCATGTGGCAAACAGTCGCAAAAGTAGCGAGCGATTCAAGCATTCAATTCCAGTATGAGACAGTGGATGAAAATTTCATTCCGCTTTTAAAAATTCCACTGGTGGAAGGGCGAAATTTTTCACCTGATTATCCTTCTGATTCTACGCAATCCGTTATCGTGAATGAAACATTTGTAAAAAAAGCAGGATGGAAAAACCCAATTGGTCAAACCGTAAATTTCTTTTACCGTAACAACGAAATTTACCAGGTGATCGGTGTGGTGAAAGATTATCATTTTGCTTCGTTGGGCGAAAAGATCATTCCACAGATGTTTACAATGAAAAACAGCAATCCTTATGGAAGCTATTATATCAAATTAAATCCCGCTAATACTACGTCAACATTAAAGGCGATTCAAACAACGTTTAAGCAGTTCTACCCAATGAGCCCTTATTCTTATCAATTTAAAGATCTGCAAAACAAGCAGCAATATGCAGAAGAAGCAAAGTGGAAAGAAATATTGATGTTTGGCGCCTTTCTTACCATTTTTATTTCGTGTATCGGTTTGTTTGGATTGTCTGTACTTGCCGCAGAAAAGCGAACAAAAGAAATTGGTATTCGAAAAGTGTTGGGCGCATCCGTAAACAACATCGTTACCATCCTTTCAACCGATTTTTTAAAACTGGTTTTCATCTCTCTTTTAATGGCCATACCACTGTCATGGTTAGCCGCAAATAAATGGCTCAACAATTATCCTTATCGCATTACGCTCAGCTGGGTAATTTTTACAGTCGGAAGTGTATTGGTTATTCTAATTGCATTGCTGACAGTAAGTTTCCAGGCAGTGAGGGCAGCGATTGCTAATCCTGTGAAGAGTTTGAGAACGGAATAATTAGCTAATGTGCTAATTAGCTAATGTGCTAATGAAGAGGAATATGAAAAAAATCAGTTTTTTGTTTGTTTACCAGAGGGATGTGATTCTGAATAAGATTAAATTGAAAAGATCGTTATCATGATAAAAAATTATTTCAAGATTGCTTTAAGAAACCTGGAGAAGAACAAAGCTTTTTCTTTCATTAATATTTTCGGACTGGCAACGGGCCTCGCCTGCTTCATGTTCATTGCGGTTTTTGTTTACAGTGAGTTGAGCTACGACAGGTATCCTGCACAATCAAAAAACATTTATCGTGTACTCTTGTCCGTTACAGGCAACGGCGAGGTCGCGGCGTATCCTGATGTCGATAATGCAATTGGCCCGGGATTGAAAGATGCTTTTCCTGGAGTAAAATCTTTTACAAGGATCAGTCCTGCCCAGGATTTTGTAAAGTACGGCGACAAACAATTTAAAGAAACTCATCTCGCCTTTACAGATTCCACTTTCCTGCAAATGTTTTCAATTCCGCTGTTGAAAGGAAACGCGCAAACAGCGTTGACGGAACCGAACAGTGTGATCATATCAAATGCTTTTGCGAAAAAATATTTCGGGGATACAGACCCGTTAGGAAAATCTGTTGTAATAGGTCTTCACAATGCACAATATAAAATCACTGGTGTATTTGACAAGATTCCTGACAACTCGCATTTTCATTTTGATGCCATGATGAGCCTGGCAACTTTTGGGCAGATGCATCTCACATGGAGCAACATTGGTTATTACACTTATGTTCAGCTGAACAAAAATGTCGATCCAAAAAAACTGGAAGCTAAGTTTCGTCCGTTGGTAGCTGAACATGTGGTGCCGGAGATTCAGCACGATATGGGCGTCAGCCTTGCCGAGGCGCAGAAGTCGGTGAACACTTTTGTATTTTCTCTTCAACCACTTACCAGCATTCATTTGTATTCGCACACGAAATATGAGCTTGAACCAGGAGGTGATATTCAGTACGTTTACATCTTTTCGGCGTTGGCCATTTTTATTCTGCTTCTTGCCTGCGTGAATTTTACCAATCTGTCTACGGCGCGCGCCTTTAAAAGATCAAGAGAAGTGGGCATAAGAAAAGTGTTGGGTTCGATGAAAAAGCAACTGGTCGTGCAGTTCCTGTCAGAATCTGTTTTGATCACTCT
The DNA here is from genome assembly GCA_051960475.1 of Ginsengibacter sp. Taxonomy (GTDB): domain Bacteria; phylum Bacteroidota; class Bacteroidia; order Chitinophagales; family Chitinophagaceae; genus Ginsengibacter. The sequence continues at coordinate 10,174 of JBQCEG010000062.1, forward strand.
GTTGGCGATGATCGTGGCTTACGCACTGTTGTTTTTGTTATTGCCTTACTTCAACCAGCTGGCCAACAAAAATATCAGCTACCAATTCCTTCTGGATTACCGCGCCATCGCTGCCATGTTTGGTATAAGCATGTTTGCAGGAATTATTGCCGGCATTTATCCTGCGTTCTTCCTTTCCTCTTTTAAAACCATTAAAGTTTTGAAAGGATCTTTGGCCCAGGGAACCCAGAAAAGCCCTTTGCGCAGTAGTCTCGTCGTGTTCCAGTTCTTCGTTTCTATTGCCCTGATCATTGCGACGATCATCGTTTACCAGCAGTTGAATTACATGCAAAATAAAAAGTTGGGCTACGATAAGAACCAGGTTTTGTACCTGCCGGATGGACGATTGCTTGGGCAAAATCAAACTGCGTTTAAACAACAATTGTTGCAGGACAGTCGCGTCGTCTCTGTAAGTCTATCAAGGAGTATACCCGGCGGAGATTTTATGGGCGGAACAGAAATTTTTCCGAAAAATGAAACTGGCAATGGCACCGAGATTCATGGAAATATTTATTATATCGACTATGATTACTTAAAAACGCTTGGCATACCGGTAATTGAAGGCAGAAATTTTTCCAGGGACTTTCCCACTGATTCAGCTTCCGGCGTCATCATCAACCAGGCGGCGGTAAAGCAACTGGGATGGAGCAAAACAAATCCTATCGGCAAAACGATAGTACGCTCGGGTCAAAAAGAATATAAAGTAATAGGCGTTGTAGGCGATTTTAATTATGCTTCGGTTAAGCAGGAAGTGGCACCGCTAATGATGTTACCTGGAGGTAACAACGGCATAATTGTAAAGATAAAAACTGCTGATGTAAAAGGCTTTTTGGCCGACCTGAAAAAGCAGTGGGATAGTTTCAATCCTGAAGGACCTTTAAGTTACACTTTCCTGGATGAAAACTTTGCGAAACTCT
>JBQCEG010000063.1:0-5525 GCA_051960475.1 Ginsengibacter sp.
TTGTTTAAGGCCACATATGAGTATTAGTAATCTTACACCACAGAAAGCTCATTTAACTAAACAGCCTTTAATAAAAAAATGGAAATAAAACATAAGATGTGTAAAGCTTATTCAGTATTATTGTAAATGTCTTATACTGAAAAAACTTTACAGTTTAGGTTGGTAATCCTGTGTGAGCTTTACAGTGTTTACGATATTTCTGAATAAGCTTTACAGTGGTTTCGGTATAGTTTTCTTTTACTTTCATATGATTTATATCTCTTATGACACCGGATATTGGTCGTTACAGCGATCGAAGGTATAACGAAGGGATATCGAAAGAGTATCGAAGAGGATACGGATTAAACCCCTAGCAGGGTATTATAAATATATAACATTTCGCAAGACGCATAGTACCAAACCTGTAAGATTTAAATCTTATGGGCCTTGTCATTGGAGGAGTGCCCATCCTGCCAATCAGCGAATCCTGTAAATCCTGATTCAGACAATTGGCTAAAGGTGCAACGGTAATGTTTATACTAAGTAAAGTACTCAGCCTTTCTTGTAAAAATGCAGGGGTTTAACTCATAGGGACGACTTTTAAAAACCTAGTAGTGACTTTGCAAAATCATAGTGATGAATTAAAAAAACACTGTAGTGATTTTTAAAAACATAGTAGTGATTTCAGATCATGAGAAAACAGGCTGGGGAAGCCCGTTTTCCTTCCGAAGAAACATTTCTTTTTTTGCAGGCCGTGCCTCCTGAATACACAACGACCCCTATGTGGAGAAGTTCCGGGGAAGGAAAATACAGGAAAACCAGGCGGAGGTTGGAGGATTACAAAGCAGAGAGCCTTTGTCTTTTCGCACCAAGGCAAAGCACACGAAGGTGCACAAAGGGGTTGACTTTTTTCTTCGTGAATCTTTGTGCTCTTCGAGGCTTGGTGCGAGAGTGCATTTGTTTTCTCAAGAAACCAGGTTTTTTTACACCTCAATTTTCAATTTCTTACGTATATAAACAGGGAGGCACGCTTCCATCAATTGCAGCATTCGACGGCGCATTTTGAACAGGTTATATCCCGGTATGGCGAGGTTATTGGTATCAATGTAGAGGGAGTAGCCTTTGTTTTTTCACACCAAGGCACAAAGCACACGAAGGTGTACAAAGGGGTTAAATTTTTTCTTCGTGAATCTTTGTGGTCTTCGAGGCTTGGTGCGGACTGCATTTGTTTTCTCAAGGCAAGAAACCGGTTTTTTTTTACACCTCAATTTTCAATTTCTTACGCATGTTTACAAGGTGGTACGCTTCTATCAATTGCAGCATGCGACGGCGCATTTTGAACAGGTTATATCCCGGTATGGCGAGGTTAATGGTATCAATGTAGAGGGTGTAGCATTGTTTTTTCGCACCAAGGCACCAAGCACACGAAGGTGCACAAAGGGATTGAATTTTTTCTTCGTGAATATTTGTGCTCGACTGGCATCCTTTTAGTCGTCATTGTGAAGCGCATTTGTGGAAACGTGAGGCTACCTCAATCGTTCTTATGTGTTGTGGCAATCTCGTAATTAGAGGGGTAAAACTGTTAGGTTGCGAAGGAGGGTGTCGTTCTAATTGGGAGATTGCTTCGGAGCGAGGGGCTTGGATGTAAACGAGGGGGAGTGGTTTATGCGCCTCGCAATGACGTGTGGGGAGGACGCATGTTTCTTTTAACGTGATTCAAGGGGTTGTCATTAAAAGCGCCTTGCGTTCTTCTTAGTCGTCATTGCGAAGCGCAAACGACAAGCGAAGTGCTAAGGTGATCGATATTTGCGCTGTGGCAATCTCCAAATTAAAAGGGATATCGGTTTTTTTAAATGTAGCGAGGACGATTGTCGTTCTAATGGGGAGATTGCTTGGGCGCGAGGGGCTTGGATGTAAACGAGGGCGATTAATTAATGCGCCTCGCAATGACGGCTGTGGAGGAGGCATGTCTCTTTTAGTGCAAATTGACAGGGTTGTCTTTAAAACCGATTTACGTTCTTCTTAGTCGTCATTGCGAAGCGCAATTTGTGAGCCTCAAGGTTAGCTAAATCGTCATTTGCGCTTTGGCAATCTCGTGATTAAAAGGGATATCGGTTTTTTCAAATGTAGCGAGGACGATTGTCGTTCTAATTGGGAGATTGCTTCTGCGCGGGGGGCTTGCGTTTAAACGAGGGCGATTAATTAATGCGCCTCGCAATGACGTGTGGGGAGGGTGTTTGTCGTTCTAAAGGCGCCAACAGTGAGAATCATAAATCCTGTATTTCATCCCATAGATCCTTCCAATCCGGATTAACTGAATTTACAAGTTCGAGTTTCTTTTTTCTGCTTCCGCCTTTTAATTGCTTTTCTCTTTCTATTGCTCCCATAATTGTATCATGAAACTCGTACCATACAATTTTGTCACAATTATACCTGGCTGTAAATGATTTCGGATAGAATTTGGATTTGTGTTCCCGGATCCTTGCCCTTAACGCTGTTGTAACTCCCACATAAAGTACTGTGTTGTGATTATTGGTAAGAATATAGGTGAAGCCGCCGTGCTTGGTATTCATGATTGTTATTATAACAGAATCATCTAAGGTAGTAATTTGTATTGACCTTCAACGTTGTTCCGGCGGAAACGAACAGTACGACCTTAAAAACGTTAACCGCAACTTTTAGCCATCATTGCGAAGCGCAATCTACTGAACCATATGGTTACCTAAATCGTCATTTGCACTGTGGCAATCTCCTGATTAAAAGGGATATCGGTTTTTTTAAATGTAGCGAGGACGATTGTTGTTCTTATTGGGAGATTGCTTCGGCGCGGGGAGCTGGATGTAAACGAGGGGGATTGATTTATGCGCCTCGCAATGACGGTTAGGGAGGGCGTTTGTCGTTCTTTCGGGCTTTGAAGGGGAGGTTTTTCGTTCTAATGGGGAGATTGCTTCGGCGCGACATGCCTTGATGTAAACGAGGGGGATTTATTTAGGCGCCTCGCAATGACGGGTTGGGAGGGGCGGTTGTCTCTTTTACCGGTATTCAACGGGTAGTCTTTAAAAGCGCCTTACGTTCTTCTTAGTCGTCATTGCGAAGCGCAATTTGTGAGCCACAAGGTTAGCTAAATCGTCATTTGCGCTGTGGCAATCTCCTGATTAAAGGGAATGTGTTTTTAACTTGTTAGGTAGCGACGGCAACTGACGTTCTGATGGGGAGATTGCTTCGGCGCGAGGGGCTTGGATTTAAACGAGGGGGATTAATTAAAGCGCCTCGCAATGACGACTGGGGAGGGGCGGTTGTCTCTTTTACCGGTATTCAACGGGTTGTCTTTAAAAGCGCCTAACGTTCTTCTTAGTCGTCATTGCGAAGCGCAAACGACAAGCGAAGTGCTAAGGTGATCGATATTTGCGCTGTGGCAATCTCGTAATTAAAAGGAATGTGTTTTTAACTTGTTAGGTAGCGAGGGCAACTGACGTAGTAATGGGGAGATTGCTTCGGCGCGAGGGGCCTGGATGTAAACGAGGGGGATTTATTTAGGCGCCTCGCAATGACGACGTGCGAGGGGCGGTTGTCTCTTTTACCGGTATTCAACGGGTAGTCTTTAAAAGCGCCTTACGTTCTTCTTAGTCGTCATTGCGAAGCGCAATCGACTGAACCATACGGTTACCTAAATCGTCATTTGCGCTGTGGCAATCTCCTGATTAAAGGGGATATCGGTTTTTTTAAATGTAGCGAGGACGATTGTCGTTCTTATTGGGAGATTGCTTCGGCGCAGGTGCCTGGATGTAATCGAGGGGGATTGATTTATGCGCCTCGCAATGACGGCGTGCGAGGGGCAATGGCGTTCTCCCGGACTTTCTGAATATAGGGTATTTCGTTCTAATTGGGAGATTGCTTCGGCGCCGGGGGGCTTTGACGTAATATGGAGTTTTTACTGCGCGGCCTCGCAATGACGGTTGGGAGGACGGTTGTCGTTCTTATGATGAAGGTAGGGAGAGCGGTTATCGTTCTAATTGGGAGATTGCTTCGTCGCATGGTGTTTTGACTTCACCTGTTGCATCTTGGAGGCTCCTCGCAATGACGGGTGGGAGGACGGTTGTCGTTCTCCCGGACTTTTTGTAGGAGGGAAACAACTGTCAAAATCCTGGTGAATTACGTAACGTGCCAGCACCCGGAATCTTGAATCCTGCATCCTCCGTGTCACCCTTCGAGAGCCTCAGGATGACAAAAAAAGCCCTCCGGTTAGGGAAGGCTTTTTTAACATCAAACGTTTAAAAGAAACTATTTTGTCTGGATATCTACAGTGTTTACATCACCACCGCCTACCATCACATTGGTATCGATACGGTCTGCGCTGATGCCTTCTGTTTCTGTCAAATAAGCTTTGATGGCTTCCACTCTCCTGTTAGCCAGTGACTGAGAAGCTTTTGTAGCTGCTGGATAACCGGTAACTACGATGTTGCAATTAGGACTGTTTTTCATTTGAGAAGCTACATTGGCCAACATGGCTTTTGCATCGCTTGTCAAAGAGCTCCTGCGGCCGCTGAAGGTAATGCTTGGCAGGTTCAGGTTGCATGCATTCATCGCTGCGAGTGTATCGCGGATGGCCTTACAGCAATCTGGTTCAGGGCATTTACCTACACCGTCTGCATCAACAGGCTGGCATTGGGTTGGGGTAACCAATTCTTTATCTTTACAATCAGGAACACCATCACCGTCTGTATCGCGGCTAACCCCATGAGAATCTACAGGGCATCCTGCAGGAGTGTTAGGTTCTTTATCAAACATATCTGCTACACCATCACCATCGGCATCGTTCGCCAGTTTCTTGGTTTGTTCTTTAACAGTGTCGATTTGTGTTTGCAGGTTGTTGTTCAATCTTGCTACGGGGTTATCAAATACCAATTGTGGTTTTGACTGGTTGCCCAAAGCAAATTGAAGGCCTACGTGCGTATAACTGAAGTTATCGTGGTGGTTCGGGCGAAAGGAAGTCCCGTCAATATAGTCCCCATCAACGAAATTCATCCTGTATCCCAATTCGAGGTTGATCAGACTTGACAAATTAAAGTTTAATCCAGCCTCAACAGGGAAGAACATCGGATGTTTTGGAACCACGGGATTTGAAAAATCAACCGGTGTAGTGCTGCCTGCAGGTACTATCTGGGCAGTAGAACTAATCACACCAACACCTGCACTTAAATAAGGAAGCACTTTGTTCTTTGTGTTAAAAAAGTTGAGCCCACCAAAAGTGCCGACAGCACTTAAACTAAGAGCAGACTTTAATTTGGTTTTAAAAGAGGTAACCGGACGTCCAGTAGCATAATCTTTACTGTCTTGTTCTCCTTTTAATGTACCTCCGAGGTAATCAGCTCTTAAACCGAGGTAATGATTGATCTGGTAACCAATATTAGCACCATATCCCAATGTAACCTGGGGCTTTGCAAAATCGTTTGTTCCGCCAAATAATGCGGAGGGGGTCATAGCACCTACATTTACACCAATTGTAAATTTCCTGAATGCGCTTGTGCCTGAAAAAGGCTGAATGT
>JBQCEG010000064.1:0-33296 GCA_051960475.1 Ginsengibacter sp.
CACCATTACTTATTCAAAGAAAATTCCAGGCTTTTTTACTTTTTAATCAGGAAAAAGAACTACTTGAAATGGTCGAAGGATTCAGGCCTTCCGGTGAGGACACCAACCCTGCGAATGGCAAAAAGCAATTGAAAGTAAGGGGCATTACTATTGAGTATGATGACTATGCGACTTTGGGAAACAGCGTCATGGAAACCATTGATATCGGTGAAGTAAAAATGAGAATGAGTAAAACTTCTCCTGTTGAGCCTGGAAAAGGGAGGTCCAAAAAAAGAGGGTCAAAAAGTTCGACACGCCGGGTGTCTTTTCAGGGTAAGAATGAGGAACAAACGGGTTTTGTTGCAGAGCTGATTTGTTACCATAAACTGGTGCAGAAATATGGTGAACAAAATGTCCGTTGGGTATCGGAAAATGCTTGCAGAGCCTATCCTGATAAATTTTTTACGGCTGAAGCAGGTAAGGGATATGATCTTGAACTAACCGAGCAGGGGAAGGTGCGCTTCCTGGAAGTTAAGGGGACATCCGATAACGGCAAGGGTATTCAAATTTCCGAGAATGAACTCAGAACTGCGATTAAGTTTCCGGATAAATATGACCTGGTGGTGGTGGAAAGCCCCTTGGGTGACCCCTCGCTGAGGTATGTGAAGGCCCCATTTAAGTTCAGAAAGGAAGAATCTCTTTTGAAAAACAATAAACTTACCGTTCTAAATGAAAACTACCTACTCAAATTCAAGTGGGACGACTAAGCGTAATCCTCCCTGCTGATATCCTAATCAGATGAGGTATTGGGATGCGTCAATTAACAAGGAACAGCTACAATTTGTTATAAAATAGTTTATCGTTTACTGGCCCGTCTGGAGATTCGTTTGCCAATAAGTTTGCTGAGTTCGGGGTCGAACAAAGGATTACCGTCGTGGTAGCGCAATAAGTAAGTGCCTTTATCGAATCGGTTTTTTCTTTTCCAATCTCTGTTATTTCGCTGCAATCATAAAGACTTATAGGTGTTAATCGTAATTGAATTTAAAACAATTACTATTCATTTTGCCGGCTTGAAAATGATTCCCTAGCTATCCAGTGTTAAGGAAAGTTGATGCGATGTCGATATATCTATTCAACACGCTTCTTTTTCCTTTCAATAAAAATTTTTGTGCTACGGTACTTTATTTCTCTTACAAGAAAGCCCAATGCCAGGAAAGTGGTGCAGCGTCCCTTTTTTCCAACCTCCTATGCAAGTCCCTGATGCCGGTTGTTGTATTAATAGTGTAAATGAAAAATAATTTACAGGGGTTTTTCCGGCCAGAATTCCCGGGAGGAACACCCGAAAATTTTTGCAATTTCATTTAGATGGTCGATGTTATAATGGTCATCGTAGTTTTTGCTTTCAATCTTACTGATATATCCTTGTGATTCAAAGCCTAAAGCAATTGACAATTTTTCCTGTGATATACCTTTTTCCAGCCGTATTTCGCGGACACGATCTATAACATATTGCTGAATTGGGGTTCGCATCAATCACTCATTGGTAATTGCAAAAGTCTGCTTACAAAAAAGCATGCACAATCACCTATAGGTGATTAATTCAAAAATTTTAAATAGATTTGTTATTGCAAGTAAATCAATGAGGGGCTAAAGCGGTTTTTTGGGAAGAAAATCTTGGGGACTACACTTAAGGATTCGAGCAAGCTCATTTAAGTGTTTTAGATTATAATGCGACGAATATTTTGTACTTTCTACTTTTCCTATAAAGCCTACTGACATCCCTAGTTCATATGCCAAATCGGCCTGAGACAGATTGCTTTCAAGTCTTTTGCCCTTAACTTGATTTATTACGTATTGATCAATCTTACTTTTCACTTCCTATTATAAAAAGTGAAGTTGATCATATGCAGTTTATTATACAATCACCTATAAGCAAGTATTTAATTCTTAAATCGTGATTAGGCGCAAACCAAATAAGGAAATTGAAATGGTTTTTGCATTTCAACGTGGAGAAGAAAATGCATTTGACTATTTCTTTCGTGAACTGTTTCCCTCTCTTTGTTTTTTTGCTAATCGTATCGTGAACAACAGATGTGAAGCAGAAGACATCGCTTCGGCTGCATTTATTAAGATATGGAATAAACATTCTCAATTTGATGCGGCTAAAAACATCCGTTCTTACCTATATGAGATTGTGAGAAATGACTGCTTTAAACATTTGCAACAACAGGAAAGAAGAGCCACAATGCAACATGATATAGCGTATCTGACTAAGATTGAGAAATATGATAGTTGTGAAACGGATATTATTCGTGCCGAGGTGTTTGGAGAGTTGCATAAGTCGCTTAATAGTTTACCAACAGAATGCCGCAAAGTTTTTAAAATGTTGTATATCGAAGGTAAAAAGGTTGCTGAGATTGCAAAGGAGTTGAAAATATCTCCGAGTACGGTAAAATCGCAAAAAGCAAGAGGCCTTGCATTGCTTAAAAAGAAGCTTATAAACAAATCACTGCTTTTCTTTCTAATTTTATCTTCAATATTTTTTTCCATCATTTAGTCCTTTTGTTCATAAATGGGATTACCTTTTTAGAACCGCGGGAGATGTTCGGTTTTGAATTGAAAGTTTTACCTTAATAGCATGAAAGACGAGTCAATTAAAAATATTGATGAAGGAGCCTACAGGATTGCGTATTTGATTGCAGGATATATTCGTGGATCTCTTTCAAAATCAGAACATGACGAGCTCGATAATTGGGTGGAAGAAAGTGATGATAATATGCTTTTGTTTGAGGAGCTCACCGACGAAGAAAATATAGAGGCCAATCTTGAGTGGATGGATAAAACCATGACAGAAAGGAACCTGGAGCTAACGAAGAATAAGATTGACTTTAATACCGGATATAAAAAATTAAAAACAAAAAGATGGTATTATAACGTTGCTGCCTCCGTAATCATATTTGTTGCTGCTTTTGGAATTTATAAAATAATAAATCATAAACCGAGTAACAAAACATCACTTGCAAAAGTTGATCAAAATGACATACAGCCTGGTAGAAATAAGGCGACTCTAACGTTAAGCAATGGAAGTGTTATTGATCTGGCTAATGTATCTAAAGGATTAATTAAACGAGATGTGGGAACGAGTATTATGAAAGCGAAAGAAGGAGAAATCGTGTATGATGAAAGTAGCGAAAGCAGTAATAAAGTCATGAAGTATAATCTTCTTTCTACACCAAAGGGGGGGCAATACAAGGTACACTTACCAGATGGAAGCGATGTGTGGTTAAATGCTGCCTCGTCGCTTAAATATCCAACTGTATTTGCTACTACAAACAGAACTATTGAATTAAAAGGAGAGGGATATTTTGAAATAGCAAAAGATAAAACCAAACCGTTTATAGTAAAACTTTCCGACGGTAGCGAAGTAAAAGTTTTAGGAACTCATTTTAATATTATGGCTTATGAAAATGAAAGTTCTGAAGATGTTACTTTATTAAAAGGAAGTGTAGAAATTACAAAAGGCAAGGACCTTCTAAAGCTGACACCGGGCCAACAAGGCAAAATAATATCGTCAAAAATTATGTTAGCAAATTCAGTGGATACAGCTCAAGTGACAGGATGGAAAAATGGCAAGTTCATTTTTCATGATGCAGATATCCAATCGATAATGAGGCAAATTGAAAGGTGGTATAATGTAGATATAAAATATCAGGCTACAAAAACTGAACATTTTAATGCAACCATTTCGCGTAATGAGCCCGTTTTAAAATTACTGCATATCCTAGAAGAAACAGGTGAAGTTCATTTTAAAATCAAAAACAAAGTTATTTATGTATTACCCTGATGGATAGACGAAGAATGCTGACTCAACAAAAACCGCCCTGATGGCGATCAGGACGGCAGATGTTCGGGTTAACCCAAAAAATACAATCGGCAATGACTGTTTATTAATTAACCCAAACTTCACAAAGCTATGGAATTAAAAGTTTTTTATTCGTCTCTTTGGACCATCAGGAATTTTTTAAAAACCTATGTCCCAATGAAGACTATTATTTTACTAACTGCTATCACATTTTTTCTTTCATTTACCAAGTGTTACTCGCAGACGGTTACCCTCTCATTAAAGAAAGTTTCGCTCGAAAAGACCTTCAAAGAAATCAGGAAACAGACTGGTTACAGTTTTGTTTATACAAGAGAGCAAATCAATAAATCAAATCCAGTCACCGTAAATATCAAGAATGCCTCCGTCGCGGAAGCGCTTGATATTTGCTTCGCAAATCAGCCACTCTCATACATTATAGAAGACAAACAGGTTATCGTAAAAGATAAACCACAGGAATCAATCTCTCCGGTAACTGAAAAGGGTATAGATTTAACAGGAAAAGTTATTAACGAACAAAACGAACCTGTTGCCGGAGCAACGGTGGTAGTTGAAGGTGCCGGAATGGCGATGGCAACTGATGAGAACGGTGATTTCGCATTTCCTTCGGTTGATGAGAATGCTACTCTTGTTGTTACCAGTATTGGATATGTTCCGAGAAAAATATTTATAAAAGGAAATAATCATCTTATTATTCAGTTGAAAAGATCTTACCAGACGCTGGATGAAACCGTTTTTATTGCTTATGGAAACACAACACGAAGATTTAATACAGGGAGTGTGAGCAAAGTGTCAGCAGAAGAAATCAATGAACAACCAGTTTCAAATCCATTAGCAGCCATGCAGGGACGGGTTCCTGGCCTCGTAATAACCTCGACAAGCGGCTTGCCAGGCTCTTCAATTAACGTACAAGTAAGAGGTCAAAATTCTCTTAACCCGAATCCCTATAATCCCCTTCCTCCGAAAGATAATCCCTTATTTATAATTGACGGTGTTCCCTTTGCACCGCAAAACAACAATATCAATCAATTTCGATCGATAGCTTCCCCCGGGAATAATGTTTTATTAAATAATTCTTACGGAGGTATAAGCCCCTTTAATACCATTGATCCATCGGATATCGAGAGCATAGAAGTGTTGCGCGACGCTGATGCAACGGCAATATATGGCTCGAGAGGGGCTAATGGTGTTATTCTTATAACAACAAAAAAGGGTAAAGCAGGCAAAACAAAATTGAGCACGAATGTATATACAGGAGTAAGTGAAGTGGCACATACTTTACCTATGATGAATACACAACAATACCTGGATATGCGTCGGGAAGCTTTTGCCAATGATGGAATAACACCATCTAGTACGAACCCTTCAGATTTCAGAACCTATGCTCCTGATCTTACAATCTATGATCAGGATAAATATACCAACTGGAAAAAATTCTTTATTGGCAATCCTTCCTATACAACCAATGTAAATACATCCCTTTCCGGTGGATCAGACAATACCCAATTCTTATTCGGTGGCGGTTATTATCACCAAACTTATATTTATCCCGGCGATTTCGCTTATGACCGGGCTTCAGTCAATTTTAACCTTCATCTTAATTCGCCTGATAAAAAACTTTCGTTTGATTTTTCTTCAAATTACTCTTTTGATAAAAATAATTCTTCAGGTACTCCCAATTTACTGCATGCTTATGCCCTTGAACCCAATTTTCCAGACCTTTTGGATGCAAATGGCAACCTGGTCTGGACTTACAAAGGTGCAAGCTTTGGTGTTTCGAACATTAACCCGTTATCCTATTTGAAAAAGAAATATAGCATTTCGAATTTTAATCTGCTAAGCCATTTACAAATTGGGTATAAGATAATTCCTGGTTTAGAAGTTCGGGCAAGTCTTGGTTATAATAAGATCAACAGTGCCGAATATTCGGGAAATCCTGCTTCCTCTCAGAATCCAGTTTTACGTCGTATTGCCAGTGCAGATTTTGGCACCAAAGATATTCACAATTGGATAATTGAACCACAAGCTGAATATAGTAAGAAGTTTGGCAAAAGTAATTTAAACGTTTTGGTTGGAGGAACATTTGAACACGATATGAATTCTTCAAATATTATTTCCGGTTCCGGATATTCTAATGATAACCTGATAACATCTATAACGGGAGCACCCGATAAGACTGCTACTGATGATTACAGCCAGTATAAGTATGATGCGATTTTTGGAAGAATAAATTACAGATATAATCAACGGTATATTGTCGACCTTAATGCCAGAAGAGACGGCTCAAGCCGGTTTGGCCCCAAAAAACAGTTTGGAAATTTTGGATCGGTCGGTGCAGCATGGATATTCTCGGAAGAATCATACATCCGAAAGAAATTGAAATGGATCAGTTTTGGAAAATTAAGAGGAAGTTTTGGCACCTCGGGGAATGATGCAATTGGCGATTATCAATATATAGCCCGCTGGCAACCAACGTCCTATTATTACCAGGGCGCACTCGGATACCTGCCGCAAAATCTGTATAATCCCGATTTCAGTTGGGCAGTTACAAATAAATCCGAGGGAGCAATAGAGATGGGTTTTTTAAACAATCGGCTTCTTCTAACAGCAATTTATTATCGAAATATTTCCGGTAATCAGCTTGTTGATTACCAATTGCCATCTCAAACTGGTTTTTTAAATGTAACTGAAAATTGGTCTGCAAAAGTTCAAAACACCGGCTGGGAGTTTGTTGTGAGTTGGATAAATTTTAAGTCAAAAAAATTTAGTTGGAACACTTCTTTTAACCTGACAATACCGAAAAATAAGTTAGTTTCTTTTCCGGGAATTGCGAGTTCAAGTTACGCGACGAAATATGTTGTTGGTCGATCTTTGAACGTTTTAAAGAAATTTAAATTTTTGGGTGTAAATGACACTACGGGCATCTTTCAGTTTTTGACGGCTGAAGGTGTACCTACCTATTCTCCTGTTAATATCAGCAATAATAAATTTAACGATATACAAGTCATAGGAAATCTTGACCCTATATACTATGGTGGACTAAGCAATTCATTTGAATACAAAAATTTTCAATTAGATGTTTTTCTTGAATTTAGAAAACAAACTGGGGTTAACTATTTAGCACAAATTTATGGAGTCTACGTTCCAGGTGGTGAATCAAATCTGCCGGCTGCATTGCTTTCCCGATGGCAAAAGCCAGGGGATAAATCTGAATTTGAAAAATTTACAACAAATGTTTCCACAGGCGCGGGAAGGGCAGCGAGAACTTATTTTGCAAAATCGAGTGGAGTCTATAGCGATGCGTCTTATATCCGGTTCAAGAATGTTTCATTTTCCTATCAGTTTTCAAATAAACTTCTTAAGAAAATACAAGCAAAAACACTTCGATTGTATCTCAATGCTGAGAATTTGTTGACTATTACAAATTATAAGGGTGATGATCCTGAAACTCAAAATTTTTATGGAGTACCCCCACTCAGGACAATAGCTATTGGTTGCCAATTTATTTTTTAAAGCATTTAATTTTTTTTTATGATTATCATGAATAAATTTTTTCTTAGGATTTTATTTTTTCTTTCAATTTTTTGTTTGTCGTGCAGAAAATTTATAGAAATTCCGGCACCTAAAAATCAATTGGTCAATTCTGCAGTATTTGCTGATAGCGCAGATGCTACTGATGCTGTAATCGGAATTTACATAAATATGATGCAGGCCTTCTCTCTGAATATATGCAGCGGTGGGCTCACGCTTTATCCAGGGCTGAGTGCCGACGAACTGTATCCAACAACTAATGTTTCCGATATTACTGATTTTTATAGAAATGAGATTGCGGTCGCCAATAACCTGAATAGTTCTTCGTTATGGGCAAATGCCTATAATATTTTGTATCAAGCAAATGCATGCCTTGAAGGTTTAACCGAAAGCAACCTGCCGGATAGGGTAAAAAAACAGTTAATTGGAGAAGTTATGTTTACGAGAGCTTTTATACTATTTAATCTTACCAACCTTTATGGTCCAATACCCCTCATACTTACAACCGATTATCACAAAAACGAAGAGCTACCAAGAATCTCCACCGATTCTGTATATGCTCAAATAATTACTGATTTAATAGATGCCCGAAACCTATTGTCGGCAATTTACCCGACAGCAGGAAGGTTTCGACCGAACCGTTTTACAGCTTCAGCTTTATTATCAAAAGTATATCTGTATCAGAAAGATTGGGCAAATGCCGAAAAAATCGCAACTGAGGTTATCGAGGCTGGTGTATATAGTCTGGAGCCGGACTTAAACAACGTTTTCCTTTCTGACAGCAAGGAGACAATTTGGAAGCTTTCGTCTGTATTTCCCGGCCTTGAAACATGGGAAGGCTATTTTTTTATTCCGGCAGGCAGCAATATGATACCTCCATATATCATTTCAGATACGTTATTGAATGCCTTTGAAAAAGGAGATGAACGTCGGTTAAAATGGATAAATAAAACTACGGTAAGTGGAATTGATTATTACTACCCTTACAAATATAAGTTGGGATATGACGGTCTTTCAATTCCTTTGGAAGATTACGGAGTTTTGAGACTTTCAGAGCAATATTTGATCAGGGCTGAAGCCAGAGCAGAGCAAAATAATCTAAATGGCGCGACTTCTGATTTAAATCTCATCCGAAATAGAGCTGGTCTGCAAAATGCTAATCCTGTTGACAAGGAATCACTATTATCTGCTATTCTGCATGAACGGCAAGTTGAACTCTTTTGTGAATGGGGGAACCGATGGTTTGACTTAAAACGTACAGGAAAGGCTAACGATGTTTTATCATTAATTAAACCAGGCTGGAACGCCAATGACACTTTATATCCTATTCCAGAAACAGAATTGAATAGCAATCCTTTTCTTACTCAAAACCTAGGATATTAATATAATATAAGAAAATGAAAATATTTAGAACATTTTTCCTGGCGATTTTGGTTATTGCCCTCAACAAGGTTACAGCTCAGTCGGCTCAAATCAGACCTTTGATGAAAGGCCAAAAGGTACCAAACTTACATTTCGTTCTTCATAGGAATGATTCAACTTATTCCGTCAATCTATATGATTTAAAGAAAAAGCTTATCCTCTTTGATTTTTGGGGAACTTATTGTTCAACTTGTATAGCTCAAATGGCTCATCTCGAAAGATTGCAGGAAGAGTTCGGGAAAAAGATACAAATAATCATTGTTACCAAAAACAGTAAAAATGAAGTCGATAAATTATTCCAAAGGATAAACGGCCATGTTTCTAAAGATATTACTGATGCCTCACGGCATTTGCCTTTTGTTGTTGATGATACTCTCTTATCTGCGTTGTTTCCACACGATGGTCTCCCTACCCATGTCTGGCTGGATAGCGCTAAGGCCTTAATGGGAGTGGCATTTGACAACTCGACTACAGCCGAAAACATTAGATCTTTTTTGAAGGGGGACAAAATAAAACTCGCCGAAATTGATTTGACAGCAATTGATCCTTCAAATCCTATGTCGTGGATCGGTAATGGTAGTAGTTTAAGAGCCCAATTAAAATCTTATTCATTTATATTTTCGAGGCTCCCACATAGCGGAGGCGGAGATGGACAAGTGACAGCATTGATTGATTCTGCAACGAATAAAATTGTGGGCCTTACATGTTTGAATATGCGGATTACAGATCTGTATAAGCTCGCATGGTTTCACTATAAAAATCCAAACATAGGAATTCCTGACAATATAATACTCTTGGAGGTAAAGAATAAAGGCAAATTCTATGCGCCCAGAAAAACCTCAGAATATTTTGATTGGGCTGATACCAGTCTATTTACTTATGTTATTAGACAGCCCGTGAAAGATGCGGATCAAATTTATAATTCAATGCGGCAAGATCTAGATCGTTACTTCCATTACCAAAGTAATTTTGAATATAGAAAGATTAAATGCTTAGCATTAAAGCGTATTTCAGATGAAGGAAAAATTATGACAAAGGGACTTGAACCCAAATTGCAGCTAATTTTTGATTCGAATCAAGCCAAGCTTGAACTTCAGAATCAACCGTTAAGTATTTTATTTTCAAGTATTGAATCCGTGGTTTTCAGCCAAGCTCCTTTCCTGCCATTATTTAATGAAACTAATTACCATGGTCGTGTAGACCTCACTTTGCCGTGGAATGGGAATGTCGAAAATGTTTCAATTCCTGCATTACGAAAGAGTTTACGAAAATATGGATTAGATTTAGTCGAAGAATACAAGGTTTTAAAAATGCTGGTTATTTCCGATCATAAATTAAAGCAGTAGAATCATTAAAAATGAAACTACTGCTTTAGAAAGATACTGCTTAGTTCTTCATGTGAGGCACACTGTTGGGAACTTGCGAATCATCAATCAACTGATTTGAACTATTAACCTGGCTAGCATCAAAACCTGCCACGCAATCATAGGTGCTGCCAAGGCAACCAGTGCCAAGTGGAGCTGTGGCTGATTGCTGAATAAAAGTGGCATCTTGCTGTTTAACGGCCTGATCAGAAGTATATTGGTTACTGATTTGAAACCAATATGGATCTGTTAACTTGGCCTTCGGGGGGATATTAGTGTATGCACTTAAACCTACTGCGAGGAGTGAGGCGATGGTCCCCAAAAAATACTTTTTCATAAATAAATATTTAAAGAGTTTAAAATTTGCCTACTTAATTATACAGGTGTTCGGCTGTTCCTGTTTATTGCAATAAAAAGTTTATTTCTAAAAGTGAGTCTTAAAGCGATAACAGAGAGAACGGTAAAGAAAACATTAAATATAAGATGTTGGGTCCATGTCATTTGAGAAATCACTCCACCACAAGAACACGGAAGGTTTTTTGCAAATAAGATCATGTAAATGATATAGGATGTGAATACTAACATCAAAATAAATGAGGATATAAAACCAAACTTTCTGATCGCTGGAAAAAATAAAAGTACTGCAGTAAATAATTCTAACATCGGCAGTGCCCACGATAATATGGAAGCTTTACTCCCAATCAATGGTGATCGACTTAATACTGCCTGGAAACTTGAATGTTCAATTAGTTTAGATG
The DNA here is from genome assembly GCA_051960475.1 of Ginsengibacter sp. GTDB lineage: Bacteria > Bacteroidota > Bacteroidia > Chitinophagales > Chitinophagaceae > Ginsengibacter. The sequence goes on from JBQCEG010000064.1 coordinate 10,935, forward strand.
TTGCGGTATAAACAAATAGCAGAATGAATAAACCAGATATTATGTCAATGAGGAACGTCTTTTTCATAGATCAAAGGTCTCGAAATTCCTCACTGCTATTTCAATGAATAGTTTTGATTTAGTACGAAAGAGTTTTGTAATAAGCACAATTCTATTTCCTCCGAAGGGATCCTGGCGTATAACCGAACCTTTTTCTAAAGGCAGTAATAAAATTAGTCATGCGGGGATAGCCTGTAAGAACACAAATTTGTTTTAATGGTTCATTTGTTGAAAGAAGCAGTTCCCTTGCCTTTTGCATCCTTGCCTCATGCAGGCAATCAAAAACACTTACTCCAAAAAGCTGTTTAAATCCTGCCTTTAGTTTAAACTCGTTAATCGCAACAGCCTTTGCAAGCATCCGAAGGCTAAGTGGTTTTTTACGCAAATCCTGGAGCAGTAATTTTCGTGCTTCAATTATACACGCGATTTCATAGGGGGTAAAGCGATATCTGGATTGGGATCGGTGATAAATATGTTCTAACATGACCAAAAGATATTCCCGAACCTTCAAATCAAAATAAAAACGTTGTGTACGTTCATCAAAAGGGCATTCTATAATTTGCCTCGTAATGTCAGTCATGACAGGCGTGACAAAACAAGGGTTGTTTACCAGCTGTTTCGGATAGGTGTATCGTTCCAAATTTTTGAGTTCGGGAAAGAAGGGAATTAATTGTTGATATAACTGAGGCGAGTAAAAGATATCAAGCGTTCTATATTCTGTGTCCTTCTCAAATCTACACTTACAATTTGCACTTTCGGCCCAAAGCATTGTAAATTCTCCCTCCTTTAGATTTATTCTTCCTGTATCTTTTATTTTGTGTCGTAAATTTCCTTTTAGCAGCGTACGTGAATGAATACCTTCTTTTTTGCAAATAGAATTAAGGGTTAACGTTTCGAAAAATCCGAAAACATTTAAACGAAGAGTATAAAGGTCTGTTCTTATTTCTTGTACGATTAACTGGTAGGCGTCTTTTGCAAAATATAAAATTTCGCTTCCTTTCAAAATCGGCCCGGAATAACTTCCTGGTAAACCATTCTGGAAATCTAACGTACTCCCTAAATCATCTTCGAGATAAATAGACATACAATTTTTATGGTATCTAAAAGTAAAAAATTTGCTGCTTTTATCAAACTTCAATCTTATAATGAATATAATTGTGATCGCGTTTGTAGTTTAATCGCTGGTCCGCGTGAATAAAAAGATGATCAATTGTGATATTCCTCTAGCTGTCGAATTTAATATTTCCTTTTTTGCCAAAAATCTTTATTGGAAATCGTTGACATGTTCACTGATTTTCAAAGGGTACAAGGGCACAACTTCAAAAAGTTAAAAAGTTGGACTTGAATTAGCTTTTAATCAGGTGTTTCTTTGCTAAGAAAATGAAAACTATTGTTGGAATTTAAATGGAACTGGTATGTTGAACACAATTTCCTGGCACGAATATTTTCTATTTATTTCTGCTCTTCTTATTCTCTACTACGGATTCATCTTTGTTTTTTATTTCAAGATGAATTTTTTCTCCTTGTTGAAAACTAACCAGATATCTTTTTTTTCGGGCAAAGAGTTGAAAAGTAAAATGAGTTGGAATGCTGAGAAAGTTATACTGGAAATCGGTCCTTCTTTTTCTGGCAAACAGAATCTTAATGAATTGATATATGATCTTCAGATAAAACTTGAACCATACAAATTTTGGGATGAACCAGACTTTAAGAAAAGTATCAATGATTTCATAATAGAAGAAAGTGAAAAAAAATGCTCCATCCATCTAAGTGAGGAAGATCTACGTGTGCTATGGTTATAGGTTGGGTGGAGCGACAAATGCCTCCCGTATCCCCCTCCTATGGAGGGGTGCGGAGAGGACTTAAAGGTTATCTATTAAAATTTAATAAAGTGAGTATGACTATGAAGCGAATGAAGTTAAACAGGCAACAGCAGATGAAGATTGCCTCCCTTGTTTTCTTTTCATTGAATGTGATTAAAGCATTGGCACAGGATGGGAACGCAGGCATTAATGAGGCTAACACGCAAGTGAGAAGTTATTTTGATTCGGGAACGAACCTGATGTATGCCGTCGGTGCCATACTTGGATTAATCGGTGCGGTAAAGGTTTATTCCAAATGGAATCATGGTGACCCTGATACAGGAAAGGTGGCTGCTGCCTGGTTTGGGAGTTGTGTTTTTCTGGTCGTTGTAGCGACCGTGATCCGTTCATTCTTTGGAATATAGGGTGTAAGAGTTCGAAGTTGAGAGTTGAGAGTGATGAATTGTCAATCGTGATTGGTGAATTGTGAATTGTGAGTGATTGTGAGAGATGATGGTATGATAGACTACCGACGACCGACAACGGACCACCGGAGTGAATTGTGAATGGTGAATGATGAGTAAGGTGAAAAAGAGAAATTATGGCGACAAGTGTATATACAATTAATAAAGGAATCAATAAGCCTATTGAGTTCAAGGGACTCAAAGCACAATACATCTGGTATTTGGGTGGCGGACTGTTGCTGCTGCTGATACTCTTCGCTGTACTGTACATCTGTGGAGTAAACACTTTTATTTGCCTCGGCATTATTCTTATTGCAGGAACAGGTTTGTTTATGTATGTATTCCGGCTGAGCCATAAATATGGTGAACATGGCATGATGAAAACTCTTGCAGGGAAAAGTGTCCCAACTGTTGTAAAAAGTTATTCAAGAAAAATCTTTACAGGATTATGCAAAAGGAGTTAAGAGACATATTGCCCCTACTTGGCGTAGAGCACGACTGCGTTCTTTCCAAACAAGGGGATGTAACGATAGCGTACGAACTCACACTACCCGAACTTTTCACGTTGTCCGACCAGGAGTATGAAGCGTTTCACCAGGCATTTATTAAGGCTATTAAAATTCTTCCGAAGCATACTATTTTTCATAAGCAGGATTGGTTCACGCAAATAAAATACACCGCTGACTTTATACACAGCGACAAAACTTTCCTGGCAAGAAGCAGTGAACGGTTTTTTAATGAGCGCCCTTATCTTAAGCATACCTCTTATGTAATGCTTACCAAAAAGCCGGCAAATCGAAAATTGGGAAGTTCCCTTTTTTCCAATTTGATCCGCTGGTCTATTGTTCCCGAAGAAACGCTGAAGCCCCGGTTATTGCAGGATTTTCTGGACAGCGCGGGACAATTTGAGAAGATATTAAAGGATAGTGGCTTCGTGGAACTAAGAAGATTACAAGATGAGGAACTTTCGGGAAATCAAAAGTATTGTGGTCTGATAGAGCGATACCTGAACCTGCAACCTAATGAAGGGAATTTTTTGTTGAAAGATATTTCGTTTAAGGATCAATTTCGTGTCGGTGAAGATTATTGCCAGTTGTTTACGCTGGCCGACGCGCAGGATTTGCCCGCCTATTGTGGGTCAAGGATCAATTATGATAAATACTCTACGGATAAGAGTAAATTTTCAGTTGGGTTTGCGTCTGCCCTGGGGCAATTGCTTCCGTGCAATCATATTTTCAATCAATACATTTTTTTAGATAATGCGCAGAAGACCATTCAAAGGCTGGAGAGCAAAAGACTGCGCCTACAAAGCTTGTCCGCTTATTCCCGGGAGAACGCAATATCAAGAGATGCTACTAATGAGTTTTTGAATGAAGCCATCTCTCAACAACGCCTGCCCGTAAAAGCCCATTTTAATGTGTTGGTATGGACAGATGATAAGAATAAATTGAAGGATGTAAAAAACCTGGTATCATCAGCCTTAGCCCAGATGGACGCTGTGCCCAAACAGGAACTGAATGGCGCGCCACAGATCTACTGGGCGGGCATACCAGGTAATGAAGCTGACTTTCCGATGAATGATACCTTCGACACCTTTGCAGAACAGGCCTGTTGTTTTCTAAACCTGGAAACCAGTTACCGTTCTTCTCTATCACCTGTTGGTATCAGGTTGGGCGACCGGCTTTCCGGCAAACCGGTTCATACCGATATATCCGATGAACCAATGAAGAAAGGCGTCTGCACCAACCGCAATAAATTTATTTTAGGACCCAGCGGTAGTGGTAAAAGTTTTTTCACCAATCACATGGTCCGTTCCTACTATGAGCAGGGAACCCATATCGTACTCGTTGATGTGGGGCATAGTTATAAAGGCTTGTGCCAGATGGTAAATGGTTATTACTTCACCTATGATGAAGATAATCCCATTCGCTTTAACCCATTTTACATTGAAGAGGGTGACGTGCCCGATACGGAAAAGAAGGAAAGTATAAAGACGCTGCTGCTCGCGCTGTGGAAGAAGGATAATGAAAACTTTAACCGATCGGAGTATGTCGCCCTCTCCAATGCATTGCAGCTTTACTATGAAAAATTATCAAAGGATTTAAAGTTGTTCCCATCGTTCAACACTTTCTATGAATTTCTAAAGGTGGATTTTGTTGAGGTACTGAAGGCAGATAAAGTTAAAGAGAAGGATTTTGATGTTTCCAATTTTCTCTATGTACTGCGCCCTTATTATAAAGGAGGCGAATTTGATTACCTCCTGAATGCTACTGAAAACCTGGACCTGCTCAAAGAAAAATTTATCGTATTTGAACTGGACAACATCAAGGATCACCCGATCTTATTTCCTGTCGTGACCATTATCATTATGGAAGTATTCATTTCGAAGATGAGGAAGCTCAAGGGTATTCGCAAAATGATCCTAATCGAAGAAGCCTGGAAGGCCATCGCGAAGGAAGGTATGGCAGAGTACATCAAATATCTTTTCAAGACCGTGCGTAAGTTCTTTGGAGAAGCCGTCGTAGTAACCCAGGAAGTAGAGGATATCATTTCTTCCCCTGTGGTTAAACAGGCTATTATCAATAATTCTGATTGTAAGATCTTATTGGATCAAAGTAAGTATCAAAACAAGTTTGAGCAGATACAGGAATTACTAGGGCTTACCGACAAAGAAAAGGCACTGGTGCTATCCATTAACAAGGCAAATGATCCCACGAAAAAGTATAAAGAGGTTTTTATTTCTCTTGGCGGTGTTTTATCAAAAGTGTATCGCACCGAGGTGTCTCCCGAAGAATACTTGGCGTATACAACAGAGGAAACGGAGAAAGTGAAGGTGATGGAGTATGCTGAAAAGTATGGAGACATCGAGCTGGGAATTGCTGCCTATGCAGAGGAATTGAGAAACCCGGGTCCTATGAGTTAAGGGTTTAGAGGTTTAGAGATGAGGTTTGAGGGAGTTTAGAGAGTTGAGGGTTGAGAGTTTAGAGTTGAGCGTGAAGCTTTAAAAAATGAAGAGTTATGAAACAATTATTATTAATTCCTGTTGCTGCTTTGTTGGTCATTGGATGCGGCTTAGTTCGCAAAAAAGAAGAATTACGAAGATTTATACCGGGAATGTATACACGTTTTTCCGAGCACCAATTTGGAAGAGAGTATGATACGCTGGTTATTTCGTTGCAAAATGCTTACGCGAATGAATATAAGATTGTCCGGAGGTGGAGATATGAAAGGGAGGTTGAAGGGCGGAAGTTGGAACCGGAATACAAGATTCAGGTAAGTGCCGCGATTTTAGAGCCTACCCGTTCGTTGTTGCGGGAGATGAAGACCGGACGAATTTATACGGCTGATGTTAATTCGGGAAGTTTATTTAGTGGGGCGATAAAATACAGGAAGTTATGAAAAAATTAATCTTTGTTTTGGTACTGTCGTTTTCAATAAAGACCGAAGCGCAGATTCCCATTGTTCAAATTATTAAAGAGGGTATCAAAAAAGTTATTGTGGCCGTGGACCTCAAAATACAAAGGCTGCAAAACAAAACTATCTGGTTGCAGAATGCTCAAAAGGCGATTGAAAACACGATGTCAAAGGTGAAGTTAACCCAGATTTCGGATTGGGTAGAAAAACAAAGAAAACTCTACGCCGATTATTTTGATGAACTGAGTAAAGTGAAAGAAGCGATCGCGACCTACCACAGGGTGAAGGATATCATCGATAAGCAAACGGCATTGGTAAATGAATACAAATCGGCATGGACTTTATTCCGGCAAGATGAGAATTTCACAGCTGATGAACTGCATTACATGGGAAACGTCTATACAGGAATTTTAAATGAGAGTATAAAAAATCTCGACCAGGTGTTTTTAGTCATTAATGCCTTCTCCACACAGATGAGAGATGCAAAGAGAATTGAAATTATTGATCGTGCCGCTGACGCGGTGGATAATAACCTGGCTGATTTGCGGCAATTCAATGATCAGAATAAGATGCTCAGTTTTCAACGGGCAGCAGAGAGAGGAGATGTGGAGGTGGTGAAGAGGTTGTATGGGTTGGAATAATAGGCAAGAGGCAATAGGCAATAGGCAAAGGGCAATTTACAATGGGCAATTATGCCGGATTCGGCAATGAAATTTAATGTGTGAATGATTATGAAGAGAATGATTTTGTTTATGATAATGTTGGCGTTCAGCTATCGGTTGCCAGCTCAAACTTTCGATGAATGGTTTCATCAGAAGAAAACGCAGATTAAATACCTGTTGCAGCAAATCGCCGCTAACGAAGTCTATATAGGATACCTGCAGAAAGGATATAAAATTGCTGAGAGTGGTTTACATACGATCAATGATATTAAGCACGGCGATTTCAATTTACACAATGATTTCTTTAATTCATTGAAGAATGTCAATGCCAAGGTTAAAGGTATGGCTGAAGTCGCTGGTATCATTGCCCTGCAGGTTCAAATTGTTAAACAGGCGAGATCGGCAGTTCAAAGAATAAATGCGTCCGATCAGTTTACAGCCACCGAAGTTTCCTACTTGCAAAACGTGTTCAATCAGTTGCTGGATGAGTGTACAAAAGATATCAATGCACTTATTGATATCGTCACGCCAGGAAATCTAACGATGACAGATGATGAACGAATGAAAAGGATTGATGGCATTTACACGGACATGCAGGATAAAGCTTCCTTCAGCAAATCGTTTAATTACCAGGCGGCCATGCTTGCTGTTCAGCGAAGACAGGAAGCCGTTGATGTGGGAGTTAGTAAGAAGTTGAATGGAGTTGATTAGTCAATTAGCTAATTAGCCAATGTGATAATGTGATAATGTGAAAATTTGATAATGATGATGAGGAAGATAATTATAATACTAGCGATCCTGCTCACTGCAAAACCTGCGTTTTGTCAATCGCAGGAAGCGCAGCAACTTTTGCTAGACGTAGAGAAGTTAGCACAGTTCAAACAAATTTTGAGCGACCTGAAAGATGGATACGAGATCCTCAGCAATGGCTATGAAGCGATCAGGAATATATCAAAGGGCAACTTCAATTTGCATCAGGCTTTTTTAGATGGTCTTCTCCAGGTTAGCCCTGCAGTTCAAAAGTATGAGCGTATCAAAGATATTATCAATTGCCAGCTTCGCATTGTGAAGGAATACAAAAGTGCTTTTAATCAATTCAAAAGTGATAAGAATTTCACGCTTGATGAGATTGACTACATGGGGAAAGTATATAGTCATTTATTTAACGAAAGTGTCAAAAACGTGAGCGACCTGATTACGGTTATTACGGCAGGCAAACTAAGAATGAGTGATGACGAACGATTAAAAGCTATTGATCATATATGGAATGAGGTACAGGATCAGTTCGCTTTTTTACGCGACTTCAACAGCAGTACTGCGATGTTATCGCAGTCAAGGCAAAAAGAACAGGAGGATGTGGATGTGACAAGAAAACTGATGGATATAAAATAACGGCCTCCCCAAACCCCTCCAAAGGAGGGGATTTAAGAGCCATTGACAAAATAGGTGAGTATGAAAATGTGTGTAAGGATGGTTGCCATAGCAACAATAATTTTAATTCCGGAACTGGTTTCGGCGCAGTCAGGCGGCTTTGCAGATGATATTCAAAGTTTGCACAGTGTACTGGAGCAGCTTTATGATAACATGATGCCGCTGTGTAGTAAATTGATTGGGGTAGGGAGGGGGTTCGCCGGCTTTGCTGCTACCTGGTATATCGCCTCAAGGGTGTGGCGGCATATTGCCAATGCTGAACCTGTGGATTTTTACCCGTTGTTCCGCCCTTTCGTTTTGGGATTTGCAGTTTTGATATTTCCGACGGTGATTGCCATGATTAATGGCGTCATGAATCCTACTGTGATAGGCACCAAAGCTATGGTGACCGATACCGATGCGGCTGTAGCCCGGTTGCTTCAAATGAAGGAAGAGGCTATCAAAAAAACCATTTACTGGCAGATGTATGTGGGTCCGGGCGGGAGCGGGGATCGTGATAAATGGTATAAGTACAATTATGGGGATGAAAGCGAAGGAATGTTTGATGAGATCGGCAATGACATAAAGTTCGCCTTTGCGAAGTTCTCCTACAATTTCCGCAACTCGATCAAACAATGGATGAGTGAAGTTTTGAAAATATTATTCGAAGCTGCTTCTCTTTGCATTGATACGATCCGCACATTTTATTTGATCGTACTGGCCATCCTGGGCCCGCTGGTATTTGGTATCGCGGTATTCGACGGGTTTCAACACACGCTCACGATATGGATCGCCAGGTATATTAATATCTTCCTGTGGTTGCCTGTGGCCAACATTTTCGGGTCTATTATGGGGAAGATACAGGAGAACATGCTAAAGCTGGATATCCAGCAAATTGCTACACAAGGAGACACCTTCTTTAGCTCGGCAGATACGGCCTACCTAATTTTTATGCTCATCGGTATCGTTGGATACTTTTCTGTGCCGTCAGTCGCGAACTATATCATTCATGCAGGGGGCAGTAATACGCTACTCTATAAAGTATCAAGTATGGCTACCTCTTCTGCAAGAAGTGTGACCAATACCGTCGCACAAAGTACCAGTTCTATGGTAAGGGATTCTTACGGTGACATGAAAAATATGATGTCAGGCGGATATCAAAGTGAGATGGGAGATTATTTTAAAGACAAAATCAAATCATAATGTTCAGTCAGACAAAAAATATAGATACAGCTTTCCGGCAGATGCGCAGCTTCACATTGATCATTATTGTCAGTTGCATTTGCATTGCTGGGTACGGCTTGTATGTTTCCAACAAGACTATAACGGAGATGAATAAACGAATTTATATCCTTGCCAACGGTAAAGTTATTGAAGCTTTTGCTTCAGACCGGAAAGACAATATTCCTGTGGAGGCAAGAGATCATGTAAAGATGTTTCATCAATATTTTTTTACGCTCGACCCTGATGAGAAAGTGATCCGGGCCAACATCTCTAAGGCACTTTATCTCGCCGACCGTTCCGCGAAAGATCAGTATGATAACCTGAAGAGTAACAGCTACTACGCCAACATCATTGCAGGCAATATCAGTCAGTCTGTCGAAATGGACAGCATAGTGTTAGACCTTAGTCAATACCCTTTTTATTTCCGGTATTATGGTAAGGAGAAGATTATCCGCCCGGTAAGTATTGTTACCCGCAGTTTAATTACAGAAGGGTACCTCCGGAATGTAGAAAGGTCCGATAATAACCCGCATGGCTTCCTCATAGAAAGATGGAAAACTCTCGTGAACAAAGACATTAAAACAGTGGCAAGATGAAGTTATTTAAAAAACATAGGGAGCCGTTTGCTTCACCGGCAAAAGATAAGGTGGCCAAAGGCATAACGGGATTTATTGTGAAAGTCAATTCAGGGTTTGCAAGCTATATGAACAAAATTACAGTGAAGCTCTCTTCTTCCACGCTAAAGGTTTTCGTGATTGTTTTCCTGTCGTTCGGAACAAGCCTGAGCTTTTATTTTATTGTTGCTGCTTTTATAAAGGATGAACCTTCAAAGACAATAAAGATAGACAGAGTAAGTGTTCCGGGATATTATGACCAAAGCGGCAGCGGGAGGGTAAAAAATGACTTTGTGATCACAAAGGAAGAGTATGAAGAAATGAAAAGATATTCAAAGTATTTCGATAGTCTTCGGGGAAGCAAAGAGTATGATAGTATCAAGATGGCTCGGCCGGGCCTGATGGACAGCCTGAAGTTATTGGAAAAAATTTATAAAAATAAAAATTGAAGCGTATGGACAAAGTGAAGCAGTCGCAAAATTTGCGAAAACGAAAAATGATGTTGGTATTGCCTGTTCTCGTCATTCCATTTATTACACTTGCATTTTGGGCACTGGGAGGTGGAAAGGGAACCGACCTTCATGATGTGAAAGATCCAACGGGCCTGAACCTGCATCTGCCTGATCCGAAGATTAAGGCGAAAGTTTTGGATAAGCTGGGATTTTATGATGAAGCCGATAGGGATTCATCAAAGCTGAAACAGGAAATGAAAGCTGATCCTTATTACCAGGACCGGAGCCTTGCTGATACAAACTCTTCGGATGAACTTGAGTCAATCGAAAAAAGATCGGCGGGTAAATTTCACCAGGCTTCTCCCGATATAAATTACCAGGGAGGAAGTGGTAAGGCAGAAGAAAAGCTGATGCAAAAATTGAATCAACTGAAGGAAGTTATTAATCAGCCTCAAGATGAGAAGGTACCCGATTATCCGGGAACTGATGAAGATTTTCAAGCTGATTCAAAAATAAACGGGCGTTTAAACCGGCTGATGCAATCAATGAATGAAAATGATAGCGATCCAGAACTGGATAAACTTTCGGGTATGATGGATAAAATTATCGCTATCCAACATCCGGACCAGGTCAAAGAGAATCACGTACGATCTACGGAACGCCCGGTTGTGTTCACTGTCAGTAACCAATCCCCGGCGGACTCAAGTGTAAATGGCTTTTACGGTCTTGACGCCCCTGATGAAGCAGGTAAATCCAATGCAATCGAAGCAGTTGTGAATGAAGACCAGGAGTTGGTAAGCGGTTCTATTATAAAGTTGCGCCTACTCGATGATGCGTATATAGGAGAAGTGAGGGTGCCTGCAGGGAGCTTTGTTTTTGGAACTGTCGCTCTTCAGAAAGAACGTTTGAACGTTACTATGAATTCTATAAGAGTTGGTAATTCCATCTACCCGGTAAAAATGCAAGTTTACGATATGGATGGGATGGAAGGGATTTATATACCCGGCGCTATCAACCGTGACGTTGCCAGGCAGTCCGCGGACAATAATCTTCAAACCATGCAGCTTACTTCGATGGATCCCTCACTTACCGCACAAGCGACTGCCGCCGGAATCAGTACCGCCAAAAATTTACTGAGCAGGAAAATGAAGATGGAGAAGGTGATGGTGAAAGCGGGATATAAAGTTCTTCTTAAATCTTTAAAAAATTAAATTGAAAACTATGAAACGATTGGTGTTATTGATTTGTGGATGTGGCTTACTCGTTTCTTCATTTGCACAAAATCTGGCAATTGCCACAGACAAAACAACGAGTCTCATCTTTCCTTTTCCCGTCGTCCATGTGGACCGTGGTACTAAAGATGTGTTGGTGCAACAGGTTAAAGAGAAAGGGAATATTTTACTAGTTAAGGCAGCTTCTGCGAAGTTTAAGGAGACAAACCTAAGTGTGATTACACGGGATGGAAGTGTTTATGAGTTCGCGGTTAATTATACGCACTGCCCCTCCAAAATGGTCTGGCGCCTCTCTCCGCAAAACGAAGTCCCCCCAAATAATTATTGTAAAGATCTCCTGGATAACAGACGGACGATGCATGGAATCAAAAATGCCAGTTGGGATATGGTGGCGAAAGTAATTGGGATTTATATCAAAGGGAAGGTAATCTACTTTCAACTGAAGCTGGAAAATGAAAGTACTATTGATTATGATATTGCCCTGCTGAAGTTCTATATCCGTGACAGGAAAAAAGGAAAACGAACGGCCGTACAGGAAAATGAAGTTACCCCATTTTGTATTGCAGGGAATGACAGCGAAGTAAAGGCGAATAGTAAAAATGTAGTTGTTGTCGCATTGGATAAGTTTACGATCCCTGACAGGAAATATTTAGCGATTCAAATTTTGGAAAAGAACGGCGGCAGGAATTTACTGCTAAGGGTGAGGAATAATAAGATAGTGAAAGCGAAGTTATTGCCTGAACTAAGAAAGGAGTAATAGTATCATGTTGTATCGCATTACAGTAAAAAAAGTACCCGCAATACAAAGATTTATTGAAGACGAAATCAAAAAGGGGAATACCTGGGCAATTGTTGAATATGTTTATAAGACGTTCAGAACAGAAGAAATAACGTGCTTCAAATCAAAAGACGAAGCAATGCGGCTAAAACCGCGAAACTCAGTAATTGTACCACTTTCGGCTTTAAATAAAATTCTTAAACCATTAAATGATTTCATGCAAAGTGAGGAAGTCTCGATCTGGGAGCTTCACATCGACTTGGAAAGAATTAGAAAAAATTATTTGAAACAATCATTATTAAACTTAAAACATAATACGATGAACGAAGAAAATTTTGGTTATTTGAAGGATAACCTCAAATATCTCGGCTTTGGTGAAAAGCAACACGACGTATTGGAAAACCATTTGAAAGCAGCAAAGGAGTCTTTTCAAATGACCTATAAAACGGAAATAAGCAAGAAGCCGTTTGAAGCAATACTACAATTTAAGAAATCAGTGAACTCAGACATGTATTTTTTAAATAACTACCATGCTTCCCTGGAGCGCTCTAACGGTGAAAAGATGGAACAGACTTTTTACCTGAATAAAGGAAGAGGGGTGACTGCAAAAGAGGCTTACAATTTACTCGAAGGCCGTGCGGTTCATAAAGAACTTACCACTAAAGCTGGGGAACCCTATAAAGCCTGGATTCAACTGGATTTTGAAAACAAAGGCAAGAATAACAACAATGAGGTAAAACAGTTCCATGAAAATTACGGGTATGATCTGAAGGCTGCGGTGGGAAAATATGCGGTGGCTGAACTGGATGGTAGCGACAAAGAAAAATCACTACTCCACTCATTAGAAAAGGGAAACATTCAATCGGTTGCGGTTGGCCAGGAAGGCGCTGAACGGAAAATGTTTATTGAAGCGAATCCCCAATTCAAAACGGTAACGCTTTATGATGAGCATTTAAAAAGAGTGCCAAAAGAATCACTGGAACAATACCAATCCATGCAGCATAAGAATGGTAAGGAAGTGAAGATGGAAACGAAACAGGAACTTAAGGAAGATAAAAAAAAATCAGTGAAACCAAGTGACGATGAACCGGATCTTATGCCGAAAAAAAAGACGTCGAGAAGGAAGGGGATGTCTGTATGATAGCCCTGTTTGATTTCTGAGATCTTAATTGATGCAGGAAGTAATGTAGATGATGTTGTTCCTGCAAAAAAGACGGGTTGGAGGGATGTCTGGGTGAGGCGTTCCGTTGATTGTTGAAATTTTTATTCGCGTAAGGAAATAAAGTAATTATGATTTTGTTTCCTTAAATGGATCTCCCTAAGGAGAGGGGTATTCTGGGAAATGTTTTTAGTGAAATTTAATTAAAAGCGATGTGTGATGGTAGTTGATTTTGTTACTAAAGAGGATTTGCAGGATTTTAAGATCCAGCTATTGAAAGATATTAAGGAACTTTTAAAACCTGGTAATGTGAGTGCAAGAAAACCGTGGCTTAAGAATGCTGAAGTAAGATCAATATTAAATATTTCTTCCAATACACTTCAGCGTCTGCGCATTACCGGTAAGTTGCGTTCAACTAAGGTTGGAGGCATTAATTTTTACCGGATGGAGGATATTGAAAGAATGATGAATGGTGGTGGAGAGAAGTGAGGGTGGAAGAGTTGGTCAATTACTTTTTTTGTCAAGCGGGAATTTCGTCGTTTCCGGTTTGAGATAATTGAAGATTGAGGAACAGGGATGAAAGTAGTGAAGAATGGAAGAGTTAAAAGTTTTAATAGATTTTTATTGCGCTATTCAAAATGATAACAGGATAGGGCCAACACACATTTCCCTGTATATGGCGCTATTTTATTTTTACGTCTTGAACCAGTTTCAAAATCCTGTTTTAATTAACAGGGCCTCTGTGATGCGTGGGGCAAAAATTTTCGGGCTGGGGACCTATCACAAGTGCATTAAGGATTTAAACGAATTCGGATATATTTCGTATCAGCCTTCTTATAATCCAAGGGTGGGGAGTAGGGTGTATTTGGTGAGGTTGGAGAAGGAAAAATAAGTAATTCCGCCAGCCAATAAATTTCAGCTAATAAAAAGATATTTTAGCATAATTCTCATTTTCGAGATTGATTAGATTGCGACATAATTTTACAATTCCTAATATTGTATATCGATTAAATATGCAGTTTCGATTTTCTCGCTTATCGAGAAAATAAACTTTTATCAAATCACTTTAAAGCAATGATATTTTATTTATTTTGAACCTGCATGGCTCATTTGATTTTATTTTTATTATGAAAGGAAGACTCAGTCTAATAAATTTGATGAGTATTATATACGATACTTTAAAACTTAATGATGGAAACAAGTAATCGATTGCAAGAATTGAAAAAACAATTATCTGAAGAAATAAATAAGGAATCTTCAGATAACAATATCATTCTTATTTTGTCCAATGAGATAGCAAAACTTGACGATAGACAAGTACGGTTTTCAGTAGATGCGGGAATAATCAATCGCCTTGGGAAAGAATTAGTTGCAAGGCAGGAAACTGCCGTATCCGAACTTGTAAAAAATGCTTACGACGCCGATGCAACTGAAGTGGGCTTAATTTTTGAGAATGCATGGAATTCTGGCGGAAAATTAACGATCAATGATAACGGCGTTGGGATGAACAGAAAACAGCTAATAGTTGGATTTATGCGCTTATCTTCTGGAGACAAAATACATAATCCTATTTCTGACAGATACAAGAGAATAAGAGCAGGAAGAAAGGGAATTGGTAGATTTGCTACTCAGCGACTTGGGGACAAATTAACGATAATAACTCAAGCTCTTGCTTCGAATAAAGCATTAAAAGTATCAATTGACTGGGAGTCTTTTAAAACAGATAAGGATTTGCTGGAAGTGACTAGTCCTATTGAAGAAATTGAAAAGACTAAAGAAGAGGGAACGACATTGATAATTGAAGGACTAAGAGAAGGTTGGACTGATGCAATGATTAAAAGAGTTTACCGATATACGGCTGATCTTTTACAACCATTTCCGTTGTCAAAGAAAAGAAAGGAAGAAGTGCAAGAACGGATTGATCCTGGATTTAAATCCAGTTATATTCGGAGAGATAATAAAGTTGAAATTCCGATAATTGACGAACAAACTGCCTTCTATGAACATGCTCTGGCTGAAATTGAAGGGTACGTTCTTGATAATGGGCAAGCTTGCTGGACACTTACGAGTGAAAAACTTGGCATTAAAGAAGAAGTATTTTTCATCGGAAAGGACCGGGATAAACCTGATAGTACTTTTTTGCACATAAGAGATGTTCATTTTCGAGCTTTCTATTTTATCTACGATTCGTCGTTGCTTCCTTCACAGACTATGACATTTATAAGAGACGTAGCTAATGAACGAGGTGGTATCAGAGTGTACAGAAATGGATTTCGGGTGCTTCCATATGGTGAAAAACTGAACGATTGGCTTGGTTTAGATGAATCAACTGCTAAGAGAGTTATTTTGAGTTCCCATAGAAATATCAATTTCTTTGGGTTTGTTGAAATAACAGATACGTCAGGAGTCCAGTTCGATGAAACTTCAAGCCGAGAAGGTTTATTTGAGAATGAGGCCTTTAAGGAAATGGTGGATTTTGTTCAACGCTCGATTATAAGCGCAGTACAAAAAATTGCAGAAATGAGAGGACGTAAAGGATCTACATCTCAAAGAGATTGGACAAAAACAGAAGAAGGGACAAATCCCTCGGAAGAAATAGACACCGCGATATCGGATCTTGATGAGCTTCTGGGAAGTGAAGAATCGAAGACAGACGATTCAGATGATGGTGACAATTCGAGAAGGTTTAAGCAAGCTTTCAAACGTCTTAAAGAAAACAGGGAAAAGGAAAAGCAGCAATTTGAAGAGGAACGAAAACGGCTGCTCGAAGAAATAAACATGTTACGTATCCTAGCTGGGTTGGGGCTTGTCATAGGGGAATATGTGCATGAAATAAAAAGATTTTTACCGGCATTTGATGCCGACACCAGCTTTTTAAAAGCCGCGTTAAAAGATTATGCAGAAGGCTTAAAAAGAGTAGAACGATTAGAACTAAATCTTAAATCATTTACGTCTTACACCGCTTACTTCGATAGAGCAATTTCGCAGAACGTCCTTCGGGAACTAAAACCTATTGATTTAAGAGACGTTGTTAATGACTTTGAGACCATAATACAGAGTGATATTAAGCGAGTGAAAATAAAATTTGAAACTCCGGTTTTTGAGGGATTTGATTTAATTACAGTTCCTATGCATCCATCTGAATGGGCTTCTGTTCTATTTAATTTATATACTAATTCAAAGAAAGCTATTAAAAGAAAAAGAAACCCTGGTGTTATTAAAATAAGATGCGGACGAGATAAAGATCGTGTCTTTCTTGAATTTTCCGATAATGGAGATGGAATATCAATTGAAAATATTCCTTTTATTTTCAACGCATTCTTTACAACATCATCTGCAGCTGGTTCTTCAACAAATGATATGGATTCTTTAACAGGGACAGGTTTGGGACTTAAAATTATAAGGGACATCATCGAGAGTTATGGAGGAGAGATCTTTGTTGCAGAAGCAACAGGAAGCTTTAATACGACAATGCGTATAGAAATACCTTCAGAAAAGAAACAATAAATTTTATGACATATAAATTCCTATACTTGGACGATGAAAATGATGAAACAACTACTGCGATTGCTGATGGGCTAAAAGTTGGTGGTCTGTTAGAAATTGAATTAGAGGAACCAAAGGACTTTAAAACTCAAAGATCCAGTTTTGAAGAACATTTGAAAAATTATGATGGGATTATACTTGACCTTCGACTAGATGGTAAACGGCTTGATATCCCATATAATGCTCCGGCTTTAGCTCAAGAATTACGTATGATGGCCGTCGAAGGCCTAATCAAGTCGTGTCCTATAATTCTTTGTTCGACTGAAGAAAAGATGAAAGCAACTTATGAAGTTGATAAAACAAGTCATGACTTATTCGATTATAAGTTTCACAAGCAGGCATCTCCTCCGTGGCAAAAATTTGCTCGAAAAATGAGTGCATTGGCCAAAGGATACTTGTTTATTGAAGAATGCAAATTTGATATGAAAAAAATCCTTGGAAGAGAAGATTTAAATGCTTTGGATTCAAGAGTGCTTGAAAGATTTTACGGTCTTGAAAAACCTGCACCAGTTTCGGAATATGCAATGTTTGTTATTAAAGATTTATTTCATCATCCCGGAGTTTTAATCAAGGAAACTCTCTTGGCTGCACGCTTGGGAATTGATATTAGCAAGTCTGAAGATTGGCCTCGATTGTTGAACGAATTTTTTAAATCCGCCTCATTTGTCGGCGTTTTTTCACATGGCTGGACAAGATGGTGGGCGGATATGATAGTTGATATTTTTAAGACTAAGTCAGGAAAAAGATTGTCGATGTTAAATGCTTCCCAAAGAGTTGATGCTTTAATTGAGATGACTGGATTAAAAAATCTTGTAGCAGCGCAAACGTTGCCTTACGCTAAGAGCAATAATTTCTGGACTATTTGTGAATATTATAAAATGCCACTTGACCCTTTGGAAGGCTTTATAATTCACTCAAGCATTGAGCCTAAATCATGGCAGGAAAACAGATATATCTCATTGGACGCTGTACTGAATAAAAGAGGACCTAGGCCGCATTCCTCAGAAGCTGCACGTATTGAATTAATTAAAGAAAGCTTAAAAGAAAAATGATTGTATCCAAAGAAATTATAGGATTTCGGCAGCAAAGGGCTACAGAGCTTTTATTAATTGAGAAAGTCATTAAAAGAGTTCTTGGTAATGGCATTAAAACTGATCCTATACTTAGGGCTGTTAATCAGTTAAAAGACGAACAGTTTGTTCCTAGCCTGAAGGACGGGACTCAAAAGCCAGAGTTTTGGGGTTACGAAATTGAAGACTTTACCATTCCTGTTGCAACAGATAAACATGTCCGACCTATAGGTATTACTAATTTGGAGATGATCTTAAATATGAAAGTCATTGCAAACTCCGCTGAATGGACTACTCTTAGTGATCCCTTGCTGGAAATGCATTTTAATGTTATTATTCGCGGTATAGGCACCGAGACACACTATCTCTGTTTCCATATTGATCGCCACGATCCTGGCGACAATACCACAGAACCCCATCCCATATATCATCTGCAATATGTCGTGAACCCTTATAAAGTAAATAATTTTAATTATGGTTCCGTTTTACAGATTGATACCCCAAGGATAATGCATTACCCGATGGATTTTATTTTGGGTGTGGGATTCTTGACCTCAAATTTTTTCCCAATCGCCTTTGAATGTCTCCTTGATGATGGCACCTTTGCAAATTTGTATAAAGAATACCAGGAAAGACTTTGGAAGCCATTTGTCCATTCACTTGCAGACCATTGGCCTTTTATTAAGCAAAATATTGTTTGGAAGCCAACAACGCTGCTTTGCCCTTATATGATATGACAAAACGTATCTTTAGATATATTACTAAAAACGCCCTCTACGAACCTAAATCAGTAGATAAGCTTCTCATATCCGCATTTGTCTATTACAACAAAATTGAAATAAGGACGAACGGTTTATTAAAAGAGTATTTAATTGACAAATCAGATATAAAAGAATTCACTACACTAAAAAATTTTCTCAAGGAGATAGAAAAAGATGGAATTGATTTGACTTTCGAAGCGTTAATTGAATTATTTGAATTTGTAATTTCTCCGAAAGACAGAATTGTAAACGGAGCAGTGTATACGCCAAGTGTAATTAGAGATTATATAGTTGAAAGAACTTTTGCTGCTAATAAGAAGTCCGTAGAAAAAATTAGGATTTCGGATATTTCGTGCGGGTGTGGGGGATTTTTATACACCACGGCCAAAATGCTAAAGCAGGTGTCAGGTTTAACGTATCAGCAGATATACAAGGATCATTTATTTGGATTGGATATTCAGGAATATTCGATAATAAGAACGAAACTGCTTTTGACCGCCCTTGCTTTGAGCGAAGGAGAGGACATTTATGAATTTCAATTCAATTTATATATAGGTAATGCGTTAGAGTTTGAATGGTCACGTCACATAAGAAGCTTTACTGGATTTGATATATTAGTCGGAAATCCTCCTTATGTGTGTTCCCGAAATATTGATGAAGAGTCAAGAAAGCTGCTAAAAAATTGGGAGGTCTGTAAAACGGGCCATCCTGATTTGTATATACCTTTTTTCCAAATAGGATTAAACATCCTATCTGAAAGAGGCGTTTTGGGTTTTATTACAATGAATAGCTTTTTCAAGAGTGTTAATGGTCGGGCTCTTAGAGAGTATTTTCAGAAAGAAAGGTATGCAATAAAAATAATCGACTTTGGAGCTAACCAGGTTTTTCGGTCAAGGTCAACGTATACGTGTATTTGTCTAATAGAAAAGATTAAAAGTAAATATTTGGAGTTTATTCAGTGTAACGTACCAGAAATTAGACTTATTCATGATGAGCAGTTTTCCCAGATTGACTATACAACACTCGATTGGAGTAAGGGATGGAACTTGCAAAACAATTTAATTATCTCTAAAATTGAATCAGTTGGAACTCCTTTTTGGGAAAAATATAAGACGAGAAATGGAATTGCCACTTTAAAAAACAATATCTATATATTCTCTCCAATAAAGGAGGACGATAAATATTATTACCTACAAAATGGAAGTATATATCCTATTGAAAAGGCGGTTTGCAAAACCATTTTTAACCCGAACATGCTAACGGAGGCTGGAAATCTCAACAGGCTTAAAGAAAAGGTTATTTTCCCATATAGTTTTATTGAAAATAAAGTTGCTGTAGTGAGGGAAAAAGAATTCAAGCGCAGATTTCCTAAAACTTATTTTTATCTAAAGTCCAAGAAAAATGATTTAGCTAAGCGCGATAAAGGTCGAGGTAAGGAATATAATGTTTGGTACAGCTTTGGAAGGAATCAATCGCTTGAAAAACTGCGTCATAAACTTTTTTTTCCGCATATAACCCCCAAGATTCCAAACTACTTAATCAATAGTGATGAAAACCTTTTATTCTATAATGGAATATGTGTAATAGGTAAAACTGTGGAGGAACTTATAATTTTAAGAAAGTTAATGCAATCAAGATTGTTTTGGTTTTACATTAAGAACTCCAGTAAACCCTACGCGTCGGGTTACTATTCATTGAGTAAGAATTACATTAGGAATTTTGGAGTTTATAATTTTTCCGAAGAGGATATGCAGTTTATATTACAAGAGGAAAATAAAAAGAAGTTGGACATTTTTTTTGAAGAAAAATATCGTATAAGCCTTGGCTGAAACTACCAAAGAGCCAGAGATTCTAAAGATTGTAACTAAGATTAACGCGGCTTATGAAATTATTGAGAATTGCAACTCTTCAATGTCATCAATTTTTTCTTCAACAGCATCATATCGTCGCTTACTTTCAAATCCATAATTTTCGCATAATGCTGGGTTGTTCTCAAATTCTTATGACCAAGCATCCTTGACACTGTCTCTATCGGAACACCGTTGCTAAGGGTGATAGTCGTAGCAAAAGTGTGACGTGCAATATGAAAGGTTAACCGTTTTCTAATTCCACATACGTCTGCAATTTCCTTTAAATACGCGTTCATTTTTTGATTGCTCAATACCGGAAGCAGCCGATTGTCATTTAGACATTTGATATCATCATTATATTTTTCCATTATGGATTGTGCAAAAGGAAGAAGAGGGACTCTTGTAGGTGTCTGCGTTTTTTGCCTACTTGTAAAGATCCATCTTTGGCCGTCGATGCCCAATGAAATGTCCGTTCTTTTTAATTTTTGTACGTCTGCATAGGCAAGCCCGGTATAGCAACAAAACAGAAAAATGTCTTTTACTTGTTCTAACCGCTCTATCTCAAATTTTTTATCTAAAATCGCCGTTAATTCATTTTTGGATAAGGGAGTTATTTTGACTTCATGTATTGACATCTTAAATCTTGCAAACGGGTCATGCGGCAGCCATCCGAGCTTAAGACATTCATTGATAATCTTTCTGAAATTCCGAATATATTTCATTGTGGTATTGTGATTGCATTTTCGAACCGATTTGAACCAGAACTCATAGGCAGCAATAAATTCATAATCAAGCTTATTTATTTCAATGTCCGTTTTATGGTATTTCCATGCAATAAAGGAACGAGTATGCTTCAATGAGGTGTTATATCTTTTTATAGTTAACGGAGCATATTGAAAATCTACTAACGCTTCCAATTGATCATTGTGAGTCTTAAAAATCTCTAAGACCATTTTTGGTTTTTCAATCTTGCCGGTAAGAATATTTCTAATGCTATCAGCTGTAACTGTTTTGTTGCTTTCAATAAGTAAAATTCTTGCCTCAAAAACTTTCACTTTTAATGTTACCAGGTGTTGATTTAGTTCTTTTATGTATTCACCTTTTCCAATAGCTTTTTCCGCTTTTTGATCCCAGGACTTAGGGTCACATTTACGGGAAGTTGTCATTTCTTTGGAGTTCCCTTCTACCGTGATACGGATATAAATAGGCATATTACCCGCAACATAATTTTTTGGCTTTCTTAAGAAGAAAAGCAGACTGAAGTTTTTACCAATCATAATAATTGATTTAAGGTTATAAAATTAGAACCTCAGCCTTTCCTTGACAAGACATGTTCAAAGACCGAATATGTTAATTTCCAATTAATTAGATCAAAAATTGTGAGTCATTCTTTCAAGAAGCACGAACTCACGAATTACTCACGATTACTATGAGCTAAAATGAGTATTTTGATCAGTCTCAAAAAACAAAAAAGCCCGTAAACATTGAGTTTGCGAGCTTTTGATTTCGTTTTGATTGTAAAAAAGTGGAGCTGCAGGGATTCGAACCCTGGTCCAAACACATTCGCCGTAAGCCTTCTACATGTTTAGTTTTGCATTACTTGTCGGGAAAATGCAGGAGCAAAACAAACCAACAGTTTCCGTAGCTGGATGGTACTTAAGTGATGGTCACAGCCTTCCATCGCCGCAGCCTGTTTTGTTTTTGAGTCGGCGGAAGAGCGTGGCAACAGGCCTGGCCCGCTCAACGGCCCGAATGGATGCGAATCTATCGATTACGCAGCCATGGCAAAATTGTTATTGCCATTTAAAGTTTTCGTATTCAGATTAAAGCGCTAATTACGCAACGCGCTACATGCTTATACTTACAAAGAACTATGCTGTCAAAA
>JBQCEG010000065.1:0-35130 GCA_051960475.1 Ginsengibacter sp.
ATTCATGGTTAGTTGCAAATCATTAACAATACTTTTTACAAGTTGATCAAACTTGAATACGGAATAATTCAACTGCAAATGGCCCGACATCATTCGCGTGGCATCCAGCATATCATTTATCAGGTTGGTAAGTTTTTGAACATACTTATCCAATTTTGAAATGATAGAAAGTTCTGCCGGATCGCCTTTCATCTTCAGCATTTCTTCCAAAACCTGTGTGTAGGCTTTAATAGTAGTGATAGGCGTTTTAAGTTCATGGCTTGCAATGCCAATGAAATCGTCCTTTTGTTTAATCAAATATTTAAGATCAGTGATATCCATTGCTACACCAATAACGCGGGTATATTTTCCCTCATTGTTCTTGTGCATTACACCATCAATCTTTATCCATCTTATTGATTTGTCTTTCCTTATTATCCTTGCTTCAAATTGAAGCCTTCCGGTCTGTCTTACTATTTCAAAAGCTGCATCCCTGATTTCCCTGTCATCAGGGTGGATCAAGTCTACATAATCCTTGTGGCTTCGCGCTTGCGGAAACCCAAAAATTTCATCATACCGGGTGGAGGTTACCAACTTGCCTGTTTCCAGGTCGAGATCAAAAGTGCCGATATCTGCTGCATTGATTGCCAGCCGTGCCCTTTGTTCTGCCAGCTCAATCCTTTGTCGTGCTTCGATTTCCTTCGTCACTTCAATAGCAACAGCAAGCACTCCGGAGATACTTTCATCTCCTTCTTTCAAAGCCTGGTAAATAAAGTTTACGTAAACATTTTCCAAATGCCCGTTGCGAAACAATTGAACCTTTTGTTCGTGCGCAGAATAAGTTTTTCCTGTTTTTACTACCTCATCTAAAATTTCTTCAAAACCCTGGCCTTTGGCTGCGGGAACACCGTCAAAAATTTTCTTCCCGATAGTTTGTTTACTGGTTCTTCCCCAAAATTCAAGCATTTTGGTATTGGCAGTTTCTACAATAAAATCTGCTCCCCTAAAGATACACATTGCAACCGGCGCATGCAAAACCATCTTCTTCAACATTCTTTCACTCTCAGCAAGTTTGCGTGAAGCAATTACTTTTTCAGTCGTTTCATTACAGACAACGAGAACGCCGTTTATCTTTCCATCATCATCGCGAACAGGACTGTAACTAAAAGTCCAGTAAACATCTTCAAGACGACCATTACGATAAATTGGAATTAACTGGTCTTCGCTCCATACTGCTTCTCCTTTAAAAACCTTTTGCATCAAAGGATAAATGACAGGCCATATTTCAGGCCAGCAATCTATTCCTTTTTGGCCCAGCGCTTTCGGATGTTTCCCATTAATTCCAAGGCTAGGCCGATATGCGTCGTTATAAAACTGGGTAAGATCTTCACCCCACCATAAGAACATCGGAAATCTGGAGGAGAGAATTATAGAAACGATGCTAAGCAAACTTTTTGGCCATTCTTCTATTTTGCCAACGGCTGTTTGCGACCAATCAAAAGAGCGCGTTCTTTCTCCCAATTCTCCACCACCCTGTAAAAAAGTGTAAGGATCTGAAACTGAACCATTTTTTGAATCCACAAAAATTAATTGAAAATTTTAAAAACATAAGCAGGAACAGCGATGGCTTTCTCCTTTATTCATGTAAATAAAAATAGCAATTATTTGTTTATTTACTACACTTCCCTGAAGAAAATATTTTTCGAAAAAGGCATCAAATAAGATTGCCCTGACGCATTAAAATATGCCTGTATTTGTTGAAGATGCCGTTTTTTGTAACAAATCCCAGATAGACATTGTTGGATCCTGTTACAGGTAATATGCGGGTGTCGTGGCTGTCCATAATCTGCATCACATCATTCATGGAAGTATTTATATTTATTACCCTGTCAGGCGGTTGGGCAATATCTTTTATCAATTGCTTTCGATCTTCAGGATTGCTGCTAACCAACAATTCCAATAAATGATCACTAAATAAAATGCCTGTAAGTATGCCGTCCTTATTGACAACAGGGAAAATATTTTTGGTTGTATGAACAATATCTGCGCTCCTGCTTTCAGGCGTATCATCAGGACGAAGAATAATAAAATCTTTTTCAATAAGGTATTTCAATTTGATTCTTCTGAGTATCGCATGTTCTTTGTTTTCCTGCGATACAAGCGTTCCCTTTTGAGCCAGATCAAAAGTATAAATCGAATATTTCCTGATTCCTTTGTTGATAAAATAAGAGATTGCCGAAACAATCATTAAAGGTACCATCATCACATAACCACCTGTTATTTCTGCCGCCAGGAAAATTCCTGTTAATGGTGCATGCATTACACCGCTGATTGATGCCGCCATTCCCGCTATGATGAAATTGGTAATGTTCAGATGTACCATTCCCGTTTGGTTCAAACCAAAGGAAAATGCAAATCCCAATAAACCTCCTACAACCACACTGGGGCCAAACATTCCCCCGTTTCCCCCACTTCCCATAGTAATTATCGATGCAAAAGTTTTGCCCACAAGTGTAAAGATCGCGAAGATCAGGAGTGCCCACGAAAGGTCCTGGTATTTAGAAAAAATACTGTTTGCCAAAAGGGACTTGAAATTTCCATCGAGCAATTTTTGAATAGTGATGTAACCTTCACCGTAAAGGGCGGGGAGTAAAAAAATAAGGATACCAAGTGTAATTCCACCAATGAATACTTTGTTGTATTGATTTTTTATTTTTCCAAAAACACTTCCCAGTCTAAAATTCAGTTTGCTGAAATAAACAGAATAAACACCGACAATGATGGCCAAAACGATGTAGTACCAAAAAGCATCGATAAGCCAGCCTCCACGCGAAACGAGTACGAACAGGGGTTCCTTGTAAATCAGTTGGGAAACCACTGAGGAAAATGCTGAAGCAATCAATAAGGGGATTACCGCAGGAATAGAAAACTCCGGCATAATCACTTCAATTGCAAAGATCATCCCTGCCACCGGGCTATTGAAGGCGCCGGAAATTCCGGCTGCCGCCCCACAAGCCAAAAGCAATGTGGTTTCACGGTAATTCAGGCCGAAAAATAAACCAATATTAGACCCGATGGCTGAACCACTTGCTACAGCAGGTGCTTCTAACCCGGCAGAACCTCCAAGTCCCACAGTAAGGGCACTTGAGATTACCTGGCTGTAAATATTGTGAAAGTCAAGCCGACTGGAATTATGTGACACATTATAAATGATACTGGAAATGCCGTGCTGGAATTTGCTTCTCCTGATGAAAGTACGTACGTATAACACGGTTAGTAAAATCCCTATCAACGGGAAAAAAAGCAAAAGGTAGTATTTATATTTCCAATGTAAGTCGCTGATAAGGAAGTTGGCCACATAATGCGTCAATTCCTTCAAAACTGAAGAAGCGATACCGCCCATAATTCCGACTACTGAGGCAGCAATGATCAAAAAGTTGGAGTTGGAAATTCTTCGTTTACGCCATTGATTGATGGCTTCAATATATCTGCGGAGCTTTTCGTACATTATGGCCGAAGACAACAAATTTTTTTTTAAATATGCGCGAAGGTAACTACAAAATAGTGTATAAGGAAATGAAAGGTTTTCTTGAAGAACCAATTTTTGTCTAAATGTTCTCAAGCAAATTGATACAAGAAAACGATGATTGAAAGACATATAAAAATTCTCCTTCGAGAAATCCCCTTATTATACTTAATGCAGATCCAGGGCTACCTGCTTTTAATCAATGACGAATAACTCCCGTATCATTTGCTAATATCCTTCGATCAATTGATCGAAGAAGTATCGAAGATATATCGAAGAGGTATCGAATGAGATACGGCTCAGATAATAATTGTCTCGTCCTGGAATAGCTATACAGGTGAGTAAAAAAATCAATATTTAACTATTCAAGTCCTTCTGGTAATCCTGAAAGTCCTGCAGAGTTGATTTTTCAAAAGTAAGGTGTATCACCATGTAAATACATAATTATACAGGTGAGTAATTAATCGTGTTTTACCTATACAAGAACTGTTTCATGAGTTTGATTTACGAACGGCTGCTAATTTCAAATGAAAAAGTTGAACCCTTTCCAGCTTCACTGTCAAAAAAGATCCGGCCACTGTGCCGCTTGATGATCTCTGCTGAAATATAAAGTCCGAGTCCCATTCCCGGGAAGGTGTAATTACTCTTGCCTGAAACCCTGAAAAACCTTTTGAAAATATTCGGGTGCTCTTCTTTTGGAATGCCAATGCCATCATCCTTTACACTCAGTTGAACTTTATTGTTTTCACAAAACGTGGCAACTACGATTTTATCACCTTCCGGTGAATATTTAATTGCATTGGAAATAAAATTGATCACCACCTGCCCTATCCTGTTTCGATCACCAACAACAGGATCGCACGGATGAAGATCGGAAATGATCTTGTGATTTTTTGTCGTTCGTTGCATTTCTTCCACGACCTCTTCTACCAGGTTATTAAAATCAAACTCTTCCATTTCAAAAACCAATTCCCCTTTATCGATTTTGGTAACATCCAACAGGTCAACAATAAGGCTGGTTAACTTATCGATCTGTTTATCCATTTTTGAAAGCATTTGAACAGCCGCCTCATTGTGTTCATCATTAAAAGTAGATTGAAGAATTTGAGTGTACGCTTTCAAGCTCGTCACCGGCGTTTTCAATTCGTGGCTGGCAATACTGATGAATTCATCCTTTTTCTTATCCGCTTCAATTCTCTCTGCAATATCTTTTTTTACTTCTTCATAAAGGCGTGTATTTTCAAGTGTGAGCGCTACCCGGTTGCAGAAATCCGTGGCAAAGTTCAAATCCGCTTCGTCAAAAAGATTTTGTGGATTGCAGGAAATAAAAGAAATAACCCCTGTTATCCTCCCTTTTATTTGCATAGGAATTATCATTACCGATTTGACAGAAAGTTTTTTCAGGATCATTAACTGCTCCTCGTCCATTGCTCCTTTTTCAATTATTTCCGGAGTCACTTCGCGTACCAATATTGTTTCTCCTGTTTTTAAGGCATAACCAACCGAATTTTTATAGGGTTCGTTAATGTTTATTGGATGATTCTTTCGATATTCCTCAGCCATCTTCACTTTCTCGGGATCGACATGTCCCATTTTTAATAGGTAAGCAAAACCATCATCGCTCATTTCGTTTATAACGATCCAATCTGCAAACTGCGGAACCAAAAACTTCATGATCTTGTCAAGTGCTTCACCTGTATCATGCGTGGCAGCCAGTTCCTGGCTCGCCTGGTTAATCAATTTTAAATAATCTTCCGATTTCTTAATTTCGGTAATGTCCAAAGTAAAACAGCGGGTATGCTGAAATTTTCCAGCCTCATAATAAGCATTGCAACTGATCAAAACGTCTTTTACCGAACCGTCTTTACATTTTCTCCTCGCATTTTCATTGGTAAATTTTCCCTCCTTTTTCAATTTTTCCCAAAGCGTATCTACGTGCTTGGGATCGTCATAAAAATCCTCGATTGGATGACCAACAAATTCACTTTCTGCAAAACCTGAAAGATCCAGGTCTGCTTTATTAGCATAAAGCACAGTTCCTTCTTCATTAACAATGTGAAT
The DNA here is from genome assembly GCA_051960475.1 of Ginsengibacter sp. Classification (GTDB taxonomy): domain Bacteria; phylum Bacteroidota; class Bacteroidia; order Chitinophagales; family Chitinophagaceae; genus Ginsengibacter. Next base: position 5,567 of record JBQCEG010000065.1, read on the forward strand.
ACCGATTGGCGAATTTCCAAGAAAATTGATAACGTCTTCCTTTCCGGAATTCTCGCCCGAAATAGCAAACCGGCGTTTTGAAAGCATAAGGGTGCGTTTTTACAATAATCTTTTAAAGTCTGTTAAAGATAGCAAAAAATGAAGATGCGATTTGCTTTTCAGCGGAACCAGGTTTATGATTAATAAAGCTTTTTGTTATTTGTTGCTTTACTGTCACGAAAAAAGAAGCGTAAAAACAATTCGGAATTAAAAGTTTACATTTATCCCCCTTTTAATCCTGTCCCGGTGCAAAACCTTCTTTTGCAGGCTTTTATTAATTTTTTAACTTTTTTTCAGTTTCCAATTAACGGAAATTGGCGGATTCACAAATTGTAGCAGAGTTTTTGTTTATAACAAAACCGTTTCAATAAATTTATGCTTACACCTCAATTACAAAAAAGGATTGACGAAAAATGGAATAATTGCTGGCCTGTCAGTGATTTGCGGCCGCTTGCCTTGCTCGATCTTGTCAGCTATCTTTTTTTTATTAAGAAACTGGATGATTGGGAACTGATCCATCCGAAAGTAAAAGCGGCAGCTCCTGAAAATTTTATTTTCACAAATGAGATCGAAACATTCACCTGGAGCAAGTTGCAAACATTAAATGCGCGCCAAATACAACAACTTTTCAACAAAGAAAACGGCGTCATTGACCTGATGAACAATTATGCTCAGCTCAATGGCTTATTCAGCGATTTTTTCAAAGCACCATTGTTGATCGAGCCAACGCCCAAACTGATCTTCAATTCAATTGAAATTATCAATATCATTGAAACGAGTGATAAAGTAAGCCAGGGCGCTATAATTGAATACTTGTTCAGCAAGTCAAAGATAACCGCGCAAAATGGCCACGAATTTTTGCCGGAACCAATCTCAAAATTACTGGTTTCAATCGCTGAACCATCTAGTGATGATGTTGTGCTCGATCCTTGCGTAGGAAACGGCAGTTTGCTGATCAATTCTTACCGATATATTTCAGAAAATAACAAGCTTGCAAAAACAACTGGCTTTAATCATTTGAATGAATTAAAGATCAGTGGCCTTGAAACGGACCTTGTTCAATTGCGCCTTGCGGGGATCAATATGGTTCTTCACGGAATAAAAAACCCAAAAATTCATTTTGCTCCCGCGAAAGAAAAAAACATTAGTCACAAGCCCTCGCTCATAATTTCCAATTTACTTTTTTCTTCTACTGAAGGAATTACAGAAAAAAATACCGAATCACTGAAACTGGAAAGAGAAAATTCATTATTAAATGAAATCCTTGAAAGCCTTGACAGTAGTGGCCGCGCAATCGTTTTAGTTCCTCAACCAATTTTAAATAGCGACAATCCAGCAATAATAAAAACCCGAAAGCACATTGTTGAAAATTTCAATCTTGAAGGAGTGATCACGCTGGCGCCAAAATCGGATTCGATGTTTTCAAACGCCTGTATTTTGGTTTTTAACCGTTTGCGTTCTACCACTTCGGATGTTTGGTTTTATAAATGGGCCAACAAAAAGAAAAAAACCGTTCATGAAGCATTGACAGAAAAAAATAATGAAGCAGGAGATTTTGAAATGAATGAACTCGTCGAAATTTTAAACCAATGGAAAAGCAGGAAAGAATCGCGAAATGACATTTCAAAAAATTCCTTCTTTATTCCTGCAAACTATATAAAGACCAACAATTATCATTTAAGTTTTAATGATTACAAATTGATTCGGCAGCAGGATGGATTCAACGAAAAAAGCGATGAAACCGTTGTTGATGAATCCGGAAAAATACTTGCAGCAAAAAAAGAAAATTTGCATGAATTTTTTGAGACAAGTGCGGCTTTGCCAAAAGAAAAAAAGAGAAACCGGCTGGCACCCGTTCTTATCATTCTTTTTATTTTGCTCGCCGGGGCCGGAGCTTTTTATTGGTTTTATCTTCGGAACGATCACCATCATTTATACACCGGCAAAAAGATTACGGACACCAGCAACAGTTTTAAAGTAAGCAATGTATCTGAAAACACGACTCCGGATACAACAGCGACGAATGAAAATCCGACTTCAGAGCCTTCAGCTCAACAAGTTCAAAATACAGATACAGCTTCAACTTCAACAAACAATACAGAAGCTACAAAATACACGGTGATCAACAAAGCGTATTTTCATTATCAACCCGATTCTACAAAAAAGAAACCTGTTTATCTCACGCCACGAAAAGATCTTATACTTTCGCCCAAGGACGAAAAGAACGGATTTGTTTATGTAGTTTACGTAAACAGCAGGGGGCAGGCAACGCATGGGTGGCTTTCGAAAAAAGACCTCGAAGCGGTTGAATAATTTTTTCGTTTATGCATAACCGTGAATTCGCAAACCAAGTCAAAAATTTTCAGAATTGGTTCGTTTACTGCTTTATTATGATATTCGGAACAAATCATAAATTAGCTTCCTAAAAATCTTGTTTTGCTTAAAGTCAGTCATTTATTTATTTACCCGGTGAAATCGTTGGGTGGAATTGAAGTAAGTTCTTCTGATGTAGGCATTCGTGGTTTGCAGCACGACAGGCGTTTCCTTTTAATTGATGAAAACAACCGTTTTCTCACTCAAAGAGAATTTCCCCAAATGGCTTTATTACAAACCCAAACTAAAAATGAAGAATTGCTGATCTTTCCCAAACAGGATCCTTCAGAAGTTTTTGTTTTGCCGCTTTCACCAAAACCTTCAGGCAAAAATATTCATGTGCAAATTTGGGATGATGAATGCCTAGCGCAATTAATAAGTGCTGAAGCAGATAAATGGTTTTCAGAAAACTTGAAAATCAATTGCAGGTTGGTTTACATGCCCGATTCAACACAAAGAAATGTAGATCCGGTTTATGCAATGAATAATGAAACGGTGAATTTTCCAGATGCATTTCCGATGCTCATTTTTGCGCAAGCTTCCTTTGATGAACTCAACAACCGGCTTGCTGAAAAGCTTCCAATCAAAAGGTTCAGGCCAAACATGGTTTTCTCCGGCGGCTTTCCTTTCGAGGAAGACCTGTTGAAACATTTCAAAATAAATGACATCAATTTTTATTGTGTAAAACCTTCCGCAAGATGTGTGATCACAACCACCGATCAGCAAACCGGGAGAACAGGAAAAGAACCATTAAAAACCCTTGCTACCTTTCGACAAAAAAACAACAAGGTTTTTTTTGGCCAAAATGTGCTGGTTTCGGGGGAAGGAAAAATTAATGTCGGCGACGAGATTAAAATAATTGACCAATACGACGAATCTTTTTTGACAGTTCCTTAAAATGAAAGAGGTACTGAATTTGCGGGAAAAAAAGAAAACGAAATAAAATGGAACTTCATAAAAATATGGGCCTTGCCGACAGAATTATCCGTCCGGCCGCAGCAGCAGCAATAATCGCCACAAGTTTTGCAGGAAAAATCAAAGAGCCTTTTCAGACCGGCTTACTCTTTTTATCAGGGATTTTATTAGTCACAAGTGCCACAGGAAGTTGCCCTGCTTACGAAGTGATGAATGTTGACAGCCGAAGTACGAAATAGAAACAAGTCTTCAATAGGGAAAACGAAGTTTTTTAATTGACTATGTTTGCAATTATTGGGTAAAAACTGTTGAATAAAAAATCCACCAACAAAAACAATATCTCAATTTAAAATAACTGTTTCTATTTTGCCGTTGTTCCCTTATTATGAGTAAACTTCTTCTAATTTGGATTCTCTTCTTTGGTCAAATTTCAAAAGCGCAAACCTCTTATTGGCAACAATACCTTCATTATAACATTGATGTAAAACTTAATGATAAAGAGAAACAATTATCCGGAAATGAAAAAATTGTTTACATAAATAATTCACCAGAAACGCTTACTTACATTTGGTTTCACATTTATCCAAATGCCTACAAGGACAACAAAACAGCATTTGTTCAACAAGTGCGACACGATAGAGATTACGGAGGACAGTTGAGTAAAAAATACTTAGGAGGTTTTATTGACAGCCTGGATTTTAAAGTAAATGGTGAAAAAGTCAAAACTGAGCCGCATCCTCAATATAATGACATCATTAAATTGCTTTTGCCAAAACCGCTTCAGCCAAAAGATTCAATAATTATTACAACACCTTTCAGGGTAAAACTTCCAAAATTCTATTCACGATCTGGTTATGATAAGGATGAATTTATGGTGTGTCAGTGGTATCCCAAACCCGCGGTTTTTGATAATGTGGGTTGGCACGAAATGCCCTACCTGTCAACCGGTGAATTTTACAGCGAATATGGTTCATACAAAGTGAATATCACTTTACCATCAGGTTATGTCGTAGGCGCAACAGGCATTTTACAAGATTCTGCTGAATCTATAGAGTATAAGTCGTTAGGCATTTACAACAATCTTAACCGAAGCCAAAAACCAAAATACTATTCTTCAAGTTCAATTGAACCTTATAAAACTTTGCATTATTTTTCTGACAGCGTTCCTGATTTTGCGTGGTTTGCAGACAAGAACTTTGTTATTGAATATGACACAATGAAATTGAAATCAGGCAAGGTGGACGAAGGCCTGAATACTTATTTTGAATACAGGTATATGGCAGAAAAATATAAAACGAACGAATATTTTCCACCGGAACTTTACCCGAATTTAAAAAACCTGGATGAGAAAGATTTCCTTGCCTCCGTTTATCGCGGTTTTTTAGAAATGCCCATTTATCCGGCCATATCAACTCCTTCTGAAAGCTTTAAAAATAGTGCCGGTTATTTTGCAGCAGAATATCAAAAAGCTGCTACATGGGTGTATTTGTTGCAAAGCACAATAGGGCAAAAAGCGATTGACAAAGCATTCAGAAATTATTTTGAGACATGGAAATTTAAACACCCAAAACCAGTTGATATGGAACTGTCTTTTGAACAAACAATTCAAAAGGATCTGAATTCTTATTTTGCCCTACTCTATAAAAAAGGGAAACTGCTCGGAAATTAAGTCAGCCAAAACAGCAAACTGACAAAAAGAGGAAATTTTTTTCGCCTTAAGTCCTTTCATAAAAATGATAATTCATTTTATATAATTCTATGTAAATTTATGTGGCTTTAAAGTTTGTCTTCACTTTATAAAATTCAAGTTATGTCAGAATATACTTTAAACGTCAACAACAAGAATTACAAGATTGATGTTGATCCGCAAATGCCTTTGCTTTGGGCGATCCGTGATTTTGTTGGGTTGAAAGGAACCAAGTTCGGTTGCGGAATTGCACAATGCGGCGCCTGCACTGTTCATCTTGAAGGTACGCCGATCCGTTCATGCAGTTTTCCCGTTTCTGCGGCTGCAGGAAAAAAAATTACAACCATTGAAGGCATTTCCCAAAATATTGATCATGCTGTGCAAAAAGCATGGATCGAATTGCAGGTGCCTCAATGTGGTTATTGCCAATCTGGACAAATCATGAGCGCTGTGGCTTTGCTTAAAAATAAACCAAAACCAACTGACGCCGATATTGATGCAGCAATGCAAGGAAATCTCTGTCGATGCGGCACATACCAGCGAATCCGACAGGCCATTCATCGCGCAGCTGAGCTTGTTTAATCACTGCTCAATCATTCTTTATAACCTTCTTAATTCCCCATCATGGAACAAGTAATTTCAAAAATAAACCGCCGGAACTTTTTAAAATTAACCGGAATTACCGGTGCCGGCTTTATCATCGGGCTTTCATTGAAAGGAAAAGGAATTGCGGTTGCTAAAGCAGGCGAAGTCGTTCCTTATGGATTGACTCCGTTTGTAATGATCGAAAAAGATGGAACGATCACGATCTTCAATCCGAAGCCCGAAATGGGACAGGGAACTTATCAATCTGTTCCTTCATTGATCCTTGAAGAATTGGAAGTACCTATCGAAGGAGTGATCATTAAACAAACCGGCGGGCAAAAAAGATTTGGAGAGGGACAGGGTGCTGGTGGAAGTAGCTCTGTACGCGGAAGTTATTTTGAACTAAGGAAAGTGGGTGCATCTGCAAAAGAAATGTTGGTGCAGGCGGCAGCTAATGAATGGAAAGTTCCGGTTTCAGAATGCTACGCAGAAAACGCAAAAGTAATTCATAAACCTTCAGGCAAAAGTCTCGGCTATGGTGATCTTGCTGAAGCGGCAGCCAAACTTGAAGTGCCAAAAGATCCGAAATTAAAAGATCCCAGGGATTTTAAAATTCTTGGAAAAAATACACCACGTCCTGATGTTCCTTTAAAATCTTCAGGAAGAGCCGTTTTTGGAATTGACGTAGAGGTTCCGGGAATGGTGTTTGCTTCCGTAGCGCATTCACCTGTGTTCGGTGCAAAGTTGGTAAGTTATGACGATTCAAAAGCGAAAAAAGTAAAGGGTGTTGTTGGTGTAGAAAAATGCCAGAGAAAATTTGGTCCCTACACTTATGATTGTGTTGCCGTTTTGGGTGAAAATTACTGGGCCGCTTACCAGGGAAGAAATGCCTTGGAAATAAAATGGGACAACCAGGGAAATGATAAATTCAATTCAAAAGATTATGCGCAATACCTGCACGATTTGTCAAAACAGGAGGGCGCTGTTGATAAAGAAATAGGCGATTTCGATAAAAGCTTTTCTGATGCTCCTGTAAAACTCGAAGCCTTTTATGAAACGCCCGTTGTGTCTCACTCTCCTATCGAGCCAATGAATTGCGTGGCTAACTGGACAGATGGAAACAAACTGGAAATCTGGGCTTCAACGCAAGTCCCGGGAAGGATCATGAGCGAGTTTACAAAAGAATATGATATTCCTGAAGAAAATCTAACTATTCATACGATGTTCAGTGGCGGCGCTTTCGGAAGGCGTTTGTACACAGATTTTATTGGAGAAGCTGTTCAGCTTGCCAAACAAACCGGCAAGCCGGTAAAAGTGATCTGGACAAGAGAAGACGATACCGAACAAGGTCCATTCCGGCCGATGACTTTCTCTGCTTTAAAAGCAGGATTATCAAGTGATGGAAAAACACTCGCTTTCCAACATAAAGTAATTTCTCCAACCATCAGGTACAGCAAGGATTACGATAAAACAAAAACCGATGGCACTATGACCGAAGGTATAAGCTCGCAGGATTACGAATTTCCGAACATGAAGAACTTATATGTAAATGCAGATTTTCATGTTCCTGTTGCCGCATGGCGAGCCGTAACAAGCACTACTCTTGCTTTTGCTCATGAATGTTTTATTGATGAAATGGCAGCCAAAGCGAATAAAGACCCAATGGAATTTCGTTTGGGTTTATTGACAAAAGATTCAGATACTAAAACACTTTTGCAAAAATTGAAAGAGGTTTCCAATTGGGATAAACAACTTCCCGCGGGCTGGGGACGAGGCGTTGCTCAATATGCATTTTTCGCAGGACTGGCAGGTTATGTGATCGAAGTTTCTAAAAAAGGCAATGGCGTAAATATCGAAAAGATTTATTCTGTAATTGATTTGGGAACAGTTGTGAATCCGGATACAGTAAAAGGCCAGGTGGAAGGTGCTGCTGTGATGGCTTTGACTGCTGCTACAAAAAGTGGGATCACTTTTGACAAAGGGCAAACCGTTCAGAAAAATTTTAATACCAATCAATTGGTGCGCATCAATGAAATGACTCCTGTTGAAGTTCATATTCTTGCCAACGGAGGACCAAAAATAAAAGGTGTTGGAGAGCCCGGTTTGCCCCCGTTTGCACCGGCTTTATGCAACGCGATCTTTGCAGCCACAGGAAAAAGGATCAGGAAATTGCCATTCGATATTCATAATATTTAATGAACACCTTTCCGGCCGTTAAATTTGTACCCTAAAAATTTGAAACTATGAAGAAAATCGCGGTAACATTTCTTACCTGCATCAGTATGTTTTTTTTCAGCACGGCTTTTTATCAAAAATTTGATTTGGCTAAAAGTATCGAACGCGGCAAAGACGTTTATACAACTTATTGCGTCACCTGCCACATGCCTGCAGGTAATTCAACTGCCGGTGTTTATCCGCCTTTGGCAAAGTCTGATTACTTGAAGAAACCGATTGATTCTTTGATCAAGATTGTTTTGGAAGGACAAACGGGTGAGATTGTTGTAAACGATACAACTTACAATGGCCAAATGCTTCCACTCAATTATCTTACTGATGAACAGGTTTCCGACGTTTTGAATTACACACGAAATTCTTTTGGTAATAAAATGAAAGATCCTGTCCTGCCTGAAAAAGTGAAAGCGCACCGGCAATAATTTTTTCATCAATGAAAGAAATCCAACAAATCATAAACGCGTTTGAAGAAGCGAATCAAAATGGTTTGAGGACTGCACTTGCTACTGTAGTTCATGTTGATGGCTCAGCATATCGCAGACCAGGTGCAAGAATGTTGGTGAGAGAAGACGGATTACTAACCGGTGCGATCAGTGGCGGCTGCCTGGAAGGCGATGCTTTACGCAAAGCATTGCTGGCAATTAACCAACAACAAAACAAATTGGTGATTTACGATACCAGCGATGAAGATAGTGCTGAAATCGGATATCAATTAGGCTGCGAAGGGATTATCAGTGTTTTGTTTGAACCGGTAAACACGAAAAATCCGGAAAATCCATTGGCATTATTAAAAATGGCTAATTCAAAAAGACAGGAAGCGGTTTTGGCAACATTGTTTTCAACAGAAGATAAAAGAGGTGAGCAACCAGGAACTTCTCTTCTTTTGACTGAAGAGCAAAATTTCATAGGAAAAACTTTGATTCCCGGATTAAAAGATCAATTGCAGATAGATGCACAAGAAGTATTCGCCGAAAAGAAATCTTCTTTCAAAAAATTTATTACAAATAAAAGTTCGTTCACTGCTTTTTTTCAATTTCTTAAACCTGAAATTTCTTTGGTAATTGTTGGCGCCGGAAATGACTCGATTCCTGTTGTTCAAATCGCCAATTCGCTTGGTTGGGAAGCAACAGTCGTCGACGGAAGAAAAACACATGCAAAGCAGGAACGATTTGAAAGTGCCTGCCAGGTTTTGGTTTTGAAGCCCGAAAAAATTTTCGAAGAGATCATTGTTGATAATTACACAGCGTTCGTTTTAATGACACACAATTACAATTATGATCTTGGAATTTTAAAAGCCTTGGTGGAAAGAAATATTCCTTACATCGGCGTTCTCGGCCCAAAATTGAAATTGGAAAAAATGCTGAATCAAATTGCTGATGAAGGCATAAAAATTTCGGAAGAGAAACTGAAAAGAATTTTCGGTCCTGCGGGCTTGGAAATTGGCTCCGAAACTTCGGAAGAAATTGCGTTAAGTATCATTGCGGAAATAAAAGCAGTTTTTACCAACAAAGAAGCAGGTTTTTTAAGAGACAAAAAAGACGTCATCCATTCAAGAAAAGACACACTGATTCAATCTTAACTTAAGGAGAAAAAAATTTTTCCTTTAATCTTCGTTTACTGTCTCTTCAAAATTTTTTTCCTTTTTATTTCACCTTTTGTCTTCTTTGCATCAATTCGTGCCAGGTGGTCAAAATAAAACCATTGTCTTTGAGAAACTTTTTGAAACCAGGATCCAGCATCGCCAGCATATCCGCTTTTCTTTTATCGCCGCTGTCTGTTATTTCAGGAAAAATAGATGAAGGATCGGTGCAATGCATGATCACCATTGTTAGGCCTGGCTTTAGTTTGCTCATCGTTTTTTCGTAGAGACCAACTCTCCATTTGGTTAAAGCACCATCGTTATGGGCAATGTTCGCCGGAGGATTCCAATCGTAACTGTAATTATGAAGATCATCCAAAACCGGCAAACCGCCTTCCCAAACAGTTTTCCCAATCTTTTGAAAGAAGGCCACTTGTTCTTTCGTAAAATGCATTTCATCGGCAATGAAAGTATCAGCACCACCCGGATACATCACAGGAATTTGTTTTTCGATTCCAAGTTGAATATACTTTTGAAGAAAAGCAGGACTTGCAAATAAAGTTCCCATATGAGAATCCAAATGAGTCGGATGAAAACCCATTCTTTCAGCCCTCGCCAATTGTGCCCGAATTTCTTTATCCACTTCATCTGCCGAAGCATGTCTTACCACATCCGCAACATTCGACCACAAACTGCCGGTAGAATCTGTCAAACCAGGAACCTCCGATTCACCTGCCAAAGGAACCCATCGATAGTCTTTCCACTCTGAAGTCAACGTCAGGTGCAACCCTGCATCAATTCCCGGGTGATCTTCGATATAGCGGACCATTTGAGGCACCCACGCACAAGGCATCATCACACTCGTGGAATTGGCCACTCCTTTCTCAAACACTTTTTCAATTCCACGATCGGAACTCAAGGACATTCCCGCGTCATCCATGTGGAGAATGATCACACGTGCATCTTTTGGAAAACCAAGCCGCTCAGCATAAGTGGAATCCTGCGAATGCGAATAAAGAAAAATAAAAAGCGAAAAAACAAGCAAGCAATACTTTTTCATATAATAAATATTTGCTGTAAATTAATTAATCTGAATGAAATTTTTTGAAGAGAATTTTATATTCAAACGAGGAATCAACCTTTTTTAGGGTATGCATTACTGTTATATAGACATCCTTTGAATTAAATCAAAACAAAAATTGTAAAAAGATGTTGGTTTACTCAAAAATGCTTCTTCAAAGATCAAATTCAATTTTGTAATTCAAACTGAGCGTCAAAAATGCTTACTATCTTAAAAGGCATCAATATCGCAGCCGCTTTTCTTCTCGAAATCGCCATGCTTGTTTCATTTGGATATTTCGGATATGAATATCCCGAAAATAAAGCACTTAAATATGTGCTTATGATTGCTCTGCCTCTTCTTGCCGGGGTTCTTTGGGGAATTTTTGCAGCACCGAAATCCCAACAACGCCTTCCAAAGGTTCAAAGGACACTTTTTGTACTCACCATATTCGCAGCATCTGTTTTCTTATTAAATCAAACAGGCGAAACTGCACTGGCAGCTGTTTTCAGCATTTGTATCATCATTAACCAAGTGCTCTTATTTATTTTTGAAGAATAATTTATACCAAGTTTAAACGACAAAAAACCCCGCAACAAAGCGGGGTGGGATTTCAAAGGTTACCTGTAAACGGGCATCTATCTTCTGTCACCATCATAATATCTTCCATATCCATTCTGCGCATAGGCATCCCTGTTGCGGTTCAACATTTGCAAACGATAATTCCTTTCTCTTTGAGCATCGCGGATCGCCAATCTTTTTTGTCTCCTGTTCATGTAACGGTTATGTTCAATCGCCATTACTTTGTAATTGTATTCGCGGTTAATCCGCTCCATTTGAATTTGTCGTTGATAAGCATAAGAACGATTTCTTTGTGCATATCTTCCATTATCACGCCAGTCATCGCGATCATGATCGTTTCGGTGATCAACAGAATATTGATTATTTCTGTGATCGCGCTCTTTATTGTAACCGTGATCTTTTTGCGCATAAGAAGCTGAAAAAATTCCAGCAGAAAGCAAGAGAGTAAGTAGCTTTTTCATTGTGAATATTTTAAGAGGTTATCAAATTATTTCAACAGTGAGATGGAATTTCGTCTACAGCGTTTAACAAAGAAATGTTAATAGAAGATAGGCATTCGTACTTAAAAGCGCTTGGGAATCACTTCTAACTTGTCGATCACTTATCGGCACACGGTTTGTTTAGAAACTAACATATGAAAAAACTTATTTTATTACTCATTATTCCATCGTTCATTGTATGGTCTTGTGATCGAAAAAGCAGCGAAAAGAAGGAAAAAAAGAAGATTAGTAAAAGGCATTATGGAATTACAAAAGCCAATTCTTACAACGACATTTTTCTCGACAGCATGGACGTTGTGGATTACATCAATAAAAACAAGATTCCCGATTCGGTCGCGAGGAGAATGATCAGTTTTTACAACACACGCAATTACGAATACGCCTGGTTTTCGTCAGACGGACTTTCGGAACAGGCAATGGGTTTTTCAAGTCTTTTAAACTTTACCGGCGACACTTCGAAAGGAGAAGAAAAATTGCAAACCAGGATGGATAAATTACTTGCTGACACCGATCTTACCATTTCCGGAAACAGTAAATCTATCATAAACACAGAGATCAATTTAACCCAAAGGCTTATTGATTATTCGCTCACACAGTTCCCTGAAGGCTATGTGAAAAGAAAAGAGCTTGAAAGATTTATTCCTTTTCAAAAACAGGATCCGATCAAACTTGCAGATTCTTTACTGAACAAAAAACATAAGGATGATAAATATTTCAGTGATATTAATCAACCTTATAAACTGCTTAATGAACAATTAAGAAAATATGTGGCGATCGTAAAAAACGGCGGATGGCCTGAGATTGGAAAAATAGATCCAAAGAAATTTAAGATGAATGATTCTTCGGCACAGGTGCTTGCTGTAAAGAAGAGACTAATTCTTACAGGCGATCTTCAACCCGGTGATACTTCAGCGGTTTATGATACAGCACTTGAAAATGCAATTAAAAATTACCAGCAAAGGTTAGGCTTTACTCCTGATGGAAAGCTGGGAAGTAAAACACTTGAGCAGTTGGAAGTTCCGGCGATTGAAAGAGTAAAGCAGATACTGATCAATATGAACAGGATGCGCTGGTTGCCAACAAAGCCAAAAGGACGTTTGATTGAAGTGAACATCCCCGCTTTTTCTTTGCACATGATTGACGGCGACAAAACTGTTTTTACAATGCCTGTGGTTGTTGGAAAAGAAGGACACAATACCACCTTATTTTCTGACCTGATGACCACGATCGTTTTTAGTCCTTACTGGAACGTTCCCAAAAGCATTGTAAAAAAAGAAATTCTTCCCGAAATGCAAAAAGATCCCGACTACCTTGAAAAAAATGATATGGAAATCTATGGAGGAACCGACAGTATGCCTGAAATAAGACAAAAACCGGGAGCAAAAAATTCTTTGGGAAAAGTCAAATTTTTATTCCCCAATATGTTCAATATTTACCTCCACGACACTCCTGCCAAATGGCTTTTTGATAAAGATCAAAGAGCGTACAGCCACGGTTGTATCCGCCTGGGAAATGCCGAAAAAATGGCTGATTACCTTTTGAAGGACGACAGTAAATGGACACCCGAAAAAATTAACGAGGCAATGAATAGTGATAATCAGCAATTTGTAAAACTGCAAGATCCGGTTCCTGTTTTCATTACTTATTACACAGCATGGCTGGATGAGAACGGGCAGTTAAATTTCAGGGCTGATATATATGGGAAGGACAAACAAGTTGCAGAAAAAATGTTTATCCGGTAGAAAAACGGAGCCGCGGTTCTTTATACTTTTTTTTATAATTTGAAGTAAGTTGAATCAGTGGCAAATCTGTATATCTCATAAAATTTTTACGCTGCTCCGAAAAATTTCGCTATATTAATTCTTATTTTTGCTCAAGAATTAGTTATGAATACAACAGAACCTTTCAAAGTCGAATCAGAAGAATTTGATACGCTCGTTGCAGATAGGAATAATTATCAGCTGGTAGTCTGGAACGACGACGTAAACACTTTTCAATGGGTGATCGACACATTGATAGAAGTGTGTGGTCATACAGAAGAACAAGCAGAGCAATCGGCGATGATCATTCATACAAAAGGAAAATATGCCGTGAAAGAAGGCTCCTACAACACACTAAAACCGATGCGTGATTCAATTGTTGATCGCGGCATCAATGCAACAGTGGAAGAACTTTCTGAAAAATGACCTTGCCATTTTCATTTTTAATTTACTGTTTTGAATGATGAAGCGATTTATGATTTCCCGGAACCAATCATTGGCGACGAATATGGGCTTGTAGCAGTTGGAGGCAATCTCGCTTCCGGAACTTTGATCAATGCTTATAAAAAAGGAATTTTCCCATGGTTCAATCCCGGAGAAATTATTCAATGGTTTTCTCCTGATCCGCGTTTTGTTCTTTTTCCCGAAAAAATAAAAGTGAGCCACAGCATGAAAAATGTTTTTAACAAACATCTTTTCAAGTTCACTGTTGACAAGGCTTTCAAAGAAGTTATCCATGCATGCAGGTTAGTCAAAAGAAGTGATGGCAACGGTAGTTGGATCAGTGATCAAATAGAAAATGCTTATTTCGAATTATTTCAATTGGGAATTGCCCACAGCGCAGAAGCCTGGCAAAATAATAAACTTGTGGGTGGACTTTACGGGGTGTTGCTCGGAAAAATTTTCTTCGGAGAAAGTATGTTTGCTGCAAAAAGCAATGCAAGCAAATTTGCCTTTATAAAATATGTCCAGAAGTTGGAAAAAGAGGGAATTGAATTAATTGATTGCCAGGTTTACACAAAACACCTTGAAAGTCTTGGAGCAGAATTCATCACGGGAACTGAATTTAATTCCTTATTGAAGGAACTGGTACCGCGGGAAATTCAATTAAAACAGTGAACCGACAAATAAGCTTGAATTTTATTTTATAAAACAGAGACTGAAGAAGTGAAATCAACTTTTTTATAAGGATACATTTTAACATGTTTAAAGATCATTCCGCGGATATAATCATTTTCTACATAAGGTGTAAGATAATTTTTAACATCATCTACATGATGAATATTTGAATCAGCAGGTAAATAACCCATTCCATAAAATTTTCCTTTTTCAACAAGAATACAGCTTTGTTCTTCGCGGCTTAAACCTGTATCAAGCAAGGCAAAGGTTGGTAATTCGTTTTCTAAAAACTCAATGCATTTCATAACCCGCTCATTATAATCTTTTGTGTTTTCAATTTGTTCGCACGCACCATTGCATTTTTTAATCAATAAAGATTGGCATTGAACATTAGCAGATTGCAGAAAACATAAACGCGGACAAAGCTCAAATTCGTCGACTAATTTTCTCAGCAAACTGTAACCATCGGCAAGGAGATTAAATGTGTACAGCGCTTTAATATTTCTCCTTTTCTTTTCGATACATAACCTCAAATAACCATTACTGTCTTCAAAATAATACATCCCATAGGTCTGCTCAAATCTTTTCTGGCTGCGGTTTTGCTCGGGCCATAGTTTTTTGATTTGTGTACTTTCAAGAATGAACGCCATCAGTTCGGTCGCTGTTTTCTCATAACTGATGTGATAGATCTTTTTTAAAAATTCCTGCTTTTGCCTGTTCGGTTTGTTATTCGAAAAATGGCTATTCACTCTTTTCTTCAGGTTCTTTGCTTTGCCCACATAAATCACTTTACCTTTTTTATCATGGAAATAATAAACGCCTGGATCAGATGGCAATTTCTTTATTTCAACTGCAGGAACATTGGGTGGAAGAAATTGTTCTTTGCTGGAAGTTTTCAGCATCGTTTGTACATGACCGTTAGTATCAATTTCCAAAAGGTAATGAAACAATTTTGCTGTAGCTTCTGCATCCCCTCTTGCACGGTGCCGCTCTTCAATTTCGATATCGAGGTGCTTGCAAATCTTTCCAAGTCCATAAGCTCTAAGGCCGGGAATTATTTGCCTGCCTAATCTAACTGTACACAGTTTTTTACAATTGAGATTATACCCACATTGCAACAAATGATGTTTTACAAATGAATAATCAAAATTGACATTATGTGCCACAAAAACTTTGTCATGAAGCAATTGATACAATTCATCTGCAATACTTCTGAAATCTCTTTCTCCTTCAACCATCTCGTTTGTTATTCCTGTAAGCGATTGAATAAACCGGGGAATTGAATAATAAGGATTAAGCAGAGTATGAAATTGATTTACCACCTTTGTGCCATCAGTGATAATAACAGCAATCTCAATGATGCCATTTGCAGAAGCATATCCACCGGTAGTTTCAATATCAACGATTGCGTATAACAAAAGGCTGGTTAAATTCTGATTTTACTAATGTGTTTAGCAAGTTACAAAAGCATGTTTGTATTACATTTGCTGGCTATAAATTTTTTACAAAAAAATGGAGTTAAGTAAGAATTATATTCCCGCTTCCGTAGAAGAAAAGTGGTATCAACACTGGATGGATCAAAATTATTTCAAAAGTGAACCTGATGACAGGACGCCTTTTACGATTGTGATCCCGCCGCCGAATGTGACCGGCGTTTTACATATGGGACATACGCTGAATGAAACCGTGCAGGATATTTTGATAAGGAAAGCGAGAATGACCGGCTACAATGCTTGTTGGGTTCCCGGTAGTGATCATGCTTCAATTGCCACAGAAGCAAAAGTGGTGGATATGCTGAAGCGCGAAAAAGGGATTGATAAGAATAATTTATCGCGAGAAGATTTTTTGAAATATGCCTTTGAATGGAAGGAAAAATATGGTGGCATTATTTACAACCAGATAAAAAGGTTGGGCTGCAGCGTTGATTGGGAGCGGGTTACTTTCACCATGGATGATCATTATTACAAAGCAGTGATCAAAGTTTTTGTTGATCTGTATAATAAAGGATTGATCTATCGCGGCGCAAGAATGATCAATTGGGATCCTGTTGCAAAAACTGCATTGAGCGATGAGGAAGTAGAATACAAAGATGTTACGGGGAAGTTGTATTATATAAAGTATGAAATCTTAGACGACGGACAACCGACGACCGACGACCGGAAGTTCATCACAATAGCGACGCAAAGGCCTGAAACGATCATGGGCGACGTGGCCGTTTGTGCTAATCCAAATGACGAACGGTATGCATTTTTGAAAGATAAAAAAGTAATTGTTCCGCTGATCAACAGGGAAGTGCCGGTGATTTTTGATGAATATGTTGATAAGGATTTTGGAACCGGGATTTTAAAAATTACACCTGCACATGATATCAACGATTTTAATATTGGCTTGAAATTTAACCTCCCCGTTATTGACACTTTAAATGAAGACGGCACTTTGAGCGATGCCGCAGAGATCTTTGTTGGGGAAGAAAGATTTGCAGCGAGAAAAAAAATCGTGGAGGAGTTGAAGGAAAAAGGATTGCTCGTTAAGGAAGAAGAATATACAACCCGTCTCGGTTACAGCCAAAGAACGAATGCCGTTGCAGAACCAAAAATATCTACGCAATGGTTTGTAAAAATGAAAGACCTGGCGCAACCTGCACTCGAAGCCGTAACGAGCGGCCAGATTGAAATTCATCCAAGTGAAAAATTCAATGCCACTTATAAATACTGGCTCGAAAATGTAAAGGATTGGTGTATCAGCAGACAACTTTGGTGGGGACAACAAATTCCAGCCTGGTATGATGAAGAAGGAAATGTGTACGTGGCGGAATCAGAGGAAGAAGCAAGAAAACAAATAGATGGTCACGACAATCGTGAATTAAAACAGGATGAAGACGTTTTGGATACATGGTTTTCATCATGGCTTTGGCCGATGGAAGTTTTTCATGGAATAAGCAATCCCGGAAATAAAGAAATTCAATATTATTATCCGACTTCTGTACTTGTTACCGGGCAGGACATTATTTTCTTTTGGGTAGCTCGGATGATCATGGCTGGAATGGAATATGAACATGAGCGCCCTTTCAATGACGTTTATTTTACAGGAATGGTGCGTGACAAGCTCGGCAGAAAAATGAGCAAAAGCCTTGGAAATAGTCCTGATCTTCTTACGCTCATTCACGAATATGGAGCAGATGCTGTTCGTTTTGGCATCATGATCTCCTCTCCTGCCGGCAATGATCTTTTGTTTGATGAAAGCAGCCTCGAACAAGGAAAGTTTTTCAATAACAAATTGTGGAATGCGATGAAGTTGTTGAAGATGTGGGAAGAAGGCAAAAGGCAAGAGGCAACAGGCAAAGATGAACAAAACAGTCAATTTGCGTTGAATTGGTTTGAAAACCGTTTGCACGAGGTTAGAAATGAAGTTGAAAACCTGATGTCACAATTCCGTTTAAGTGAAGCATTGAAAACAATTTATTCACTTATCTGGGACGACTTCTGCAGTTGGTTTCTGGAATGGATAAAACCGGAATATGGAAAGTCCATTTCACATGAGGTTTATGAAAGATCTGTTTCTTATTTTGATGAACTGCTCCAATTGTTACATCCTTTTATGCCGTTCATTACCGAAGAAATTTATCATTTGCTGAAAGATAGAAAAGATGATTTAATGGTAAAACAATTTGGTCCTGTAAAGGAAAGCAATCCTGAAATTCTTTCTTTAGGGAACAAATTAAAAAACCTGATAACAGCAGTTCGTGATGCAAAAAATAAAAATAACCTGAAGCCAAAAGAAGCGGTTTCGCTCTACATCGAAACGAGTGATGAAAAATCTTTCGATTTGATCAAAGAGATTTTGGCGAAGCAAACTCACGCGGATGAAATTGTTTTTAACCAAATGCCGGAAACTACAGCAATAACAACAGTTGCAGGAAATGAAAAGATCTACATTAAATCAGATGCAACTGTTGACACATCTGTGCAAAAAGAAAAACTTGAAAAGGATCTCAACTATCTTAAAGGTTTCCTAATTACGGTAGAGAAGAAATTAAGTAATGATAAATTTGTACAGAACGCACGCGCGGAAGTGATTGAGTTGGAAAGAAAAAAGAAGGCAGACGCAGAACAAAAAATAAAAGTAATAGAACAAACGCTAGCTTCTTTGTAATGTGCAAAAACCACTTAGTAAATGAAACTTTTCCTTCGATTTTTTTTGTGCCTCTTTTTTTTGCCACTTGCAACAAATCATTTATTTGCACAGCAAAAACAAACGATTGTAAAAGAACCAAAATTTAAACCGCCGGTAGTAAAAACTTACCTCGGTGTAAATCAAAATGGGGCGAAGGTTACTGCGGATGAAGGTGTTCAATTAGCAGGCTTGCCCTTGAAAGTGGTGGATGCAAAAAACAATCAATACAAAGTTGTTTCTTACCAGTTTCTTTATCGCCAAAAATCTTTTATTCGTGATGACCAAACGGGCAAACCGGAAGAAGTGTTTACTATTTCTGCAGACCGTTTTACAAACACGCCACTACCAAAAGTCTGGGTTGATAACATCACTCGCAATTTGCAAAAAGATGAACAACTTTATTTTTTTGATATTGTTGTAAAGGATAACGAAGGCCGGCAATTTTTTGCCCCCGAAATAAAAATCACGATTAAATAAATGCTTGAAATAAGAACGGCGCAAATAGAAGACTTGCCTGTCATCCGGCAACTTGCTCATGAAATATGGCCTTCTGCTTACCTGGAAATTTTAGGACAGGCGCAACTCGATTACATGCTTGAAAAAATTTATTCGCTGCCTTCATTGGAGCACCAACATACGGTTTTAAATCACCAATTTATCCTGGCCACAGAAGATAAAGGTCCGGTTGGTTTCGCTTCTTATTCATCTCATGAAGATGCAGCGATATACCATCTCAATAAAATTTATGTTTTGCCCGATCAACAAGGAAAAAAGATTGGGAAAAAATTGCTTGATTATGTTTTAAAAGCTGTAAAAGAAGCAGGAGCTTCAGCACTGCAATTAAATGTAAATCGCTACAACAAGGCATTACATTTTTATGAAAAAGCAGGATTTAAGATCATCAGAAAGGCAGATGTTGATATTGGTTCCGGTTATTTTATGAATGATTATGTGCTGGAAAAACAGTTAGAATAATAGTTCCTATCGCACCAAGATTATCAGCCAAAATACAAAAATAATTTAATTGTCCCTTCACTGTAACATTTCTTACTGCTTCCCCGTCTAAATAAAATCTTAACCAGTTAGAAAGAAATATTTACCATTTATACATAGTAATGTACTATGCAAAACATACTACTTAGTTTTGTAATGTAATATTTCAAACAAAGCAATTAAAAAGAAAATGAAAAGATCACTATTTTTCGTAGCTATATTTATCTTCATTTCGATTGGCACTTTCGCTCAAAGTCCCACTGGGTCTATATCAGGAAAGATTACGGATGGAGGAGATCAGAAAATAATTGATGCGGCTACTGTTTCATTATACAAGAGCCCGGATTCATCTTTAGTGAAAATTAATATCACAGACAAACAGGGAAACTTCCAATTTCAGAACCTAAAGGCAGGAGGTTATTTTTTATTGGCCAGTTCTATCGGGCATCTTTCCACTTATAGCCCAATTATAAATTTGAAAGACGGCCAACATCTGACTGTTGCAACTCTTAAATTGGAACATGAAATCAAAACATTAAAAGGCATCACAGTTTCTGCCAAAAAACCTTTCATCGAAAGAAAAATAGACCGTACCATAATTAATGTAGATGCGTCAATTACAAACGCAGGAACAACCGCCCTGGAAGTTTTGGAAAAATCGCCTGGCGTTACCGTTGATAAAGATGGAAATGTGAGTTTGAAGGGAAAACCAAATGTGATGATCATGTTGGACGGCAAACCTTCTTACCTGAGCGGTGATCAATTGGCAAGCCTTTTAAAAAATATGCCGTCGAGTGCAATTGATCAAATTGAGATCATGACCAATCCTTCCGCAAAATATGATGCAGCAGGAAATTCAGGCATTATAAATATTAAGACAAAGAAAAATAAAATGCACGGCATCAACGGAAGTGTTAGTGCAACCATGGCGCAGGCGTATTACAGTAAACCTAATACTAGTTTTAATATCAATTATCGTACAGGCAAAGTGAATCTATTTGGAAATTATACCTATTCATTATGGCAAAGCCATCGCGATCAAACCATTATCCGCAGGTTCAGAGATACTTCCACAAAGCAATTACAAACGATCTTCGATCAGGATATTATTTCTCATCACCGGTCTGACTACAGTGGATTAAAAGCCGGGATGGATTTTTATGCTTCTCCGAAAACAACTCTTGGAGTTGTGTTTTCAGGATACTTGAATCCTTATCGGGAAATAAGTAACAACCAGACGAATTTAAACAATGCTCAAAATCGTACAGATTCAATCGTAATAGCTGATTACACGAACAAAGGCAATTCAAGAAACTTTTCAACTAACCTGAACTTTTGGCACAAGTTTGATTCAAGCGGAAAAGAATTTACTGTGGACCTTGATTATCTCGATTACGAACAGCCTGCAAGTTCACTTCTTGCCAACTCCTATTATTATCCCGATTTTACAGTTAGGAAATCGCCAAATGCATTGATCGGCGATTTGCCCTCAAACGTAAAAATCTATTCAGCAAAAACTGATTTTACTATTCCTTTAAAAGATGCCGGGAAAATTGAAACCGGTTTAAAAAGCAGTTATGTGACCACTGATAACGATGCAGTTTATCAAAATCAAACTTCCAACGGAACGACAGTGGACGAAGGAAAAACGAATCATTTTATTTACAAGGAAAACATAAACGCGGCTTATGTTAACTACAGCAGGCAAATAAAAAAATGGGGCATGCAAGCCGGTGTTCGTGCTGAAAATACAAATGCAAAAGGACACCAACTCGGCAATGCAACCCATCCGGATTCGTCGTTTACTAAAAACTATGTAAACCTTTTCCCAACCGTTTATGTTAGTTACCAATTAAATGATAAGAATACTTTCACTGCAGACTACGGTCGCAGGATCGACCGGCCTGATTATGGTGATTTGAATCCTTTTTATTATTTCCTGGATGAATACACTTATGAAGTTGGCAACACCTTATTGCAACCACAATTTTCCGATAATATTGAACTGACTCATACATATAACGGTTTCCTTTCTACTACAATTAATTACACCAAAATTCATCACGTGTTTACTGACGTGATAAAACAAATTACCAGTGAAAGGAAAACATTTCAGACAAAAGAAAACCTGGCTTCAAAAACCACTTATGGAATTGCAGTTAGCGCTAATTTTCCGGTAACAAAATTCTGGTCAACGAATTTATACAGCAATGTGAACTATAACGCTTTCAGCGGTGTGCTTGATGGTGGCAATCTCGAAATCAACGCCACCACTTTTATGGGCAACATGAACAACCAATTCAAATTCAAAAAAGGTTGGAGCGCAGAGTTGAGCGGATTTTACAGGTCGAAATCTATTGAAGGAGAAATTGTGATAGATCCGATGTGGAGAATGGATGCCGGCGTTCAAAAATTGATTTTGAAAAATAAAGGAAGTTTGAAATTTGGTGTCCGTGACATTTTCAATACACAAAATTTTAAAGGGAACATCAACTACGAGGATATAGATGCATACATTTCAAACTATCGTGATAACAGAACTTTCTCGCTGACATTTTCCTATCGCTTTGGTAAGCCAATTAAAAATCAGCAACACCGCAGAACGGGTGGCGCATCAGAAGAACAAAACCGTGTGAAAAGCGGGGGAAATTAAAATTCTAAAAAAACCGTAAATGCACAACTGTTAAGAGCCTGGGACAGTTGTGCATTATATTACGGCACTTAAAACCCGATTGAACTGGTTATAAAATTTTCAACCTTTCAACTTGTTCTTTATGATGATTAAGATCAGTTACTTTCAAAAAATAAATTCCCGGCGTTGGTTTCTTAGGCCAATTGATGTTGACAGAACTTTCCTTATTCAAACTGTAGTTTTTTAAATACAATAATTGTCCATAACTATTGATCAATTCAACCCGGTAATCACTACCAGGGCTGTTAACAAATTGAATATTCACTCCGGAGACTGTAGGATTTGGATAAACTGAAATTTTTGATTTTTGAGCATTAATAAAAATGCTCTTCACTTCTGAATAAAAAACCTTTCCGGAATAATCAGTTTGCTTTATTCTGAAATAAATACTGCCTGTGAAACCTTTATCGGGCACATACACAAATTGCGAATTGATGCCGGAAGCTGAAGCTGTTTCCACCCCAAAGCCAAGGTCAGTAAAGTTTGTACCATCAGTACTCATTTGTATCATATTCTCAGCGGAAGATTGCTTATTTAAATTCCACTTTATAAGAATGTTGTTGTTGTTAGAAGAAACTGAAAAGGCACTTAAGTTGGATTCTAAAACATTGAACGGACACCAATAATAAACCAATTCCGCTCCCAGTCGTGTATAAGCTTTCAACTTTATAATTGCATTATCGCTTCCCGTTAAAATCGTAAAAGTACTTGTGGTAAGGTAATTCAATGTAACATTTCCCTGCCCATAATATGACGATGTTCCTCCAAAATATTGAGTATGTGCATTTTTGTTGAATACAGTATCCGGACCTACATTCACTTCGTCGCCGGTGCCCGTTGGATCATATGGACCGAGCGTATAAGGGCCATAGTCTTTTGGAGGAGAAATTACAGAGCTAAAAAATCCATCAGGGCCGGTAAATTGCGACCTCCTGTAGGTTTCAAAATTATAATCTTCTGTCGTGTCAAGATTGTTTTCAATATTGTAGTTGACAACAGTTGTCACTGTATCACTCAAACGAAAGCAAGTC
The DNA here is from genome assembly GCA_051960475.1 of Ginsengibacter sp. Classification (GTDB taxonomy): domain Bacteria; phylum Bacteroidota; class Bacteroidia; order Chitinophagales; family Chitinophagaceae; genus Ginsengibacter. The sequence continues at coordinate 28,887 of JBQCEG010000065.1, forward strand.
AAAGTTCCAAGCGTATCATTGAATTGCGGGAATACTATTGAGGTGTTGGTAGAAATTATCGAGTCATAATATTGATAATATACAACTGAATCAGGAGTAGCTCCTCCGCTGCATGTGCATTGCGCTAACAAGCTGTTAGCCGGCGCTAAAATAAATAAGAAAAAACTACACGTGTATAAGGTTTTCATAGGTGGTGATTTGACAGTGAACTGTTTGAATAACCTTTATAAAAATATAAATTTGAAAGGTCTTCTTCAATGCCAAAAACACCCAAAAACGACAGCAGTAATTTCAAGAATTGAATGAGGAAAATTACTGAGGATAGTAGTAAATCAACAATCCATTCAATTTTTTATTTTAATAAAAAAAACTTCCCGCCAAATGACGGGAAGCTCTTTTTTACTCAGAATTTATTTTGTTCTAAGAAAACAAACCACCTTTTTTCAGTGTAACAGTTCCCTGGCCTATTTCAAAACCGTTGTTATAAATTGAAATCTTATAATCCCCTGTTTGAAATTGATTGTTCTGCGACCATTCCACTTTCACCGGTTGTTTTTGTCCCTGCACATAATTTACCTGTATTTTTTTCGTGAAAGGTTGCTGAACCCCATCGCGGGTTGTAAAAGTTCCGGAGCCAAGTTCACTGTTCTGAACAGGTTTACCATCCGGTGCTGTAATAGAAACATAAATGTCTTTAGGGCCTGAAGAAGTGATCCTGTTTGCATCAAGCGTAAATGAAATTCTAAGCTTATCCACCCGCTTTGCTTTTGAAGTTACTTTTTCCCTGCCGCTGCTTTTTTCTTTAATTCCTTCAATAGAAAAATCAGAAGCAGTCAAAGTAGAACCAATATCAAGCAATGTATCCTTATGTTGAATAACCTGGCTTGCAGAATCGTAGCTGTGTTGTACAACATCTCTTTGCTGGGTTACAACCCTGTTCGTTTCTGTCAATTGCGCATTCGCATTCTGCAAAGAATCGATTTGGGCTGTGTACATTTCAATGTTTCCTTTCAATTGTGCAATGAGTCTTTGAGCTTCGGCCAATTGTGCTTTTGTTGCGTTGCGGTTGTTGATGATGCTTTGAACTCTTGCACGTAATGCATCAATGTCTTTGTCTTTTGTTTTTAAAAGACTGTCAGCTTTTACGTTGCTTGTTTTGAGTGCATCCAATCTTAAAGCCGCGTCATCAAGTTCGCGTTGCAACTCGTTTTTGGCAGAATCGCTGTTGACGATTTGCGTTGTAAGATCCTGCTTTTCCTGGCGGGTTTTATTTTTGTCAAAAATGATGTACCCCCATGTAGCAAGCAATGCAATCACCAGAATGGCGGTTAAAATATTACGACCACTATTATTTTTTTTAACTACTTCTGTTTCCCCGGCATTCTCTCGTTCGGGGAAGTTTTCGTAACTCATGATGTACGTTTTTTATGTTTATAAAATTTAATACGTTATGTAATTTTCCAAAATCATGCCAAGAAACTGAGGTTCAAAAAGATAGATCAAAGCTATTCAATTCTGAACATTTAATTACGAAATATTTATCTTTGAAAAATGACCGCTTCCTCCATCCTTGCTAACTGGAAAAATAAGGATTTTAAACCTGTTTACTGGCTTGAAGGCGATGAAGATTATTTCATCGATGAGCTGATGGAATATGCCGAAAAAAATATTCTTTCTGAAGCTGACGCTGGTTTCAACCGCACAGTATTTTATGGCAAAGATGCCAATTGGGCCGACGTGATCAATGCTTGCCGGCGTTATCCCATGTTTGCCGAAAGGCAGGTGGTGCTGCTGAAAGAAGCACAACAAATGAAGGATGTTGAAAAGTTGGAAGGTTATGTAGAAAATCCTTTACCCTCTACAATTCTTGTCGTTTCCTACAAAGGAAAAACACTCGACGGCAGGATGAAATTTTCAAAAGTAATTAAGAAAAAAGGAGAAGTTTTTCAATCAAAAAAATTATATGAAAATCAGCTGGAAGGCTGGACCAGCAATTATTTAAAAGCGAATGGTTATAAGATTGATCCAAAAGCGCTCACTTTATTGGTCGATCATATCGGCAATGACTTATCAAGAATCGTAAATGAAATTGAAAAACTTTCGCTGAACCTTGGCAAAGAAAAAACGATCACTGAAGATGAGATTGAAAAATTTATTGGCATCAGCAAAGACTATAACATTTTTGAATTTCAAAATGCATTAAGCACAAAAGACCGCTCAAAGGCAATTCGTATTATCCAATATTTTGACGCCAATCCCAAGGCGGTTCCTGTACAATTAATATTGCCATCACTTTATTCTTATTTTTCAAAAATTCTCGGCATTTACCAATTACACGACAAGAGTGAAAAAGCAATTAAGCCAATTTTTAATTTTAATCCTGCAGTCGTCGAACAGGTAATGAAAACACTAAGGAATTATTCTTTTTCAGAAATGGAACAAGTGATCTTATTGTTGCACGATGCAAATTTGAAAAGCATCGGCATTGGCAACGCGAGTATTTCATCAGGTTCATTGTTGAAGGAACTTGCTTTTAAAATTATGAGCCTGGGAGAAAGAAGAAATTAATAGCTTGTACTTCCGTCGATCACTTTTACGTGTTTCTTTTTTGCATTCTTTTTTTGGTATTCCAACACTTCCTTTGGAACTATTTTTTTCATTGGTTGTTCAGTGGCCACTTCCGTTTTTGGAGGATGCAACAAATACCCCCTGTCGTATTCTTCAGTCCTGATAATGTGCCCATGATCATAATAAGTCCAGGTGCCATCTTTCACGCTGTATGGTTGTGCCTTTATCACTTTATAACTGACAATTTCGTCATTACCAGTTCCATATATCGGTATGGTATCATAAGGCTGATCGGGATTATAAGCACGCCAGTTCTCTTCTCTCACTAAATCTCCGTATGGAGTAAAAAACTGCCACTTGCCATCTTTGTCGCCATGCTTGTAATTTTCAAAAGCGATAAAATCGCCTTCCAAAGTATATTTTCTCCAGGTGCCTTCTCTTTTGTTATTTACAAAAATCCCTTCTTCCTCATAGCCCGGTTCGCCACGCAATGGATCTACGTGTATCACCCATTTTCCTTGTTTCATTCCGTTCAGGTCAATGGCATTTATTGTATCTCCTTTTATTGAAATCTTATAACTCTTGTATTGTGCATTTGCAGTAAACAAACAAAAATTGAAAATTATTATAAGGAAGAATAATTTTTTCATTGGACGGATTTTGATTTTATTATAAGGGCTTTCCGTTTTTCAAATTTACCAAATTAAGAACGCAAATTGTACTTCTTAAATTCTGTAACAGAAATTTTAACTTTCGAATTAAATTTTTCAGGCATGAAATTTTATTGATGATTAACATCATTTTTTAGAGCAACAATAGGATATACCTTTAAGAAAAATAAAAATTAAGAATATGCAAATAAACCTGCAAACTTTAAAGTTCGATGCAAGGCAGGAACTGAAAGATTATGTAAACGAAAAAGTAGGTAAGCTTGAACAGTATCACGAAAAAATCATAAGAGCAGAAGTCACTCTTTCAATAGAAGGAGACATTGTGGAAAATAAAGTTTGCGAAATCAGGCTCGTGGTTCCCGGCAATGATGATTTCGTTAAGAAGAATGCAACAACTTTTGAAGAAGCGATACATAGTTGTGTCGAAGTACTTCAAAAAGTTCTGAGAAGAAAAAAGGAAAAGGCTTAGAAAAAAATCAATATTGAAGATCTGCTTCAACAGGATAATGATCAGAATAAGACACGTGAATTGTCCTCATCTGGTTCACCTTAAAACTCTTGTCAGCAAGAATATAATCAATCCTTAAAGTAGGAGAAATAAAGCGAAAAGTTCGGCCAATGAACGATCCTTTTTTCAAAAAAACATCCTGCATATTTTTGCTGATTGTGAAATAAGTATTTGAATTCGGAACGTCGTTAAAATCGCCTGTAAGTATTACCGGGTAAGGGCTTTTTTCAATTTGTTCTCTGACGATCTTTGCCTGGCTATAGCGATACTGGTATCCTTTTTTCAATTTCGAAATGAGCGTTTTTGAATCATGGAAGCCAGGATCTTTCGCGTGTTTCAATTTGCTCAGGCTTTCATATTGTGCATGATCAAAGCGCACTGACTGCAAATGCGTAGTAAATATCCTGAAAATTTTTCCGTCACATTTAATATCTGCATAAACCAGGTGTTCTGCATTCGTATGTTTACCGTATGAAATAATAAGAGAATCAACTATAGGATATTTTGAAAAAATAATAACGCCTTTTGGGTAATACTTTGAATCAGCATCGGTCGGGGCAAAAGCAAAATAGGGATATCCCAATCTTTGAATACTGGAAACGGTTGAGTTTGAATCGGAAATTTTTTTGGTATCTGCATATTCTTCAAAACAAAGTATATCGGCATTTTGCGCTTTAAGTAGCTGCAACATTTTAAAATAATCACTCCTCAGTCGAGCTTCTTTTCCTTCATAATAAGAATCCCAACCTTCCACATTCCAATGAAAAACACGCAGTGTGCGCGGTTGTTTAACCATTGAAAATTTCTGAGGCAAATGAAAAGAAAAGGCTGCGAGAATTTGCTGAGTGCCCAATAACATGACAATAAGTGAAAGCCAAAACCATTTTGATTTGAGCAATGCCCAAAGAATAATGAAACAAAATAATGCAAAAAATATCAGTGGAAATGCGAGACCCGGATATGCAATAAACCAAAATTTCCCCGTGTTTATAAAAGGTACAAGGCACACAAGAAGATAAAGAAAGATAATTCCGAAATTGATTAAGAGCAGAATTGTTCTTAAAAATGAGCGTGCTTTTTCGCGCATAAAAAAATTAATTGATTTTGTAATAAATCAATTCCGAAAGATACAGAGGCAAATGATAAAAAACCATTAAATAATTTTAAATTCCTCATGCAGTTTTTGCAATTCTGCTGCCAAAGAATCCTATCAATATTGTAAATCCGTTTCAATAGGAAAATGATCCGAATAAGGAACATGGATTATTTGAAACTGGTTCACTTTAAAACTCCGTGAAGCAAGAATATAATCTATTCTAAGTGTTGGTGAAATAATTCCAAAACTTGTCCTGGTAGTTCTTCCTGTCCAGGCTCCCTTTTTCAAAAAAGCATCCTGCAAATTTCCTTTCACGTTAAAGTAAGTACTCGAATTGGGAATATCATTAAAATCGCCGCAAATGACAGCTGGATAAGGGCTTTCAGCCACTTTCCTTCCCACTAATTCCGATTGGTAATATCGAAAAGCATAACCTCTAAGCAGGCTCGAAAAAATCCTGCCATAACCGTTTCCCGCATCCTCGCCATAAAGCTCTTCGCTTCTTTCTCTTTGATTCTGCCAATCGGCAAACCGGATTGGTACGAGATGGGTAACAAAAATTCGAAATATTTTGTCCCGCACTTTGATATCTGCATAGATCAAATGCTCGCCTTTTTTATCAGGATTCAGGTTAAAGGAAGCCGTGTCAACAAAAGGATATTTTGAAAAAATGGCAACGCCTGAATTGCTTTTCGAATCCTGATTTTGAACCGGAACAAAATAATGATAACCAAAACCCATTTCGGTTATGGTTGAAATATTGGATTTAAAAATTGAAGTGTCTTTTGATTCATAAAACTCTTCAAAGCAAAGAACGTCTGCATTTTGAGATTGAACCAAATCCATCATTATCGGCCTTAAAGCATGTCCTCCATTTTCAATGTTTCTCCTCTCACTTCCCTGGTCCCAGCCCATTACATTCCATTGCAAAACACGCAAAGTGTTTGGCGTTTTTTGATCAGTAAATTTTTGTGAAAAATGAAAAGAGAAAACAGCTAAAATTTGTTGCGTTCCAAGAAGGATGGTGATGACGTTAACCCAAACAAATTTGGATTTGAAAATGATCCAAACAATGGTGAACAAAAGCAACACAAAAAGAAGCAAGGGAAAAACAATTCCAGGAATCGCAAATACCCAGTTGGAACCTGTATTTACAAATGGAACAAGGCATACAAATAAGTAGGCAATAACGATGCAGGCGTTTAGAAAAATTAAGATCTTTTGATAAACAGGTCGCCGGTAGTAATAAGACATTTTGTTTTATTTCTTGCCTGAAAATAAGAAAATAAAAATTCCGGAATTTTCTACGTTTACTGTTACCACAATCTCATTGGAACGCTAATGACCCCTGCCCCAGCCAAACCAGTCATTTCCATTAGCGTAGATCAGTAAAGCGAACAA
>JBQCEG010000066.1:0-125383 GCA_051960475.1 Ginsengibacter sp.
GTTGCAAAAGGTCAAATACAACCTGCATACCCAGGAATTGACTGTGCGGGTATTGCCTTACGAGCCACAAGCTGATTATAGCGAAGAAACCGAACAGCTCTATGACAGATTTCACACTGCCGGAGCAAAAGATTACACGAAAGAATTTCCTTTTACTACGGAAATGAACCATGTGGAAGCGCTGATACTAAAAGGTGTTGCCACCTTGTTCCCCGAATTGTTTCAGTCGCTATGCGACTTCCATAGCAGCAACCAGGATTTTACAGACAATATCGTCCTGGCTTTTGATAGGGAAATACAATTCTACATCGGCTGTTTAGATTACTGCGATAAAATAAGGACGCACGGATCTACCTTCTGCTATCCCGAAGTGGTTAGCACAGCCGGAAGTGTTTATGCCCGTGAAACTTTCGACATTACTTTGGCACACAAGCTGGCAGAGCAAGACCAAGCACCTGTGTATAATGATTTTGTGCTAACGGGAAAGGAGCGCATCATTATTGTATCGGGTCCTAACCAGGGCGGCAAAACTACTTTTGCCCGCACCTTCGGACAACTGCATTACCTGGCTTGCCTGGGCTGTCCCGTACCCGGCAGCGAAGTACAGGTTATGTTGTTTGATGCCATCTATACGCATTTCGAGCGGGAGGAAGATATAGAAACGCACCGAAGCAAATTTGAAGAGGACCTGGTAAGAATCCATGCTATTGTTGAGGCAGGATCGGAACGCAGTATCATCATTCTTAACGAGATATTTTCCTCCACCACGTTACAGGACGCGCTCTTTCTGTGCCGGAAGATCATGCAACACCTTATACGGCTGAATGCTTATTGTGTTTGGGTAACTTTTATTGACGAACTCGTATCGCTCAGCGATACGGCAATCAGCATGGTGAGCATGGTAGCGCCTGACCATCCTGCTACCCGAACTTTTAAAGTTATACGCAAAGCACCGGATGGTATGGCTTACGCCTTGTCCATCGCAGAAAAATATCACATTACCTATGACCAGCTAAAAGACCGGATAACCACATGAAGCCACATTTGCTATACAGGGACAAGGATTTCAATATCAAGGCAACCTTGCCCTGGAATGTGGATGTATTGGCAAAAGACCTGGAGCTGCAAGTGCTGTTCGATTGTATGTCCGGCAAGGATGAATTGCTGGCAGAAGTAGTAAGCAAGGTAGTTCATACATCAATCGGAAATGATGCGGCAACGATTTTATACCGGCAGGAAATTCTTAAAGATTGTATTGCTCTCAGGGAAATAGTGCAGGCTATTTATGAGCTTTCCATTACTGCTATTGAAAGCAGGAAAAATAGCTGGTTCGGCGTTTTCACCAGCCGTCCTTCTTCCGTCTTGTCAGGCTCGGTTGGTATGATGGGTATTTATGCAAAACATTTACGCCAGCTTCGGGCAATGGCTGATGAGCATATAGATAAGTTTCAGTCGGAAGGCTTTCATCGTTTCTTAGTAATGTTACGCAGTGAACTGAACGATGATTATTTTGCTGCCATTGGTGATAACCTTGCTCAATTATCGCTTAAAGGCGGGATACGCACCAGCATCCAGTTAACGAAAGCCAATAAAGGCATTGGGTATGTTCTACATCGCAGTGAAGTAAAAAAACTGAAATGGTGGCAATGGCTCTTTCCGCCAAAGCTGCCAGGTTACAATTTCCAGATACACCCACGGGACGAAAGCGGCACGAGAGCGTTGGATCAGTTAAACGATCGGGCAATCAATCGGGCTGCCAATGCCTTAGCTCAGGCAAATGAGCATATACAGCAATTCTTTATACTGCTCAGACAGGAATTGGCTTTTTACCTGGGCTGCATGAACCTGTACAACCGTTTAAAGGAATTGGACGAGACGGTAGCCTATCCGATGGTAACGCCTCCCGGCACATACAATCATTATGCGGAAGAGCTGTACGATCCCTGCCTTGCGTTGAGCATGGGAAAGCAGGTTGTAAGCAATCATCTCAATGCAGACTATCGCAGGCTTGTCATTATTACCGGGGCAAATCAAGGCGGTAAATCCACTTTCCTGCGCAGTATCGGCGTGGCGCAGCTAATGATGCAAAGCGGCATGTTTGTGTCTGCTAAAGAATATTGTGCAGACATTGTGAACGGTGTTTTTACACACTTCAAAAAAGAGGAAGATCGCACTATGCAAAGCGGCAAGTTCGATGAAGAATTAAGCCGCATGAATGAAATTACCGATCATCTCCGTTCCGGCTGTTTAATCCTGTTCAATGAATCTTTTGCAGCGACCAATGAAAGAGAAGGCTCTGAAATAGTGGCACAGATTGTAACTGCACTTATTGAAAAAGACATCAAGGTTTTCTTTGTTACCCACCTCTACGATTTTGCCATGACATTTTATGAAAAGGAAATGCCGCAAGCACTGTTTCTGAGGGCAGGAAGAATGGATGATGCCAGCAGAGGATTTCAGCTTACGGAAGCAGCACCGCTACCTACCAGTTATGGACCCGATTTATATAAAAGAATATTCAGCGATAGCACTTAGGTAAATGCGTTTTCAGAAACTATAACACTAAATAAACTTAAAATCAGAATTACATGGGAATAAGACAGCTTTTATTAGACGTAGATAAAGCAAGAGACAGACCTGAAATTATTGAGATTGCCATCGCCATTGAAAATGTGCCTTGTGTGGATGGGTTGAGCATTGTAGTAAACGAGATAGATATGGAAACCGTGGGGATGGAAATAACAATTGAAGGTGAAGATCTGAAATACGATGAGATTGTGGCTGCCATTGAAAAGACTGGCGCAGTGGTACACAGTCTCGACCAGTTGCTTGCCGGTAAAAGAATGATTACGCCTGTTCATAGAACACGATGAAAAAGTTAATAAAGGAACAATTGTTTGCGTTGCTGCTGGGACTAATAGATGGCATTTTAACCGTCCTCGTCTTGGCGACAGGGCATGTACTGAAGCAGGGTGAAACGCCGATTACCTTGTCGCTTTCCCTGAAAGTAGCTTTTGCCACTGCTGTATCCGGTGCGTGCATTTACTTTTTCTCCGAATACTCCCGGCAGCGGCATAGGCTTATTCATGCAGAAAAACAGTTGAACCTTGCCACACATGGAAAGCTGGCTACTACCCATTTGGGCAGACAAATATTCAAAGAAACACTTTGGGGTGTTGTGGTGTCTTCCATTTTCAATTTTGCAGGCGCTATGCTGCCTTTAAGCGTAGCTATGATGTTCCCTCAAATGCAATGGATAGCTATTCTTATAGCATTACTGATGTTGGTGCTGCTCGGCGTTGGCATTGCTTCGCTTGTGTATGGCAATGCAGTTGCATGGAGCCTTTCGTTGGTGTTGGCAGGTGTGTTTGTTGCCTTCATCGGGTATAAATTAAATGTTGTTTAACCATAAAAAATACAGGTATAATATGACACGCTGGAATGAATACATTTCCGAAAACAAAGACAGATTCCTTGAAGAACTGACACAATTACTTTCCATTCCTTCTATCAGCAACGATGAAGGGCGTAAAGCGCAGATGCAGGCTTGCGCAGGCAAACTTATAGAGTTGATGATGCAGGCAGGCTTTGATGCCGCAATAATTGAAGAAACATCACATCATCCTGTCGTTTTTGGAAAGAAAATCATTAACCCGGATTTACCGACTGTTTTGGTATATGGACACTATGATGTACAACCGCCCGACCCGGTTGATTTATGGCATCATGATCCTTTTGACCCGCAGGTAGTGGATGGGCGCATTGTGGCAAGAGGTGCAAGCGACGATAAAGGGCAAATGTTCATGCACATAAAAGCACTGGAGGTCATGGCCAGGACTGGCACACTTCCTTGTAACATGAAGATGATTATCGAAGGGGAAGAAGAAATCGGCTCTCCAAGCCTGCCGGAATACCTGAATAACCACAAAGAGCTTTTGAAAGCAGACATCATACTGGCTTCTGATACAGCGATGATCAGTATGGAACATCCGTCCATTGAAACGGCTTTACGAGGCATGGCGTATATGGAAATAGCTCTGGCAGGTCCGAACCGGGATCTGCATAGCGGTGTTTATGGCGGTGCAGTTGCCAATCCCATCAATATGCTTTGCAAAATGATTGCGTCTATGCACGATGAGAACAATCATATTACCATACCCGGATTTTATGACAAAGTAATTGAGCTTTCAAAGCAACAACGACATGAAATTGCAAAGCTGCCATTTGATGAAATGGAGTATAAAGAAGAATTGGGCATAAAAGCAGTGTGGGGTGAAAAGGGTTATACTACACTGGAACGCACGGGCATTCGTCCTACCCTGGATGTGAACGGTATATGGGGTGGTTATACAGGCGAAGGAGCTAAAACGGTACTACCTTCAAAAGCATTTGCCAAAGTATCCATGCGGCTTGTTCCTGACCAGCAGCCAGAAGAAATTGCCGACCTGTTCAAAGCGTATCTGCAACAGCAGTGCCCGCCTGGTGTGACTGTTGATGTAAAATACCTGCATGGGGGAAAGCCTGTTATTACCGATACGAAAACTGCGGGTTATCAGGCTGCGGTAAAGGCAATCAAGGCAACCTTTAGCAAAGAGCCGCTCCAAGTATATAGTGGCGGGAGCATTCCTATTGTAGCACTTTTTAAGGAAATACTCGGTCTGGATACGGTGTTGATGGGGTTTGGGCTGGATAACGATAATATCCATTCCCCTAACGAAAAATTCGACCTGGTAAATTTTTATAAAGGGGTTGAAACCATTCCGTTTTTCTATAAATATTTTACAGAAAAGAGATCTTAACGGGTTACAGTATGAAAAGAGTATTAGCTGCAGGCGGTGTTGTCATTAATCAGAACAATGAGTTACTGATGATATTCAGGCGTATCATCTGGGATTTGCCCAAAGGACATTTGGAAAAGAAAGAAACAATGGAGCAATGTGCCCTGCGGGAAGTTAAGGAAGAAACGGGCTTGCAATCCTTAGAGTTGATACGCTTTCTTGGCATATCCGAACACGTATATTTTGACAACAAGCTGAATGAAGAAGCAATAAAGGAAACGCACTGGTATGAAATGAAGGGAGACAAGGATGAACCGTTGCAGCCACTGTATTCAGAAAGTATAGAAAGAGTGTTATGGGTAAAGTCGGGTCTGGTGATGCGTTATCTGGAGTATTCCTTTGATAACCTCAAACCGATCATACAGCGCTCATCCCTATTCACCACTGGTTAATGTGTCAACAACAGACTTTTTTGTTGATGCGATTGCGAATGCTAAAAAACAATATCATGAAAAAAACCGATCAAAATTGCAAACCACGCCCCGACTTCAATAATAGTCCCATACAGGGTATGAGAAGAGCAGGCAAAAGTGACAAGGTATTAATTGTAGATATGCTTACGAAGTCTTTTGATACTAATGCCAGTGTCAATTATATAATCAGGCAGGGCAAGAAGCGAATAAAAAGAATCCGGGCTTTGATGGATTATTCATTTGAGGTCTGCCATCTTTTTGGAGATGTTTTTATCAACACAGAGGGCAATGCCTGTGCGCTTATCGTTTACCCTGATGCAAAAAGGACAACGTTGAAATCCATTTTGCTTGATGCCAAATTGATTTTTCGTTGCGTTGGCTTGGGTAACCTGATGAAAACTATTAAGAGGGAAAAAATAATCAGCAGCGCCCAGCCTAAAATACCGATGACTTATCTATGGTTCATTGGTGTTTTTCCTTCCGATCAAAACAACGGCATTGGAAGCAAGTTGCTTCAATCTATCATTGATTATAGCAGCTACCATGATCGCCCTATTTACCTTGAAACATCAACGGTTAAGAATTTGCCCTGGTACGAACAGTTCGGATTTGAGGTATATCACGAAGTTGATCTGAGCTACCACCTCTATTTTTTTAAAAGGGACATTAAAAGATGATGAGCAATGTTAGTATTTGGTACACAAATGCACATTGTCACATTCATTTTTGTGAGCATAGAAATCGTTATCTTTTTCTACCTGCTTATATTTCGCCTTGCAAGACCGCACGATAAGATAACGAACCTAAACCTCATTCTAATTTTTCTTTTGCTTGCTTACAACGTCAGTGGCGGCTTATTGCCTGATGAAAAATTACCCGGCTCCTATTTCACACAGGAAATTATTGCCTACGCTACCGGTTTTATTACACCCTGCTTCTTTCCCTACTATGTGTATAAGGCATTCAACCTGTATAAGATGGAATTTCATGCACATAAAGGGATATTCATATTTCTCATCTTCCCTTATATTCTGTTTGTTCTGACTTTCTGGTACTCCAATGATTTAAAATATGCTCAGAACCTGCTTGTTGTTCCCGTATTGTATGCTGCCTGGGTGATTATTTCCCTGATTAAAGCCATCCGTTATAAATACAACAATGACTTCAGCAGTACTGAAGCCAAACAGGAAACGGTGGTATTGTTATTCAGTATAACACCGTGGATTGGCTTACCTATCATTACCTATTTTGAAATGGGACAAGCAATTGAAGCCGTAGTTACAAATGTGGGCTTCCTGCTTTTATTTGGATTACAGGTGAATAGGGATATTATACAAATGCGGATAGAACATGAGCAACTGATTGATTCGGAACGACTGTTAAGAAGCTGGAACACAGATTTGAAAGAAGAAGTGGAAAAGCGAACAAAGGAATTGGAAAGAATTAACGAGCAAAAGGTCAACAACTTTATTAATCTTGTTCACGAAACAAAGACGCCGCTTACCTTAATCAAAAACTATCTGGAAGAATACATTGGCAAATATGGTTCTGTACAGGAATTAGATATTATAAAGGGTGGTGTAGATAAATTGACTGCCGACGTCATTAACCTGTTCGACATTGAACGATTTGCAAAAGGTATTGATACCTACAAACACAATCAGGTTTCAGACTTTAGCGCTTTGCTGAAAAGCAGTCTGCCTCTTTTCGGACATTATTGCGACAAGCAGAAAATCAAATGCACTCTTGCTATTGAAGATAAGCTGCTTATTAAAGCTGATCCCTTCGCCATTAATCGTATTGTCAACAATATCATTGAAAATGCTATTAAGTTTACTAATGAAGGCGGAGAAATAGCCATATCCCTGCATAGTCAGGATGGCACAGTAGTTTTCGCTGTTAAAGACACAGGCGAAGGAATAATGCCTAACCTCCAAAAGAAGATCTTTGAGCCTTATTACCAGATCGGGCATAAACATACCCGTCTTCAGGGAATGGGATTAGGTTTACCTATCGTTAAAAAAGTAGTGGATGGGCTTGGAGGAAAAATTGAAATTGAAAGCAACCCTGCAACAGAACCGGGAACCCGGGTAACGATTATACTTCCTGCATACACGTTACAAGAAAACGAGGTTCCAATTCAATTTGTAAGCGGGCTTAGCAAACTGAATTATGAATTTAATTACGATTACGTTAAAGAGCATGAGTTTATACCAGGAAAACGCACCCTCCTTTTGGTAGAGGATAACATTACCATGATTAATTTTCTTTTCAATAAGCTAAGTGAATTATACAATGTATTGTGCGCATCTAACGGTTCTGAAGCCCTCAAAAAGCTGTATGCAATGAAACTAATGCCAGACCTCATTCTTTCCGATGTTATGATGGACAAAATGGACGGCTTTACTTTTGCCAGAACGCTTTCGGAGCAAGACAAATACGCTCATATACCCATTATTTTCCTAAGTGCTAAATCCAGTCAGGTTGACCGTATGAAAGGACTTAAAGTCGGAGCGATAGATTTTATATCAAAGCCTTTTTCTTTTGAAGAATTAAACCAGAAAATAGAAACAGTGCTGGCAAATGTCGCCAGGCAACACAAAGCAATATTAAGCTCATCAATAGCAAGCCTTAAAGCACTCAACAATCAGGAAGCAGATGACGGGAACATTTCACAGTCAAAATTTGAACAGAATTGCAAGCTGTTCCAGTTCACGACCAGGGAGATTGAAATTGCCCACCTGATAACCAAAGGAAAAACATACAAGGAAATAGCAAAGCAGCTCTTTATCTCGGATAAAACCGTTACCAAACATATACAGAACATATTTGAGAAAGCAGAAGTTTCCAATAAGGTTTCGCTGATAAATAAATTGAAAGCAGCGTAAAAGGCATTGATATACTGGTAATTGAGTAGGAAAATAGTAGGATTTACGTATAGGTTGACGGAGATTGTAAACATATATTTGCCATGACAAGTTGTTGCCACACAGTAAAAGAGAAGAGCTATGAGGGGAGGCTATATACTGGAATGGCTGGATACATTGGTTACTGTTACATTTAATCCGGCGAAAACGAGGGTAGCTGAAATTGTGCCTGAAAACATAGTAAAGCTCCATGAGCAGATTACTATAGAAAAAGAGAAAATTCAGGTCGCTATCAAGTCTATTGTATTTAATATTGATGATGAAGCCAAAATACGGTGTTCCATCAAAAAATATCATTCAAGCCTGATTATGCTGCTGGATCAGGCATTGGAAAATAAGACGCAGATTTCAAAGCCCGCATTTCTGAAGCCGGTATTGGGCAGTATCATCTCCAGCATTGATGAACTGCTTTCATTGATTGAAAGCAGGTTTATTACTTATTTAAGTATAGATGAACGTGTGCCTGCCACCTATCTTGCAATTGCAAAAAAGGAACTTTCCAGGAAATTGGCTGCCATAACGGAAAAACTTCACAACATTCAATCATTTCAACCTGCATTTAGTATTCTAAAGCAGGAAATCGAAGAACTGTTGAATTATCAACCCGATACACACGCATATACTTTTCAGGAGATACTTTACCTTAAAGACTTGTGTATGGAACTTGGGCGGCTTATGCCTATGGATGAGGCTACCGTTTATTCCAATCTTGACGAGTTGCTCGTTTCCATGAATTTTAACAGCAAGCCCTATATATACAACCTCACGCAAAGAGTGGCTGCTCACGTAAATAGCAGTGAGCAAACTGCGGGAAAAATGGAACGGCTGCTATTTCATCTCAAAGTGTTCAGGCAGTTTCACAGGAAGCCAAATATAATATTCAACCCAAAGGATGCCGATTTGTATAAACAGGTTTGCAACTGGTTTACACAGGAACTATTTTATCTGGAAAAGCAGATACACTATTCAATTATTCCATTGAAAGAAAGTGTCCCTAAAGAGACTGAAAAAAACAAGGAAAAGCAAAAAATCCTTTCTATACTCTCGGTTGATCAAATGGCGCTGGTTTTAAGGGCGGCAGACGACATGAAGATTATTATGGCTCGTTCATTAAACAGTGTGTTCAAAAACATCGTACCGCATTTGTCAACTCCTTACCAGGAAGATATTTCTTATGACAGTATGAGAAGCAAGTCCTATTCGGCAGAACAGCGAGATAAGGAGATAGTAATACAGACCCTGCAACAAATGATCAACAAGATAAAAGAATATTAAAAAAGCTCAATCCAGTAATAGACTGCTGGCATTTTAATGTTGCTTATCAAACTTCCAACCTGAATCAAAAAATGATAAGGTAGCACGTTGCGTTTCCTTTTCAGAAAGATCACGTTTTATGAGCTTGCTAAAGGGTGTAATATTTTTGTACACTACCGTATATTCTACAACTGCACTTTTCTTATCATCCTGCATTTGAATGCCGGTAACTTCACCCAAATCCATATCGGCTACTTTCACCACCTGTACATTATCGTACTTCTTATCTATACGTACAAGGTAAGGTTGCGCCTTTTCCGTAAAATGAACAATCGGTTGTCCGGCATCTTTTAGCTTTTGCGTTTTATCTACCATTATCAAACCCTCACTTTCCAACCCCGCATCTAATAGTTTCTTAGCACTCGCCGGATCAGTCATATTGATTTCATACTCGTACACTTTAGGATAATTCTTTTCGGTACGAATAGCAGATGCCGCTTCTTGTTTTTCCAATTTAGGCTGATCACATGAAGCCAGGAAAAACAGGGCAAGTCCCAACACACTTACTGTTTTCATAACAATTCTTTTTAGCTACTGAACAATAACGATTCATCAAGGTTTACGACTACAAATTTAAAAAAAATAATCGGTTCATAGCGCTCTGTAAGACCTGATTTTCATTGGGGTACAAGGGGTACAACTTCAGATACAACAAATGTTGGACTTGAAACACGCTTTCTATCGTTGTTTTTTTGCTATCGAAATTGAACGTAAGCAACTCGCTATACGGTCGAGTATTTAAAACAGTGTAGAACGAAAAACAGAAGCGTATGTTAAAGAACATTTCATGGACGGACTACCTTATAGTGGTTGCCATAGCATTAGCCATTTACTACCTATTTGTAGGAGTACGGTATTTTTCAACGGAAATTAAAGAGTTGCTTTCCGGCAAACGAAAGTTGAGATTCAGGGCGGCTTTATCTGACCCCAACGGGCAATATGAACCGGTTGAGGAACAAAGTCAGCAACACAGCGGCAGTTTTGAAAAGACAACGGATGATGATTTTGCAGAAGTAGAACACCTCATTGAACGCCTGAAAACAGTGATTGCCGATGCTTCACGCAGGGAACTGATTCCCGAGGAATTTAAACAATACCTCGGAATGGTACTGAAGGAATACCCCGCAGTAAAATACTCTCCCCTTCGGTCATCCATCAATGAACTGATTACATCGGAGTGCGAAAAATATGGAACTGTTACACTTAAAGATGAAGAAGTGGATTTGTTGTGGAAAGAAGTAGCAGTGTAGCAGTCCAATAACGGAGTATGCTTCCCTGTCCATCCCGGTGCGTGAGAGCAATGTGTGGTAGGATTTAGCGGGCAATGTGATGGCGAGGCATCTCCGTTTATTTTTTTAAAAGTTGATTTTAAATTTTAATAAACGTGTGTTATGGAAATGTGCAGCAGGAAAACAAAAAGGAATAACCGTAAAACGGTTATCATGATCTGCGTCGCTCTGGCGCTAATGGCTATCCACTACGGGGCATTCGCTCAGGATGGCATTCAGGGTATTAATGAAGCCAATACCAAAGTACGCAGCTATTTTTCCGCAGGTACTAATCTCATGTATGCTGTGGGTGCGTTGCTTGGGTTAATTGGCGCTGTAAAAGTGTACCAGAAATGGAACGCAGGTGATCAGGACACGGGGAAAGTTGCCGCTGCCTGGTTTGGCAGTTGCATTTTTCTGGTGGTGGTTGCTACTGTTATTCAATCCTTTTTTGGCGTTTAAAAAAATCAGGACGTATGCAAAGTATGCTAACGGAAAAGTTGTGGACGTATATCGTTCACAACAATCCTGACCTCATGTTCAGCTTACAGGAGAACTATTCTGTTACCCGGTATCTGGAAGAAAAAGTAAACGCCGTCATGCCAATGGCAACGCAGCTTCTTGGAGAAAGAAGACCGCAGTATGTCATTGAAGAATTATGCCTCAATGCAATGACGGAAGAATTGAAACCATCCCGCTATCAGTATATCCGCTCGGTTATCGAAGAAGAATTTAATGCAGACTACGAGCGAATGAAGGAAAACGGAACATTGACCTATGAAGTAGTAAATCTCATTGAAGCCTGTAAAAGCATCTTCAATGATTTTGAGTTTAACAGCGAAAACGAAGCAAACAGGCATTTGAGATATGCCATTATCGGGCAGGTACATGATTACCTCGCCTAAGCCGAAAGAAAAGTGAAGAAAGAAAATGTGTAGTTATGGCTTACAATGTTTCCCAAAAGCTGCATGATAATCTTCAAGCTACACGTATAGCTATAGATTATCAGAACGGTCGTCCGCTTACTGCGGAAGATGTCGCCAACCTGAAAAAATATGCAGGTTTTGGTGGCATTAAGACTGTTCTATATCCGTATGGTCCACCGGAAAGATGGCAAGCTGAGGGTGCTACCAAAGAGGACATGAAGCATCACAAGGAAATCATGCAATTGCATGACCTCCTGACAGAAAACTACGGTTTTCTGCCCTATAAGGAAATTATTGGGTCATTACGAAACAGCGTTCTGACAGCATTTTTTACGCCCGAAGTAGTACCCAAAACATTATACAGCGTGCTGGCAGCACAAGGGATTCAACCGAAAAGATTGTATGAACCCTCTGCTGGCTCCGGGGTGTTCATCAGCGAAGCTGTTACAAAGTTCCCCGACTTGGAACAGATCACGGCAGTGGAAAAGGACAGGCTTGGCGGATTAATACTGTCAGCCATTAACAGTACACTGCCAGTTAAAACAGTTACACATATCACGGGATTTGAAGAAGCTCCGGTTAAAGATAATGGTAGCTACGATCTGGTAGTGAGCAATATTCCTTTTGGGAATTTCTCGGTATATGACGAAGCCTTTCCCGATAAAGAACTATCAGGTAAAATACATAATTACTTTTTTGCCAAAGGGCTGGACAAGCTGGCTGAAGGCGGTCTGATGGCTTTCATTACAACAGATGCTTTCCTGAACAGCCCTTCTAATCACACGGTAAGGGAATACCTCTTTCAACAGGCAGATTTTGTGAGTGTAGCAGTGATGCCCGACAACCTGATGAAAGATACAGGTAATACCGAAGCTCCAAATCACCTTCTCATTGTTCAGAAGCATAAAGGCAAGGAACAGCTATCCAATAGTGAGAAACTGTTACTCGATACGGTGGAGCTTAAAAACGAATATGGAAGCTACCACCAAAACCTGTTCCTGTTCAACCATAAGGAAGTTATTATAGGCAACAAGATAATACCTGGGAAAAATCAGTATGGGCAAGCCCATGAAACTGTGTGGCAGGAAGGTGATATTGATCAGATCAGGGATAGCCTTTATGACAGTATTATATCACAATTCCAAAGTCGCTTCAATGCTGAATTATATCGGCAAGCACAAACGCAAACATTACCCGTTGCAGAAAATGAAGGCAAAAAACTGACCTATCTCCCGATGCCGGAAAACAAAGCAGAAATCGCATCGGTACAATTAGGACTATTTGATACAGCACCGGCAGAACAGATTAACCGGGCAACAGCATATATCAATCAGCTTGACGAAACGGTTGTACAAAAAACGACAGCCCGTATCATCTGCACGATACGCACTACGGATAAGCCCAGCCATGAAAACGTGGTGCTACTTACTGCTAAGCAGCACAAAAGCAACCGGTTTTTATACAAGCTCTATTCAAATGTCAAAGAAGTGGATCACTTGTCTGCAAACTGGATGGATGCCCGCTTATTGGGTCATGAGCTGACGGGTATTTCCAATTATCTCAAACAGTTTGATCACAGCTTCCGGTATGAAGGAGATCAGACGCTGGAAGGCTTTTTCCGGTTTGAGCAGAAAAATCCGCTCCCCTTTATCGGTCTGAAACCGTACTACCAGGAAGGTACATTAGTAGTACACATGGGTGATGTCGGCACAATCGGCAACCCTGATCCAGAATACAAACAAGCCGTATTTCAGCCGCTCGGTCTTCAGGGCAATATCCATTTCTACGAAAAATACACGGCGCTTCGTGATACTTATCTCGAACTATCGGCTAAAGAGGTAACAGGAGAAATAATCAGCGATGATGACCGGGATAAGCTCAATAGCACATACGAAAAATTCATTGCTGAATACGGTCTGCTGAATAGCCCTGATAACCGCAGGCGTATCCTGGAAGATACCGCTTTTGGCGTAATTACATTGTCCTCGCTGGAACGCAGGGATGGCGAACGATTTGTGAAAGCGGATATACTTACTCATTCCATCCATCAGGTAAAGGAACGTTTTATAACCGATGATCCTGTTGAAGCCCTTGCCCATAGCCTCAACGATACAGGCAAAGTAGATATAGGCTTTATCAGCGCAGCAATGGGTCTGGAGGAAAATGAAGTAATCCCTCAACTCGGCAATCATGTGTACTTAAATCCTGCCAGTAATGAATGGGAAACAGCAGACCAGTATTTGAGTGGTAACGTGGTAGAGAAATTACGGCAGGCAGAACGCATACATGGACAATTCCCGGACAATCCACAATACAAACGAAGTGCTGAAGCGGTAGCAAAGGTGCAGCCGGAGCGTATTCCATTTGAGTTACTCGATTTTAACCTGGGTGAACGCTGGATACCTACTTCTTATTATGAGCGGTTTGCCTCCATGCTGTTTGAGCAGGACACTACAATAAATTATTTCCCTTCACTGGATGCTTTTAAGGTAAGCACCGGCATGAATATCAAGGTTGCAAGGGAATATGCCGTCACACCCAAAAGCGGGCGCACTACCTACGGATATACGCTGCTGGAACATGCTCTGGAAAATACAACCCCTTTCTTCACCTATGAGGTAAAAGGACCTAATAATACTACTATCCGGCTCCCGGATAATGAAGCTATACAGTTGGCTCACCAGAAGATTGAACAAATCAGAGGTGGCTTTATCAATTGGCTGAATGAATTACCTGATATAGAGAAAAAGAGTTTAGAGAACCTGTACAACGATACTTTCAATTGCTACGTGTTAAGAGAGTTCGATGGCAGTCATCTCAAATTCCCCGGCTTGGATAAAAAAACATTGGGGATTGAAGATCTGTACAGCTCACAAAAGAACGCTGCCTGGCGCATCATACAGAATCGCGGCGCTTTAATTGACCATGAGGTAGGATTAGGCAAGACACTAACCATGATCGTTTCTGCACAAGAGATGAAAAGGTTAGGAATTGTGCATAAACCCATGATCGTTGCACTAAAGGCGAATGTGAACCAGATTGCGGAAACTTATAAAAAAGCCTATCCTAAAGCACGTATTCTATTTCCCGGACAAAATGATTTTACACCTGCACAACGGCTGCGGTTATTCCATGAAATAAAAAACAATAACTGGGATTGTATCATTCTCACGCATGACCAATTCGGCAAAATACCGCAGTCGCCTGATATACAAAAAGAGATATTCCAGACAGAACTGGACAACGTAGAACGTGACCTGGAAACTGTCAGGGAGCTTGGCGGCGACATCTCTAAAAAGATGCTCAAAGGGCTGGAGATACGAAAGAATAACCTGGAGGGAAAGCTAAAGGCAGTTCTGAAAGACATAGAAGAAAAGAAGGACACAGGTATCAACTTCAAGGAAATGGGTGTTGATCACCTGTTTGTAGATGAATCTCATAAGTATAAGAACCTCACTTTTACTACCCGTCATAATCGGGTTGCCGGTTTAGGCAATATAGAGGGTAGCCAGAAAGCACTCAATATGCTGTTTGCAGTGCGTGAACTGCAAAGCAGGTTTAACAGCGACCTCTGTGTAACCTTCCTTTCCGGTACACCCATATCAAACAGTCTCACCGAAATGTACCTGTTGTTCAAATACCTGCGTCCGAATGAAATGGAGCGTCAGCATATTGAAAACTTTGATGGCTGGGCAGCCGTATTTGCACGCAAAACAACGGACTTTGAATTTTCTGTAACGAATGAGATCATCGCCAAAGAACGCTTCCGTCATTTTATAAAAGTACCGGAACTGGCTCTATTCTATAATGAGATCACTGATTATAAGACAGCTAAGCATATCAATCTCGATAAGCCGGAATTGCATGAAACGCTGGTGAATATAAAGCCAACACCGGAACAGACTGAGTTCATTAAAAACCTGATGCAGTTTGCTAAAACAGGAAATGGCGAACTGATCGGACGTGGCAGGCTTACGCCGGAAGAAGACAAAGGCAGAATGCTGATTGCCACCAACTATGCTAAGAAAATGGCGGCAGATATGCGGCTCATTAATGATTGGAAGTACAGCGATCATCCTGATAACAAGGTAAACGTTAGTGCCCGGAAGATAGCCGATATATACAAGCAGAGCATGGAGCATAAGGGTACACAAATTGTTTTCTCAGACATCGGTACACCTAAGCCCGGTGAGTTTAACATCTACGATGCGCTTAAAGAAAAGCTGGTCAGAGATTTTAGTATTCCAGAACGGGAAATCACTTTTATCCACGACTGGTCAGATACCAAAAAACCCGAACTATTCCGTAAAATGAACAGAGGTGAAATACGCATTCTGTTAGGCAGTACGGAAAAAGCAGGAACAGGTTTGAATGTGCAGCAGCGTGTGATTGCCATGCACCATATTGATATTCCCTGGAAGCCCTCGGAACTGGAGCAACGTAATGGGCGTGGCGCACGCCAGGGCAATCTCATTGCCAAAGAACATTACGGCAACAAAGTTCAGAACTATGTATATGCGGTAGAACAGTCACTCGATAATTACAAATTCAATCTCCTGAAAAATAAACAGACGTTCATTTCACAAATGAAAAACTGTGAGCTGAATGTACGCACGATTGACGAAGGAGCCATTGATGAAAAAAGCGGCATGAACTTCTCCGAATACATCGCCATACTGTCCGGTGATACTTCCCTGCTGGAAAAATCCAAACTGGAGAAAAAGATAGCAGTAATGGAAAGTCTGAAAGTATCTCATTTCAGGGAAATCTCCCGCAATAAATACCAGTTGGAAAACCTGCAAAACGAGCAGGTATCCACCATAAAAATACTCGACAAGCTCACGGCTGATGAAAAGATGTACAAAGCCGTGCTTCAACTGGACAAAGATGGTATAAAGGTCAATGCCATTAAACTGGATAACGTCAACACAACAGACAGTGAAGCAATAGGCAGGCATATTATCAAGCTGTATCAGGATTGGAAACCGGCTACCGCAGACGAACATACGTCACAGATCGGTACACTGTATGGTTTCAACCTGTACATACGCAGGCAGCAGGAAGCCTACGAGGAAAATGGAATTTTTGAATACCGCTATTCTAATAGCTTTTATGCGCAACGTGAGAATGACGGCATTAAGTACACATATAACAACGGGCTACCAAATACAGATAACCCCAAGCTGGCAGCAAGGCATTTCCTCAATGCGATTGACCGTGTAGAAACCCTGAAGGAAAAATACCAGCATACTTTATCTGAACTAAATACGGCAATACCTAAGCTGGAACAGCTTACCACAAAGCCTTTTTTGCAGGAGGCTGAATTACAGCAAATGAAAAATGAACTGGCTAACCTGGAAAGACAGATAGCCATCAAGATACAGGAAAACCAGTTGAAGCAACAGCAGGGAGAAGCAAACGAACCGGAAGAGATTGGCGAAACACCTGTCATTCAACTGGCAGAAAAAGTAAACGGGCATTCCGTTCCAAAAGAAATGGTATTGGCATCGCAACAGGTGGCAGAACGTCCTCGCAGCAGGATGAGATTATAACATTCAATATAAAACGACATGGCAAATAGTGTATATCAGATCAACAAAGGAATTAACCAGAGCATCGAGTTTAAGGGCTTAAAGGCGCAATATATCTGGTACTTGGGTGGCGGTGTTGTCGCGCTGCTCATAGTTTTTGCCGTGATGTATATCATTGGTCTGCCTACCTACTTGTGTATAGGCATTATCCTGGCTGCCGGAACATTCCTCGTAATGAGGATCTACGGCATGAGCAACAAATATGGAGAACATGGATTGATGAAAGCGCTTGCCAGAAAACAAGTTCCAAAACTGATCAAGTCCAGGAGCAGAAAAATTTTTATGGGAAAGAAAGAAATAAAATCATGAAAAGACAATTGCCGGTGTACAACATCGAGGGAACCGATTTTATCGTGGATGTAGCTAATCTACAGCTTCAGGAAAAAGCAAACCCGGAGAACGTGATACTTGTATCCGACATGCGGGACGTTGGAGATGGATATGTATTTGATTATAGTCCCAAAGAGAAAAATATACCGGTGTTGTTCAGTGATGATACAGACGTTAGAACGGTGAAGATACCGGAGTTGGTACAGCTTGATGCAATAGGAATGGCAGAAAAATATGGATTTTCTGCTAACAATATCCAGGGCAAAACGGATTTCGAGCTAATGGTAGATCAACAGGCTTTGGGAAGAAGATTGATGGGGCAACTCCCGACGGTAGATATTGCCGGACACACCTTCTTTGTTGATATCCGAATGGATATGCTGCGCCCTAAAGATGATTTCCTTTCCAATGGGATTGTGTTCAGCAAGATTGATTATTGCTATGATGACGAACAGGAACGGTATATCATACCGTACAATCCAAAGACGCATGAATTTCAGGAATTGGATTATGACAATATTACTTCCATTCCCACAGACCTCATTGCTATTTCATTTCCACATGAAAGCGTATTAGACCCCGTAGGATTCAACAGGAAAGGCGGTTGGGACGAAACCTACCAACTAAAAGAAACAAATCTGAAATCCCATTTTGAGGCAAAGGTGATTGACTGGAAGGAAACTGGTATTGAAGAAACTATCAGGGAGAATATCAAAAAACAACAGAAACAACAACAATCAAAACAAACTGATGAAAAGCGCATGACCGGAAAGCGTCAGCGCAGAGGTCCTAAGCTATAACATAGGGTTGCCGCAGATGCAATAAATGATAACAGGTAAAAACAAAGTGAGATGGAAAAAGTGTTGGATGATATTTTACCAATAATGGATGTGGAGCATGACTGCATCCTGAGCAAGCAAGGAGATGTGACCATCGTCTTTAAAGCAGACCTGCCGGAGATATTTACTATGTCCGATCAGGAGTATGAAGCCTTTCACCAGGCATGGATAAAGGCAATTAAGCTATTACCTAAATTCTGTGTGTTCCACAAACAAGACTGGTTTTTGCAAAACAGCCACAAGCCGGATTTTACGAAGGACGATACCAGCTTCCTTAGTCGAGCCAGTGAACGTTTCTTCAATGAGCGTCCGTTTCTTACCCATAGCTGCTACATCATGCTTACCAAAAAGCCGGAAGGACGTAAGACAGCCAGTTCCATGTTTTCAAGCCTGCTGCGTAAGTCTATCGTACCAGAAGAAACCTTGAAGCCGCAGTTGCTACAGGATTTTTTGGACAGTGCCGGGCAGTTCAAACGTATTATGGAAGATAGTGGCTTCATGAAGCTGACCAGGTTAAGAGAAAATGAATTGCGCAGCCATAGCCGTAAGATGGGTTTGGTAGAACAGTATTGTTACCTGTCCGAGCGAAATGATAACTTCTTAATGGCAGACATCAGCTTTGATGAAGGGATGCGTGTGGGCGATAAGTATTGCCAGTTATATACATTGGGCGATGCGGTGGATCTTCCGGCATTGTGTGGCAGCCGTATCAATTACGATAAATACAGTACCGATAAAACGAAATTCAGTGTTGGATTTGCTTCTACTTTGGGACAGCTTCTCCCTTGCAATCATATTTACAATCAATACCTCTTTATTGAGGATGCGCAGAAAACCATCCAAAAGCTGGAAAGCAAAAGACTAAGGCTGCAATCTCTTTCCGCATATAGCCGGGAGAATTTGATAGCCAGGGACGCTACCAATGATTTCCTGAACGAAGCTATCAGTCAGCAAAGACTGCCGGTAAAGGGACATTTTAATGTATTAGTCTGGACAGATGATAAAGAGGAACTGAAAGACCTGAAAAACATGGTATCCTCTGCATTGGCACAAATGGATGCCGTAGCCAAACAGGAAACCATTGGCGCTCCGCAAATCTTTTGGGCAGGCATTCCGGGGAATGCGGCAGACTTCCCCATGAACGACACATTTGACACGTTTGCGGAACAGGCAACCTGCTTCCTTAATCTGGAAACCGGCTATCGTTCTTCATTAAGTCCGGTAGGCATTCGCATGGGCGACCGGCTCACAGGTAAACCCGTTCATGTGGACATCAGCGATGAACCCATGAAAATGGGCATCTGTACCAACAGGAACAAGTTTATACTTGGTCCGTCCGGTAGCGGAAAGTCATTCTTTACCAACCACATGGTACGCAGCTATTACGAGCAAGGCACTCATATCGTGTTGGTGGACGTGGGACATAGCTATAAAGGGCTGTGTGATATGGTAAAGGGTTATTACTTCACGTATAGCGAAGACAACCCCATTCGCTTCAATCCCTTTTATATAGGTGAAGGCGATAGCCTCGATACCGAAAAGAAAGAGAGTATTAAAACGCTGCTGCTGGCGCTCTGGAAAAAGGATGACGAAGCCTTTAAGCGCAGTGAGTATGTAGCCTTGTCAAATGCCATTGGAGGTTATTATACCCATCTGGAGAAAAATACTGATGTATTTCCGTGCTTCAACAGCTTTTACTCATTTCTCCGTGACGAGTACACACAAGTGCTGGAGGGCGACAGGGTGAAAGAAAAAGATTTTGACATAGACAACTTCCTGTATGTGCTTCGTCCGTATTACGAAGGCGGCGAATTTGATTACCTGCTGAACGCTACCGAAAACCTGAATTTGTTGCAGGAACGGTTTATCGTATTTGAACTGGACAACATTAAGGATCACCCCATTTTGTTCCCTGTAGTGACTATCATTATCATGGAAGTCTTCATCAACAAAATGCGTAAGATGAAGGGCATCCGCAAAATGATTTTGATTGAAGAAGCATGGAAAGCCTTAATGAAAGAAGGGTTTGCCGAGTACATAAAATACCTGTTCAAAACAGTACGCAAATTCTTTGGTGAAGCTATCGTAGTAACTCAGGAGGTGGAAGATATTATTTCTTCTCCTGTAGTAAAACAAGCTATCATCAATAACAGCGACTGTAAAATATTGCTCGACCAGAGTAAATACCAGAACAAGTTTGACCAGATACAGGAACTATTAGGGCTTACGGAAAAAGAAAAAGCGCTTGTACTATCTGTCAACAAATCCAATGATCCTACTAAAAAATACAAAGAGGTATTTATCAGCTTGGGTGGTATGCTGAGCAAAGTGTACAGGACAGAAGTTAGTCTGGAAGAATACCTGGCTTATACCACAGAACAAAGCGAAAAAGTAAAACTAATGGAATATGCTGCAAGGTTCGACGGCGATATACGAAAAGGCATTGCAGCAATGGCAGAAGATATAAGAAATAAAGGCTAAAAAGAATAAGTAATGAAACTGAATAGACTGATACATGACCTGTGCTTAGCCGCTAAAATCATCTTGCATTTCGGCAGACAGCACCACGCCACACTTTCCATGATGGAGGGTTTGTATGTAAGGCAGCCATTGCATAATGATTCGATAGCAGGTGTAGATACTACGCTGACTATAAAACTGCTCGGCAGTTTATACCAGGTTACCCGTACAATCTATATCAGTAACCTGCCTGAGTGTGAAGAAACATGGCTGGCTACTTATGGCTGGCATTCTAACGGACATCTCATTGAAATAGGTGGAGATCGGTACTGCATTTTTGATACGGCTTCAAAATCGCTGTACCTCGAAGCATTGACGGAGGAAGGAAAAACGACGATTGAATTATTTATTAAAAATCTGTAAGACATGAAAAAGATATGGATCATTACAATGTTGGCTACTACTTTACTGGTAGTGGCTCCCACGCAACAAAGCCATGCAGTTGTATGGGTCGTAGTAAAAGCTGCCGTCAAAAAGGTGATTAAGGCGATTGACCTGCAAATTCAGCGTTTGCAGAATAAAACCATTTGGCTGCAAAATGCGCAGAAAACCTTAGAGAATGCTTTATCCAAATTGAAGCTGGATGAGATTTCCGATTGGACGGAAAAGCAAAAAGAGCAGTACAAGAAATACTATGAGGAGCTGGCGCAGGTCAAAGCCATTATCTCTTACTATCAGCGCATCCGGGATATTACAAAGAAGCAACTACGTCTTGTGGATGAATATAATAGGTCGTGGGCACTCATTCGTCAGGACAGCCATTTCACAGCAAATGAAATTCTGTACATGGAAAAAGTATATTCCGGTATCCTGGATGAGAGCCTGAAAAATATTGACCAGATCAGCCTTATTATTAAATCCTTCACTACAAAAATGAGCGATGCCAAAAGGTTGGAACTAATCAATAACGCCGCCGATCAGGTAGATGCAAACTACTCAGACCTGGTGCAATTCAACAGGCAAAACACATTGTTGAGCCTGCAACGTGCCAAAACCGAAACTGAGGTGCAGGCAGTAAAACAATTATATGGACTTCCTTAAATCAAAACGTATGAAAAAGATACTCTTGTTTCTATTACTGTTTGCATCCGCAGCGGGCACTTTACAAGCACAAACTTTTGCAGAATGGTTTCAGCAAAAGAAGACGCAAAAGAAGTATCTCCTTCAGCAGATAGCAGCGCTTCAGGTATATATCGGTTATGCTCAAAAGGGCTACAACATAGCCAAAGATGGGCTGAACACTATCGGCGGTTTTACCAGAGGGGAATTTAATCTGCACACCGATTACTTCAATTCATTAAAGTCTGTTAACCCCGAAGTGAAACGGTACGCAAAGGTTGCAGACATTATTGCATTACAGATAAAAATTGTGCAAAACTATAACCGGACTTACCGGCAGCTTAACAGCAGCGATGCTTTTTCAGGGGATGAATTGGCGTACATCAGCAGGGTGTTTGGCAGGCTGCTCGATGACTGTGACAAGACCCTGGATGAACTAATAACGATAACTACCGATAGTAAACTGGAAATGAAGGATGATGAGCGCATTGAAAGGATTGATAAGCTGTATCTGGACATGCAGGACAAGTTCACGTTCTCACAAAGTTTTTCCAATGACGCTAAATCCCTTGCGGCATCAAGAATAAAAGATAAAACAGATGTACAAACCAGCCGTGTATTGCAGGGCATTAAAAACGAGTAACAATGAAAAAGCTAATCATAATTATATCGCTGTCATTATTGGGTGTACTGCCTTCCTTTCGTGCATCTGCACAAGCAGATGAGATAGCACAGTTAGTTCTCAATATTGAGAAGCTGGCGCAGTTCAAGCAGATATTGAGCGACATGAAAAAGGGCTACCAGATTTTGGAAGGCGGCTATAATACTGTCAAGAACATTTCCGAAGGCAACTTCAGTTTGCACAAGGCGTTCCTTGACGGCTTAATGGAAGTAAGCCCAACAGTACGTAATTACAGGCGTGTAGTGGACATCTCCAATGATCAGATCACTTTGGTAAAAGAATACCGAAAGGCTTATGACCGATTCAGGCAGGATAATAACTTCAATGCAGACGAGCTGGCGTATATAGGTCGTGTGTATGATAATCTCTTTAAGGAAAGCCTGCGCAATCTGGATGAGCTGCTTACGGTGATTACGGCAGGTAAAGCCCGTATGAGTGACGATGAACGATTACAGGCTATTGACAGAATTTATGCAGACATGCAGGACAAATTGCTGTTTCTGCAACATTTTAATAATAACACTACAATACTGGCAGTGCAGAGAGCGAAAGAGCGCAACGATGCACAGACCATTCGTAAAATCTATGGGTTAAACAATTAAATAAGAAAATATGGCAAAGTGTAGAAAGACCGTCTGGTTGGCGGTAGTGGGATTGGTATTGCCTTTCATAAGTCATGCGCAAGGAATAGCCAATGAAATGAACGGGATGCACGGCGTACTGGAACAACTGTACGATGAGATGATGCCCTTATGTAGTCAATTGATCGGCGTGGGTCAGGGTTTGGCGGGATTTGCGGCTATGTGGTACATAGCTTCCAGAGTTTGGGGGCATTTATCGAGAGCTGAGCCTATTGATTTCTACCCGCTGTTCCGTCCCTTCGTTATCGGCTTTTGCATATTAGTATTCCCATCTGTTTTAGGATTGATTAACGGAGTGATGAAGCCTACGGTCACAGCAACCGCCGCTATGGTGGAAAATTCTGACAAAGCAATTGCTGTGCTATTGCAAAAGAAGGAAGAAGCCATCAAGAAAACAGACGTCTGGCAAATGTATGTAGGAGAAAGCGGTAGCGGCGACAGGGATAAATGGTATAAATACACGCACGATAATGAAGACCCTTCAGACGAAGGTTTCTTTGAGAGTATTGGCAATGACATAAAGTTTGCCATGTCCAAAGCCTCGTACAATTTCCGCAATTCAGTAAAAGAATGGATGAGCGAAGTATTGCGGGTGTTGTTTGAGGCGGCATCCTTGTGTATTGATACACTACGAACGTTTCAGTTAGTCGTGCTGGCTATACTTGGTCCCTTAGTATTCGGGATAGCAGTATTCGATGGATTTCAACATACCCTCACGGTTTGGATAGCACGATACATAAATATCTTTTTATGGTTGCCGGTTGCCAACATCTTCGGAAGCATCATTGGTAAGATACAGGAAAAAATGCTGGAACTGGATATATCGCAGGTACAGGATTACGGCGACACGTTTTTCAGCAGAACAGATATGGCTTACCTGGTCTTCATGATCATTGGCATTGTCGGATACTTTACAGTTCCCTCAGTAGCTAATTACATTGTTCATGCCGGCGGCGGTGGTGCATTAGGGCAAAAAGTAACCAGCATGTTTGGCAGCACCTCCAGAACCGTAGTGAACACGGCATCTGCCGGTGCAAGCATGGCTGCGGATGCTATGGGTAATGCAGCCAATCGTATCTCTCAAAGCATGGCAAGTAATGGCGCATCTAATCCCTACTTCGGTGACGGCAATAGCGGTGGCGGTTCCGGCTATATGAACGACAAGCTGAAAGGCAATTCATAATAATCTAAAGGAGGATATATGTTCAAAAAGATGAAAAATATTGACACAGCTTTCCGGCACATTAGAAGTTTCACCCTTGTAGTGATTATAGGCTGTGTGCTGATATGCTGTTTCGCATTGTACAAAAGTTTCAGCCTGGTTTCACAGATGCAAAGCAAAATATACATTCTCGCCAATGGCAAAGCGCTGGAAGCCTACGCATCGGATCGAAAAGACAACATCCCTGTTGAGGCAAAAGATCATGTCAAGACATTTCACATGCTATTCTTTACCCTTGACCCGGACGACAAGGCAATCACGGCAAATGTTACCAAAGCATTATACCTGGCTGACGGCAGTGCTAAACGTGCCTATGATGACCTGAAGGAAAACGGCTATTACGCTGGATTAATATCCGGCAATGTCAATCAGACTATTGTCGTGGATAGTGTGGCGGTAGATATTAATGAATACCCTTACAAATTTCGCTGCTATGCTACACAAAGCATTATACGTCCTACCAGTATTACTACCCGCAGCTTAGTTACCGAAGGTGGATTAAGAAACGTATCACGTAGCGATAATAACCCACATGGTTTTCTCATTGAAAGATGGAGTACGATTGACAACAGGGATATAAAAACAGTAAGCAGGCGCCAATAAAAATTCAAGGTCATGAAACTATTTAGAAGAAGAAAAGAAAAGAAAGCCGATTCTAAGCCCAATGCCATTTCCAAAGGGATGCAGGCAGGCTACAAGCGATTGCAGGGCTGTTGGGCAATATGGATGATGAAGCGTACTGAAAATTTTTCACACCGCACATGGGTAGTAGCGCTCATTCTTTTTGTGCTGTCTGGCAGTACATACAGCACCTACCTCGCAGTAAACGCCTTTACAGGAAAAAAGAGTAATGCAATAACAATTACACCTATTAAGAAGCTGAAGCACGCAACAGAAACAGGTGAAGTGCATATTGAAGCTGCTGATTTATCAGAAGCTGAATACACTCGAATCAAAAGGTTCAGGGTGTACATGGATAGTCTGGCACGAAGTCCTTCTGGTAAAATTCTCTATGATAGCATTACCAACCAACGTCCCGGCTTAATGGACAGTGTGCGGTTTATCGAAAATTATTATCAACAATTAAAACAAAAATAGCAATGGAAAAGCAAGTAAAAACTCCAAAAATGATTCGGCAGCGCAGATTTTTATTGGTACTGCCCTTACTGGCATTGCCCTTTATGACGATGATCTTCTGGGCGCTCGGCGGTGGTAAGGTCGAAAAGGTGGAAGCTCAGGCGGCAGCAAAAAAAGGATTCAACATTAATCTGCCGGATGCCAACCTGAAGGATGACAAGCCGATGGATAAAATGAGCTATTACAATCAGGCACAACTGGATTCGGTAAAGTTCAGTGAGCTGGTAAAAAATGATCCCAACTATAAGAATATTGGATTGACAGATACAGATGAATATCTGCCGGACGGAGAAGATACCTTTCAACTACCCACTAACAAAAGAGGACTAAACACTTCTCTTTACGGCAGTCATGGGCATAATGATCCCAATACTGATAAGATTTATCGTAAGCTGGCAGAGCTGGACAAAGAGATGAACAAGCCAGTTCCCACATCAACGGAAGATGATCAATACGATATGTATTCACGCAGAAACAGCAATAATACGGCAGTAAGCTCATCGGATGTTGACAGGCTGGAACAAATGATGAACACGATGAATCAGCCTACAGGTGAAGATCCCGAAATGAAACAACTGAATGGGATGCTGGATAAAATTCTGGACGTCCAGTATCCTGACCGTGTGCAGGAAAGATTAAAACAGGCTTCTGAAGCTCATCGGGGGCAGGTATTTGCTGTTTCATCAAAAAAGAAAGATAGCAGCATTACCATACTGGATACCGACCATGTAGCAGGCAGCGCTTCAAATGGGTTTTATTCACTTACCGGAACGACAGCCATAGCGGATTCACAGAACGCTGTACAGGCTGTTATACATGAAACACAGACTATCGTAGATGGTTCCACCGTCAAATTGCGATTGCTCAACGATGTATTCATTAACGGTGTCCGTATTCCGAAAGATAATTTTCTGTTCGGCATTGCCTCGTTGCGTGGTGAAAGGTTGGGCATTAAGATTAATAGTGTACGGTATAACAACTCATTGTTTCCGGTTGAGCTGTCGGTATATGATATGGACGGACTGGATGGTATTTATATTCCCGGAGCAATAACCAGGGACGTTGCAAAGCAATCTGCAGACCGTTCTATGCAGGCTATCGGTCTGACTTCGCTTGATCCTTCATGGCAGGCACAAGCTGCCGGTGCGGGAATTGAAGCTGCAAAGACTTTATTCAGCAAAAAGGTCAAATTGATTAAAGTAACTGTCAAAGCAGGCTATCAGGTTCTATTAAAAGACGAAAAGCAAAAACAATTCAACTAAATATTTCAATCACTTAAAAATTCCAGAAGATGAAAAAGATCAGTGCAGTAATGATAATGGGAATTTTCCTGCTTATTACAACTTTAAAAGTCCAGGCACAAATAAACACAGCCTGGCAAACAAAAGCCATTGAATCGTATCATGTGGCGGTTGCTTTCTCCAAAACAACCAACATTATTTTTCCCTATTCTATCGTCAGCGTAGATATTGGAAGCCGGGATGTGTTGGCACAAAAAGCAAAAGGAGTGGAAAACATTTTGCAGATTAAAGCTGCAAAAGACAATTTCCCTCAGACCAATATCAGTATTATAACCGCTGACGGGAAGCTCACTTCTTTTCTGGTTGATTATGCGGAACAACCTTCTGTCCTCAATCTTTCATTGACAGGTGCAGCAAAGCAGAATATCATCTCCATTCCTTCGGAAAATATTAACCAGGAGCAAATGGAGCATTACGCTTCTGTGGCTTCCGAATCAAAAGAAAAGACGAGAGGCATAAAGGATAAAACTTTCGGCATTCATCTTAAACTGAACGGAATATTTATCCATGATGACATCATGCTGCTCCGCTTCCATATCGTCAATGAAACCAATATCAACTATGATATTGACCAGCTACGTCTTTATATCCGCGACCAGAAAAAATCAAAAAGAACCGCTACGCAGGAAATTGAAATATTGCCTGTCCTTGAACAAAACAACATCAGCAAGATCGCAGGGCAGTCTGATAGTACGATTGTATTTGTCGTACCGAAGTTTACAATTCCTGATAAGAAGTACCTCGCTGTGCAGCTTATGGAGAAGAACGGCGGCAGGCATCTGGAACTGCACGTAAAGAATAAGAAAATTGTAAAGGCAGTTCCGATTGAATAGGAATTAAGATGGCAATTATAATCAACATTTGTTCCCGCTAAAAATGTAAGTATGAAAATCAGGAAAGATGAGTTTCAGGATATTCTTGAATACTTAAAGAGAAAACGGTGGGAAGGTGAAGAATTTGTAGCCTCCCTCAGTGATGCTGCTCCCGTAAGTAAGGAAGAATTATTCACGTTCTCTGAGGAATACGATGTACGGGAGTTCTGCTATGAAATGTCAACCGATATAGACTTCTACAACTATCACTCAATAAGGTCTGCATATAAAACAATGCAGGAAGCTGTTGAAGATAATAAGCTGCTGATTGAAAGAGACGGTATCGTTGACGTATCCCTTATGATAGCAGTACGCTATGAACGATTAGAAAAAGAACAATTAAATAACAATCAAAATTCAAATGTCATGAATCAGAAA
Source organism: Ginsengibacter sp. (assembly GCA_051960475.1). Classification (GTDB taxonomy): domain Bacteria; phylum Bacteroidota; class Bacteroidia; order Chitinophagales; family Chitinophagaceae; genus Ginsengibacter. The sequence continues at coordinate 28,259 of JBQCEG010000066.1, forward strand.
AATTTTGAATACCTGCGTGATCAGGTAAAGTACACAGGTTTTGGGGAAGGGTTAGAAAATGACCTGAAGCAGAAAATTCAGGAAGGAAACCCCGAATTTAAGTTGCAGCATCAAACGCTGTATGGAAAGGATAGTGTTACTGCAACATTAAACTTCAGCCAGTCGAAACAAAGTGATATGTATTTCTTCAACTCCTACCAGGTGAGCTTACAGAAGGAAAACAGCGCGGAAACAATGGATCAAACCTTCTACATCAATAAAGGCAACAACATTACCCTGAAAGAAGCCTACAATCTGATGGAAGGAAGGTCAGTGAACAAGGATCTTACCAATAAAGAAGGTCAGGTATATAATGCCTGGGTACAGATGGATTTTAAACAGAGTGATGATAACGGCAACTTTAAGCTAAAGCATTATCACGAGAATTACGGGTATGACCTGGAAGCTGTTTTGTCTAAGCATCCTATCAAGGAATTAGGCAGTGAAGAATATAAGTCCAATCTGATGGACTCCCTTAAAAAAGGGAACCTGCAATCCGCTACGTTTCAACTTAACGGCGCAGATCAAAAACAATATATCGAAGCTAACCCGCAATTCAAAACAATCAACATTTATGACAGCTCCATGCAAAGGGTGGATAACCGTCACGCAAAGAAAGAACAGCAGTCTGAGGGCGAAAATGAATCAGTTAAACAGGGCAGTAAAAAAGAAAAGCAGACACCTGCTGAAGATGATGGTCCTGAAATACCGAAGGCAGCTAACAAAAGAAAAAAGAGGCAAAGCATCAGCTAAGAAGCCTAAGTAGCCGACTTGACTATAAATAGTCGTGAGGCTGGGTTGTGGAGAATGAAAAACTATTTATAACATCAAAAACAAGTCGAAATGAAATATTCATTAATGGTGCTGATAGCCATTGTAGTGGGCTTTACGGCATGTAAAAAAGATAATATTAGGGTTAATGAAACACCTGAAGACTACAACAATAAAATCGCACTGGCAAAATCAGGAACCGCTTTGCCGACACCCGAAAATCCGTTAAATGCCTTCGACAGCGTTGGCTACTGGCATAATCGGATTGTTGCGTATGTTCAGGATTGCAAGCCGGTGACTGATACTCCTGATGTCGCAGCATCAACGGCATGTGTGCTTCGGTTTTACAGAGAGGTATGGGGTCTGGAATTGCCTGCTTCGCTTTTTAAAACAGTAAGCCAAACGGTAGATAAGAGCAATACGGATATAGTAAACCTTATTGCTGACTGCCCTTACGATGAACCTGTAAAGGCTGTTCTGGATTCATTAGTACAGTTGGTAAAACAACTTTCGGACAGCAATAGCCCTTATCCGGTCATCAAATCCACTATCGTGGACTTTGAGAATGGCATAATGCAAAATGACCGCCTTACTCCTGACGGACGTGCTATTGCCCTTAAAGCGGCATCGGTAGCACGTTATTCCATTTATTATTGGATAAATACGCTCCAGCCGCCGGTTTCTTCAGCACCCTTTAAGTTTAAAAACATTGTGAAGTGGATAGCCGCCGTAACAAGTGATATAGGCGGCGCTATCGTAAGCGGAAGTGTTGAATATGCCGCCGATTGCAGTTCGTATGCTTACGACCTGGTAACATACAGTATGCCTTAGTTTGATATTCTTTAAAAATGAGCGTTATGAATAACAGCGTAAACAGAGTGGAAGCAGAGCTGAACCAATGGCGTTCAAAAGAGGAGCGTTTTAGCAAACTGTTCTCTTTCAGTCTTTCCAATAACAGAGCATTGCTCAAAGAAAAGCTGGATTACTACGACCGTATTGCAGCAAAGTATAAGGGTACGCAGGATCTGGACGAACGGTTTGCACTGAGGATGTTACGGCAGGAACGTAACCGCATAGAGAAACAGCTTTATCCAAATCTGCTGATAAGGCTGTTACGCCGCCTATTGGTTGCGCCCGTTAAGGAACAAATCGTAATAAGGCAGGATAACAGAAAAACCGAGGAAAACAGCCAGGCGCTGCGCCACCAGGTGCAGCGTGCTGGCTTTCCTGATCTTTCTGCAAAAATTGATGAGCAGATTAGGCAGGGGCAGCAGCAGTTTTCTATCCCTGTTTCTTATTACCTCAATGACAAGGAAAGGATAGATCACCAGCTATCATTTATAAAAGACCAATCAGGGCAATATCATTTTGAAGGGTATAAAACGGCTCTGTACAATGAAACCAAACCGGATGAAAAAAGGCAGCAATACTTCAGTATGCACAATGGCTACAATGTAAATACTACTGAAGCCTATAATCTCTTGTCCGGTCGTTGTATTCAACGGGAAGGCACATGGCTACAACTTGACTTTAATGATAAAGACCCGCATGGCAATTTCCGTATCAAACAGTTTCATTCCAGTTACGACTACAATCTCGAAAAGGTTTTACAGCAGCTTCCTTTAAAGGAATTACTCAACAAGGGGGAAGCGGATAAGCTACAAGAGGCTTTAAAAAATGGGAACCGTGTATCAGTAAGTTTTATAAAGGATGGCAACGAACAGCGGTTTTATATCGAAGCAAACCCTCAGTTTAAATCGGTAAACATTTACGATGAACATTCCAGGAAGATTACACTGAATACGGCTTTAGGAAACAAGACAATGGAAGCTGTAAAGGTTTCCCACAAGATAAACGAGCAACAACAAAACCAGGTTAAAAAGAACGGTATGCGCCTAAGCTGATAAATGAACATGGGTAATGGAAGGGCTAAATTACTTGTCGGATTTTTTTTGGGGTATCAAGGCTGATGCCCGTATCAGCATTACTCATATTGGTGTTTATGCGGCATTGTTACAATACCGCATAGAAAATGGATGGACTAATCCTATTCAGGTTTTCAGCTATGAAATTATGAACCTCGCGAAATTATCATCAGCAATCACTTACCACAAATGCGTGAGACAATTAAGCGAATATGGCTATATAAGGTATGAGCCATCGTTCAACAGGAAAAAGGGAAGCAAGATTTATTTCCGGGATACAAGTTATCTGAAGGAAAATTATGAGGATTAAAACAATTGGAAAATGGAAACGATGATTTTCATACCCAAAGAGGAAGATTTTCGCAGGTGGATAAAGGAAGAAATTAGGGCATCGGTCAGAGAGCTGTTCAATGAGCTAAAGCCTAATCCAATGGAAACTGAGGATATGAATCCGCTGATCAGTCGGGCTGATACCGCAAAAATGCTTGGAATATCTTTGGTAACTCTTACAGATTGGGTTAAGCGTGGATTGCCCCGTCACAAGCAAAGGGGGAGGGTTTATTTTATGAAATCGGAAATATTAGATTATTTAAAAAGTGACACTGGAGGGAGAACAGGGAAAATTCAGCAAAAAAGCCAGCTATAAATGCTGGTTTTTTTATGCCTTTTTAGCCTTGAGATGGGTATTATTTTCGCTATTTTTGCAATAGAAAGTTCTTTGACCTCACATCTCAAATCGTCAAACTGATTGAAAATAATTGGTCTGGAAACAGGCATTGTTTGAAAATTGTTTGAAAATCTTGAAAATGGCATAAAAAAAAGCCGTCTTGTTCAGACGACTTTTTGTACCCGAGGCGGGAGTTGAACCCGCACGAACATTGCTGTCCATTGGATTTTAAGTCCAACGTGTCTACCAATTCCACCACCCGGGCAAAATTTTTTAAGCCAAATATACACAGGATTTTAAGTCCTGCGTGTCTACCAGTTCCACCACCCGGGTAAACACAAGTTTTGATAAAAAAAAAGCAGATAATTTTCGTTACCTACTTTTAAAAATTGTGAGCGGAAGACCGGGCTCGAACCGGCCACCCCGACCTTGGCAAGGTCGTGCTCTACCAAATGAGCTACTTCCGCGATTGTTTGTAAGAACTAAAAATGGATTGCAAAAATAGGGCTTGAAACCTTTGAAGCAAAATTTATTTGTACTGTGGATTGTATTGCGTGTTTCCAGGAATTTCAACCTTTGGTTTTCCATGGTAGCGGTGTGCATACAATGTGTAACAACCTCCTACAATCAACGCAACCAATATTGCCACCTGGCAATAAAATAAAAAGCGCGAGGTTAATACCCAACTGTATCCAACGTCTTTACCTTTGTTATCAATTACTTCTTCGTGTTCCATATTTTTTTATTTGCTCCGCAAAAATAACAGATTGAACTTAAAAATCTATTTTTTGAGTCCATGAATTTCAGAAAATGTTTTCTTTTTTTCTATAAAGTATTTTTTCACAATACTTCCTTTAAATACGCCCGCAAGTTTTTCCAAATTAATCTTTGGCAATCTATCTTCTTCTTTCTGCCTGGCACTTATCTTATAAAATGCAAAATGAGCTCTTTCAATCGCTTTAAAAGTTTTTACATCTCCTTTAACCAATGCCTGCAAAGCAGCAATGTTATCTAAAAAAATCCGGTATGGAATTTTTGTTCTTTTTTGCGCCGAAGGCAAATTTTTTGAAAGAATCAACAGGTTGTTTCTAAAATTTAAAAAAGTCTTTCTCTCATTTCCTGCAGGCAAAGTGCCCCCGCCTAAATGATAAACTACCGAAGAAGGCACCGCGAAAATTTGATAACCCGCTCTTTGCATTCGCCAGCATAAATCAATTTCTTCCTGGTGGGCAAATAAAGATTCATCAAAACCATTCAATTGCTTAAACACATTTGACCTCACAAAAAGTGCTGCCCCTGAAGCCCAAAATATTTTTTTAATAGAATCATATTGGCCGTTGTCTGTTTCACAAAAATCAAATATTCTTCCGCGGCAAAAAGGGTAGCCGTATTTATCGATCCAACCTCCACAGGCACCTGCATATTCAAATTTTTCTTTTTGATTGTAAGAAAGGATCTTTGGTTGACAAGCCGCAATTGAGTGATCACTTTCCATCAAATTGATCACAGGCTTGATCCAATTTTTGGTTACTTCAACATCACTGTTCAATAAAATAAAATAATCAGCTGTCACTTTCTTTAATGCAGAATTGTAACCTTTCGCAAATCCTTCATTTGATTCATTGCTGATTATTCTAACGGAAGGAAAATGTTCTTTTAAAAAAGAAACTGAATCATCAGTTGAGGCGTTATCGGCAACAATTATAGAAAGATTTTCATAATCGGATTCCAGAACAGAAGGAAGAAACTTTTCCAAAAAATGTTTCCCATTCCAATTCAGGATTACAACCGCTACTGATGGTATTGAACGCAATGATTTGTAGATTAATGAAACACAAACATAAAAGATTTTAATGTTCATTTGCCGCAATTGTGCGAAATAGATTTTAGATTTGAAAATAAACTGCTCTAATGCTGAGGCAACTCTTTAACCTTCGGTCGGCACTTGCTCTTATTGCTGTTGCAATAGTTACGGGCACCATCTTCTACTCTAATTTTTTATCAAAAAAAATTGCAGTTGAAGAAAGGGAAAAAATAAACCAATGGGTTGAAGCAAATAAATTTATTGCTACCGCTCCCCAAAATGCGGACATTACACTTGCCAGCGAGATCCAGCAAAAGAATACAGACATCCCGATCATCTGGACAAACGAAAACGACAGCATTATTGACTCGCGGAATGTTGATACTTCTTTGATCAAAGAAAACCCGGATTTTCTGAAACAAAAATTGAAAGAATTCAAATCCGCACACCGACCTATCATTTTGGAGTTGAGCAAAAACCCTTATGTGGCTGACAAATATTATTACGGTGATTCCAAATTATTAAAGCAGGTAAGGTATTATCCCATCGTGCAACTATTGATTGTTGCTTTATTTATTTTCCTCATCTTTTACGCTATCTCTGTCAGAAATAAATCCACGCAAAACCAGGTGTGGGCGGGCATGGCGAAAGAAACAGCGCACCAATTAGGCACTCCAATTTCATCTTTACAAGGTTGGGTAGAAATGTTGAAAGAAGTGGAAACCTCCTCTCCTATTGCAACCGAAATGGAAAAAGATGTGGATCGTCTAAAATTGATCAGCGACAGGTTTGGAAAAATTGGAAGCACCCCACATTTGGAAGAATCGAACATCAGCGAACAAGTGGAAAAGATGGTGGCTTATATAAAAAGAAGATCGACAGAAAAAGTAAGTTTTGTTGTGGACAAACCTTCCGAACAAGTGATAGCGAGAATTTCAGAACCTCTGTTTGATTGGGTAATTGAAAATCTTTTAAAAAATGCTTTGGATGCGATTAAAGGAAAAGGAACGATAACAGTGTCGATTAAAAAACTTCCGTCCCGCATTTTGGTTGACGTAACGGATAATGGGCGTGGAATCAGCAAACAGAATCTCCCAAAAGTTTTTAAGCCTGGTTTCACTACCAAAAAGAGAGGTTGGGGACTTGGCCTGTCGCTTGCAAAAAGAATTATTGAAAAATACCACAAAGGACAATTATTTGTTAAATCATCCGAGCCGGGCAAAGGCACAACTTTCAGGATTGTATTAAATACAGATAGCAGGAAAAGTATGTTATAGAAACAACAAACCCGCTACACGAGCGGGTTTCAAGTGTGCGGAAGAGGAGATTCGAACTCCCAAGCCCTTTCGGGCACTACCACCTCAAAGTAGCGCGTCTACCAGTTTCGCCACCTCCGCAATTCAGGTTGGGTTGCAAATTTAATAAAAGAGTTGAATTAAAAATTTTCTCTTTTTCTTCGTTCACTGTCAAATATTTAGCGAGACAATTTATTTACTGCCATTTCTTGAGAACAATTTTTCTAAATTGCAGCCATGCGAAATTATGAAGATAGTTACCGGCATAAAGGACTGCGAAAAAAGTTACTGGATTCGCTTAGAGAAAAAGGAATAACCGACGAAAATGTACTAAATGCTATGATGAACATTCCACGCCATTTTTTCCTGGATACGGCGTTGGAACATATTGCTTACCAGGACCGGGCGTTTCCTATCGGGGAAGGACAAACGATTTCTCAACCTTATACAGTGGCTTATCAAACACAACTTCTTGAAATAACTCCTTATCAAAGAATTTTGGAAATAGGGACAGGAAGTGCTTACCAGGCAATGGTTCTGGCTGAAATGGGTGCAACCGTTCTTACGATTGAAAGACAAAGGAATTTGTTTGAACACAACAAAAAGTTTATTTTAAGATCACGCTATCCCCAAATCAAATATTTTTATGGTGATGGTTTTGAAGGGCTTCCCACCTTTGCTCCTTTTGATAAAATCCTTATTACCGCTGCTGCACCTTTCATTCCTCCAAAACTGATTGAACAGTTAAAACCCGGTGGAAAAATGGTGATCCCTGTGGAAGACAATGGTGTTCAAAGAATGATGCGGCTCACGAAAAACAGTGACGGCAGTATTGATGAAGAAACTTTTTCTAATTTCTCTTTTGTGCCCATGTTAAAAGGTAGAACGTGAGCTACAATTTAATATTTATTGCCGCCATAAAATTCGTTCCCGCCATTGGGAAATAATAATTTTCAACCGAAAGTGTTCCTCCATAAATGTAGTTGTAAGTATATCCATTCGAAACATACAACTTATTGAAAACATTGTTTACCTGGAAAATCAAATCCACATTTTTCAAAATATTTTTCTTGAAATGATAAGCCAGCCTTACATTTTCAACAAAGTAAGGATCAATGCTACGGCTTAAATGGGAAGTATTATCTAAGTATTGCCTTCCAACATATTTTGATTCAAGGTTTATCTCTGCATTTTTTAAAGGAATAAAATTCATTCCTGCAGCACCAACAACATCCGGCGAAAATGATATATCGGTATTGTGATAAACATTTTGCTTCTGACTATTGTTGTCATAATCATCAATATATTCTGTAAAATCCTTTATTTTATTTTGGCTCAAAGCAAGGTTGGCAAAGAGATTGAACCATTTGGTAACGACCGCACTTCCCTGTAGTTCAATGCCTGCACGATAACTTTCTGGTGCATTCGTTCTTGTGTAAGAACCTACATCATTTATCTTTCCTGTTTGTACCAATTGATTGTGATAATACATATAATAGAAAGTAGCGCCATAATTTATTGGCTCACCTTTTTTCTCAACGGCTAATTCGACGTCGTATAAAATTTCCGGTTTTGGAATTTGGTTTACGCCTGCTTCAAAATCGTCACGGTTGGGTTCTTTGGCCGCTACCGAAAATGATAGATAAGTTTGAAAATCTTTTTTATTATAAAAAATCCCGGCCTTTGGATTGAAGAAGGAATAATTCTTTTTCACAAAAAGATCAGGATGCGATTCAAAACCTTTGATGGAATAATTCACAAACCGTTGTTGCAAATCCAAAAAGCCCGTGAAACCGCTTCCTAAGGTTTGCATCACTTTTGCATAAAAGTTTAAATCATTCTTTTGAGCAGGTGCATTAAAATAAGTGTAGTCAGCAGGAAACCCTTTCTGAGCCCACGTTACAATATCATAATGTTTTCCGTCGTATTCATTCCAACCACCACCAAAAGTAAAGTGGGTTTTATTTTTATGATATTGCAATGAAAATATAGAACCATAAAAATAATTATCGAGCCACAATCTCCTGATTAGATCGGTTGAATAAATCGTGTCTGAATTTTCGATCACATTAGGAAGATTATAATCAGTGAAATATTGATCAGCCCTGTATTCTTCATAATAGCCTTTTCCACGCGAAAGGAATGCAGCGATGTTGTAACTAAACAACGAATTTACCTTGTGATTATAAAAAAGCTGGTAATGAGTTTGAATATAATTATCTGTTTCGTTGGCATAAGGCGTGCCTGGCTTTTCAGTACCAGCAGGATTATAAGTCCTGTCGCTGTCCAGCATATTTTCAGGAACGCCATACCATGCCTGGTATGTTTTTTCTTTTCCTGAAATCAGGTTGAAACGAAGAGAACTTTTTTTATCCAAATAAGCGGCACTTATAAACAACGAACGCAAATCAGAAGTCGCACGGTCAATATATCCGTCACTTGAAATTTTGGAAACACGCGCATCCAATAAAAAGTGATTGGCCATTAAACCGGTCCCGACTTTCAGTGTATTTTTCCAGGTATTAAAAGAACCATAACTGTTGTCAACTTTCAGGTATTTTTTTTTGTTCACTTCGTTTGTAGAAAGATTGATCGTTGCTCCAAAAGCGCCCGCACCGTTTGAAGAAGTGCCTACGCCTCTTTGAATTTGAATAGAACTGACAGAAGAAGTAATGTCGGGAATATCCACAAAATAAGTTCCCTGGCTTTCAGCGTCGTTGTATGGAATGCCGTTCAATGTTACATTAATTCTTGACGCATCAGTTCCCCGGATGTGAATGCCTGTATATCCTACTCCATTTCCTGCATCAGAATTAACAACTACGGATGGCGTTTGATTCAAAACAAATGGCAGATCCTGTCCAAGGTTCAATTTTGAAATTTGTTCCTTGTTTAAATTCGTTTTTGTGAAAGGCGCTTTATCTGCTGCGCGAATGGAAGTGATCTCGATGTTTTCGAGCATCAATGTATCGCTCAATGAATGGGTAGTTGTGTCCTGAGCCTTGCAAAAATGAACACTTGCAGCAAACAAACAAATAAGATAAAATTTTTTCATGCTTGTAATTTTTTCGGCCAGCACAATGCATGAAAAGAAGTGGGGATTTAATCTCTCCCTTCGCAGGCATTATCCTGATCAGGTATGCGGGTATTTTCTCAGCTATCACGCTCCAAAATTGAAATGGAGCCGAAAGCACCCCGGTTTAAATGATTTTAGAATGCAAAGATAATAGGAAGAAAAATCATTTCACAAAAATTGTAACTTTTCGCACTTAAATTCGTTTCACGGAAAACAAGTTTATGAAACCAATTTTAATTTTTCTTTTCGCTTTCCTGGCAGTTCGGCTGAATGCCCAAACTGTCATTAATGATAAAAACGTCCAGGTTAGAAATGTAAGTTCTTTTTCTGCCCTAAAAGTGAGCGGTGGTATTGATGTATTTCTTTCTCAAAGTAATGAAAATGCAGTAGCTGTGAGTGCTTCCGACGTAAATGACCGCGACCAGATTAAAACTGAAGTGGACAACGGCGTTCTGAAGATCTTTTACGACAGCCGTTCGTTCAGGCTACGCAACAAACAATTGCGCGCTTATATTTCCTTTAAAGACCTGGAAGGTATTGAAGGTTCGGGTGCCACTGATTTCACCGTTACCAACCAATTATCCGCAAACAGTATTAAAATTAAATTAAGCGGCGCCTCAGATATGAAAGGATTGGTAAATATCGACAATGCACAAATAGATCTGAGCGGAGCTTCAACAATGAAAATAAATGGAGCAATTCAAAACATGAAGATTGAAGCAAGCGGGGCCAGCGATTTGAAAAATTATGATCTTGTGGTTGACAATTGTATTGCCGATCTTTCCGGTGCAAGCGATGTGAAGGTCACAGTGAATAAATCAATTTCGGCAAAAGCAAGTGGCGCCAGCAACCTTGATTATAAAGGAACCGCAGATGTTCGAAACATAAGCTCGAGCGGTGCAAGTAACATTTCAAAAAGAGATTAATTTATTTTCCTTCAGCCCATAATAAGAATTGAGGAAATTCGTGGCTCCATGAACCAAAGTCATTGGAGCCATTTTTATTTTCAACAAAAGTAAAGTCGCTGTCAGCGGCAACATTTTTATCTTTAATAAGCTTAATCAGTTGGCGGGAGTTTTTCATTGCTTCTGAATCATTTCCGCCTGAATAAAACCAATATTTGAGATGGGGTCTTTTCCTTGAAGATTTAATTTTATTAAATATCATCCGGTGGTCGGTTGTTGAATCGGTTTTTTTTGACAACTTTTCTTCTGCTGAAAATGCTCCTGAAAAAACGCCGACCTTGTCGATTTTATCCGCATTGTCCCATGCAACATCAAGTGCTGAAAGGCCGCTTAAATCAGTGCCGGCAATAGTAATGGAATTGAATTTCCTGATCGCTGCTCTCTTTTTAATGAACGGGATCAGTTCGCCTGCAATAAATTGACTATACTTTTCCGCCGAAGCGCCATTTCCCTGTTCGTCAATTCTTCCTGAAACTCCATATTCGGAACTTTCGTTAAAGGGAATAATTCCAACTACAATCAGCGGTTTAAGAAGATCTTTCCTATAAAGACTGTCAACAGCTTTTTTAATGCGCAGGTTTTCAATATCGTTTCCATTGTTAAGCAACAATAAATTAAAGTCGGATTTATTTTGTGGTACCGGCGTAGTTATAACGGTAATGCTTATGTGCTTTTGAAGATGCCGTGAATAAAGTTCATCTTTTCTTTCTTTAATTTTTGAATGGCAGGAAGTGAGCAAAGCAGCGCCGGCAAGGAGGAAAAAGAAAACATTTCTCTTCATACAGGTAATTTTATGATTTGCTAAAGTATTAAAATTTGGTGGCAAGTTGATTTGCCCTTACATTTGCACTCCTAAATCGCGAAGTAGAGCAGCGGTAGCTCGTCGGGCTCATAACCCGAAGGTCGGAGGTTCGATCCCTCCCTTCGCAACTAAAGCCTCAATTTTTTGGGGCTTTTTTTATTTTTAAAAACTTATTTTATTTTCGTCCGGCTCATATCCGCTGACCGACAGATGCAGATTCTATCCTCACTTTAAGAATCAGTAAACAAAGATTTTTCTATTATTTTTTTTCCTATCTACGCTATTCTGATATAAAAAATTCCAATTAACATATTTTATCGAACTTTAAACATTCATTCTTCGTATGTATGTCTGAAACAGCTCCCCGCGACAACATGAAAAAAGTTATTAAAAAACATCCATTGGCGATTCGCTGGTTCCACTGGATAAACTTTCCATTGCTTGGAATAATGATCTGGAGCGGATTATTGATCTACTGGGCTAATGACATTTACCGAATCGGATGGGGTTATAAAACTATATTGAAGTTCTTTCCGAACTCATTTTATAAAGCTTTAAATATTCCTTTTCGCCTGGCAGAAGGAATGCGTTTTCATTTCGTGTTCATGTGGCTCTTTGCGATAAATGGTTTTGTTTATGTGCTTTATCTTATTTTTTCAAAAGAATGGAAATACATTTTTCCTAACAAAAGATCTTTTAAAGATGCATGGATCGTTGTGCTTCATGATTTGCATTTGACAAAAAAAAGGCCACCGGAAGCAAAATACAATGCAGCGCAAAAAATTGCCTACACACTGGTAATTTTTATGGGTCTTGGATCAGTATTGACTGGTCTTTCAATTTATAAACCGGTTCAATTCGGCACTTTAACCAACTTACTTGGCGGATATGAAGTAGCGCGTATCGAACATTTCACTTTCACTATCTTATTCTCGTTGTTTTTCATTGTCCACATTGTACAGGTGATCCTCGCGGGATGGAACAATTTTCAAAGCATGGTAACAGGTTGGTTCGTGATTAAGGAAAAGAAAAGCGCCTTGGTAACAGTGCCGATTGTTGCAGAAACCACTAAAACTGACGCAGAAGAAATTGAAATGCAAATTTTAGAAAACGAGGAAAATGATGAGCAAGATATGGCCCGAATCAATAAAAATGAAGACGAAGAATAAATTTAAAAACCATGGATGACCAAAAAGAAATTTCGGTTTCTTCAAAAAAATTCCGCAATAAGAGCATTATTGCTTTTCTTGTTTTTGTTCTTGTTTTTGTGGCAGCCATTTTTGCATGGAAATGGTTACGCCATCAACCGGAAGTGGCTGGAGCACAAAAGTCTTTGAGAAAAGGCCTTGCATTCGATGAAAAGGTTTTTTCAAAAACCTTGAGCAAGAATCATCTTGCCAAAACTTATCCAGTTTCCGCAGCAGCAAAGAATGTTCGTGTCAATGGATTGATCGGTTTAAAAAGTGAACTTGATAGTTCGTGGAAATTGAAAGTAGTAAGAAGCCCCGGCGATACATTATTTGTCAGTCTTGATGATATAAAATCACTTCCAAAAACAGATATCACTTTTGATTTCAAATGCATTGAGGGATGGAGCCAAATCAGCCACTGGGGTGGTGTTAGGTTCAGCGACTTTGCAAAAAAATACAATTTGGGATTGCAGACTCAATTAAATTATGTTGGATTATCAACGCCGGACAAAAAATATTATGTAGGGATCGACATGGCAAGTATGCTTCATCCACAAACCTTACTTTGCTATGAAGTGAATAATAAACCGCTTCCAATAAATAATGGTTATCCTTTGCGCCTAATCATTCCCGTTAAGTACGGAATTAAAAATCTTAAAAGAATAGGAACAATATATTTTAGTAACACGCCTCCGCCGGATTATTGGTACGAGCGTGGTTACGATTATTATTCAGGATTATAATTCTTTTTCTTTAGAAAATATAGCCAACAGAAAACTGCAACACTGCATTTTTGGTATCGATATTTCCCAATGGATTAAATGCGTAACTCATATTGTTTTGTGCAACATCACTTTGCTCTTTGTAAAGCCTTGCAAACCCCATATTGTAACGTGCATTTAATGTGAGTCCTTTCAGCGGGTGGACTTCAATTCCTGCCGCAGCGCCATAATCTATTCGGTTCATTAAACTCAAAGCCATAGCTGATGGATCGTTATTGTCGCTGCTTTGAGAAGGTGCATTGGAATCCTTTGTGTGCAGTAAATAACCGGCAAAAGCGCCTGCCTGCAATTGCACCAACTTGGTAATCTTGATCGTCATCATTTGAGGAAGCATCAGGTAGTCGTTGGTTACGGTTCCTGTAGTTCCTTTTCCATTATCGTATTGAAATCCCTGCCGTGAATAGAGTAATTCGCTTCTGTAGCCCACAACACCAGTTGTTGGAGGAGAAAGAAAGACAGCGATCATAAGTCCGGGTGTATAATGATAAGAAATGGAATCACCTTCACCACTTACTTTCGCATAATTTAAACCCACCCTGAAGCCCACCCCGGTTTTGGAAGTTTTACCCGCACTCAATTGATTAATATTTTGGGCGGAAAGATTTTGAATGAGAAAAAGGAAAGTTAGGCCGAGAAGAAGTAAGGAATAGAAACAGATCTTTTTCATAAGTGACAATTGTTGAATAATGAAAATTGTACAACAAAATTAGTCTTCCGCTTTCTCAACAGAAATAGAACAAAAGTTATATGAAAAAGAAGTACTGTTTGGAAATCCAATCTGAGTAAACAAAGAAAAATCAGGAAATTTTATTTCAAAGAAAATATAACGGTTAAGCTTAACCGAAAATTGGTTCGCGCGTTTTTAGCAAAATAAAAATCAATGAAAACGGTTTCTTTACTGGTGTCAAATTAATAATACAACCAGTCAATCACCAATCCGGGAAGAATACCGAGCAGAATAATAAGTCCGGCAGTGATCGTAAGCATCCATTCAAAAAAGGGAGTTACCTGGATATTTTCGTTAACGCCAGCAACAGGTTCTTTAAAGTAAATAGCTTGAATAACCCTGAAATAATAGATCGCGCTAATTGCCGCACAAATAACAGCAAAGATTACGAGCCACAACTGGTGACCATCTTTTACAGCAGCCATCAACACATAAAATTTTGCAGTAAATCCTGCAGTTAATGGAATTCCGGTTAACGACAAAAGAAAAATAACAGAAGTGAACGCAAGCAGCGGTTGCCTTCTTCCCAATCCATTAAAGCCTTCGATGGAATAATCAGCCATTTTTATTATTACAGCGAAGATGCCAATCGTTGCAAGGCAATAAGCCGCAGTATAAATAAGTAAACCTTCTTTTGCGGTATCATTCAAAGCGAAAAGTGTAAACATCATAAAACCGGCGTGAGAAATACTTGAATAGGCAAGCATTCTTTTTACACTTATTTGAAAAACAGCCGTAACGTTTCCAATCAACAAAGTCGCAGCAGTAATGATCACAATAAGTGTTTGCCATTGTGAATGCATACTTCCGAATGCTGTAGCAAACAACCTGAAGAAAGCCACGAAGGCAGCCACTTTGGCAATGGTCATCATGAAAGAAGTGATAACAGCTGGTGCTCCATCATAAACATCCGGCGCCCAAAAATGAAAAGGTGCGGCAGAAACTTTAAACGCCATCGCCACAAGGATCAATACCAATCCAACACCAATCATAACTGAAAGATGGCCGGTCCCCAGATTAATGGCATCAATATAAAAAGATCCGAGGCTATTGCCTCCATAGATCAGTGCAATTCCCATCAACATCAGTCCGGTTGAAAAAGCCCCCATCAAAAAATATTTCAATGAGGCTTCATTTCCTTTCAGGTTTCGCTTTTCACTTCCTGTAAGAATGTAAAGCGGAATAGAAAGAATTTCGATTCCCAGGAAAAGCAACAACAGTGAGTTAAATGACGAAAGAATTGATAAGCCACACAGCACAAAGAACAAAAGACAAAAATATTCCGAAACGTGCATTCCAATCTTTTCGAAATCCTTGCCATTAAGCAAAAAGAAAATCAATGTACAAATAAAGGCAACCGAATTGAATACTAAACCAAATGCATCAAAATGCAACATTCCTTTTGTATCCACATTAAAAAACGGGTAGCCGAAAAATTCAAGAAGATTGCCCGCCAGAACAATAATGATACCGGCTATCGCCCAGTATTTTGGTGCAGTGCTTTTTTTAAAAAACACTCCTCCAAACATCATTACTACTCCCCAAAGTGCGCTTAAAATAATTGCATTCATAATTTGAATCCGTCACCCAACGGTCTTTTTATTTTTTCGTTATTTAAAAAACTACTGTCTTCTACTCTTCTCACTTTATTTTATTGGAATTCTTCCTAAAATATTTGTAACTGTTGATTGTGTCAAATGAATGACAGGTTCAGGATAAATTCCTAAAAACAAAATGCCAACAATTAAAACAGTCAAAGCCACATATTGTCCTGCAGTCAAGCTGCCTGCTCTTTCTGCAATTTCATTCGTTTTTCCAAAAAATGTTTTTTGGATCATCGACAACATATAAACGGCTGAAAGTATAACACCAATGGTAGCAAAAAAGCCATACCACTTATTGAAATCAAAAATGCCGTTCAACATCAAAAACTCACTGATAAATGAGTCGGTCAACGGAAGTGCAATATTCGCGAGGGCAATCACCAAGAGAAAGATTGCAAGTGTCGGCGCTTTACCGGCAAGGCCACTCAGTTCATTAATTTTTCTTACGCCTGTTTTCTTTTCAATAATATCTACAATGATCCACAATGCCAGGATATTAATTCCGTGATTAAGCATTTCTAGCATTACACCCTGCAAACCCAAAGTGTTGGTTGTAAAAATAGCAGCCGCTAACAAACCAAGGTGAGCGATGGAAGACCACGCCACAAAGCGTTTCAGATCATTTTGATATAAGGCAATGCAACTTGCATACAGTAATCCAAATATGGAAAGAATAACGATAAAGTGATTGTATTTGCCGACAGCTGTAGGAAAAATTGGCAGAAGCCAGCGAATCATTCCGAATAAACCCATTTTCACCATCACGCTACTCATTGACATCACAGAAGGATAATTTGCCTGCTCATAAACAGAAGGTTGCCAGGTGTGTAAAGGAAATAACGGCACCTTTATAGCGAACGCAATAAAGAAAAGCCAGAACGCCCATTCCTGCTGGACCGGCGATAAAAGTGTGTTATAAAAAGCATTTATATAAAATGAATGTGCAGAATCAGGAGATACAGAAGGTGTATGCATGTAAACATACAAAATACCTATGAGCATCAGTAGCGAACCGAAAAATGTGTAAACAAAAAATTTGAATGTCGCTTGTATTCGTTTTTCTCCTCCCCATTTACTACTCAGGAAGTAAACCGGGATCAAAGCAAGTTCCCAGAAGAAATAAAATAATAATGCATCTGTTGCTACGAACACGCCCATCATTCCTGCCTGCGCAAGCAACAACAAACCGATGAATGAACTGCTGTTGTTTCGTTCAGAATTATTTGTAACTAAAAATATGAGTGGAAATGCCAGTGAAGTCAAAAATGTAAGCAGGTAGCCCATTCCATCAAGACCGACAGAAAAACTTGAACCAATGTAAGGCATCCACACATAAGAAACATTGTTGTAATAAAAATATTCCGGGTGATGAGCCACATCAGTATAAAACAAACTGATGATGGAAACAGCGAGCGTAGCTAAAGAAGAAATAATGGCAAAAGTTTTTACGCCTTTGCTGCTGCTGATAAAAAAAGCAATCAGTCCTGTGACAAAAGGAATCCAAATCAACAATTCAGGAAATGTATAGTATGTCCCCAGCATTAATTTTATTTTGTAAACAATTGAATAATAAATAAGATCAACAAACCAATAACCATCAATAACAGGTAAGAACCAACGCGGCCACTTTGTAATAAACGCAATTGACGGCTTCCGTAATTAACTGTTCTTCCCACTCCATTCACAATTCCATCAACACCTCTTCTGTCAAAGATTTCACTTAAAAAACCGGAAAGAGAACGATAAGGTCTTACAAAAACAGCGTTGTAAATTTCATCCACATAAAATTTGTTGGCGATCACTTTTCCAAATCCACTTTCTGCTCCCGCAACTTGATATTTTTTATACTTGTTCCATGCCCAGATAGCCACCAAAATGATCAACACGCTGGAAACAACGAGAAGGATAATTTCAGTTTGGTGCGGAACTTCGTTCTTAGTTATAAATTGTTTCGAATGTTCAAACACCGGCGATAAAAAGTTGCCAATGAGATTGCCATCCTTTACCATTATTTCCGGAAGCCCTAAAAATCCACCAACAGCAGAAAGAAGAGCGAGGATCATTAAAGGAATTGTCATTGCAGAAGGGCTTTCATGCAAATGATGCTCCTGTTCTTCAGTTCCCCTGAACTTTCCGGCAAAGGTCATTGCCATGAGTCGGAACATATAAAATGCAGTCAGCAAAGCACCTGCAAAGCCAAGAATGTACAACACCGGGCTTTGTGCAAATGCAGCCGATAAAATTTCATCTTTCGAGAAGAAACCCGCAAAAGGTGGAATTCCTGAAATGGCAAGCGTTGCAATGAAAAAGGTTGCATAAGTAATCTTCATCTTCTTTCCCAGTCCGCCCATTTTTGTAATGTCCTGCTCTCCGCCCATAGCATGAATAACTGAACCGGCGGCAAGGAATAAAAGCGCTTTGAAAAATGCATGTGTCATCACATGAAAGACTGCAGAAGAAAACGCACCTACACCCAAGCCAAGGAACATGTAACCCAACTGGCTGACAGTAGAATAAGCTAATACCTTTTTAATATCATTTTGTTTCAGTGCAATAATTGCAGCAAAAATTGCTGTTGCCAAACCAATCCCTGCAACAACGCCGAGAGTTGTAGGAGCAAGTGCATAAAGAATATTGCTTCTCGCAATCATGTAGATACCTGCCGTTACCATCGTTGCTGCATGGATCAATGCTGAAACCGGTGTTGGACCTGCCATTGCATCGGGCAACCAGGTGTATAAAGGAATTTGTGCACTCTTGCCGGTTGCACCCAAAAAGAGTAATAAAGTGATACCAATTATAGCAGGAGAATTTACAGTTGAAAGTGCAGTGATAATGCCATTATCAGGATTGTACAAATCATGATAAGAAACAGTTCCATACAAAGAGATCATCCAAAACATCGCCAGAAGAAAACCCAAATCGCCAATCCTGTTCATCACAAAAGCCTTCTTAGCGGCATCGTTGTTTGCATGATCTTTAAACCAGAAACCAATCAAAAGATATGAACAAAGACCAACGCCTTCCCAACCGATGAACATGATTACATAATTTCCTCCAAGAACCAAAATCAGCATCGAAAAAACGAAAAGATTCAAGTAGGAAAAGTATCTGCCGAAAGACGATTGTGTTTCATCTTTCATGTAAGAAGTAGAATAAACATGAATCAAAAAACCTACGCCCGTGATGATCAGCAGAAACACAGAAGTTAGCTGATCTACTTCGAATGAAAATGGAATATGAAGTTTGGCTATATTAATAAAATTAAAGTAAGAAATATCGTGTGTGGTAAATGACGGATCTTTTACCGCAAAAAATATCCAAACGCTCAGGCAAAAGGAAAGAAAGATAACTGCGCTTCCAATAAAACCGGTTGCTGATTTTGAAAAACTGTTTCTTCCCAGCCCGTTGATTAAAAATCCGAGGAGGGGAAGAAGAGGAACAAGATAAATAAGTTGAATTGGGTCCATAAACCGACTGTACCAGCGTTTTTAAAATTTAAAATATTTTAAGCCATTCCAAATGGAATAAGGCCGTTAGTTTTTTAACCTGTTTAAAAAATTGATGTCAATGGAACGGGTATTTCTGTACAACATCACGATGATCGCCAGGCCCACACTTACTTCTGCCGCAGCCACAATCATGATGAAAAACACAAAGATCTGGGCGCTGCTTGCCATCGTTGTTCCAAATGCATTCACCGGTGCAAGATGCATTTTTGAAAATGCGATCAGTAAAAGGTTCACTGAATTCAACATCAACTCAATGCACATGAAAACAATGATGGAATTGCGCCGGGTGAGTGCACCAATGATCCCGATGCAAAAAAGGATCAATGACAAAAATATGTACCACTTTATCTCCATAACTACAATTTTACATACAGGCCAACTCCTGCCGTGTTCGAAGCAGGACCTATTGAAAAAATATCTTTAATTTTTTTAACCGCTATACCGTTGAAAATATCGACGGCTTTATAAGAAGCGCCTTTCGTCAGAAATTTAATGATCAGTCCTGTACCGATTGCTGAAACGCCGGAATAAAGGGCTGTATTATAATCCTGCGACTTTACCGAATTTTCAGTTTTTCGAATAAGACTATAAACCGCGATCGCACCTCCGGCATATGCGCCGACTTTATAAATGATCCTGCCTGTTTTGAATGTTCTGAACAACCTGTTTATTTCAGCGTTTTGTTTCAATCCCAGTATTTCTTCAACCTTCGAAATTTTTTGTATCGGCGTTCTTCCCAATGTGAACTTAGGTGCAAATCCTTTCTGCACGTACATAACTTTGCCAATTATATCTTTCAAATCAAGATTATTAAGATCGATTTGTGCTGAAGACCGTTCAGCAAAAAACAGGGCCGAAAAGATGAACAATAATGCCAGCTTTTTACTCATATATTCTTTGCTTTTAGCGAATCTTTCTTTCCAATCAATATCGCTCCTACCATCGCACTCAAGAACAACACACTGCTTATTTCGAAGGGAACAACATAATTATTAAATAAGGCTTTTCCCAAATTTTCAGTAAGTCCAACACTCGTCCCTCCTCTCATTACTACATTCGCATTTTCTGCATGAGCAAGCGCTGCTACCAATACGATCATTAAACAAAGGCCGGAAATTATGCCGGCCATTTTTAAATAAATATTTTTAACGGGTTCAGTTTCTGCATTCAGGTTCATCAGCATTATCACAAAAAGAAATAACACCATAATTGCACCTGCGTAAACAATAATATTTACGATGGCCAGAAATTGCGCATTCATCAAAACATAATGACCTGAAATAGCAAAGAAGACAATCACTAGACACAACACACTGTAGATAGGATTTTTAGAAGCCACGACACCAATCGCAGCGGCAATAGCCAAAGCGGATAAGAACCAGAAAAGGATTTTTGTTATTTCCATTTTTATTTTTTCAACCTGTTCCCTTTAAAAGAGAAAACAGAAATCTTTATTTTTTGTTTGTTCACTGCATTTCTAACTCCAGCGAAGTAACAAAATAAAAAACTTGCAATTTTGTTCGTTTACTCTACCTACTAAACCTCTAAACTCCTAAACCGTCTAAACACCTAAATCCTCTAAACACCAATTATTCTCAATGTTCATTCCCATGTCCTTGCGGATTCTTGATCCTGCTACCTTTAGCCCTGGCAAAACCTTCAGGATCTGTTTTAGGATCAGGGATCAGAAGATCCTGCTTTCCATAAATAAAACCTTTCCTTTGATAGTTTGCAGGAGCAAAAGTTTCACTGAGATATACAGCATCTTTCGGGCAAGCTTCTTCGCACAACCCGCAAAAGATACATCTCAACATATTGATCTCATACTTTGCCGCATATTTTTCTTCGCGGTAAAGATGTTCCTCGCCGG
This sequence comes from Ginsengibacter sp., assembly GCA_051960475.1. Taxonomy (GTDB): domain Bacteria; phylum Bacteroidota; class Bacteroidia; order Chitinophagales; family Chitinophagaceae; genus Ginsengibacter. The sequence goes on from JBQCEG010000066.1 coordinate 49,288, forward strand.
GCTTTCTTTCAGCACATTCCATCGTTATCGCTTCTGCCGGGCAAGCCAATGCGCACAATCCGCATGCGGTGCAATTTTCACGACCTTCTTCGTCACGGTTTAATATCTGTAATCCCCTGAAAACCGGGCTGAAAGGCCTTGTTTGCTCGGGATAATTTATCGTAGCTTTTTTCTTAAAAAAATGCTTTATCGTGATCGCCATTCCTTTGAAAACAGCCGGTAAATACATCCGCTCCCAAACAGACATCTTTCTTCTGTCAACCGGTTTTACCCTGTTTGTTAGTGCTTCCATTATTACTATTTTTTTACTGGCAGGCTCACGATTTATCGTGTGCAAAAGTATCGTTAACTTTTAAAAATGCCAGTGATTTTGTTTCAATAAAATAATTGCGCCCGTTGCCAACATATTCAACAGCGACAACGGCAACAATATTTTCCATCCAAGATTCATCAACTGATCGTATCTGAATCTCGGAACAGTCCATCTTACCCACATAAATAAGAAGATGAACAGGCTGATCTTAATAAACAACACCAATCCTTCAATGATCGCGAGCCAGTTCGTTCCCAAAGTGTGGAGCAGGTTTGCATCACTCACAAAAGGAATATCGTATCCGCCAAAATATAAAGTGGTCATTACTGCGCCACTCAAAAACATATTTACGTATTCGGCAAACAAATAAAATCCGAGTTTCATCGAAGAATATTCAGCGTGATAACCGCCCATCAGTTCGTTTTCCGCCTCCGGCAAATCGAAAGGTGTTCTGTTGGTTTCAGCAAACGCACAAATAAGGAAAATTAAAAATCCAAGCGGCTGCCTGAAGATGTTCCAAATATGATCCTTCTGCTGACCCACCATTTCATTAAGACTCAATGTGCCGGTGATCATCAGCAAGGCGATGAGTGAAATTCCAAGCGCCAGTTCATAACTAATGATTTGCGATGCAGCACGCATGGCACCTAACAAAGAAAATTTATTATTACTTGCCCATCCGCCTATCATGATACCATAAACGCCAAGACTGACCACTCCAAAAACATATAAAATACCAATGTTGATATCTGCAATTTGTAAGGAAACATTTCGGCCAAGAATGTGCATATTATTTCCCCATGGAATTACTGCACTCACCATGATAGCCGTAAGCATCGCCAGGATCGGCCCAAGAATAAATAAAAATTTTGAGGAAAAACTTGGAACAATTTCTTCTTTAAAAAACAGTTTCATTCCGTCTGCCAAAGGTTGAAGAATTCCAAAAGGTCCAGCGCGGTTGGGGCCTCTCCTATCCTGTATAAACGCAGCGACCTTACGTTCAGCATAAGTAGAATACATCGCCACGACCAATGAAATACTTACCACTACTACGATTAAAATTAGCTTCTCTATAAACAATGCCCAATCTATCGTTAATAAAATCTGGTTGTGAAACATAATGGAAAAACTAATTTTAATTATGGTTTTTTATGATCGTTGATTGATAATCTTTCTGCCGGAGTTTCTTCTATTTCCTTTGGAATATTTCGTTCAATAAATGTGGTTGAAGTAGCGGGACCAGGCAAAATACTTAAGTCAACATCATCTGTGTTTACTTTGCTGACAGTATTGATGTCCATCAATAATAAGGGCGCACGTCCGCGAAGCACTTTATTCAATGGATCAGGCGGAACTACTTTTTCTACATAATGATTGGTAGAGATCACTGAATGCCTGCTCACTTTTGTTGGCCCCTCTATCACCCAGTCATTCACATTTTTCTTTTCGAACCTGCAGGTGTTGCAAATCCATGCTGGTTTACCATCAATTTCCTGTACCTCTCCCCATGGATCTTTTCGTGATGTAACCCTGAAAACTTCTTCACCCCGATTCCAAAGTGTAACCTTTCCGCAACATTTATCACAATCACGATGTGCATCCATAGGTTTCAAAAACCAAACACGATTTTTGAAACGATAAGTGCGGTCAGTTAATGCACCCACCGGGCAAACATCGATCATGTTTCCACTAAAATCATTATCGATTGCTTTTGATATATAAGTAGAAATTTCAGAAGTGTCTCCTCTCAACAAAATTCCCTGGCTACGCGAATCCGTGAGTTGGTCAGCCACCATTAAACATCGATAGCACAAAATGCAACGAGTCATGTGCAACTGGATATAAGGACCAATATCTTCTCTTACAAAAGTTCTTCTCTTAAATTCATAGCGCGTGCCGGCAGTTCCATTGTTGTAACTTAAGTCCTGCAAATAACATTCTCCTGCCTGGTCGCAAATGGGACAATCGAGTGGATGATTGATCAAAAGAAATTCAACAATTCCCTTTCTTGCATCCAGAGCTCTTTCACTTGTTCTGTTCTTCACGATCATTCCATCCATCACTTCTGTTCTGCAGGATGCCACTAATTTCGGCATTGGTCTCGGATCCTTTGTAGATCCTGCCGCCACTTCCACCAAACAAGTTCTGCATTTACCTCCACTTCCCTCAAGTTTGCTGTAATAGCACATTGCGGGCGGCGCCACCTGCGGACCAATTTTTCTTGCGGCATTTAAAATAGTTGTTCCTTTTGGAACTTCTATTGTGATACCATCTATCGTGACTTTAAATAACTCTTGTTCTTCTGCCATTGTTGTTTGTTTATCCGAATAACTGTAAAATGAATTCTTCAAATCTAATTGCTATTTCCAAAGATCGAGTGGCATCCTCTTTAGAAATATCCTCAAAATTATCTGGATAACGAGATTGTAAATAATGCACGCTAATCCAAGTTAGTTCTTCTTCAAACGAATTAAATCCACTATTATATTTTTCACATTTTTTGCATAAAATCAACAAATCATGAATTCTTGAAACTGCCTCATTCTTATACAATAGAAATGCTTTTAAATATTTCTCTACAGCTTGCTGAAAATGAATGAGAACTGCCCTTTGCACAAAATGCTTTTCCAGGCCCAGTTCTTTTGCAACAAGCAAATCATTCTTCGCAAATTCTATCCATAAGCCAAAATCATTACTATCTTTCATACAAAAGCTTCGAATTTTGTAACGCACTGTACAGGAACGAAGATTTCTTGCCACTTAAACTATTATATTCTTCTTTGCTGTACATTTTAAAATCCTTTGGAAATAAAAGATTCGGTAAAGCTGTTTTCAAATTCAGTTTAACGGTTTCATCTATTCTTTTTGAATTTTCCAGATCTTTTTCCACGATCACGATAAAATCAAGATCACTGTTTTCATTTTGCCTATCACTCGCATAACTACCAAAAAGAAATACCTTTTCCGGTTGAACTTCGTCAACAATAATCTTCGTTACTTCTTGTATTTGTTGATCAGTAATCAATTAATGTTTATTGAACTGTTTCTGTTTTTTCCAACGGATCCGCATAATGCGCCAACCCAAAATTTCTTACCAAACACTCTTCCGGATTTAAAACATGCCATTCAAATTCATCCCTAAAATGTCTTATCGCTGCTGCAACAGGCCATGCAGCGGCATCTCCCAGCGGGCAAATTGTGTTGCCTTCAATTCTTCTTTGAATGTCCCAAAGAAGATCAATATCCTTCATTTGGCCACGACCGTTTTCGATGTTGTGAAATATTTTTTCCATCCAGCCTGTTCCTTCGCGGCAGGGAGAACACTGACCGCAACTTTCATGATGATAAAAACGGGCGAGCGTTAATGTGTGTTTCACAACGCACTGGTCTTCGTCCAATACAATAAAACCACCGGAGCCCATTGAACTTCCTGTTTGAAAACCTCCATCAGCAAGGCTTTCATAATTCATCAACCTTGGTTCACCTTTTGCTGTTTTCAATAAAAGATTTGCAGGTAAAATAGGAACCGAAGAACCTCCCGGAATGCAGGCTTTTAATCTCTTGCCATTTTCAATTCCGCCACAATATTCATCACTGTAAATAAATTCCTCAACAGTGATGGTCATGTCAATTTCGTAAACACCAGGCTTATTTATGTTGCCACAAGCTGAGATCAGTTTTGTTCCGGTTGATTTGCCCACACCTATTTTAGCATAAGCATCTCCTCCTTCATTGATTATAGGAACTACTGCACAAATCGTTTCTACATTATTTACCACAGTCGGGCAACCCCAAACTCCTTTAATTGCCGGAAACGGAGGTTTAATTCTTGGCAAACCTCTCTTTCCTTCCAGGCTTTCAAGCAGCGCCGTTTCCTCTCCGCAGATGTAAGCTCCGGCTCCCCGGTAAATAAAAACGTTGCAATCGAAACCACTTCCCAAAATATTTTTTCCCAGGAAACCGTTTTGTTTCGCTTCATCAATTGCAATTTGCAGAATATCTGCTACCCAATCATATTCACCTCGGATATAGATGTACGAAGTATTACTTCCCAAGGCAAAAGATGAAACGATCATTCCTTCAATCAGTAAGTGAGGAATGTATTCCATCAAAAACCGGTCTTTAAAAGTTCCCGGCTCACTTTCGTCAGCATTACAAACAAGGTAACGTGGAACGCCTTCCGGTTTTGCCAAAAAACTCCATTTTAATCCTGTTGGGAAACCTGCTCCACCTCTTCCGCGTAGCCCGCTTTTCTTCACTTCTTCTACAAGATCTCCCGGTTGCATTTTAAGGGCTTTTTCCACGCTTTGATAGCCACCTTCACGCCGATAAACATCAAAACCTTTGATGCCCGGAACATTAATTTTATCTAATAATAATTTTTTTGACATTACTTCTAACTTAACAATTTTTTGTTCTCAAACCATTAACATCCGCATCGGATGTAATTCCCTGGTGAATGGATTCAAAACTAATCCTAAACTTTCCAAAGCTGTTACACCTAACAAAGGCTCATCGCCTTCTTCTCCATACATTACCGGAGCTGGCCCGCCCTCCCCATTATACTCAAAATAGCCACTCCCTACTCTTCTCGTAATTTTTGTTCCATCTGCCAATGCAAAGTCAATCGTACGATATGTTTCGATTCCAAGGTCATCCATAATTTTGCCGGGTACTAAGCTATAAACCGCACCGCTGTCAATTAAAAAATCTAATTCCACAGATTTTTCAGACTTACGAGGTTCTTTAAAAATCAAACGTTTTACAGTTATTCCCATAACAATTGCTTTTTCTTCTAATTGTTTCGTTCACTGTTTTTTCTACACTCATCCACAATCTGGTCAACCTTCTCAGGTGTAAGATGTTCTCTATAATATTTTCCAAGTTGCATCATTGGCGCATAACCGCAAGCTCCAAGGCATTCAACAGTTTTTAATGTAAACATGCCGTCTTTAGTGGTTTGGCCTACATTTATGTCCAATTTCTTTTTGATGTATTCAATAATATTATCACTTCCCTTCAACATACAAGGACCTGTTTGGCAGACCTCAAAAACATACCTTCCAACAGGTTTTAAATTGAACATAGTATAAAACGAAGCCACTTCATACACTTCAATTGGTTGAAGATGCAAAAGAGAAGCAACGTAATCCATTGTATTTACATCCAGCCAGCCAAATTCATCCTGTGCGATGTGGAGCACACCTATCAAGGCACTCTTTTGCTTTCCTTCAGGATAATGACTGATCAGCTCATTTACCTTCTCTAATTTTTCCTGTGAAAATTGTACGCTCATTTGTTCTTATTTCTTTTTTTAAGCTTATCTACATCAGCAATATCTTGTGGTCTTCCGGCTTTCTCTTTCACAATTAAAAGATCATTATATCCAATAAAATTTACAGGCACTTTGTCAAAACTTACAACTTTTTTGTTTTTCCACGCTTCTTCAAAATTGACTCCATCTAGATCATTCAAAATATCAATTCTCAATGGTGGAAATCCTAACTGAGTGATCAAATCCTTTTTTAAAAAATCTTCTTTTTTCAATTTTAAAGAACTAAAACCAAATTCTTTAATAACCTCTACCATTTTTAACGCATTGCTTTCCGACAATTCGATACAAACATCAATATCTTTTGTTGATCTTGGATGGCCATGAATGCTTACAGCATATCCGCCAATTACCAGGTATTTTACTTCATACTTATTGCATAATTCCAAAAAATCCAGAATATCCTTTTCTACATTAATCTTCTTCATACCGGTTTTTTTTCGAAACTACCTTCATTATTCTTCTATCTGTATCTCCAAAAAACATTTTCCTTAGTTCTAATAATTCCTGCAATCTCTCTTCAACACTTGTATTTGCCCAATATTCATCATCTGCAGTTTCTGCTTCTTCAAAAGTTGCTTTTCTAACAACTGGTTTTATTTTTCTTTCCTTCTCCATAACCTGTTACTTATAACCAAATACTATTCCTCACGCATCCAACTCTCCTGCAATTAAATTCAAACTACTCATTGTGATGATTGCATCGCTTAATAAACCGCCTTTGGTCAATTCAGAATAAGCCTGGTAATAAATAAAACAAGGCCTTCTGAAATGAAGCCTGTACGGTGATCTGCCGCCATCACTTATCAAATAAAATCCAAGTTCCCCATTGGCTGCTTCAATAGAAGAATACAATTCGCCAACCGGCAATTTGGTTTCGCCCATTATTATTTTAAAGTGATAAATAAGCGCTTCCATTTTTGTGTAAACATCTTTTTTATCAGGCAGATAAAAATCCGGTACATCAGCGTGATAGACTTCCGCTTCGGCTCCCTTAAATTCCTGCACTTTTTGATAGGCTTGTTTAATGATCTCAAGACTTTGCCCCATTTCCTGGTCGCGAACAAGGTAGCGATCATAACAATCACCGGTAGAACCAACCGGAACTGTAAAATCAAAATCCTCATAACTGCTGTAGGGAGAATGAACACGAACATCATAATCAACACCTGCTGCTCTCAAATTCGGGCCGGTGAATCCATAATTCAAAGCACGTTCTGCTGAAATAGGACCAACGCCAATTGTGCGATCCATAAAGATCCTGTTACGGTTAAATAGTTCATCAAACTCTTTCAAAACAACCGGCCACTCTTTGATAAACTTCTCTAATTTTTCGAAAGCCTGTGCTGTAAAATTTCTTTCAAAACCGCCGATCCTTCCCATATTGGTCGTCAATCGGGAACCGCAAATTTCTTCGTAAATCTCATAAATAAGTTCGCGGTATTGCATCACATATAAAAAACCTGAAAACGCTCCTGAGTCAACTCCAACAATGGAATTACAAATCAGGTGATCTGAAATGCGCGCCAGTTCCATGATGATCACACGCAAATAATCAACACGCTTAGGAGTTTTAATTCCGAGCAATCGTTCGCAGGCGATGTGCCAGCCAAAATTGTTCAGCGGTGCAGAACAATAATTTAATCTATCTGTAAGTGTTGTAATTTGATAAGGAGTTCTGTGCTCGGCTATTTTTTCAAAAGCCCGATGAATATATCCTACAGTTTGTTCGGCGCTCACAATCGTTTCTCCATCCAGTTCAACAATATTCTGAAAAACCCCATGTGTTGCAGGATGCGTAGGGCCAATATTTATGGTAGTAGTATGTTTTTCAACGTTTCCTTCCGGCAAGGTTACATGTTCACTCATTATCTGATTTCTTTAAAATTTTCTACTTCAACCAAAATCAATTTCTTCATTATTTGTCAGTTTACTGCAACAAACAGTTGGCAATAATCAAACGTAAGCAGGCATTTGTCCTTCACGGCCAAACATTTCATCATCTTTATCAATCCGCTTCTGGTCTTCAAGCGGGTATTCCTTTCTCAAAGGGAAATATTCCATTTCTTCTACATTGAGAATCCGTTTCAAATTAGGATGACCAACAAAATTTACCCCATAGAAATCATAAGTTTCCCTTTCCATCCAGTTGGCTGCTGAGAACAAAGCATAAGCACTGAAAACATCCGGCTTGCTGATATCAGTAAAAACTTTGTAACGAACCCGTACATTTTCCTTAAGATTGTGAAGATGATAAACCACCGCTAATTCACTGCCTTTGTTTTCAGGATAGTGAACACCGCACAGGTCGGTAAGAAATGTAAATTTTAACTCAGGATCATCATACAAAAACTGAAGCACTTTAAGATTCAGATTTTTGTCGGAAGTGAAAGTGAGTAATCCATAAGGCTCTTCAAAACCTTTAACCTCTTCACCAAATTTTTCAATCAGTTTCTGCCTGATTATTTCGTTCGTTAAAGCCATATTCTTCTTTGAAATTTTAAATTTCGAATATTCGAAAATTAAATAACACTATTATTGAATACCGTATGTTTCCATCAATTCTTTATATCTCTCAGAATTTCTTCTTCTCAAATTTTCATGGCCAACTAATTCCTGGATACGCAAAAATCCATCGATCACAGCTTCAGGACGTGGAGGGCAACCAGGAACATAAACATCAACTGGAATGATCTGGTCTATTCCCTGCAAAACTGAATAAGTATCGAAAATGCCACCACTGCTGGCACAGGCACCCATTGCCAAAACCCACCGCGGCTCTGCCATTTGCAGGTAAACTTGTTTTACAACAGGAGCCATTTTCTTAGCGATTGTTCCCATCACCATCAACAAATCACATTGACGTGGCGTAAAACTTACTCTTTCAGAACCAAAACGGGCAAGATCATAATGCGAGGCCATCAGGGCCATAAATTCGATACCACAACAACTTGTGGCAAAGGGTAAAGGCCAAATAGAATTTTTTCGTGCAAGACCAACAACATCGCTGAGCTTCGCCGCAAAAAAACCTTCGCCTGCATATCCATCCGGAGCAGAAGCTAATGCTATGGGTTTTTCTAAAGGTTTGTTGGTAATATTATATTGAACAGGACGTGCCATTTCTTTAAATTTTTAAATATTCATTCTTTGTCAGTACAAAAACTTTTCCATTAATCTTCCCAGCTCAAGCCGCCTTTCTTAATAATATAAAAAAATCCTATGAGGAAAAATCCTACAAACATGCATATTTCTGCAAATCCTTTCCAGCCCAGCTGTTTGAAGTTTACTGCATAAGGATAAAAGAAAATAACCTCCACGTCAAAAAGGACGAACAAGATCGCAACGAGGAAATATTTAACAGCAATTGGCTGCCTCGCATTACCTTTTATTTCTATACCGCCTTCAAAATTGATGAGTTTATCGGCAGTTTTTCTTTTTGGTCCCAACGCATTTGTGCCATAGATCATTAATGACAACAAACCCAGAGCGAAGATTAGTTGGATGCCTATTGGTAAGTAATTAGAAGTGCTGTTTATGGTTTGGACTTGTAAGAAAGTTTCTATCAAAACTGTGAATTTTAATAACGCAAAAGTAATACAGCTACATCAATTATCCATGAGCGAAATCATATTACCCGTTATATTTTCAAATTCCGGCAAAAAAAAATTTGCTGATTGCCAGGCTATTTAAAACATAAAAGCTCCTTGCAGTGAAGGAGCTTTTATGCTAAATTTTTATTTTGTTTTTAATGGATCTACTTCTTTGCCGGCGAAGCCTTTTGTGCGCTCTTCGCTTTTTCGGCAGCTTCTTTCTGTTGTTTGACAACAGTATCTAACGCTTGTTTTGTTTGGGTTGCATTAGCATCATTTGGATCCAATTCAAGAATCTTGTCATTATAGTAAATAGCTGAATCTACATTACTTTTTAGATTGTAATAGTAGGCAACCATATAACGGTAAGAAGGAATTAGTTTATCCTGTATAGTTGATTTATCCTGGGTAGTATCTCCTATCTCAATCACTTTCTGGTAAAGAGGTTGTGCCTTTCCAGTTTCAGCAGTATCCATTGCTTCCACTGCATGAGCACCCAAATACCATCCGTACACATCGCCAGGATATTTTTGCTGGTAAATTTTGAATACAGAATCAGAAGTCTGGTAATTTCCTCCAAGGAAATCGTCATACCCCGCATAGAACAAGTCTGTTTTTGTAAAAGCAGTGTCAAGTTGCAACACTCTTCCATACCACTGCCCGGCTTCTGCATATTTCTTTTCATTTGCCAGGCTTTCTGCTACATCTTTTGCATATTTTATCTTGTTGGCCAGCAAAGTATCTTTATCAATTGCTTTATTTATATAGGCAACACCTTCAGCTTCCTGTCCCGGTATCTTCAACAAAACCTGTCCATAAGTCTTATAATCACCCGGTCCAATCTTTTGTGGATTAGCTACTGCAAAGAATTTTTCAAATGATTCTTTTGATTTTAAAGAATCGCCCAGTTTGTCATAAGCGTAGCCTTTTAAACCATACAAGTTTGGATCAGATTTATTTCCGGTAGAATCGATACAAGAATTTGCCTGGTCAATTGATTGCTGGTATTTTTTAGACACAAACAACAAAGATGCTTTTGCATAACAGTTCTTTGAATCATTGTCGGCATTGGCAATATATTTATTAAGATAATCTTCAGCTTTGTTTACATCCCGGTTATAATAGTAAGTGTACAACCAATAATAAACAGGAGCAAATTTGCTGTCTTCCCTTATTGCATCCATGTAATATCTCATGTAAATTGGCTCCTGGCCATAACCTTGTGTTTGATAAATTCTTCCGATATAAAAACTTGCAAATGCATCATATGGATCAAAGGTTAATGCCTTTTGGAAATTGGCTGTAGCATTAGAACCATCATGCATTTTCCAGTATCCAAGGCCAATCATATTGTACAACTCAGGATTTTTTTCATCCTTCTCTGCAGCCTGTTGCAACTTCTGAATGCCGTACATAAAATCTCCGTTATCAGGCTCAATATTCGCTCTTCCTACAGCATACAAAATATCCGGAAGATTCCTTTTTTTCGTTTTATTAAGGGCTGCCTCAAACTGATTTCTGGCAGCGTCTTTATTGCCTTCCATCAGGTTTATTTCTCCCATACCCACCATCATAAGTTCATCATTGGGGTTAGCCTGCAACATTTTTTGATACAATGCCTTTGCTGCGGCTGTATCTACATAAGCCCTGTCACCATCAAGATAGGTTTGACCTAACCAATAAGCAGCTTCGGTGTTGTTTGGAGATTTGTCCAAAATTTGCTTAAAAACATTTTCAGCACTTTGGTACCGTTGCCGCGTCAAAAACTGTTTACCTTCTTTAATATCCTGGGCAAACAAAGTGCTTGCCATTAAAATTAAAGATGCTACAAATCCGATTTTTTTCATGTTTACAATTTTTACTTTTTTATAATTACTGGTTTTGATTTTACTTATTCATTGGTTACCGTCCTTATCGTTAGATTCATTTTTGCCGGAGCAAGATAAGCACGACTAAAAATCTTTTGTCCCCTGTCATGAGAAAGGAAAGCCCCAAAGCCGGTTCCAAGGCCGCTATAGTTCTCCTTTAAGATGTAATACAAACCGCGTACCATTGGATAGCGATGCAATATAATATTTGCCTGATAAGGTTTTATATATGATTGCTCAGGGCAGGTGCACTGAACAGAAACAATGCGAACCTTAGTTAAAAAAGACAATTGCGAAGTATCTTCAGGATTTCCTATCCAGCTTACACCAACAAAACCAAGTGCATTCGGATGTGTAGAAACATAATCGATCACCTCCTTGCTTCCGCTTTCCGCATAAACTTTTTTTGGATCGAGAGGCTGGCCTCTTAAAATAGAGTCAACGGCAAAACGCACAGTACTTGTTTCTTTTAAACCATCAAAAACAGCAAGTGTTTTATCGCCGGTGCTTCCACTTAAAATGCCGCGAATCTCATTCATGGAATATAATGAATCCTGCATTTTTCGATTTTCAATCACTGCAATTGCATCATAGGCAACCCTCGACCACGTAGGCGAATAGCTAAGACTGTCTTTATAATATCTTTCTTCATCCGGTGTAAGTCCGCGTGTAACGATGATCATTCGCGTACTATCTTTTATCAGATCCTTAAAACATTCTGCTTCCGGTTTATAATCGGCTATAATCTTTGCTTTTGGATTCAGCGCTTCAAATACCTGTATCTGCGAATCAATTACTGGCTTGAAACTCTCATCCACACTAATGTGAATTGTTCCGCTGCTGGGAGTGTCAACATCCGACCTCTTGTTTTCCTGGCAACTAAAAGAAAAAACAGACAGCAAAAACAATAGTGATGCTCCATTCAGTGTTCGTTTCCAATTACTTATTCGTAAAGCTGATATCATTCCTTGAAATATTTTTTTTTGACGCCCCTGTAAATTCTCCAGCTTCCATAAACGACAACCAAAACGGCAAAGATCTTTGCGGGGATACTGCCTGTGAAATCGTTCTGGAATTTAAATTGTTTAGCAAATAAAATAATTATTCCCACAGCAAGATATATGAGCCCCATCCCAATATCAGTAATACTTCGCATCATTACATAACGCCTCGTTTTCCTGTCAGGCGTGTTCTCAAACTCTTCAAGGCTCATATCAATTTTTTTTAGACGAACGGCAAGATAAAATAAAATAGAGAAATTCCCATACTTTACTATTTTCCCGTTTTTGTAAAAATAATGATGTCAACAATTAAGATGCATCACAGCTTCTTATTGATGTCACAAATTTGTTAATATTGATGTAGATGGAAGATGCAGACATGATGTACTTTCCATATTCACACGTCCAAATTTTTTCATCCATTCGACGGCCGTTCTAAACCGAAACAATAAACATTCCAATAATTAAATAATAGTTTTGCGATTAAAAATACAAGTTTGAAGGAAAAATTTATGAAACCATCATTGCCACAAGGAACACGAGACTTTGCTGCTGAAACGCTGCGCAGGAGGAGATTTATAACTGACACAATTAAAGAGGTTTTTGAAGTTTATGGCTTTGAACCTTTGGAAACACCTTCAATGGAAAACCTCGAAACACTGATGGGCAAATATGGCGATGAAGGTGATAAACTAATTTTTAAAATTTTGAACAACGGTCTGGACAACCCAGCAAAAAGAGAGAGTTCCTTGCAACACTTCGAACAAATCCTTCAAGGAAAAAACGACAAAAATATTACAGAAAGAGCCTTGCGTTATGACCTTACTATTCCATTTGCCCGCTATATGGCAATGAATGCTGGCAGACTTACCATTCCTTTTAAACGCTACCAGGTTCAACCAGTTTGGCGTGCCGACCGGCCTCAAAAGGGAAGATACAGGGAATTCATGCAATGCGATGCAGACGTGGCAGGCACTTATTCACTGATCAGTGATGTTGAACTGGCCGAGATCTATATTGATGTTTTTAAAAAACTGAAGATCGATGTTGAAATAAAGATCAACAACAGAAAAATACTTTATGCACTTGCAGAAGTAACGGGTTCAGTTGAAAAATTAAATTCATTAACTATTGCAATTGATAAGTTGGATAAGATCGGGATTGAAAAAGTGAAAGAAGAACTTTCATCATCAGGTTTTACCGATGAGAATATTTCAGTCGTTGAACTGTATTTGAATATTGAAGGCGACAACCAGCAAAGATTAAAGAATATTGAAGAGATCGTGGGTAAATCTGAAACTGGCAGAAAAGGAATTGAAGAATTGCGTTTTATTCTCGATTTTCTCAACAGTGCTCTGGATGAAAACAGTAAACAAACAATTAAGCTTGATTTTACTTTGGCACGCGGACTTAATTATTATACGGGAACCATCTACGAAGTAAAAGCACAAAACGTAAACATGGGAAGTATTGGCGGCGGAGGAAGATATGATGATCTGACAGGATTGTTTGGCGTCCCGGATATGCCTGGAGTCGGTATCAGTTTTGGCCTGGACAGAATTTATGATGTAATGGAAGAACTCAAATTATTTCCTGAAAACATAAACCAATCAACACAAATTCTGTTTTTCAATTTAGGTGCGGAAGAAAGCAAACATGCACACATTTTAATGCAACAACTTAGACACCAAAACATCAGTTGTGAATTGTTTTATGAAAATACGAAGCTCGATAAACAATTCAAATATGCGACAAAGAAAAACATCAGCTATGCAGTGATCATCGGTTCAAAAGAAATGGAAAGGAAAACGTGTGTTGTAAAAGATTTGGCAAAAGGTGAACAACAAACGATTTCGCAAAATGAATTGGTAAAATATTTTAATAAATTATCGCAACGTTATGAGCGGTAATACTTATTATTAAAAATCGCTTACTTTTAAACTACCAATTAATAATGTATTGATTCAATTAAAAATTGTTTTATGAAATCGCTTCTCAAACTCAGCGTGGTTGCTGTTGTGATCCTTATGTTTTCTTCATGCGGCAAAAAAAACCAGGCAGGAAAAATGGTTCCCCAAAACGCAATGGTAGTAGCCCAGATCGACCTTAAATCTCTTGGGAATAAATTATCATGGAAAGAAATTCAGCAAACGGATATCTACAAAAAAATGATTGCAGATTCATCTGTAAACGGATGGAAAAAAAGCCTGCTCGAAAATCCTTCCTCAAGCGGAATCGATTTTGATGCCGGACTTACTGTTTTCACCGCTGATCATGATGGAGACAAATATTTGGCTGCTGAAGGAAAAATAAAAAATCAAAATGATTTCGACCAGTTCAACAAAAACTTTTCAGAAGGAAATGAAACAACGAATGGAGATGTTCACATTCTGAATCTTAAAAATAAAGGTGTACTTGGTTGGAAAAATAATCAGTTTATTTACCTGATGAATCATGATGAAAAAATCATGGAAATGGATCATTGGAATGACAGCATGAGCCAACAAAATCCAATGTCATCTGCAGACAGAACAGCAGAATTCACTGCACTTTGTAAAAATTTATTCTCCTTAAAAACGGATAGTTCGCTTGCGAATAATGATCGTTTTTCTTCGCTGTTAAAAGAAAACGGTGACATTCATGTTTACCAGAATACTGATGCCATGTTGAACAATGCGCCACAAATGGGACCATTATCAATGTTAAAACTGGATGCATTTATGAAAGGAAATGCAAGTACCTACACCATCAACTTTGACAATGGAAAAATTGATGTTTCACAGAAAATGTTTGTGAGCAAACAACTCACTGACATTGTCAAAAAATACATGGGCAATTCCATTGATATGGATATGGTAAAGCGAATTCCGTCAAACAATCTTTTGGGGTTGATGGCATTTAATTTCAAACCGGAAGGCGTAACAGAAATGATCAAACTGACTGGAATGGACGGAATGATTAATTCTTACACACAACCAATGGGTTTTAATCTGGATGATTTTTCAAAAGCGACAAATGGCAATTGGTTGCTTGCTTTTACAGATCTTGATATTTCTGATTCCATGCGCCATCCCGATTTCAATTATATTTTTTCTGCAGGAATAAACGACAAAGCTGAACTTGAAAAGATGCTGAATGCGGCAAAGAAAACAACTGCAGAAATGGGCAAAGATTCAGTACTTAATTATGTGATGAATGATAAATTGTTTGCACAAAGCAATCATTCTTCTTTTGCCAATCAATATGTCAATGGAAACAGCAATACTTCATTTGATTTTGCCAACAAAATTTCCGGTCATCCTGCCGCTTTTTATTTCGATATTCACAAATTACTTTCCCAATTTACTTCATGGAACACAACAAAACCGGGAAGAAAAGAAATGCTGAATGAAAGCCTGAAAATTTGGAACAACATCATTTCTACAGGCGGTGAATTTAACAACGGCGGCTTTACTTTTAATACAGAAGTAAACCTGGAAAACAAAGACAGCAACAGCCTTCAGCAATTAAAGAATTATTTCAACAGCCTTTTCCTCATTCATGAAAAAACAAAAGCAGAGGTGCCTGATGTTAAGAAACGGTTGGATTCACTACTCACACCACCGCCCGTTGATACTGTAAGATAAACCGGTTTGAAAAAGAAAAGTGATGCGAATAGAACTGAGAAATGTAACGCCGGAAAATATTGAAAAGGAAAAATGGGAAAAATCTGAGATCTGGAACAAATCCATTGCGATTGAGAAAGGAGAACACCTTCATGTAGTTGCACCCTCTGGAACCGGGAAAACAACATTGATTCATTTTATTTATGGATTGAGAAAAGATTATAGAGGTACAATTCTTTACGACGATACCAATACAGGAAAGCTTTCTACGGAAGGCTTTTCTGCTTTCAGGCAAAATAAGGTCAGCATTATTTTCCAGGACCTTCGCTTGTTTGAAGATCGCACGGCAAGAGAAAATATCGAGATAAAAAGAATGCTTGATCCTTATCACAAGCCGGAAGCGATAGAAGGAATGGCAGATAGACTTGGCATTAAAAATAAACTTGACCAGGCCGCGATCAAATGCAGTTATGGAGAGCAACAACGCATCGCCATCATTCGCTCACTGATGCAACCCTTCGATTTTTTGTTGCTCGATGAACCTTACAGCCATCTTGATGAAGAAAACAGGAAAAAAGCAATGGAACTGATTTATGAAGAATGTGAAAAAAGAAATGCCGCAATGATATTCGCTGATTTAAAACCTTTGGATCTGCTAAAAGAAGAAAAAGTTCTTTACTTGTAATAAAATAAAAAATTTCAATTAATTGTTCATTCACTATTTCTAAACGCTAAACCATCTAAATCTTCTTAATGTCCTTGTCTTACAAAAATATTGAGCCATTGATCATTACACAGAAAAAGTCTTTTTCTAAATGGCTTGGATATTTTGGTTTGGCAACAGGTGTTTTGCTTTTATTGGTAGCGATGCAGATGTTTGTAAACATTCAACAACTTCTGCAGGAAGACAACCCACGCAAAAGTGGCGGCTACGATTTTGTTTCCATTTCAAAAAACATAACCAATGCCAATATGGGCAAAGACAATTCTTTTACCCAGGCGGATTTGCAGGCTTTGAAACAACAACCAGACATCCAGGGTGTAACGCCATTGGTTTCTAACAAATTCAGGGTTCAGGCTACGGCCGGAAATATTATTCCATTTAGCACTGATCTTTTCTTAGAAAGCATCAACAATGATTTTATCGATACGTTGCCACCTGATTTTACCTGGAAACCCGGAGACCTAACGGTTCCCATTATTTTTTCTTCTGATTTTCTTGAAATGTATAATGTGTTTGCACCAGCGCAGGGATTACCACAACTTTCGCCAAAAACTATTTCTTCGGTGAATATTATTTTGGAATGTTCCGGACCTTACGGCACACAAAATTTTAAAGGAAATATTGTTGCACTCAGCGATCGGATCAATTCGCTTCTGGTGCCACAATCATTTATGAACTGGAGCAATTTTCAATTTATGCGGGACACCTCTTTGCATCCATCTCGCGTTTATATCAAAACAAGAGATGCAAATGATCCAAAACTTATCTCCTATCTCGACCAACAGAATTATCATGTAAATAAAGAAAAAATAAAGTTCGGCCGCATCAAAAGTATTTTGCAGAATATTGTTAGTGCGCTTGGTGTGTTTGGAATTTTAGTGATCGTGCTCGCGATAATGTTGTTTTCATTTTATTTACGCCTGATGATCGCGAAGAGTAAAGACAATCTTCGTCTATTGCTAACTTTAGGTTACTCCCCTTCGTGGCTTGCACAAAGTGTTGCTCAAACGTGGCTATCCGTTTATATCACCATCATTGCCATTTCATTGATCGTAACAGAAATTCTTCA
This sequence comes from Ginsengibacter sp., assembly GCA_051960475.1. Taxonomy (GTDB): domain Bacteria; phylum Bacteroidota; class Bacteroidia; order Chitinophagales; family Chitinophagaceae; genus Ginsengibacter. The sequence goes on from JBQCEG010000066.1 coordinate 66,790, forward strand.
GTTCCTGTTTATGCAATTGTCATTCGTAAATCCTCAAAACCTTTCTTATTTACTGCATTGGAGTGTTTGGCTGACAGCAATATTTTTACTGGCAATTACAATCTTTGTCAGCATAGATCTTGTAAAAAAAGAATTGAAAACGATTCTGTAGAAAGAAAACTCCTTCTTTTTCTTCGTTCACTGTTTTGGAACAAATCAATTCACAGCAAATTCCATCCTTATTGTAATCGAGCCGGTTTTATTCAAACTTGTTGTGTTGAAAGTGCCTCCGTAACTGTAATCTTCATTTGTATTTTTTCCGGTGATCTGGAAAACACCCAGGTTGGCTTTCTTTAATTTTCCTAAAGAACTTCCTGAATTGTTTGCGATGATCTCTGCTCTCTTTTTCCCGTCGGCGCTCGCTTTAGCAAGCAAATCCATTTTTATTTGCGTCAGTTTGGTATAATAAAATAATGGTGGTTGCGAAGTAAATTCAATTCCCTGTTGAATTAATTCGGTTGCCTCACGCGAGATTGCATTTATCTTGTCCACTTCCGGTGATTCGATGCGCACATTTTGCGTAAGGTTATATCCTGCAAATTGTTGACCGATCGAACGACCATTTGCATCGGTTGGATAAGAATATTCTTTAATGATGTCGATAGAAGAAAAAACAATTTGATCTTCCTGGACACCTTTGCTCAAAAGATATTTTTTAACCATTCCTTCATCTTCTTTCAATTGCGCATATGCTGATTTCAAATCCATTGACCTGCGTGAATAACTGCCTTTCCAAACGATCAAATCACTTACAAAATCTTTTTCAGCAGAACCGGTGACTGTGATGGTTTCCTTTGTTGTCGATCTGTATTTATAAGCTCTTCCAACAATAAAAAGTCCGATGATAAAAGCAATTCCAATAATGGCGGCTGATAATGTTCGCATAAAGTAGTTTTTGGAGTTCGGTTAAAGATAAAAAGACTTTGCCAATCTTTTAGCTGATAGTGACCAAACAAATAAAACGATTTTTTATCGGGAGGAAAATGACTAAGATTGCTTCACTTTTTTGAACATGATGATGTAACCGCAGATGTCTTCTTTTTTCTTTTTATTTACCTGCACTGGCTTTATCATATGATATTCTGTGAATTTGGGAATGTAAGAGAAATTGATAACATTGCTTTCCATTCCATCTCCATAATGTTTTTGGTAAACCACCTGCTTTTCATTGTAATCATACATTCTTACTTCATATAATTTCGAAGAAAGATCGCCAATAAAAGCAAAATCATACCAGGTGCCTTCGGTAAGTGGAACGATAACCGGCATTTCATAACCACTTTCCATTGTCATGGAAGCTTCCCTTACCACGATAAAACCTTGTGATGCCATTTCCTGTTTTATGCTATCGGCTTGTTCTTTTAAAGTTGGATTGGAGCAAGAAACCTGCCTTATGACCTCCTGGCCCCGCAAGATAGGGCTCAATGTGAGAAGCAAGGCTAAAATCAAAAGATGATTTTTCAAAGGTTTTCGATTTTTGTTAGGGTCATGGATAACAATGGATATTTTACCCGGATTCATGTGATTTTCAGAAAGTTAGAGATCTCTTTTTCAAAAGATCCTTCCAAAAAACCATAGATAAAACGAATACCTTGCCAAAATATTGCACTTAAAAATTTCAGGCATTTTCGACACTCAATATTCCATTTTTCTTAATGTCGGCGATTTGAACCAGGTCAAAATCACAACGAGTAAAGTCATGCTTCCTCCAAAAACAACCGCAGGAACTGTTCCCATAAGTTTGGCCGTTATTCCACTTTCAAACTGTCCAAGTTCGTTGCTCGAATTAACAAACATGGAGTTCACACTCATCACGCGGCCGCGCATATAATCCGGTGTTTTTAATTGTGTAATTGTTCCTCTCACAACAACACTAATTCCATCAAGCATTCCGGAGATCATGAGTGCGCCAAATGAAAGAAGAAATATTTTAGAAAGTCCGAAAACGATGATGCAAACTCCAAAACCACCAACCGCTAAAATAAATTTTTTGCCCTGGTTTTTTCTTGCCGGAAAAACAGTCAGAATAATCACGATTAAGATAGAGCCCAAATCAGAAGCACCATTCAGGATACCAAAACCTTCAGAACCGACTTTCAAAATATCCCTTGCATAGATCGGTATCAATGCAACTGCTCCGCCAAACAAAACAGCGAACAAATCGAGCGATAAGGAAGAAAGCAATTCTTTTGTTTTAAAAACAAAACGCAATCCTTCTTTCACACTTTCCCATGTGCGCACTACACCTTTCACAACAGAAGCGGGTTTGGGCTTTAATCTTTTCAAAAACAAAAACGCCAGAAAGATCAGGCAGGCGATAGTCACCAATGTATAAGTAATTCCGAAGATGGCGATCAAAAATCCCCCGGTAGCGTGACCGGTCACGGATGCCGTAAGCCAGGTTCCCTGGCTCCATGTTGTTGCGTTTTGCAAATCATCCCGTGGAACGATGTAGGCAATTATAGCGCTGAAAACCGGGCCTGTAAAAGCACGAAAAACGCCGGTGCAAAAAATCACAAAATAGATCCAAAGAGCAATTGTGTGATTAGTCAAATGATTTGAAACGAATTTGGTTGAAATAAAAATAAGACAGAGGACTGCGGCAAAATAAAGCGCAGCTCCTTTTAAAAGCAATTTTCTTTTTTCGCTTTGATCGATAACATGGCCGGCATACAAAGCAAGAGAAAGCGCCGGCACAACTTCCGAAAGTCCAACAAGGCCTATGGCAAATGGATCATTCGTCAATAAATAAATCCACCAGCCGATGAGCGTTGCCATCATTCTTAATCCCATGATAAAAGCAAACCTTCCGATCATTAAATTCCGGTATTCAATTACTCTTACAGCAGCAAAGGGATCAGATTTTAGCGGCATGCGTTTCTTTGATTAAGGCAGGAGTAAATAATTTTGTCCGTTGTCATAATCTTTGTTGAGCGCATCCAATACGGTTTGAAGGTGTTTTTCATTTCCCAAAAAATCAGCGTTTGATACATCAATAAACAAAGTTTTCACCTGGTGTTGGCGGATATATGAAGTATAAATTTCCTGCAAAGAAAAAAGATATTCAGCACCGATGGATTGTTCATAACTACGGTTTCTTTTTTTAATATTTTCCTTCAATTTCGTGATCGGTGCATGAAGATAGATCAACAGATCAGGTTGTATCAATTGTGGATTAATAATATCAAACAACTTTTGATACAACAAAAATTCCTGCTCGGGCAAATTGACCTTGGCAAACAAAAGGCATTTGGTAAACAGGTAATCTGAGATCGTAATATTCTGAAACAGGTCTTTCGATTGCAACAATTCTTTTAGTTGCTTATAACGCTCTGCCATAAAAAAAAGTTCAAGAGGAAAAGCGTACTGTTCCCTGTTTTCATAAAATTTGGGAAGAAATGGATTTTCTGCAAACTCTTCAAGGATAAGGCGCGCATTAAAATGTTTGCTCAGCAAATGCGCAAGCGTTGTTTTTCCGGCGCCAATATTTCCCTCGATCGTTATGAAATTATATTTCATTCTATAGTTTAAGCTTCCCGATTTTTTTTCAAAAATAACACCTGAAATCTTATTATTTAAAAGCAGTTATAAAACAAAGCACGAAGCCGGTTTTTAAGACAATGCTTTCACTTTTAGTTGATCGCCCGTGATGGATATCAATTCATCAATTGTTCTTTTCAAAACAGGATGAACAAATTTCGGGGCCAATTCTGACAAAGGCAACAAAACGAATCGCCTGTCTGCAATATGCGGATGAGGAATTTGCAAATTTTGTTCGTTTACTATATCGTTATTGTAAAAAAGGATATCAATATCAATAATTCTCGCCGCATTTTTCACCGTTCTTTTTCTTCCCATTTCTTGTTCGATCTGTAAAATTCCTTCAAGCACTTTACGCGAAGGAAGTTTTGTTTTTACGATATGCACCTGGTTGTAGAATGCAGGTTGATCCCGATTGCCCCACGCTTCTGTTTCGTATATTTTCGAACTTTTTTCAATTGGCCCAATTCTCTCTTCAATCAGCTTTTGAGCCAATTCAAGATTCTTTTGGCGATCGGCTAAGTTTCCACCAGTTATAAGAAATAATTTATTCATGCTCATTTTATCATTAGCCTCTTGTCCAATTCCAATAATTCCGAAGAAACGATTTTAGTTTTCTTAAAGTCTTTATGCATCGGATTCAATAAAAAATTATGCTCTTGAGGAACAACTACGGAAGGAACTTTAAGCATCAGACTTTGTTCGTTTTTTAAAAAGTCATCACCTAAAAATTGAGTGTATTCAGTTTCTGTTTTCCACCTGTCTTTAATTCTATTGAAAGTAATTTCAGAAGACGAAAGTCCTTCAGGAATTTCAATGTGCAAAAGATATTGTGTATCCGGAAATTGTCCTCTTTGCAAATGAACAAGAGATTCTAAAATACAAAGGGAAATAAATTGTGAAGTATACAACATCGGCCTTCCGGCAAAATTCCACCGACCTCCATACAAAGCTGCGCCTTTTCCATAAATGTCATCCTTAAAGCGCTCGTTAGTGATCCGGTAAACTATCATGCAAATATTCCGTGTTCTATCCTGCCAAGTTGTGAAATTACATTGTGTATTCCTTCGATTCCAGTCAATGAATGCAATGACAAGTGTCCCTCTAAGAAAGAAGGCTCACTGCGCAGCCAGTTATTAAATTTTTGATATGACCCAAAAACCTCTTTACCCCGCTGAATAACTTTGTCGACTTGCAAGAGCCTGTCAATTGCACCGCTACTGAAATTGCCATTTTCATGGGCGTACCTCTGTAAAGTTCTTTCAGAAATATGAAGAATCTCTGACCATTCTTTTTGCGTGAAGTCTACCTTTGCAGATATTTTTTTAAAATCACTATAAGTAAAATCTTTAGTTGAAGAAGATTTTCTTTGATAAGTAAATAAAGGCGCTGCTTCTGCAGCTTTCATCGTACGGTCTTCATTTTGCTTATACTTCTTTATTTTTTTCATCTTTGTCATTTGTCAGTACAATATACGACATTTGACGAAGTTAAAAAAATTATTTTTAAATTTTTATTTTTTGGCAATTAGTTTTGCGCCTTTAAATTCAGCTTTCTAAATGAAACAATATAGCCAGGTGCGAGCGATGCTTGCAATCACCAAAGCAAGTCTGCACGCTCTTTTTAGAAGTCCTTCATCAGTAGTTTTCGGGTTTGCTTTTCCTTTTGTATTTATTCTCGTTTTTGGCTTCATCGGTGGCAATGGGATGTTTAAAAGTTACAAGATCGCGGTAGCTTCCAATGCTGACACCACCAACCAACTTTACCAAGCCATTGAAAATACGCGTGGTGTTACGATAAAAAATTATCCTGATCAAAAATCATTGGATAAAGATCTTCAAACCGGGAAAATTGCAGGCATTATTAATATTCAAAAAAATCCGCAAAACAATCCTCCCTATATTTTTACGTTGAAGAGTACTACTTCAAGTAATGATCAGTGGCCCCAATTCAAAGCACTTGTTGAAAGTATAATCAACCGCCTCAGCGATGAAAAATATCCGGGAAGACCGGCGGTTGCAAAATTTGACTTCAATTTTCCGCGAGATATTTCTGTGATAAGGAAATACAAACCGATAGATTTTATTTTACCAGGACAACTTGGATTTTCCTTGTTAGCCTCCGGAGTTTTTGGCGTAGCATTTATGTTTTTTAACTTAAGAAACACATTGGTGTTAAAAAGATTTTTTGCAACACCAATAAGTCGAACCTTTATTATTTTAGGAGAATGCCTTAGCCGGGTAATTTTCCAAATGCTCACTGCGATTGTCATTATTCTTGCGGGCCGTTATCTTTTTGATTTCACTTTAGTAAATGGATTTGAAACCTTTATAGAGTTGCTTATTTTAAGTTTCATTGGTCTTGTGGTCTTTATGGGAATGGGATTCATCGTAAGTGGACTTGCTAAAAACGACAGCACCATTCCTCCTTTTGCCAACATTATTACACTTCCTCAATTTTTAATCGGCGGCACATTTTTCTCAATTGATGTTTTTCCAAAATGGCTTCGTTGGGTCGCTGAGATCATGCCGCTCACTCACCTGAACAATGCCTTGCGTGATGTAGCTTTCGAAGGCAACAACCTTTGGGACGAAAGATGGGAAATTGCTATCTTGTTGCTTTGGGGCGTTGTGGTGTATGCAATCGCCGTAAAAGTTTTTAAATGGGAGTAAAATGTCTTTTTTCAGATTTATAATTTTCCTGCTCGGCGTTTTCATCGTCATTTTTCTGCTGGCTTTACTTTTACCTTCAAAAGTAACAGTCTCAAAGTCCGTTGAGATAAATGCTTCTCATGACGCAGTAAAAAAGGAGATCGTCAATTTTGACGAATGGAAAAAATGGTACCCGGCGTTCAAAGATGAAACAGTAACAGTTTTAAAAAATCAGGCAGGCAAAGAAGTTCTTTCTTCCGTTACTTTAAAAGACAAACAAGGAAAAACGATTCTTCTAAATCTTGCCGACACAAGCAATAACAAAATTTCTATTAATGTTGAATCTGCTTCATCAACCAAAGTCAGATACGTTTTTCTGCTGATACCCAAACAAAACAACCAAATCCAACTAACCTGGGACGTGAATATTGACCTTGGTTGGTATCCCTGGAAAAGAATTGAAGGAATCTTCTTTGATAAATTTTCAGGTTCCCAATATGAATCAGCGTTAGGAGATTTAAAGACTGCTGCTGAAAATTAATTTCCCCTCATCCTGTATATTCTTTTATAAAATCAAAGATGACAGAATATATCCTTCTTAATTCTTTGGAAGTAATGCAATAAGGGGGCATCACATAAATTGTATTTCCCATAGAACGCAGGTAAACTCCCCTTTTCATGCAAAACGGTGTCAAAGTTTGGCTAACCTTATTTAAGTAATCATCTTTATCGTGCGTGCAAATTTCCAAGGCAATAATAGTCCCGGTTTGACGAACATTTTTTATAACATTTTTCTTTTCCAGCTTATGGAGATTCTTTGCGAATTTTTTATGATGGGAAATTATATTCTCAATTCCTTTTAAACACTCTTTCTTCTGAATCAAATCAAAACTTGCTATTGCAGCAACGCAAGCAAGTGGATTCGCAGTAAATGAATGCCCATGAAAAAGTGTTTTCGTTTTATCATCGCTTACAAATTCATCGTAAATTTCCTGAGTGCAGGCTGTAACACCCAATGCCATTGTGCCGCCGGTGAGTGCTTTACTCAGACAAATAATATCCGCTTTCTCTTCCATATAATCCCCGGCAAAAAATTTACCGGTTCGATAAAAGCCTGTAAGAACTTCATCAGCGATGCAAATAATTTTTTCTTCTTTTAAATATCGAAGTAATTCATTCAATCCCCTGGCATCGTACATTTTCATGCCTTCAGCTCCCTGCAACAAAGGTTCATAAATAAAACAAACAAATTCATCTTTGTGCTTTTCAATTTCATGTTTTATCTGTTTCAAATTATTTCCATCAGGCGTGTCAATAAAAACGACATCAAACAGTTTGTCCTGGAAAGCAGCCGTGTAAATCCCCCGTTCACTCACACTCATGGCGCCAAAAGTATCGCCATGATAAGAATTATGAAAAGCAAGAATTTTGCTCCGATTGTTATTACCTACGTTTTTCCAATATTGAAGAGAAAGTTTAATAGCAACTTCTGTTGCTGTAGAGCCATCATCGGTATAAAATATTTTTGAAAAATTTCCTGGCAAAACGGTTAATAATTTTTCAGCCAGTTCTACCGCAGGCTCATGTGTGAAGGCTGTGAATATTACTTGTTCTAACTTCTTTGCTTGCTCATATATTTTTTTTGCAATGAATTTGTTTCCATGCCCATGAATATTCACCCACCAGCTACTTATCCCGTCAATATATTTATTGCCGTTTTCATCTATCAGTAAAGATTTTTCTCCCTTCACAATCGGAACGGCAGGCATCATGCTTTTTTGGTGCGTATAAGGATGCCAGATGTATTTTTTATCTTTTTCCTGTAAGTTCATTTTCACTTTTTAAGAATAAGTTTCAAAGGTAATAAAACAGAAAGCTTAAAAATTATTCGAAGTAACGGTAAGGTATAAACGAAAAGAAAAAACAGTAAATCAACTAATCCTGCGATTTTTTATTTTCGCTACTCTCTAAAAATTGAAGATTTCTTTTTATCCCTTTTAACTTTGTTCTCTTTATCGGCGAGTTTTTAAAGATGACCTTAAACGATTCTTCTGTAAGTTCTTCCCAATCTTTTTGTGAAAAATCCAGGATCTGTGGCAAAGGAGAGAATTCCGGTTCATTGGTAGGTTTTGAAAAACGATTCCACGGGCAAACGTCCTGGCAAATATCACAGCCAAACAAATTATTCTCAAACTTCCCTTTCATTTTCTCCGGGATCAGCGCATCTTTCAATTCAATTGTAAAATAAGAAATACACTTACTTCCGTCAATCACTTTACCGGGAAGAATCGCTTCTGTAGGGCAACTCTGAATGCACTTTGTGCAAGTGCCGCAAAAATCTTTTACAAAAGGATCATCAGCGTGAAGTTCAAGATCGGTTATGAGCGTCGCGATGAAGAAAAAAGATCCGGAATTTTTATTGATGAGATTCCCATTTTTTCCAACCCAGCCCAAGCCACTTTTTACAGCCCAACTTCTTTCAAGTACAGGTGCACTATCTGTAAATCCGCGACCATGAATTTCTCCAATATTTTCCTGGAGTATTTGCAAAAATGTTTTCAGTTTGCTCCTGATCACTTCGTGATAATCTTTGCCAAAAGCATATTTGGAAACTTTAGGAGCTGCAGGATTTTGCCGCTCAGAAGGAAAATAATTAATCAATAAAGTAATTACTGATTTAGCACCCGGAACCAATTTGCAAGGATCAATCCTCAGATCAAAATAGCGGTTCATATAATCCATCGTTCCGTTAAAACCCTTGTTCAACCAGGATTCAAGTCTTTTTGCATCTTCATCCAAACGTTCTGCTTTGGCAATTCCACAATAATCAAAACCCAATTGGGCTGCGGTCTTTTTCACAAAGGAAGTATGTTCTGAAAAAGGGATCATAAAGCGTTGCAAAAATACTTTCTTTGCCCCAACATAATGTTATCGGTCTTCTTATTCACGCTGAAAATTAATTTTAGAAGAAACCTGTTAAATTAGCACAAAAACAAGTGTGACACTGAATTTCAGGCAGTTGAACATATATGAATGTGACATTATTTCGACTTTTCGAGTTGGATTAATATTTGTGCTTTAAGATTAAATTTATAAAAACAGGTAAAGTATGAATCCAGGAAACTTAACGATAAAATCACAGGAGATCATTCAAAAAGCACAGCAACTTGCTTTCAATGACAGGAATCCCAATATAGAAACTGAGCATTTGTTGAAAGCGTTGCTTACAGATGAAGATAGTCCTGTAGATTTTCTTTTGAAGAAAAATAACGTAAACGTAAATTTTGTTGAGAGCAAAGTTGATGAGAGCATAAAAAAACTTCCGAAGATGGAAGCTGGCGAACCAGCGCAGGTTATCAGCCGTGATATGAATAACGTAATGTTGCGCGCTGCTGCATCATTAAAAACTTTTAACGATGAGTTTGTGAGTGTCGAACATTTGCTGCTTGCGATCGTGCAGGGAAATGATAATGCAGCAAAGATTTTGAAAGATGCTGGCCTAACAGAAAAAGGTCTTATTGCGGCAATCAAAGACTTGAAAAAAGGTTCTACCGTTTCGTCACAAACTTCAGAAACCCAATTTAACGCGCTTAACAAGTACGCAAAAAACTTAAACGAATTAGCCAGGAGCAATAAGCTTGATCCTGTCATTGGACGTGACGAAGAGATAAGAAGAACGCTTCACATTTTATCAAGAAGAACTAAAAACAACCCCATACTTGTCGGTGAACCTGGTGTTGGTAAAACCGCTATAGTAGAAGGTTTGGCGATTCGGATCATCAGCGGCGACGTACCGGAAAATCTAAAATCAAAGATCATTTACGCTTTGGATATGGGCTTGTTGATCGCTGGTGCCAAATACAAAGGCGAGTTTGAAGAAAGACTAAAATCAGTGATCAAAGAAGTGGGAGAAAGTGAAGGAGAAATCGTAATGTTCATTGACGAAATTCATACGCTCGTCGGAGCCGGCGGCGGAGAAGGTGCGATGGATGCAGCCAACATTTTGAAACCTGCTTTGGCTCGTGGAGAACTTAGAGCAATTGGTGCTACCACCCTAAATGAATACCAAAAATTCTTTGAAAAAGATAAAGCACTTGAAAGAAGATTTCAAAAAGTAATGGTGGATGAACCGAGCGTGGAAGATGCTATTTCAATTCTTCGTGGATTGAAAGATCGTTACGAAACACATCACCACGTGCGGATAAAAGACGAAGCAATTATTGCGGCCGTTGAATTATCGAATCGGTATATAACCGACCGTTTCTTGCCGGATAAAGCAATCGACCTGATTGATGAAAGTGCAGCTAAACTCAGATTGGAAATGAATTCAATGCCCGAAGAACTCGACAATCTTGAACGTCAGATCCGTCAATTGGAAATTGAAAGAGAGGCAATCAAAAGAGAAAAAGATGATGCAAAACTTAAAGAGTTAAATACTGAAATTTCCAATCTCTCTGTAGAACGTGATACTTTCAAAGCCAAGTGGCAGCAGGAAAAAGAATTAGTTGACAAACTGCAAAATGCAAAAGCAGAAATCGAAAATCTGAAAATGGCAGCAGAGAAAGCAGAGCGTGAAGGCGATTATGGTAAAGTGGCTGAGATTCGCTATGGTAAGCTGCAAACACAGGAAAAATTAATTGCCGAATATACTGTTCAGTTGGAAGAGATCAGTGAAAAGAGATTTTTAAAAGAAGAAGTTGACGCAGAAGATATAGCTGAAAGTGTTGCAAAAGCAACAGGCATTCCCGTGAATAAAATGTTACAGAGCGAAAAAGAAAAATTGCTCAATCTTGAAGATGAATTGCATAAAAGAGTGATCGGGCAAGATGAAGCCATTGAAGCAGTTGCAGACGCAGTTCGCAGGAGCAGCGCAGGTTTGCATGATCCGCGCAAGCCAATTGGTTCTTTCATTTTCCTTGGAACAACAGGTGTTGGTAAAACAGAATTGGCCAAAGCGCTGGCACAATATCTTTTTGATGATGACAGCATGATGACGAGAATTGACATGAGTGAGTACCAGGAAAAACATTCTGTAAGCAGGCTGGTTGGTGCACCTCCCGGATACGTTGGTTATGAAGAAGGTGGTCAACTAACGGAAGCGGTTAGACGCAAACCTTATAGTGTAATCCTTTTGGATGAAATTGAAAAGGCGCATCCGGATGTCTTCAATATATTATTGCAGGTGCTTGATGATGGAAGGCTTACAGACAATAAAGGCCGGGTGGTTAATTTCAAAAATACCATCATCATCATGACAAGCAACATGGGCAGTCAGTTAATACAAACTGCCTTTGAAAATATAAATCCTGAAAACAAGGAAGAGGTAGTTGAAAATACCAAACGCCAGGTGATGGATTTGTTGAGGCAAACCATCAGGCCGGAATTTTTAAACCGCATTGATGAAGTGATCATGTTCCAGCCGCTGATGATTGAAGACATCAAAGAGATCATCAGGATCCAATTAAACGATCTGAAAGAACAATTGGCTAAAAGTGGCGTCGTACTTGAATTTACGGATTACGCGCTTGATTATTTGGCCGAATTCGGTTTTGATCCGCAATTTGGAGCAAGGCCATTGAAGCGTTTGATCCAAAAACAAATTGTAAACCAATTGAGTAAAAAACTACTCAGTGGAACAATAGATAAAACCAAACCGGTGCTCGTAGATGTCTTTGATGGAATGGTTGTTTTCAGAAATGAAACAATACCCAATGATACAGTAACCGTATAATTTTTTCTCAAGCATAAAAAAACCGTCCCTTTTTCGAGACGGTTTTTTTATTGAACAACGCTGACTTAAGAATGCGCTTCCTGCATATCTCTTTTCCTCTTGATAGTGTCATGGGATTCTTTCAAATGCTCCTTCTGATTGATGATCAGTTCCCTTGTTGAAGCAGGAAGATTATCTGTCTGAAGTGCTTCCTTGTAAGCCTTTTGAGCGGCATCTTCCCCGAACTCCGACAATTGAAGTGCAGATTTATCAGTCTTGCCTTGCAAACTGGATTTTACATCCATCCACACGTGATAAACTTTTCCCGAACCTGTATTACTGTTCCTGTCTGCTTTTCCGCCCAGCGTATTGATCTCATTAATAAGTTGCTCCTTGTATTTGGTGCTTTGCTCGATCATTCTTGAAAACAAATCATCATACTCTCCTTCGGATTTAGAATCTTCAATTGCTTTTTGGTATCCATCAATTCTGTCATTATTGATTTGAACCAGATCGTTTAAAACATCAATTACTTTTTCATTATTATTATCCATTTTAAAATGATTTTAGGGTGAACAATTACTCAAAGAGCAATACAATACCATGCCATTATTCTCCTGCTAATTTTAGAATTAACAAATACGCTTCTTTGCAAGCCTTTTTCTTTATGGCCATTGGTGAGCCTTTAAATAACTTTCTTTCTCTCAACAGTTTTCCTTTATAAAGCAAAGAAAAGAAAACTGTGCCCACCGGCTTTTCAGGGGTTTCACTTCCCCCATCGGCATTCAATCCTGTAATGGCGACACATATATCCGCATTGATTAATTGTGGAAGATTTTTCGCCATTGCATCCGTCACTTCCTGCGATTCCGCAGTGAATTTTTGAATTAATTCCTTGTCCACTTTCAACAAATCCGTTTTCACATTTTCATTGTAACAAACCACACCTCCCAGCAAAACTTCTGAAGTGCCGGGTGTAAGATTTAGTTCGTGCACAGCAAGGCCACAAGTAACACTTTCGGCAAATGCCAGTGTCAGCTTTTTTTCGGTTAAAGATTTAAGTAGTTTATGTACGAGTGATTTCATTTTGATAAATTTTTTTAAGCAATTGCTGTGCCGCTGCTTTTCGAATCAAAAGAGAATTAAATCGGATAAGAAATATTTCTAATAATAGAAGTAAGTTTGTAACAAACATTTTGAATTATGAAAAAATCATTAATAATTTCCATCGCTTTTGTAACAATTTATTTTCCTGTCAATGCGCAGGTGAATATGCCGGCTCCAAGTCCCACACAGACGATTATCCAGGATTTTGGTTTGGGAAAAATTGAATTAACCTACAGCCGCCCGGGAATAAAAGGACGAAAGGTATTCGGAACTAATTCTGAGCTGGTTCCCCTCGGAAAACCCTGGCGTACCGGCGCAAACGCAGCAACAAAAATTCATTTCACCGATAAAGTGAATGTGGGTGGAAAAGATTTAGATAGCGGTTCTTATGTGATCTATACAATTCCCGGAAAAGAAAATTGGGATATTGTATTGAGTAAAGGAAATGCTTATCCCGGCCAGGAAGGGTTTACTACAAATGACGATATTCTTCATTATAAAGCGCCTGTTGTTTTGCACAAACAAAAGATCGAAACTTTTACAATGCAATTCACAGATCTTAAAAATGAAAGTTGTGAATTGCACTTAAAATGGGCCAACACTGACGTTGCCATTCCAATCACAACTAATATCAAAGAGCGGATAAGACAAGAAATAGAAACTGCATTGCAAAGCAACAATCCTCCTTATTACCAGGCAGCTAATTTTTATTATGACTATGATAAAAATTATCAAAAGGCGCTTGAATACATTAACAAAGCCACAGAGCAGAATCCAAAAGCTTATTTCATGTTTTTGCAAAAAGCCCGGATCCAACAAGCACTTGGCGATAAAAAAGGCGCAAGAGAAACTGCCACTAAAACGATAGAACTGGCGAAGGAAGCGGGCAATGCAGATTATGTAAATTTTGCAAATAAGTTGCTGCAACAACTTTAAACCTTCTTAGGAGTAAACAAACAATTAACTGATTTTTTTCTTTTTACAGAAACTAAAAATTTTTATTGCATTCTTTTTGATGTAAATGAATTGTCCTTTGAGGAACAATATTTTTAAGAAGAATGAATTATCTATTTTTTGCGGCCGGCGTATTCATTGTTGCCTTTGTATTGGTCAATGTATTTATTTCCACACTTGCACCAAGAGGTTCAAGATTTTTTACACAAAGGTTGTTGCACTGGGTTTGGAAATTCTTTTACTGGCTTGCGGATGGAAAAGGAAGCAGGAAAGTAATGAATTATGCGGGAATCTTTACGCTGATCATTTTTTTACTTGCATGGGTTTTCCTTTTTTGGTTTGGAAATACACTCATTTATGCTTCTCAACTTGATTCAGTTGTATCCACCGCGAACAACATGCCCGCTACACCCATTGAAAAATTCTATTTTGTTGGATACATTCTTTCAACTTTAGGTTTGGGGGATTTTGGGCCAAACGGAAACGGATGGATGGTTTATACTTCCTTTATTTCTTTTTCAGGATTTATTATGATCTCAACAATTGTTAGTTATCTGCTGTCTGTTTCAGCAGGTGAAATACAAAAAAGAAAAGTAAGCTGTTTTATTCATTCTTTGGGTTCTTCGCCGGAAAAAATTCTTTTAAATGCATGGAACGGGCACGACTTTTCACGGATAACCAACAATTTTACAGAACTTACTAATCTCATACTCGAAGTTTCACAGCAACATACTGCCTATCCTGTACTTCATAATTTTCATTCAAATCTAATCAGCGAATCCTTTAGTGTAAATCTTGCCGACCTTGATGAGGCGCTAACCATTTTGCTTTTGTACAAACCTGAAGAATTGTTGCCTTCCAAATTTGAGATCTATTCATTGCGTTATGCGATTACTGAATTTCTTGCCACTTTGCAAAAAGCACACATTCATCAAAGTAAAAATAATCCCTGCCCACTTGAGATAGAAAAATTATTAAAAGAACAAATCCCTTTGAAAGACAACAGTGAGAAAATTGACTTAAATATTGAGCAATTAAAATTCCGGCGCAAACTACTATTAGGCATGCTCGAAAATGATGGTTGGAATATGCAATCCATATACGCTGGTAAAAAACTCTACCAGGAATACGACTTCTGAATTCGCGAATTTTTATTTCTTCTTATGAGAGAAAAAAAACTTTTTTAAGAAATATCCGATCACTATGCCTGTCAGTATTTTCCTGGCCGGATTTGCAGGAATAAACCTTGTGCAGGTTGGCGTAATTTCATAAATACCTTTTGCAACTGCATTGAATCCACCTCCCCCACCGGCACCTTTTCCAACTGGTGATCCATTTTCATTTTCGCCTTCCGCTGCTTCATTTTTTACTTTCTTCCTTCCCTGTCCGAAGCCGCCACCAAATCCGTAAGCTAATCTTGCCACGGGAATTATGGTTTTATCGCCAACTCTCACCGGTTCGCCAAATACATTTTTTACTGAAGCGTTCTGCCCGAAGCTTGTTGCCAGGTTTTCAATTATATTTTCTTCTGCCATGATCATCAATTTTAATTGTTTAAAATCAATTCAAAAATTCCAGCTAACTTTTTGATTACAAAATTAAATTTTAATTCGTGCGTCTTTTTGCCCAAAACACTGATTCTCATCATTAAAATTTGTGCCATAAATGGAAAGATTATTGTGGTGTCTGAATTAAAAAAACGCCATGCGAAGCAAAGCAAGTATCAAAAGCCATCCCATTCACCCAATCCTTGTTTCTTTTCCAATCGCCTTCTTTTTTGGAACGTTCGTCAGCGATCTTATTGCTGCTATTTCAGGAAACGGCAGTTTTTGGACTACGGGCTATTATCTCGAAGTTGCAGGAATTGTTATGGGAATCCTGGCAGCAATCCCTGGATTCATTGATTATCTATTCACTGTGCCTCCAAAAAGCTCCGCTAAAAAAAGAGGCGCTAAACATGGCTTGATCAATGTTTCGCACATCATCCTTTTTACCATTGCCCTTATTCTTCGGACCAATGCAAATCCCGGGGAAATACTGATTATTGTATTGGAAGGCGCCGGAGTGGTGTTGGTTGTTATTGCCGGTTGGCTTGGTTCTACCCTTATTTACAGGAACCAAATTGCAGTGAATCCGCGTTATGCGCATGCGGGAAAATGGAAAGAAGAAAGGCATGAAAGGACTGAGAAAATAAAAGTAGCTTCCGTTGATGAATTGAAAACAGATCAAATGAAATTGCTCCACATTGGCGACAAAAGAATTGTTGTGGGCAGAACTGATGAGGGGTATGTCGCTTTCCAGGATCATTGTACACACAGGGGCGGCTCACTCGCGGGCGGTGCTATGATTTGTGGCACGGTTCAATGCCCCTGGCACGGTTCACAATTTGATGTAAAAACCGGGCAGGTAAAAGCAGGCCCGGCAAGAGATAACATTAAGACTTTCCACCTGACCGAAGAAGATGGAAATATTTTCCTGCATTTGTAAAAGCTAAAAATTCGGCTCATCTGCACTTGGCCCATAACTTCCGGGAATCGGGATGTCGAGCAAACGAAGGTAAACTCCAAGCTGGGCACGATGATGGGTTGTTTGACTATATGAATGACGAATCGCTTCGTATTTGGTCATCGCACTCAAAAGTTGATCACCGTTCTTTATTGTCCATGTCTTCAAAAGATCCTCATCAGAAACCGACTGCAAAGCATCCAGTGCTTTCTTTTCCGAACGATCAAGCAAATCAAGCAGATCCTGCGTGCTGCTCACATGTGTTGGCTTATAATCACCCGCCGCAAAATCAATTCCATCAGTATTCACGGCCAAATCAATCCATGCAGGCAATTCAGCAATGTGCACGCAAAGACGTTTCATATCCATACTTTTTTCATGGGGCTTCCATTGGAATTTATCAGGACTTACCAACTTCAAAAATTTGCGCGTGGTCTTAGCTTCCTGCTCAAGTTCTTTGATCAAAAAAGGAATTACATTCATAAAAAAGATTTTTGTTTTATAGATAGAGAAAGGAATTGCAAAATTGCAACCAAAGATTGATATTAAAAAAAATTCAAAGTGAAGATCCGTTTATGAGATTAGTTTTTATTCCTTCTCCAAAAACCTTTTTTCTTTTTTTGGTCATAAACGCCATTCGCCTTATCTACTGATTCCAAAAATTCTGTTTCAAGAAAATTTTCGGGAGATAAAGCTGGCTGCGCGATATTCTTAATCACCTCCCAATCCAAATTCTTCGGAAAATATTTCGAGGCTCTCAATTTTAGGCCAAACATGGCTACTGCTGTAGCAAAACGAAGATCTTTATTCAATGAATCGAATGGGACATAATTATCCGGACAGGAATAGTTCATCACCTTTTCACTACTATCGTTTGGAACCCGGTAGTGAATTTGAAAATCGGCAATATTTATTGGTTTACTGGCAATCGAATCGAGCTTTGTGGGCAGATATTCAATGATCACAGTATTTCCTGAGCCGGAACCTATTTCACCTCCTTCCAATTCATAATTATTTTCGGCAATAATGCTTTTTTTGTTGTCGTAACCTATCAGCCGATATTCATTCACGTAGGCAGAATCAAAAACTGCGTTTACATAAACATTACTTGCAACGGAATAAAGGGTTTGGGTAAATTCCGTTACCAACACCTTTTCTGCTTCTCTCAAATCATCAATGTACGCAAAATTGCCATTGCCTTTTTTTGATAAAACTTCAATTTTAGAATCTTTATAGTTGCCCATCCCAACTCCAAGACACGTAAGATAAACGCCTGATTGTTTTTCCTTTGAAATTAAATCTTCCAGGTCGGCTTCACTGTTTTGGCCCACATTAAAATCGCCGTCCGTGGCCAAAATGATCCTGTTGTTCCCACCTTTTATAAATGAATTCTCGGCTACTTTATAGGCAGTTTTTATGGCTGCTTCTCCCGGCGTATCACCGGAAGCGGTCAAGGCTTCAATTGATTTAGTAATTCTTAACTTGTGCGCACCACCGGTTGGTTCCAGCCAGAGACCTACAGTTCCTCCATAAGTTACGATCGAAACGGTATCCTGCTTTCGAAGATTTTTTACCAACAATTGAAAAGCTTGTTTTAATAAAGGCAAACGGTTTGGAAGATCCATACTTCCCGAAACATCGATCAGGAAAACAAGATTGGAAGGCGGCACATGATCAAGATTTAACTTTCGCGCCGACAAATTCAAAAACAACAAACGGTGTTTATTGTTCCACGGGCAATCACTAACATTCGTCTCTACACGAAAAACATTTTCTCCTTCGGGTTCTTTGTAATTAAAATTGAAATAATTCAACATCTCGTCTATCCTGACTGCATCTACAGGAACAGGCGTTCCCTGGTTGATAAACCTGCGCACATTACTGTAAGAAGCCTTGTCAATGCGCATTGAAAATTCTGTCCGCGTTTGTGCCGTTGCTTTTACAAAATCGTTCTCAGCCAAATTGCTGTAGCTTTCATTTTCATAATAAGAAAGGGGAAATATATTTCCTTCTGAACCGGTAGTGAGTGAAACTAATTTTTGTTTCGCGGGCCGATAGGCCATGGGAAGCACCTGCAAAATAATGTTTTGGTATTCGCTTGTTTTGATTCGGACACCTTTTGTAAGATACCCATCAAGGCTGAAGACCAATGAGTCGGTGACATTTCTCGTAGGAATACCAAAGCCACCGGAAACCCCACTTGAATAAAGAGCATTGCTTTCCGGCATGTAGATCTTTACATTTTGCAAAGCATTTCCCTGTTCATCGCGCACTTCTCCCCTTATGTAATATTGAGCAAATGTTTGATGTACAAAAAAGAATGCCGTTAATATGGTAAACACCTTTTTCATGAAACATCAGAAAGATAAGGTCTTTTTACAAACCATTCAGGCTTTCAACAGCAATTTACACCAATTGGTAAATCTCTTTTGCATTTCTTCCAAGGCCGTCATAATCCAGCCCGTAACCCAAAACAAATTTATCGGGAATTGTAAATCCGAGATAGTCGATGTTTATTTTGTGAACAGTCGCAGAAGGCTTGTGCAATAACGCCACAATTTTTAATGAAGCAGGATGTTGATGTTCGAGTGTAGGCAAAAACTGCGACAAAGTTTTGCCTGTATCAACAATATCTTCCACGATGATCACATCGCGGTTATAAATTTCAGTGTCGAGGCCAATTGCTGTTATTACCTTCCCGGTTGATTTAACCCCTTTATAAGAAGCAAGTTTGATAAAACAAATTTCTGCATCCACATCTATTTTTTTGAATAGATCAGCAGCAAAGATGAATGCACCATTTAGAATCGCGATGAACAAAGGCTTTTTCCCCTGGTAATCTTTATTGATCTCTTCCGCAACCCTGTTTACTTCCTTTTCAATTTCCGGTGCACCAATATAAGGAACAAATTCCTTGTCATGAACTTTTAAACTGGCCATAAATTATTTTAAAATGATAAGTCGCTGCCCCGGCTGAAGATTATTACTTCTGAGGTGATTCCATTTTTTTAATTCTTCAACGGTAACACCATATTTTTTCGAAATGCCGTAGAGCGTTTCTCCATGATGAACAAAATGCGAAATACGATCCGGAGCCGCTTGAGTGGTTTCATTATTTTTTACAGGAATAACTGTTGGTTTGTCGCCCGTAGACGCCACCTGGTTCAATTGAACACCTGGACGCAATAATATCTTCGTTCCCGCTACCAAATAATCGTCAGCGGTTAAATTATTATACTCATAAAGATTTTGCAGTATCACCCCATATTTCTGTGAAATGTCGTAAAGTGTTTCCTTCGGCTGAACAACGCAAACATCCTGGGAACCTTCCTTGTGCTTTTTTTCAAGAAAAATATACTGATCTTTCTGCAATAGGCCATCATTATCAAGGTCGTTCATTGCCAACAATTTTTCAAGGTTGATATTGTGTTCAGTAGCAATCGCCAAAAGCGAAGTGCCTTTTGCTACCCACAAAGCTTTTGAACCATTGATCGTCATATCCACGGGATGATCGGGAACAGGATCGATACTTGCTACATCAGATTGCTCCTGGTTTTCGGTATCGTCAACATATTTTGCGTCATCAAAATGAGGAACTTCACCCAACGCTTCATCTGTATATTGTTCCAGGTTATTGTCTTCAATATATTTAATAAGGATCTGCGGATATCGTGGGTTGGTAGCGTAACCTGCTCTTTTCAAACCATATGCCCATGCCTTGTAATCCGAAGGATCAAGCTTAAATAAAAACGCATATCGGGTATTACCTCTTAAAAAGTTGGAATGATCACGGTAAGAATCTTCAGCTGTTTTGTATTTCCTGAAACATTCGCCGCGCGCATCATCATCATGATAAACCACTTCTGAAGTCCAGGTGCTTTTACACTTGATGCCAAAATGATTATTGGATTCTTTCAAAAGATCGCTGTTGCCATTTTCTGTTTCGAGCAATCCCTGCGCCAGTGTAATTGCTGCGGGAACGCCCATTCTTTTCATTTCTTCAATCGCAAGGTCTTTGTACTTCTGCACGTATTCTGCGGCAGTCATATATTGCGCCATTGACTGCAGTCCAAAAAATGAAAAAAGTATAATGATCAAAATGCGGTTCATGAGTAAACGAACAATTACTTTAAATTTTTATTTTTTCATGATCAACATCAAACCATCCCTCACTGTTATGATCACTTGCTGGGTTCTATCATCTGCTCCCACATGCTTGTTAAAAGCGTTGATGGCAATTGCATTTTTACCTGTGATCTTCTCGGTCAACACTTCGCCATGAAACAGAACATTATCAGCCAAAATCACGCCACCCTGCCTAACACGCGGAACAACCAATTCATAATAATTGGTATAATTGGTTTTGTCGGCATCGATAAAAACCAAATCCCAGGTTTCATTTATTGAAGGGATAAGTTCTAATGCATTTCCACGGTGTAAAATTATCTGATCAGCCTGTGAAGATCTTGCAAAATATTTCTGGGCAGTATCGGCATCTTCATCCCTCATTTCGAGTGTGTGTAACTCACCTCCGGGTTGCAATCCTTTTGCCAGGCATAAAGCGCTGTAACCCACAAAAGTGCCTACTTCAAGGATCCTCTTGGGACGAACCATTTTACTCAGCATTTCCAACAACTTTCCCTGCCAGTGGCCGCTGAGCATATTGGAATGAGGATGGTTTTTTAAAGTAAACTCTTCAATTTCTTTCAACAGGTCATCTGTCGGTTCAGAAAAATGAGAGGCATATTCATTTACTTTATCACTTATTATTTCAGGCATGCG
The DNA here is from genome assembly GCA_051960475.1 of Ginsengibacter sp. GTDB lineage: Bacteria > Bacteroidota > Bacteroidia > Chitinophagales > Chitinophagaceae > Ginsengibacter. Next base: position 88,078 of record JBQCEG010000066.1, read on the forward strand.
ACAAAGTTAATTCTTCATCCGTTTTTTTCCGCGAAACGATCAACAAACCTATAAATGTTAAAAGTCCGTTCACAATGATCAATTCTTCGGCAAATACGTAACCATCAAAAAGCACCGTAGAATATTTGCTGATAAAAAAGCAAAGTATCGGCGCAATGATGGCAATGTAAGGAGTGGCTTTGTCCATCACTTTTCTTTTTTTGGCAAATAAGACAAAGGCAAATAAACCAATGAGTGGGCCATATGTATAAGTAGCCACCGTGAATATCGCGCTGACAACAGCGGCATTATTAACTGCATTGAACAACAGCACCACAAATAAAATGATCAAAGAAAAAACAATGTGCACGTAAGTACGTTTTCTTTCTTTTTCCTTTTCATGAAGATTTTTCTTTTTGTCAAAATTGAGGAAGTCGATACAAAAAGAAGTAGTGAGCGCTGTCAAGCCGGAATCAGTTGTGGCAAAAGTGGCGGCGGTTAATCCGAGCATGAAAACAACCGCGGGCACACCTTTGAAATGGTTCAAGGCAATTTCCGGGAAAAGATAATCCGTTCTGGGTTGGCCGGTTGCTGCATCAATTGGAATTGCAATGCCTTCACGATGTGCATAGATGTAGAGCAATGCGCCCACACTCAGGAAAAACAAATTGATGATCACAAAAATGAATGTGAAACTTAGCATGTTTTTCTGGGCGTCTTTCAGGTTTTTACAACTCAGGTTCTTTTGCATCAGATCCTGGTCGAGGCCAAACATACCAATGGTTACAAAAATGCCACCGATGAATTGCTTCGTAAAATGGAATTTGTTGGTTACAAAATTATCCATGAAAAACATTTTCGAATAATGGCTGTCCTTCACCGCATGAAAAGCCTGACTGATATTAAAATGCAAACTGTGACAGATAAAATAAATCGAAAGAAAAACAGAAGTTACCAAAAACACTGTTTGCAAGGAGTCGGTGATGATAATCGTTTTCAATCCGCCGCGGTACGTATATCCCCAGATCAGCAAAAGGCAAATAACGATCGTCAGCCAAAATGGAACGCCCATTTCATCAAAAATGAATCGCTGCAAAACGATGGCAACGAGATACAACCTGAAAGCAGAACCAATAACTCTTGAAACAAGGAAAATGGCAGCAGCTGTCTTATGGCTTACCTTTCCCAACGTTCTTTCTATAACTTCATAGATCGAGATCAAATGCATGCGATAATACAACGGCAACAAAATAAACGCTACCATAAAATAACCTACTGCATTTCCCAACACAAACTGGAAATACCGAAATTGTGATCCGGCAAGGTTTCCCACTTCACCGGGCACAGAAATAAAAGTTACACCGCTTAGTGCAGTACCGATCATACCAAATGCAACCAAATACCATTTTGATGAACGGTTGGCAATAAAAAAAGTTTCGTTATCGTGTGACTTTTTCGAAGTGAGATAAGAGATCAATATCAACACCAGGAAATAGCCGATGATAAAAGAAAGCAGCACGGATGGGGACATAGTTCTTTGTTCGAAAGATTAAAAATGATTTTGGATTTCTATTTTTTTAATTTTGAATTTTGCCGAAAATAAATAAAAATATGTCAATTCAATCCTTAACTGTGTTTTGTGGTTCCAAAGATGGAGGCGATCCTTTGTTTTGTGCGCATGCAAAAGAAATTGGAAGATTGGTTGCACAAAAAAATATCACCCTCATTTATGGCGGCGGCAACAAAGGAATCATGGGTGCAGTAGCGAATTCAGTTTTGGAAAATGATGGTAAAGTGGTGGGGATCATGCCGGCCTTTCTCGCTGTGCCCGAACATCAGCATAAGGGAGTTACCCAAATGATTGAAGTGGAAGACATGCATGTAAGAAAAAGATTATTGTACGAAAAATGTGATGCAGCGCTCGTTTTGCCCGGCGGCTTCGGAACGATGGATGAATTTTTTGAAATGCTTACATGGAACCAACTAAATATTCACAACAAAAAAATCTTTGTGCTCAACACTTCCGGATTTTATGATTCTCTGATCGAATTTCTTTTTAAAGCAAAAGATGAAGGTTTTCTTTATTCAGATATTCATCAATACCTGAAAGTGATTGCATCTCCTGATGAATTGGAAGATGCACTGGCGGAAGTTGAATCTGCCATGGAAGAAAAGCAGTAAACAAAAAAATAACCTTTATTTTTATTTTACTGTTTTACTAACGACAAAGCATAAAAGAAAAAAAGATAATACTCAAGATGAAAAGAATTGTGTTTATAACAGGTGCTACTTCGGGAATTGGAAAAGCATGCGCTGAAAAATTTGCGCAGAATGATGATAAGCTCATCATCAGCGGAAGAAGAAAAGAAAGATTAAACGAACTGAAAAAAGAGTTGGAAGAAAAATCTCAATGTGAAGTATTAAGCCTGCCGCTGGATGTGCAACAAAAGGATGAAGTGTTTCAAATAATAAATGAGCTGCCCAATGAATGGAAATCGGTAGATGTATTGATCAACAGCGCCGGACTTGCGTTAGGCCGTGATTATTTTGATGAAGCCGACCTTGAGGATTGGGAAACGATGATGTCCACCAATGTAAATGGCCTGCTGTATGTTACCCGAGCCGTACTTCCTTTTATGAAAGAAAAAAACCGGGGACACGTGATCAATATCGGATCTGTTGCCGGGGATGAGATGTACGAAAAAGGAAATGTGTATTGTGCCAGCAAAAGCGCAGTTGATGCCATAAGCCATACGATGCGTGTGGACTTGCTGCGTCATCATATTAAAGTTACCAATGTAAAGCCCGGGGCGGTAGAAACAGAATTTTCATTGGTTCGTTTCAAAGGCGATGAAGAAAAAGCTTCAAAAGTTTATGATGGTTTTGTGCCGTTAAGCGGCCGCGATGTTGCAGATGCAATATTTTACTGTGCTTCCCTTCCACCCAATGTCTGCATCAACGATTTGACCATAACTCCTGTTACGCAGGCAGATGGTATTTATTTTTATAAAAAGATCGGGAAGGGAGAAGGATAAGCTTCATTAAAATTTTACTTTGGAAGAAAGTAAAAAATAATAATAAAGTTTATATTTATAGTAAAATTGAAATCGCTGCAACGAATCGATTCTTAAGTTGCCGTTACCTCTTGCAAACTTATCTCCCAACTGCTTAAAAGTTAGCTTAATTTCTTACCCTGGTTTTTGTCTTAATGAAAGCTTGATGGCGGGTCTATGAAGAACGTTTGAACGATGAGTTTCAAAAACGTTTCTTTTAACCAAAATATAAATTTTATGAACGCAAAAAAATTCTTCCTTGGCGGCATCGCTGGCGGAGTCGCCTTCTTTTTACTCGGCTACCTGTTCTATGGAATGCTCTTCTCAGATTTTTTTTCTAAAAATGCCGGTTCAGCCACCGGCGTCTCCCGGCAAATGGACCAGTTCGTTTGGTGGGCGCTGATTTTAGGCAATTTGTTGTTCGGCTTTATACTATCGTATGTGGCAGGCAAAGCTAAGATCAGAACACTTGGCTCAGGCCTTATTGCAGGCGCTATTTTGGGAATTCTTTTCGCTGCTTCTTTTGATTTCACTTCCTATGGCACTTCCAATCTCATGACAATAAAAGGAGTTTGGGCAGACATCGTGATCCTGGGAGTGATGGCCGCAATTGCGGGCGCAGTGGTAGGTTTGGTTCGGGGGATGGGTAAAGAATAAATCATAAAAAACAGGAGATATTGCGGAACCCTTGCATAAAGAGTTCCGCTCCTCTTTTTAAATTGTAGTGAACTCACTTTTATTGAAGATTTCTATTTCATGAAATTCTTCATTTCAGCTATTTATTTGACCACTGGCTTAAATTCTTGCTGATCTTCCCCAGCTGTCTATTAAGTGAGCACTCCTCAAAATGATTTAGTATTTTGCAATATGAGTGAAGACAAGCATTTAGCCACTAATAAACCAGTTGCCAAAAGGCGTTGGATGCGGTTGATACCTATTGCTTTTATCACTTACAGTCTCGCTTATCTAGACCGCGCCAATTTTGGCTTTGCTTCCGCAGGAGGCATGGCAAAAGACCTGAACATCACCGCAGCCACTTCTTCACTTTTGGGTTCCCTGTTTTTCCTTGGTTATTTTTTCTTCCAGATTCCGGGCGCACTTTATGCGGCTAACAAAAGCGCCAAAAAGCTGATCTTCTGGTCGCTCCTTTTTTGGGGACTCCTGGCAATGGCTACGGGAATGATCAATAACGTAAATCTTTTGATTGTTATCCGATTTATGCTTGGAGTTGTTGAAAGTGCCGTCATGCCGGCAATGCTGATTTTCCTCAGCCGGTGGTTTACAAAAACCGAACGTTCAAGAGCCAATACTTTTTTAATTCTCGGCAATCCTGTTACCATCCTTTGGATGTCGATCCTGTCAGGCTACCTTGTCAATTCAATGGGCTGGCGCTGGATGTTTATTCTTGAAGGTTTGCCTGCAATAGCCTGGGCTTTTTTCTGGTGGCGCCTGGTGGAAGACAAACCTAAAAATGCCAAATGGCTCAGCGATTCGGAAAAAATAAATTTGGAAGAAATTCTTCAAACAGAACAGCTAAGCATCAAACCTGTGAGAAATCATAAGCAAGCATTCAAATCGAAAGTGGTGGTTTTGCTTAGTCTTCAATATGCGTTTTGGAGCATTGGTGTTTATGGCTTCGTGTTGTGGTTGCCCGATATGCTCAAAAAAGCCGGGGATCTGAATATGGTAATAACCGGATGGCTCTCTGCCGTGCCTTATTTACTCGCCATCATTGCTATGCTTACTGCTTCCTGGTTTTCTGATAGGACAATGAACAGGAAAATCTATGTGTGGCCTTTCCTGCTAATTGGAGCGATAGCCTTTTACGGTTCTTATCTGCTTGGCACATCCAATTTCTGGTTGTCATTTATTTTGCTGGTCATCGCCGGTGGTGCAATGTATGCACCTTACGGACCATTCTTCGCGATCATAACAGAAGTTTTACCCCAAAATGTTTCCGGCGGTGCGATTGCATTGATCAATAGTTTTGGCGCGTTGGGCTCATTCCTCGGATCTTATTTTGTGGGTTATCTGAATGGCACTACCGGCAGTTTTGATGCATCCTATATTTTTATGTCGGGGTCATTGTTTCTTTCTGCATTGCTGACGATGTTCGCGGTGAAGGATGGCGCTGTACAGAAAAATAAAATTGCCAGGCAAGGAAAAGGCGAATTGATCAAGACATTAGAGTAAACGAATTTTTATTGAAGATTTTTTAATTAGATAAGAAAGCAATTCATCTTATCAGATAATATCCAATTCCTCTTTTGTAAATTCATTTTTCAGGTTCCCCGTGTTAAGCGTTGTCGCCGGCTCAAACAGCATTACCCACACTTCTTCCGAAGCATTGGGCCTGTGCTCCACACCTTTTGGGACGATGATGAATTCTCCTTCATTGATCTGAACATTCTTATCGCGGAACTCCATGGTGAAATTGCCCTTAACAACATAAAACATTTCATCTTCATGCTCATGTTGATGCCACGTAAAAGGGCCCTTAAACTTCACCAGTTTTACCTGCTGACCATTCAGTTCCCCAACTATTTTCGGTGACCAATGATCATTAAACTGGATAAATTTGTCAATGAGGTTTACCTTATTCATTTGAGAAGCTTTGAATAAAAAAACGCTGTGGTATTGTTAGCATAACACCCAAGTGGAATGAGATTTAATTTCGATGAATCTGTTAATCCTGCAAATCCTGATTCAGACAGCTTCAATTTTACTTCTCCCTCTCCACCATATAATTCAGTTCAATCACTCCGTTGGTAAATTGATGAGTATTCAACAATTTCAGTTTTGTTTTATCCTGGATATCTTCAAACAGTGGAATGCCTTCTCCAAGGATTATTGGATTCAAAAATATCCAGTAGCCGTCAATTAAATCCTGTTGCATCAGTGAATGTGTTGCTGTCGGGCTACCGAAAAGCAAGATCTCTTCACTACCATTGGCCGATTGCTTTATTTCTTTGATCCTCTCTGCAAAGTTGTCGCTGATGATGGTTGTGTTGGCCAGGTCTGATTCGTTCATTGTTTTTGATAAAACAATTTTGTGAATCTGCTTATACCACTTTGAATGTTCAATGTCGTGTTTGCTTGCACCAGGCTTGTCTCCTGCTGTTGGCCAGTAACTTTGCATCATCTCATAAGTTACACGGCCGTATAAAGCAGTATCGCCTTTGCTTATCCGTTTGCCTACGTAATCAAAGATCTGTTCATCAACCTTGATCCAGTTCATTTCTCCATTCGGTCCTGCTACAAAGCCGTCAAGCGACATGTGCATAAATGAAATTATTTTTCTCATATAGTCATTTTTGTTCAATGATTGGTGTTGTCTTTTTCAAATCAAATATCTGCCGCCTGGGCACTGATACAATATTATATAAACTTTTCAGGATTGCATGAGTAAAGATCAACAGAATCAAACCGGCTTTTTTGAAAAGCATTCAGGGCAGTGAAAAAACAAAAAGGTCAATTTATTATTTTCTTTTTTAATAAAAAGAATATAAAGATTAGCGCAAAAATGAAAAGCGAAACTGATGACTCAGGAAGAGAGTTAAAGTGTAAAATTATTTTGAGCAATATTCCCCTCTCCTTCTGCAACCTTTATCCCATCCTTTACCGCTTCTTCCAATGCTTCAACGTTTATGTCCCTGATCGTTTTAAACCGAATGCAATACCCTGTAACGCTTGCTTTTCCTAATTTCTTTGCATGGGTTATGGCTAAGTAACTCTTATCTTTTATGCCAAGGATATAGATGGAAATGCCGGTGGTGTTGGCGCTCATACCAATTTGAAAAAACTCCCTGGCCCTCCCGTTCGCATACTTTATTGTGCGGCTTCCATACCCGATTGTTGGATTGGCAACAACTTTATTATCGGCGTTCCTTCCGTTGTCATACCATAATTTGCATCCCGGCATCAGTTGAAGAATGCGCCGGTGCAGCTCTTCCATTTCACTGCGTTTTGGTTCCTCTTGATTAGCGATAAAAGATTTAACTTCTTGCTTTACGTTCATATTCCAAATTTTAAATAAGGTAATTTACATAAGCCATTTTAAAACTGAAGACAACCAATTGTTGCTGTAAAATACTTTACCAGGACAGAACCCTCATTTTCGAATTTTCACATTTTCAAATTTTCACATTTCTCTTTTTCCTTCCAGCAACTCGCACCTGAATCCATATTTCTTAACAAGCATCATTATCCGCGAAACCTGCATATTATCTCCTTCAACGCGCAACACTTTATCGCAATCCAAAAGATCAAAATTAATCTGGAACGATGGAAAGGCTTTTGATAAGATGCCCAACAGCATCTTACTTTGCGCCTTCCTTTGAACATTCGTTTTAAAAACTTCTACCATTGTCTGATCAGATATTTTGCAGGTTCGCAGTGATAATTTGCGAGTGTTATTGTTTTAATTTCGCCAATAATTCTTCCAAATTGCTCAACGACATCTTCATTCCTTGGGTGAAGCCTTCGAGGATCGCCTCCATTCTTTCAAGTGATTCATTGTAGATAGAGATGTGCACAGTAGTCTTACCGTTTTCTTCACTGAATGTATGATCCCAATCTGAACCGTAAGGATCAGGGTTTTCGTCCTTGTCGGCAAACGTGTTGAACATTTTAAAATTGGTGATCGGGGTAATGGAAGTGTAGGTCTGTAATGCCCAGCGTTCTTGTCCATCGGGCATTATCATCGCGTAAAACCTTTTACCTCCTACTCTAAAATCCTGGTATTTCGTTTTGGCTGTTAATGGTTTTGGCGGCAACCATTGGTCAAGCAGTTCGGCCTTTGTAAAAGCATCCCAAACCAATGATTGTTCAGCATCAAATTCCCTGGTGATGTAGACCATCTTCTTTGATTTGTCCACCGTAAAATCAAATTGCAAATTGTCTGTCATTTTTTTTGTTTTTTATTTTTTGATAATAGTTTGTCCAGTTGGTCAAATCGTGTTTCCCAAAGCTTCCTGTATTGTTGCAGCCATTTATCAAATTCTTTCATCTTTTCAATTTCGAGTGAATAGTAGATTTCCCTGCCCTGTTGTTCCTGTTTCACCAGTTGGCATTCAGTAAGTATGCGCAGATGTTTGGAAACCGATTGCCGCGTGGTGTTGAAATTATCGGCAATGGCGTTTGGTGTCATCGCCTGCACTGCAATTAATGCGATGATCGCTCTTCTTGTGGGGTCAGCTATTGCCTGGAAAATGTCTCTTCTCATACTGCTTTTCTTTTTACGAAACCATTCGGTTGCAAATATATATGCAACTATTTGGTTTCGCAAATTTATTTTTAAGAAAAGTGTGGTTAGGTATGAATTAAGTGAGCTAAGCTTTAAATTTTTCGAGATGCAGTTCACATGTGGAAAAAATAATCTTAAGCGAAACTTCTTTGCAGAAGGCCTTTGCCCAAGACTTTCGGAAGCCTTCTATCAGCCAAAAACAGTAAACAAAGTTTTATTACAGATTTTCATGCACCCACTTCCAAAATCCTTTTTTCCCGCCGCATTATAAATTTCCTTTTTTCATTTCCTCCACTGCATGGTTGCACGCTCTTGCCGTTAACGTCATGTACAAAATACTCGGACTCTGATTGCCCGTGCTTGCCATGCAGGTGCCGTCTGTTACAAACACGTTTTTGCAATGATGCAACGCGTTCCATTTATCAAGCATCGATGTTTTGGGATCGTTGCCCATCCTGCAGCCGCCCATTTCATGTATATCCAAACCGGGCGCCTGCTTGCTGTCTTTATAATGAATATTTTTAACCCCGGCTTTTGTAAACATCTCTTCTGTCTGCTCAAAAAAATCCTTCAATAACTTTTCGTCATTGTCATCGTATTCAACAGAAGTGATCAGTTGCGGGAACACCCCACTCATCCTTTTTATCCGGGCTTAAACGTACATGGTTTCTTTCTTTAGGAATCGTTTCGGCCTGAACATAAGAATATACCGTCCATGGTCCCAATTCTGTCATTGACTCTTTATAATCCGCGCCCATCTGCTCCGGGCTGGTTGATCCGTTGCTCCGGTAACGCCTTGCTCCCGCGTAGGTTGTGTAACCTCCAACAAAGTCGGTATCTATCTTATGCAGGTTCCTGTAGTTGGCAATGATCGCATCCGTTGGGTTGCGGCCGTCATAATAAGAATCGGTAAATCCATCCATTTCGCCGCCCAATGAGCCGCGGTAATTATGGTGACAAACATATTTCCCCAGTACACCACTGTCATTCCCCAAACCATTCGGAAAGCGGCTGGAGGTGGAATTTAACAGGATAAGATTGCTGTTTAAGGTCGACCCGTTCACAAAAATGACTTTTGCAAAAAACTCGGTTGCCTCTTTGGTATTGGTGTCGATAACGCGCACACCAGTTGCTTTTTGTTTCTGCTCATCGTAAATGATAGAATGAACTACAGAATAAGGTCGTATCGTTAAGTTGCCGGTTTTTGCCGCCCAGGGCAATGTAGATGAATTGGAACTAAAATAACCACCAAACGGGCAGCCTCTCTGGCAAAGATTTCTTGCGTGGCATCTTCCCCTTCCCTGGTCGAGATGAATTTGATTTGGCTGCGTTAGATGTGCCCATCTGGCATGAACAAAATAGCGGTTGCCATAGTTTTTTAAAATGCTTTCTTTTAAATGTTTCTCTACAACATTTAATTCAAAAGGTGGAAGGAACTCGCCATCAGGCATAGCTTCGAGGCCATCTTTGCTTCCGCACACACCGATAAATTTTTCTACATGCGAATACCACGGCGCCACATCTTCATATCTGATAGGCCAGTCCCAGCCATAACCAAAACGTTGCGGACCTGTAAATTCAAAATTGCTCCAGCGCTGAGTACATCTTCCCCATGTTAAGCTTTTTCCGCCCACCTGGTAACCGCGAATCCAGTCAAATGGTTTTTCCTGGATGTATGGATGCTCTTTATCCTTCACAAAAAAATGCATCGCATCTTCCCTGAAGGCATAACATTTTGAAACAACCGGGTTTTCTGCCTGTTGTTTCACCGTCAGGTCATTGCGATGAGGTAAGTCCCATGGATCTTTTGCCATTGTAGGGTAATCAATAAGGTGCTTTACATCCCTTCCCCTTTCCAGCACCAATGTTTTTACACCATGTTCACACAGCTCCTTAGCCGCCCAGCCGCCGCTTATTCCCGAGCCGATCACAATCGCATCGTAAGTATTTTCTTTAGTTCCTTTTCCCATTGTTTGGTAAGATATTTAGAATATTTTTTGCTGAGGTTAACTTGTTGCCCATGCTTTGTCTCCTTTTTTGTAAGGTACGTCTGCCACGTATCCATCCGGCGTCTGCTCATACCGCAAGGCTTTGGTAGCGCCGGGTTTTGAGCTAAAAAATCCAAATGCAACAAGCCCCTTTATCATTGGATAAAATTGTTGAGTACCATTATTGTTATTTGCAGCTTTGTCTATTGATTCGTTTTCCAAAGACCGGAGTACTGCCTGTTTTTGCGAAACGGCAAGCTTTGGAAACTCCTTTCCATATCTATCGTTACTTAATTTTTTCACCTTATTTATTCCCTCCCAAAAAACAGCCTGCTGTTGCGCGGTATAACAATCGGGAACATACACTTTCATAAAATCGCCGATGCGTGCGGCTTTAGCGCCGGGCGACGTGGCCGTTGCAGGAATAATCGTTTCACCAATCTCATCCAGCAGGTTTATATTTTCCTGTGAAAAAGAGTTGTCCTCACTGCCGCGGTTGCACGATGGCAAAAGCACTTCGGTACTTACTAAAGCAGCCGGAACCAGGATGGCTACGGAACTCAAAAAACGCCTTCTTTTCATTGGTTGATTTTAAAGCAATTCAATTAAAGTTGATTGCTAATGTCGGGATTATTATTTAAAGATGCTGTTGTTGGCTATTACTTTTTCTTCAGATCTTGTTCCAATCCCAAATCCCATATTTCAGTTCGTCTGTAAGCGTGAAGCCACAAAGTTTTAAGGTGAGTAAAATGTTGCCCCTGTGATGGCCTTCATGATGAATGAAATATCCCAACAAAGGAACAAGTCCTCGTTTATTCCCCTTTACCTTTCCTCCGTTTTCAACTCCCTCTTTCAGCATTTCCGCAATGAGGTCGGCAGATATCGTATGACATTCTTTAAGCATTGCGATCGATTTAGGATCTTCTGCCTTAATTGTCCCCAGGTCTTTTACGAGTTCTTTATCGATCTTTTCAAGTTTCCAGAACCGGACATTGTACATGTGTGCTAATTGATGCCCCACTGTTCCACCACACGTTTCGAAGTTGTTAGTGTCAAGGCTTCTTCTGTAAGGTTATCCAATAATTTTAAGTTGGTTCTGTGATTGATGAACCAGGTTTCCATGACCTGTTGTTCTATTGTTGTCATTGGTTATCTTGATTGACCAGGGTTTGCCTCAAAGTTCGGTAAGGATCCTGCAATAACCTGAAATTTCGTGACAAAGCAAAGTGAAGTTGAACACTTTTTCTTCTTCAAATTGCCGGAAACTCACCTTATTCAAAATCGCAGTCAAACTCTACTGAACTCGTTAAACTGAAAAACAAAATAAATTTATTTTTTTGTAAATTTTCTTCCCGGATACCGAAGGATACGCCGCTTTCAAAAGTTGATTGTAAGTTATAAACTACATTATTCGAATCCTTTGCCAATAAAAAAACCCTGAATGTTCCATTCAATATCATATTCTTATCCACTACAATTCTGCCTGGTACATTAATCACGACGGGCGTGGATGTATTGCAGTAAAGATTGTTAATCACGGGGCTTTTATAAAGTATTGGGGACTCAGGCAGAAGACTGTATGGCGCAGTTGAGTCTCCTTCCCTGTATTGTTGAATTTGTACATAAACATCTGCCGTGGATGAGGTTGGCCAGTTGTAATTGAAATAAGGTATATGATTAGGAATAGTATCCCAATAGACTTTATTAATAATAATTTTTCTTAAAACACGGTCTACAACCTTTACCGTTTTTATCACGGAGGTTCGTTGTCCTGCACTATTGGTCACAGTTAGTTTAATGTTGTAGGTACCATGTGTTGAATAACTCAAAACAACGTTTTTCTTTTTTGAAAAATCTCCGTTTCCTAAATCCCAAAATGATGAGTCCGCGTTAACTGAATTATTGATTAAGGTACAGGTGTCATTGGTAACCATTGTAAAAAGATCTGTTGAGTCGCCACGGAAACTAAAAGAAGCTTGCGGTGCCTGGAGCTTAGTAATTTCTTTTTTGCAACTTGCCAATAGAAAAGAGTAAAATAAAAAAGCAAAGAGAATGTGTTTCATAATACAGTTAGTGGGTTTAAAAGTTTGAGTGCGCAATATAGCACAAAATACAAATTATATAAAATCGTTAATCTGAAACTGTGTCTCTATTCCTGCCCTTTGTACTTGCAGGACATACCCGGCAAAAAGCCCTCCGCATAACTATTCAACAGGCTCTTTCGGCAGGTTCAATAGATTTTGAACATATCTTTTTTCATTGAAGGGCTGTTGATGATTCATTATATGGAACAATTCAACGGCTACACACTGACCGATATATTTTTTAGCATCAATCTCATTATAACCTGATTGCTGGAGCCGTTTCAATGTTTGTTTGGTCTCCGGGGGATCGCCATCCCTTACCTGGTTTTCAATTATTTCGAAAATCGCTTGCTGTAACATTTTGTTGGGTTTCATACAATCTGATTTGTCGCGTTTGCGAATTTATCACTTTAGGTTTTTCTGTCGAAAACGGATCTTTCGGAGAGGGCCAGTGTGTATTATAAGATACTATTGCTGCTTAACGAATCATCTTCGGGAGACGTCCAGGACCGAAGAACTATTTTTTCGTTTGCCCATCGAGGTTGTAGAGACGCGATGCATCCCGTCTCTACAACCAACAATTCCTATTTAGCCTTTAGATATATTTTAAACTCTGTTCCTTTGTCCACCTGGCTTTCTATTACAATCTTGCCGCCTGCATTGGTTACAAGTTCCTTTACCAAATACAACCCAACGCCTAAACCTTCAATGCTGCGGCTGATCCTGTAATACTTTGAAAATATTTCTTCATGCTTTTCGGGGTCAATGCCCATACCATTATCTTTTATTGAAAGAATGATAAAATTTCCCTCGCGCTCAGTTTTAATAAATATTTCTGGTTTACGGTCAGGCGACCTGAATTTTATTGCATTGCTTATTAAATTATAAACTATGCTTCTCAATTTCCTTCGTGAAAAAGTTATTTCTGTAACATCCAGGTCAATGCTTATTTCTGCCCCCGTTTCCTGAATATTATCGAGGAGGGCAAGATTCACATCTTCCAAAATATTTTCAAAATTCAGTAACTCATCTTTGGATTTATACCTGTGTTCCTGCTGCCTGGATTCAGTCAATTCATTGATCACCTTGTGAATTTTCTTTACTTCCTTTTCAACCATTTTTACAAGAGGTTTCAATTCTTTGGGATCATCACCTTTGCCATCATTTAACAGGTCAATTGTTATCAGAAGGCTACCAAGCGGATTCTTAATGTCGTGCGAAATGGCATCTAATAAAGTTTCATAGTCAGCAATCAGTTTTTCCTGCTCTTTTAAATCTTTTATTCGCGCTGTAATATCAACAAACGTTACAATCACTCCATTTGTCTTGTTATCCTTTCGCTTTACATAAGGCAAAATATTCATCTGGTACCATCTCAAGTCTGTTGTTTGAATTTCCTTTTCAAGAATATCACCAGTATCCATTACATGCTGTATATTCTGAACAATAGAAGGAAAACGAAGATTGTTTATTACATCATGAATAGATTTATCAATGTCGGCCTCAGTCAGCTTAAACTGCTTCATGGCAGGCGGCGTAAATTTTCGCAATATAAAATCCGCATCAAAAAATAACTGCGGGATAATGGTGTTTCTGAAATAATTCTCAAGATCTTCATTTAGTTCGGTCAACTCTTTTATTTGTTCGTCTTTGGTCATTTTTTATTTTTAATAAGATTAAAATTGAATAGAAGTTACTCAACTGTTGCTGGTAATTTTCAACAAAGCTGGCTTCTCAAACTGATCGCCATTCGTTTTCTTTTGGGCTTATGCATCGTTGTCGTGTCAATACAGTTTTTAATATTGTTCGTTTAAACAGTTAATTCATATCAATTTAGATCCAGACAGTTGCATTCTTCTTTGAGAGAAAGTTAGCAAGGCAAGGTAAAAATTAAATGAAAATATTACAAGAATATTTTGGGACAAGATCAGTGCTAACCTTTTACGGTTAATGGGTGGTGATTATTGAATTATTGGATTATTGAATTATTGGATTATTATAATTCCAGGCGCAAACAATTCGTGTTAATTGGTGTAATTCGTGGCACTTAGGTGTGAATTAAACCTATAAGGTTTTTGGAAACCTTATAGGTTTTAGGGCAGTAGTCAGAGAAAAGGAATCCATTTTAATAGTTGATATCAAAAACATTTATGCCATTCTTCTTGGCAATGATAGAATCCGTTAGTACAGCAGATCGTCCGACATCAAAAACTTTCGTCCAGGTTATTCTTGTGTAGATATCCGAACAGGTCTCCACTTTTAACGTGGTATTTGTGGCAAACCGTGAACCAGAAATAATGTAATCAACATACTGCCCCTTGTCTGCAAAAGAATGTTCTACAGAAAAATAATTAAAACTATCAGAAAGCGTATGGTGAAGATTGATGGTCAAATATGCTTTTGGATAGAAGTAAAATTTCAGGTTCTGTAATGACAGAGATGCTATATCATAAAAACGTTCTTCATTAAAATCCTGGCCACCGATTGCTACCCTGTCAAATTTCCGGCAAAGGGAAACTTATTTCGAAATGAAATCAGCATTAATGGAATGCCAATTACATTTACCAAAATACCCAAAGGAAGAAAAACAACGGCACCGGTTGCGCATGTGACTCCTGCATTGCCCATCCCGTTTATGGAAACCAACACGGCAATAAAAGTCATCATTATGCCAACTATCATAAATATCAAACCCAACGCAATCTTCAACAAGAGAGAAATCTTTTTTCTTTTACCTAAATGTTGCAAGACCAAGTACAAGGTCACAACAGGTATAAGAATAATCAAAAATGGAATGAGTAATATTTGCATAAGCGTAGCGAAGGAAGTGGTTTTAAAATCATTTATTTTTTTCCATCAATCATAACATTTTACGTTTCGGCCCTGGTGGATCTTTTCTTTCATGTCATTGCTAGTCATGGTAAATAATTATTGATTAAAGTAATGCGTAAAGTAAAACTTTTTTTTGGAAATGAGTAAGAGGTAAAACACCTCTTTTTTGTGTAAAATATTTTTTGTGAATAGGGCTAGCGGAAGTTTGTATAACGGAAGGGAGTAAACGAAGTTTTGAGATATATTCTTATTTCTAAATGTCCTGAGTTGCAAACTCAGGACAGCGGCTGAATTATTATTTTGAGATTCTAAGAATAGCGGGGTTTTAAAGTTCTGAAATCATTTTTGAACTTTGACACAGTTTATTTTACAGCCTCGTTGCAAATAAGCTAATTGAAATTTATTCTTTGGATTCTTAATAATTGATTCGAAAATATTTTCTCCGCTTACTCTTATTCAAGCATCCCGGAATTCTTTATCCAATTTTAGCGCAAGCGTCGGCTTGTGCGATTTCTCCGCAATTATGAAATTTATATTTACGGCTCATCAAGTAAAAATATTTTCTTTAATCAACATCACAAGCAGACACTACATTCATTACAACCTTACGCCTATTGGCGCAATTTTCTTGACGCTATAGGTAGCTAAAAAACAATAAAGTAATTAAAACACAAAAGTTATAAATTAGTAATTTTCTCCAGCCTGAATTTAATTGCATATCCGTAAAAATATAGTTCCCTAGGTCTCTTTTTCTGAAAAAGAATAAAAAGCTTATAAACAGTACAACCCCGAAGGCGTTGATATCAATACTTCGAGGTATTTCAACCTTATTTATATACCAAATAGGTAAGATTGAAAAAATATTAAAAACCGTAAAAACAAAATAGATATGAAGCAGTATCATGGCTAAAAAGGTCAATAAGGCATTTATATAAGCCATATCTGAATTTCTATACAAATAATATTTATAAATTAAGGCAACTAATTTTTTCATGATGTTGCTGAATTCTTGGCTTCTTAATCAATAGCACAAGCGGAAGCTTGCACTACACTCATTACTATCTTGCACCTATTGGAGGACGGAATTAAAACTGATCATTCTGCATATATTGTTTCAAACTGAAACTCAGAAAAATCTTCAAACGCTTTTTCCTTTACAGTTCGAATATATTTCCAATTATCATTATCAATTCTTTTATAGGCTTTAACCACAACAGGAAAGTCGATATTCATATCATGAACATCTTGCTGTTTGTCCGGATCACGCTGTGGAAATACAAATGCAAAACAGTCAAATTGATTAAAAGTATTTTGGTAACCATTATGAAACATTTTGCTAATTTTTTCAGGACCAACATCAGCACGTTTTGCCGGTCCTCCCTTTAATAGCAGGATTATTTCGAATGACTGGTTTTCATAATTATCGAAAAAACAGAGATTCCCTGTTGAATCATTTGAATGATCTGTGCCCTGCAGATTTCCTACAGAACTGCCATCCATCAACTGCTCACAATTTTCAAAAAACCCCGATGTATCAGCTTTGGCATCAGATACACTATCCTTCTTAATTAAAATTGCATGTTTTTGATTCTGCGGTATTTTATTATTGGAATTCATACATCCACAATTAACCAAAATACACAAGATCAGAGTAGGGCTTAAATTTAAATACCTCATTGTCGCTAATTAGATTTTTTTAATTTTCTTGAAACTTACTTTTCTATCAACACTTTGCCTCTTTTTAGTTAAAAGCAGATGAATATATTTACGGCTCATACAATAAAAATAATTTCTTTTTATCAACAGCACAAGCGAGACGTTTGCGCTAGTTGGGGTTCCTTACAGCGATAATTATTATAAAAATATTGCCTGAATTATTTGGTTTTTTACACAGTTCGTGTTAGCGGTTCGTGCTATCATAGTTCAGAAATCAAAATAATTTATTCACCTCAACAAATACCTTTTCGAAGTTGTCAAGTGTTTCTTTGTCAAAATAAGAAATATCGATCCCTTTTGCGGCAAGTCTATTTGCTGGTCTATAATGATTAAATGGTTCAGAAATTTGGATCAGTATGGGCTTTATTTTCTCATTTAGGTCGGAGAGGCTGATAGTTTTGCTTGGAAAAGCCTCGTTATATATTTTAACATAATCAGACTTTGTAAATAGATCTTCTATGTCAGCGGTCGAATAATCAGTGAGAAAATCACTGAAAAACTTTACTTTCTTTTCTGTGATGAGCTTCTGTTCTATGAGGTCATCAAGTTTCGCTTTGCCTTTTGAATCTCGAAATGTATCTAATAAGCAGACAATATTGAGACTACTGCCTCTTAATAGCGAAATAAAAGTTGAAACTTTGTCTAAGCCACCTGTTGGTACAATCGTAATTTTGCTATCTAATCCTGTCCTTCCGTTCTCTTGCAGGATTGATGACATTACTTGCAAATAAAGTAAGTCGCTTGCTCCTTCTACAAGTAGATTATTTTTTGATACAAACAGGTTTTGTGCAATATCATATCCTAATGCTGCCTGCAATGGGAACAGAGTATTGGGGTCTTTTTCTTGTACACTTTCAGAAATAACGGAACCATGTTCAGTTTCTAACACCGTTCTTACTTTATGCAGATCTTGCGACTCTATCATAAACGGAGAGTGAGTAGTGTAAATTATTTGATAATCCTCTGAAAGATCACTTAGGAAATGTAAAAGATTTGCTTGGGCGGATGCATGCAAGTTAAGTCCAGGTTCATCGAGAAGTAACACATAATTACTTCCTTGGTCCTCCTGAATTTTTTTAAACCAAACAAGAAATGAAAAGAACCAATTAAAGCCTTTACTTCTATTTTTTAGTGGTAGAGAAACACCAGAACGTCTATTTTTAACACGTATATCTAAAATGTGTTCAAGAACCTTAACATCTTTTACTTTGACATCTCGATTGTAAGTCGGCTCTCTCACAGTACGCTCCACTTCTGTTGTTATTTTGTCAATATCAAAGGTTATTTCCAAGTTTCGATTTGTCTCCCAATATTTAAACAACTCGTTTGTTATTGTCGCTTGTGTAGCTTCAAGTTCAGCTTTGAAATCTTCATAATTATCAGAATTTAAAAGTTCGTCAGTATTGATATCGGCAAGTTCAAATAGTGCTTTTGCAGTTTTCAGTTCTTCATCTTGTAATCCATTTTCATTAAGTTTCTCAATACTAATCCTTGATGGTAGGGCATAATATTCGTCATAATACAAAAACTTTGGAAGGTTTGGTTTTAAATAGACTCTCACAAGGTATTCATCCAAAACGTCATTGAAGTTCAATTTATTTTCAAAATACTTTTTCAATGTTTCCAATCCCTTAATAATATTTTCATCTTTATATTCCTCTATTACAGCCTCGAGTTGTTTTAGCGATTTGGCAGCAATTACTTTGTCATTTAGTGCTTTACTGGAGATGCCAAGTGCAACTGTCTTCTGTTCGACAAATTTTTTAAAGTCGGTCTTAAGGTCATTCCAAGTTCTACCATTTGCATATTTAGTTGTTACTGATATAGAAAGTTGAGTAAAAACATTGTTGCCAATATCTTTTGCAATTCTACCAAGCAAGGTTGAATCTAATGTATATTGAGCAGTAACAGCTATTGGGTCAATTCCACTTTTGTCTAGTTTCTTTTTCTCTTTTCTCGGATAGTCGTGAGTGGTATTGAATTTAAAGGCTTCATCATCTTGAAAATAGTTGGTTTTTGCTATTGCTTCAAGTGCAGAAGTCTTTCCTGACTCATTCATCCCAACAAGTATGGTAATATCGTCTTCTACGGCAAAGCTCTGTTCAGATTCTATGCATTTGTATTTATGAATAGTTACGCTTTTGAGTTTCATTTTTTGAGTTTATGAATTTTATATGTTGTCTAAAGCATTAGGAGTTTCGACTGCATGACCGCTAACATTTTATTAAACGAAAACCAGGAAAATCCACCTTAATAATCAATACTTTTCTATTGCGCTTTTTGTATTGTCTTTGCGTCAATACAGAATTTAACATTATTCGTTTAACTATTATTTTAATTGAAATTTCCAATCCCCACAGTTAGTTTCTTCTTTCGGAGAAACTCATAAACCATTTCAAGGTAAAAATTATATTAATATATAACAAGAAATTTTTTTAGGCTACCAAATGATTTGCCTTTTTTCCCGCCGGAAGAAATTGTTTTCGCAGCGGAAGAAGGCTTTCCCCTGCTGTCAGAAGTTGTTTTCCCGTCAGAAGAGGTCGTTCACTTGCCGGAAGATATCATTCTCCTGGTAGAAGAAGCCGTTCTCGCGATGGAAGAGGTCGTTTTCCCGGTGGAAGAGGTCGTTTTCCCGGTGGAAGAAGTCGTTTTCCCGGCGGAATAGGTCGTTCTCCCGGCGGAAGAGGTCGTTCTCCCGGTGGAAGAAGGCTTTCTCCCGGCAGAAGAAGTCGTTCTCACGCGGGAAGAGGCCGTTCTCCCACCTGAAGAGGTCCCTTTCCCTGTGGAAGAAAAGCAAAAACAGCAAGAAAAAACGGGTGGTGAAGAAATTTCCGGAAGGGTTGTAGGGGAAGTTTGAAGGTTCGTGGCATCCGGTTTCATTGGACTTTCGGGTAATTAGGGGTATTTGTTTTCCCCTTCAGCCTGCGCAGGCAATATAAAAACCTGGTCGCGGGTTATATATCCGTAAACAATATTTTTTAACCCCTAAAGCAAATGTCATGAAAGGTATTTCGATTTCATTTAGCAAGTATTCTGATGCTAATTTCCAGAAGAAAGCTGAACTGATCTACAACTCCATGAACGGTAAAGCTGCCTTTCAAAGCCTCGCTGCACAGGTGACGGCAATGAAGGCCTCGCTTGACCAGTACGTGACTGACCTTCAGCAAGCCGGCACACGCGACAAAAATGCCGTGGCCAGGAAAAACCAAAGCCGGGAACAACTGACTACCCTGCTGAGGCAACTGGGCCTGAACGTAGTAGTTGTGGCCGACGGCGACGAGGTGGTGATGGTGAGCAGCGGCTTTACGCTCGACAAAAAACCCGAGCCGCGCTACATTACCAACCCAGGGAATGTGACGCTATCGCAAGGGCTGAGTTCCGGCGACCTGTACTCCACAGTTTCTGCTGTGTTTGGCGCCAAAAGCTATGTACACCAGATAGCTTCGGAACTGCCGACGGAGCAGACCAAATGGACGAGTCACACTTCCAGTGCCGGCAAGTACATGTTCAGCAGCCTTACCCCCGGCAAGCAATACTGGGTGAGGGTGGCCGTAATAGGCAGCCGCAACCAGGTGGCTTACAGCAACGTGGCTTCATGGTTTGCCCAATGAGGGCATGGTCAGCATCAAATGCATTAAGGTTGTTACCTCAGATGGTAGCAACCTTTTTTATTTTCTTTACGGGTAGGGACGTAACGTTGTTGGCGGGGACGCGAACAACAGCAGATGGTTGTTGGCGGGGACGCGAACAACAGCAAAAAACCAGTAAAGACACTTTTGTGACAATTTTTTCATATCTTTAAAATCTCATAACCGTTGCCAACGGAAATGACCATAACTGTTGAAAGCACACACCCCGGATTACGTAACCATAAACTTAACAGATATGAAAAAGAACAACAAAGCTACTGCCGCCAAAATTCCTGCTTCCGAAGGTACTGCCGGCAAAAAGAAAACTTCCCAAAGAAGATTGAGCACACAACCACCTCCCACAAACGCCGAAGCCAAAAGATTGCTTGCGCAGCGCAAAGCTTTCGAGAAGGAACTTACCAATATAGGTGAAATTCGTTCGGACGGTGAAGCGGTTGAGAAGTATGAGCCCATTGTTTTTTCAGACACCTGGTATGAGTTTACGCAGTTTTGCAGAATGCTGAACCTGCACCCCAAGACGGTAAGTAAGTGGCTTGATAATGGATGGATCGCTTATTCAAAACTGGGCCGTTTCCGGATCATTAATAAGTTTGATTTTGAAGATACGATGAGACGCTTCAGGATTCCGGCAAGGGCGTGAGGGGACGCAGATTGCTCTCCCACTTCATTATTGATATTTCTTGTTCAGTATTCTTTATTTGTTTCTTTACGGGTTTTGATCACAGTCTGGCTTTCCCACTTCATTATTGATATTTCTTGTTGGGCATTTTATATTCTGCTTGGCCTGTTTAAATTGATACTGATATGGTAATTATTTTTTAGTAGCTCCATTTGTTACAAGCGTCATCCCTTCCTCAATCGCTCTTACTACTGATTCGCTTTTTTCTGAGAGGCCGTGCCTGTTTGCAATCCAGTTGGTGTCATTATAAGTCAGCCAGACTTTTCCTTCCTCGTCCTGCCAGGCCAATGCCTTTACAGGCAGGTCGATGCCGCTGGTTTGCTTGTCCTGCATCAATACTGTTCCTGCTTTGGGGTTTCCAAAAATTATTAATTCTGTAGGTCTGAGTTGCAATCCTTGGTTTGCAGCATTATCTGCATGATCTATCCGCGCAAAAACGGTTAATCCTTTTGATTGAACTATCGAAGCGACCCTGTCAATCGTTACTTTCACAGAATAGTCGCTTTGGGTGGTGATGAGTCCGTTCATAGTTTTATTGTACTGTTATCGGTGGCTTTTGCTTTCCAAACCGGTTTAATGATATTATTTTGCCGTTTGGCAATTGATAAAAAGATAAGTCCTAAAAACAGGCAAAGCAATAATGAGGTCAATGAATCCTGTGGTCCTGTTATTCCTCCTGTGAAAATAGAGTTGCCTCCGATCTTACTTTTCATTAAGCCTTGCGTTAGCGAACTGCTTGGATTAATACATCCAAAAATTCCGGGTTCTGCAAAGTCCCAACCAAAATGTAAAAAGATTGGCAACCACAAATTCCGGCCAAAGACATAAGCGGCAGGAAGCAGTAATCCCGCCTGCATTGCTGTTGCTCCTACAGATATAATGTTTGCTCCTTTTACATTTATATGTAAAACCGCGAAAAGAATGACAAAAATAAAGATGGCAATTGCAGTTCCGGTTTGTTGTTCCAGTAAGCGGAACACAATACCAATCATTATAATTTCAGCTACAAATCCCGCAATTAATGCAAAAGAAAAAGGAATTATAACTGTTGAAACAGGATTGATACCAACAACTATAAAAGTTCCTGTTAAGTAGATGACTAAAATAAATAAAGCCTGCAAAAATATGCCGGTCAAAAAACCAATGGTTGCATTATTAAAGAACGTAGCAGCGCTCAATTCATAAATCTGCCTTCGCTCGTATTTTTTAAAAAGAAGAATGTACCCGGCCGTGGCAAGAAATGCTTCTGCTACCGATGTTATTAATGCTTTTGTATCATTGGTCAAATTAATTGCATCGAGCAGGGAGGAGCGTAACCATTCTACGATTGCAACTATTGCAATAATTAAAGCAGTAGCAATAATCATTTTTGTAATAAAGAAATGCAATATCTTTTGCAAAGGCGTGCGCGTGATTTGATTTTGCCTGTTCAAAAGGAACAGGAAATTACTGCGTTTATAAATGTAATTCAATAATCGATACCAAATGGTTTTGACGGGGCGGGGACCCGAACAACAGCAAATGGTTGTTGGCGGGACGCCAACAACAGCAGAATAATCTGATTCCAAATGGTTTTGGCGGGGACGCCTGGAAAGGGAGAAGGTAGTAAACAAACAAAAAATAATTAATTCCTTTTGCCTTAAAATTATAGAATTCCCAGTTGGCTTTTGCCGCGCGTGAGCAAGGAAAAACGCGCGGAGCGATCGGGTTTTTCTTGAACTTTTTGGTTACTTTTTCTTTCAAGAGAAAAAGTGACAAACTATATCCATGTATGCAAATTGGTATAATTCCTGGCTAAAGATTTCGAAAACGGTTGTCCGCGGGGACGCCAACAACAGCAAAAAGGCGGGGACGCGAACAACAGCAACAAATAAAAAAGGTTGCCAACCGTTGAAGGGTTGGCAACCTGGTAAACAAACATTTTCTATCTTATTTTATTTTGCTTTCAGATCAAAGCGGTCGAGGTTCATCACTTTGGTCCAGACGGCTACAAAATCATTGATGAATTTATCTTCACCATCTTCACATCCATAAACCTCAGCTAAAGCACGCAACTCAGAATTGGAACCGAAGATGAGATCAACTCTTGTCGCTGTCCATTTCTTTTCACCCGTGGCGCGGTCAACGCCTTCAAAAATTTCCTGTGAATCAGACGCAGGTATCCATTTTGTGCCGAGGTCCAGCAGGTTTACAAAAAAATCATTGGTTAATGTTCCGGGGCGGTTGGTAAATACGCCTTCTTTGGAATGATCGTAATTGGTGTTCAAAACACGCATACCACCCAGCAAAACGGTCATCTCCGGTGGGGATAATGTCAACAATTGCGATCTGTCGACCAATAATTCTTCAGGTGTTGCACGGTGCCTGGCATCCAGGTAATTTCGGAATCCATCAGCAGAAGGTTCCAGCACGTCGAAAGATTCAACATCGGTCTGATCCTGGCTGGCATCTGTCCTTCCCGGGGTGAAAGGAACTATTATTTCCTTGCCTGCATCCTTCGCAGCCTTTTCTATTGCAGCGCTTCCGCCAAGAACAATAAGGTCAGCAACCGAAATCTTCCTTTTTCCACTTTGTCCATCGTTAAATTCTTTTTGAATACTTTCGAATTTATCCAACACTTTGGAAAGTTCCTGAGGGTTGTTCACCTTCCAGTTCTTTTGCGGCGCAAGCCTTATGCGGCCCCCATTAGCTCCTCCCCTCTTATCAGAATCGCGATAGGTGGAAGCAGAAGCCCAGGCAGTGGAAACGAGTTGAGAAACTGATAAACCGGAAGCAAGAATTTTTTCTTTCAATTGTGCAATATCATCATCACTCACCAACTCATAATCGCGGGCCGGTACAGGATCCTGCCAGATCAAATCTTCCTTTGGAACTTCAGAGCCCAGGTAGCGTGATTTGGGTCCCATATCACGATGGGTTAATTTGAACCAGGCTCTTGCAAATGCATCTGCAAACTCTTCGGGGTTTTCATGAAAATGCCTTGAGATGGGCTCATAGATTGGATCCATCCTTAAAGACAGATCTGTTGTGAGCATAAATGGCTGGTGACTCTTTGATGGGTCATGTGCATCCGGAACAGTGCCTTTGCCTGCGTCACCCTTCGGCTTATACTGGAAAGCGCCCGCAGGACTCTTGGTGAGTTCCCATTCAAAACCAAATAAATTATCGAAGAATTTGTTGCTCCACTTTGTAGGTGTTTGTGTCCATGCGCCTTCGAGGCCACTGGTAATCGTATCATCACCAACGCCGCTGCCGAAAGTATTTTTCCAGCCAAGTCCCTGCTCTTCAATAGGCGCTGCAGCGGGTTCGGCGCCCACATATTTTTTGGGATCAGCAGCCCCATGGGTTTTACCAAATGTATGCCCGCCTGCAATCAGCGCAACTGTTTCATAATCGTTCATCGCCATGCGGCCAAATGTTTCGCGGATGTGTTTGGCAGCTGCCAACGGATCAGGTTTACCGTTAGGGCCTTCGGGGTTCACATAGATCAATCCCATGTGAGAGGCAGCGAGCGGATTTTCCAACTCATCATCACCATTTGAATAGCGCTCTTTGTTTCCCAGCCACTCTCCTTCTGATCCCCAGTAAACATCTTTTTCGGTTTCCCACACATCTTCACGACCGCCGCCAAAGCCAAAAGTCCGGAAGCCCATCGATTCGAGCGCCACATTTCCCGCAAGGATCATAAGGTCGGCCCAGGACAATTTTTTCCCATATTTTTTCTTCACCGGCCAAAGCAACAAACGCGCTTTATCCAAATTCGCATTATCAGGCCAGCTGTTCAAAGGAGCAAATCTTTGACTGCCTGAACTTGCACCGCCACGACCGTCGGCAATGCGGTAAGTGCCTGCACTGTGCCATGCCATGCGAATGATGAACGGACCGTAATGCCCGTAATCAGCAGGCCACCAATCCTGTGAGGTAGTGAGTGCATGTTCAATATCTTTTTTTACTTCGTCAAGATTCAGCTTCTTAAATTCTTCAGCATAATCAAAATCTTTGCCCATCGGGTCTGACTTGGCTGAGTGCTGGCGCAAAATATCGAGGTTCAACATTCGTGGCCACCAGTCGTGGTTGTTCGGTCCTCCGCCGGCAGCATGATTGAGTGCCCCTCCGTGAAAAGGGCATTTGGCTTCACTTTCATTCACTTTCCAAACCGGGTCGGATGTTTTATTGTCTCCCATTATTTTTGATTTTTTAGGTGATAGATGAGCGTCAAATTTACAAATAAGTTTGCTGGCCTTTTATTTATACTTTTTATGACATTATAGATATAAACTATAATTTATTTTCTACGCAATAAAACCATTTTGAAAAAACAAGAACATAAGTTTTGTATTTTGCGAATCTCTTTTTCAATCCTAATCATTTTAACATGAAGTCAAAAACGGTTCGTTCCTTATTCTCTTTTTTTATTTGCGTTTTTATTTTTTCATCCACAAAAACGGATGCGCAGAAATATAAATCTGAAAATCTTTTTTACCTGGTAGGTGGTCAAAACAGTTATGAATCTTTTGTAAAACACGCAGACGAGATTTCCATCATCTGCCCTGATGTTTACCAGATCGACAGTATGGGTGTGATTACCGGCGAAGTGGACCGGCGGATACTCGAGCTTTCAGCAAAAAAAGGAATTAAGGTGATGCCGCTGTTTGCATCTTTTGACCAGAAAGGAATTCATCAATTACTGACCAGTGATGCCGCGAGAAAAGAAGCGATAAGGCTGATGCTTTTTTATGCAAGGCAATTTCATTATTACGGATGGCAGTTTGATATTGAAAACATTCACTTTACTGATAAGGACAATTACACTTCATTTTTTAAACAAACAGCAGACAGCCTGCACAAATATGGTTTTGCTATTTCCAGCGCTGTTGTAAAAACAGAACAACCGGCACCTATGAGTGCTAATCCAGCCTACCAAAGGTTTTTATATGAAAGCTGGCGCGGTGCTTTTGACATTCCAGCGATCGCTGCTGCCAGTGATTTTATTTCGATCATGACTTATGATCAGCATACAGCTTACACTCCGCCCGGGCCAGTGGCGGGACTTCCATGGATGAAAAGAATTTTACAATACTTACTCGAGGCCGGCATTCCGCCAGAGAAAATTTCTTTGGGCATACCTTCTTATTCTGACTATTGGTATCCGACAGTCAATAGCAACGGACCCGGTTCAACAAGGGATGAAATAAGTTACTCAGTTGTTCAGGATCTTCTCGACAGATACCAGGCAAAGCCTGAATGGATGGATGATCAACAGGTTTATTATACGCATTGGGAAAATGGCGGTATTTTCAATTGGATGTTCATTGAAGATGCAAAATCATTTTTGCCGAAATTCAAACTGGCCGAAACGCATCACCTGCGAGGTATTTCTGTTTGGGTGATCGGCACTGAAGATCCTGCGATTTGGGATGTGTTGAAGAAGGAAGCGGTGACGGCGAGGGTTAAGTGATTATTGAGTATTGATTATTCGATTATTGCATTATTGCAATTATTTAATTATTCGATTATTGATTTTTCGATAGCATTTGCCAATTGCTTATTAACAATTGCTTATTGCCTATTGCCTGGTGGCTGTTTGTATTGGAAATTGTTCATTGCTCATTGTTCATTGATAAATTGACAGAAATGATCTACGTAACACAATTGATCTACATAAAAGAAGGACAGGAAAAAGTTTTTGATGAATTTGAAGAAGTGGCGATGCCATTAATTTCAAAATACAATGGAAAATTATTGATGAGGCTGAGGCCGGATGAAAAGACTTTTATTGAATCGCATATGGACAAGCCCTATGAGATTCACCTCGTGGAATTTGGGAGTGATAGTGATCTTGAAAATTTTATGCGCGATGAAGAGCGTAAGAAATTTTTACATCTGAAAGAACAATCGATTCAATCATCTGTATTAATTAAGGGAACTAAACTTTGAAACAGTAAACAGACTTTCTAAAGAATTTTTTATTGTAAGATTACCCTTTTGTTAAAAGTTGTGAAATAATAATTCCACTTGCTACGGCAGCATTTAAAGATTCTGCATGGCCAAAACGGGGAATGGTAATTTGCTGACTGCAATGTTGTAAAAGCGAAGAATGAATTCCTTTTGATTCGTTGCCGATGAGGATAATTCCTTCGGAAATTTTGGGTAATTTAAAAATGGAAGTCCCTGAAAGAGTGGTGGCAAAAACAGGAACGTTTTTATTCTTACTGATCCATTTTTCCAGGTTAGTATAAAAAACATTTACGCGTGCTATGCTTCCCATCGTGGACTGAATGACTTTTGGATTGTAAACATCCACGCAATTTTCGCTGCAAATAATATTTTCAATAGCAAACCAATCGGCAATGCGAATGATCGTTCCCAGGTTTCCCGGATCCTGCAGATCATCAAGCATGATGGAAATTTTTCCTTTTAATGAAGGAATTGCACCGGCTTTATTTTTTTGAAAAACCGCGACAACTTTGTTTGGCGTTTTTAACTGTGAAATACTTTTCAGCCAATGATCATCTGCTTCATAAATCTTATCTTCCGGAATTGCCTGAAGCAATTTCAAATGTTGTTGCAACCAATCTTTTTCTGCACAAACCATCAAACATTTCATTTTGTTTTGCACGAGCAATTCTTCAACCACCTTCGGGCCTTCGGCGATAAAAGCATCTTCCTCATCCCTGAATTTTTTGTGGCTTAAACTTTGAATATATTTGACAATCTTTTTGCTCAACATGGCTGATAATTATGAAAGGGATTAACTCCGCTGCGTCCGTACTTTTTATTTCAGGTATTTTATTTTCTCTCGCCGTTTTACCGGGCTGCATTGTTGTCCAAAAATATCAAAAAAATGTTCCTTTCGTTTTTAAAAATAATATCAAACTGAATGCGGAGAATGTGAGCAAAGATGAAAAAGTTCTTCTCAAATCAAAACTTAATACCCAACTCAATGACAGTGCACGGGTGAATGTGAAAGATAAATTTTTCATTTTTCACTATTATGTGAACCCGCCGGTTTTTGATACGAATGCTGTAGCCGCTTCTGCAACCAGCATGCGTGCCTTGCTGATCAATTCAGGGTTTTATAATCCTGAGGTCAATTACAGTTACGATACGACTACGAAAAAGAGAACACAAAAACGAGTGACCATAACTTATAATGTGAAGACGGGTAAACGCACGATGATCGATACCGTTGCTTATCTTTTTACCAAACCAACATTGCAGCAACTGGCGGTAGCTTCAAAAGATGAATCAATGTTGCAACCCGGTACACCTGTTTCGAAATCGGGGATCATCCAGGAAACCAACAGGCTTGTGAATCTTTTTAAAAACAACGGTTATTATAAATTTACGGCGGATGAAATAAGAGCAACCGGCGACACAAGTATTGCAGCCTTGACAAGTGTGTCAGAAGACCCTTTTGAACAATTGCGTTTGTTGGCCGAAGCACAGGAAAAAAGAAACAAGCCAACGATCAGGCTTGGTTTTCAATTGAACAATTTGCCCGACAGCAGTCACTTGCAGAAATATTACATCAATCAAATCTATGTATTGCCTGATTACCTTACAGGCGACCGGTACACAGATTCTACTTTTCATGTAAGACGTTTTCAGAATTACATTGCAGAATACCACCGCAAGCTTTTTAAGTTTAACCTGCTCGACCGGAATCTTTCCATAAAAAAAGACAGCGTTTTCAGGCAGGATGATTATTTTAAAACCATCAATGATCTTTATAAACTGGGCGTTTGGGAAAGCCCAACGATTGACATCAACGAATTAAGAGATACCAACCTGCTGGACCTTGTTGTAAAGCTCGTTCCTTTAAAGAGGTATGCTTTTGAAGGAAACATCGAGATGAGTTATTCCGCGAATAATGCGACTAGCGCACTTACTACTTCAGCAACGGGAAATCTTTTGGGGCTTTCATTGAACCTTTCTGTTACTGACCGGAATCTTGGCGGCTCAGCAATCAGGATGACCAACGGAATAAAAGCCGGCGTGGAATTCAACACCTCGCACAGGAACAGCAGCGGAACATTTATCAATTCAAATGAATTGAGTTATTCAAACACATTGTTGTTTCCCAAATTCATTTTTCCGCTGGGCAGTATGAACAAGAGGAAAATGATCACGAACCAATCATTTATTAACACCAATATTTCGCTCATCAATCGTGTTGACTTTTTTGATCAACAGGTTTTCAATACAAGTTATGGGTTCAACTGGACCAACAACGAAAAGCATTTATGGAGCCTGAAGCTTTTCAATTTTGATTATCGCCGTTTATTTAACAGGTCTTCAAGTTTCGACAGCACTTTAAATGAAAATCCATTTTTGCGTTATTCATTCAACACTGCACTGGTTATGGGTGGAGGATTAAGTTATAATTTGGTAAAAGCAAACCGACGCAATCCAAAACTTGTGACGAATGTAAAAGCCAATTTGGAAGAATCGGGCTTAATTTGGGATCTTTTGAAACAAAAAAATAAAACGCCGCAGACAGGAAATTTTTTCAATAAATATTTAAAGGAATTTATCAAAACGGATGTTGATTATACATTTACGATCAACCATCCCAAATCGGCTATTGCCCTGCATGCGTTTGCCGGAGTCGGAATTCCTTTATCCAAAAGCGATACGACTTTGCCTTTCTTCAAACAATATTTTGGCGGGGGACCAAACTCGATGCGTGGATGGCCGGTACGCGGAATTGGTGTAGGCGGACAACCTTTGGCGCCTTACAAAAGCAATCAAATCCGTTTCAATGACCGCACAGGAGATATTCAACTCGAAGGAAATGCTGAATACAGGTTTAATGTGGCTCCGCTTTTTTCGAATGCGGTACTTTTTAAAATGGCTTTGTTTACAGACGTGGGCAACATCTGGAACTTTAGAAATACCAAACCAGATGGAAGCCCCGACACCACACAATTCAAGTTCAAAAACATTTATAAACAACTTGGTGTTTCATCTGGTGTAGGTTTTCGGTTTGATTTTACTTACTTCCTTATAAGATTTGATGTGGCGTTCCGATTTAAGCGTCCTGATGTTTTGGAAAATGATGGTTGGCAAATTCCTGATGTCAACCTCAGGCATTTGTTCGGAACTACCCTGGATGACAGGATCTGGCGTTATGAGAACTTCAATGCTACAATTGGAATTGATTATCCTTTCTAATCCGCCTAGCCGCCGTGAATCAACAAATAAAAGATTTTTTTCCTCATAATCTAAGCAGTAAAAGAACATTTTTCTCAAAATATTTTTCCGGATAACAGTCAAGACTACCCGAAAAGAACTTTAAGCAAAAACTGCGGGATCAGAAAAAAGAATGAAGTTTAATTCATGAAGTGCTGAATGGTACTCAGCAGGTTTTTCATTTCAAAAGGCTTGGAAATAAATGATTGGGCGCGGCAATCTTCAATAAATTTTCCCATGTCGGGATTGGCTGAGAAAAGAATTACCGGAAGATTTTGTGTCTCTTTGGCTGTTTTAATGCTTTTACAAATCTCACGTCCATCGGCGCCGCCGAGCGAAACATCGAGTAAGACAAGATCAGGGTGAAAATCAGTGATCGTGGTGTCAATCTCCTGCCACCTTGAAATAGCTATTACATCATAATTATATGAATTGAGCATTATCTTAACAAGCCCGAGAATGTCTGTATCGTCATCTACAACAAGAATCTTATTCATAGTTTATTTTAAAATAGTACGGATTTAAACATAAACGAATTATTACTCCGCCTGTTGTGTTTTATTTAAAATTGGCAAAGAAAAATTAAAACATGTTCCTTTATCCATAGAATCGATCCATATTTTTCCGCCGTGCCGCCTGATAATGTCGCGGCAAATATAAAGTCCTAATCCAAATCCTGAGATGTGCACAGATGAACCTTTTGTGCGGTAAAACCGGTCGAAAATATATTCATGTTCCTCTAAAGGAATACCAAGGCCAAAATCCCTGACCCTGACGGTTAGATCATGTTGATTTTTTTCAAGTGTCACTAAAACCTCCTTTTCTCCCGGCGAATACTTCACGGCGTTTGACAAAAGATTGATCATTACCTGTTCAATTCTTTTTCTATCGCCATAGATCATCACCTCTTTTAACTCATCGTTTCTTTTGATCTGGTGGTTGGCTGCGGTCAGTTGTGCAGAAGCTATTGTTTCGTCAATTAACAGTGAAATATCGAACTCTGCCATTTCCAGCTGCAACTGCCCGCTTTCGATCCGTGATACATCAAGCAAATCTTTTACCAAATCTTCGAGTTTGAGGACATTTTTGAAGGCGCTATTAACGAATTGCTTTTTAGCAGGATCCTCTTCCATCATTTGCAACATCTCGACATAGCCTTTGATAGTGGTTAGCGGCGTTTTCAATTCATGGCTGGCGATGCCAATGAACTCATCTTTCTTCTTTACGTTTTCACTTATTTGTTCCATCATCCCGTTGAAAACATTGATCAGTGTGGCTATTTCATCTTTTCCTTCGTCAACCAACGGAGTTGAATAATTGCCGGTCTTGTGCACTTTTTTCATTGTGTTTACGAGAAGCAACAATCTTTTTGATATATATCCCTGGATAACATTGGCTACAATAAAAGTGAAACCAACGGCGACCAGGATCAGGATGACGGCAAACCGGTAATTGTCGCGCAACGTCTTTTTGAGTTCAACCAGGTTGGTAACCAAAAAGATCTTCCCGATATTCTCGTTGGCGCTGATGATAGGGTAAGTTACCATAAGCGTACTATCCGTAAACCGGTGAGCGCTGTCTCTCATATTGGCAGGAGGCTTGGTTGGCTTCATTCCCTCCGGTGCATATTGTGCCACCACTTCGCCTTTGCTGTTTAAAATCGCTGCCTGGATAATCGAGGGAGACACATTGTGGAGTTGGTTCAACATTTCCATCCCCGCCTGAGGATCCTGGAACTGGATCACAGAAA
Source organism: Ginsengibacter sp. (assembly GCA_051960475.1). Taxonomy (GTDB): domain Bacteria; phylum Bacteroidota; class Bacteroidia; order Chitinophagales; family Chitinophagaceae; genus Ginsengibacter. The sequence continues at coordinate 120,249 of JBQCEG010000066.1, forward strand.
TACTATTGGTTCCGAGGACCTGCGCAATGCTTATCGTACTGTCCACCTTACGTTGTTTATAAGCCTTTACGTCAGTGATGATGAAGATGAGAAACATGATCACGAGTACGAGCACGCTGGTAAACACCTGCATGAGTATCAGCTTTTTTCGTATCGACATGTTTTTAAAACTCAGCATTTTTCATCTTTATTTATCCCTCATCAACAATAATGGCCAGTTTCAACAATTGCGAACCTGCCTTCAAACCTGAGGACGAGATCGCTTTCAGGTTGGCTTCGAATTTCAATCGCTGGTCAACAATTACGAAATTAAAATCGGTTCCCCGTGAAGCATATCCTTTGGATTCGCTGATGGTCAGTTCGCCCGGCGCTAACCTGCTTAAAATTGAAGACAATGCAAAAGGGCATTCTTTAGAAATGAAAACAATATCGCAACCTTTGATTTCAGACAGGTCATCAATCGGTTTAACAACGATCCTTTTATTTTGGATTGTCCTGTTTTTGGCTATCTCCTGCAAGGAGATTATGACTTTTGATGTATTGCCGGCAACGCCGATAACAAACTCATTCCTGTTATTGTAACCGCCCCAGTCAATATATTTTGCAATATTATAAATGAAAGCTGCCTTTAGATTTGCTTCCTGTTCCGCACCTTGTGCTGACACGTGAATGCCGGGGCACAACAGTAAAACAATAAAAAGGAGCTTTTTTAAAATCATTTTTTAAAGAGTAAAAGGCAATATTAATTTTAAAAATTCAACAATGAAAGCTTTCAGAATTTGATTCCAACCTTCAACAATCCGTTGATGCCAGGTTGTTCAAGAACTGTAGAAAACAGGGCACCGTCGGCTGTCCTGAAACCAGGATCAAGCCATTTGGTATTAAAGAGATTTTGAACATTTATGCTGGCCTTAATTCCTTTGTTAAACAATTCTTTTGTACTGAAAGTCAGGTTTGTCAACGCGTATCCTTTAACAGGACCATAAGGATCTGTTCTTGGTGAGCGGCGTGCACCTACCCAATTTTCAATAATATTAAGCGTAAACAGATCTCCGATTCCAAACGTAATACCAGCATTCCCCTTAAACTTTGCCATATCAGGCAAATCACCTTGAACATGCGTTACGAGGTTTTCAAACTGGGCATCCTGGTAAGTGAAATTCATAAATGCCGAAAATTTTGGAGACATGAAAAAATCCCCACTCAATTCCAAACCATTAATGTTTTCTTTGCCGGGATTCTTATTAAAAGTTAACCCTGTGAGATTTTGAAGTACAATTACATCTCTTAGCTCATTTCTGAAAACGTTGAGCTGAAGACGCGCATGAGAGGAAATGGCAAAGATGGCATCCGCTTCATAGGTTCTTATCTTTTCTGTCTTCAAATGGAAGGAATCCGGCACCTGTATGATCTCATTTTCTGTTGGCGCACGAAATGCAGTTCCAAATTGCAACTTAAATGTGAGATTTTTATTTGGCTGGTTCACGATCACCGCGCGAGGATTAAATGAAGAACCAAAATAGCTGTTGTAATCATAGCGGGTTCCGAACGTGAAACTGGTTTTGTTTAAAATAGAAGTATTTAAAACATATTGAAGATAGCCTCCGATGTTGTCGCGAATAACATTCTTGCGTGAAAGAAAATGAGCATAAAGATTATAAACGGTGTCTCTTCCATCCAGCAGGTAAGGCGTTGTAAGATCAAGTGTAGATTTTCTTTGTCCCTGCTCCACGTTATCCCTGAAATATTGGATACCTCCTGAAATTCGTTGGTTTTCTTTGGGCAAATAATTAGCTGTAACTTCCCCCGAAACCCGGTTTGAGAAACTGGTGAAAATCCCCCTGATGAATTTTTTGCCATCAAAAGTGATGTACAAATAGGAATCATCTGCAGTGCCTGTTTCGCGATAAACTACCCGGCTCAACAAAGTAAATTTATCGCTGGGCTTAAATTCATTTTGCAAATAACCGGTTCTTAAATAATAATCAGCAACACCACCTTTCTCTCCCCTCACATTTCCTGATAAAAGTCCGATAACTCCTAAATTATCATATCCCTGTGAAGGCAAGCCAAAAATTGAAGTTGCGCTGTTGAAAAAAGTGCCATAGCCCATCGGCGTTCTGTAAAATCGATAACCAAGTGTTGTCTTTGCCCTTTTTGCATAATAACTTAATTCCCCATTGAATGACCGCGCATTGTCAACAAATGAAGCAGAATAATCAGGACTTCTGTTCGTAAACTTCGGTCCGTCTGAGTTATAAAGTGTACCGGCGAGAGAAAATTCCCAATTACCTTTTCGTGTACCCATGGTTAGTTTTTCAAACGTAGTGTTGAAACTTCCCACTCCCTGCTCCGCTTCCAATCCATCTATCTGTGCACCTTTTTTGGTGATTATATTTATCACACCACCAAAAGCATTCGCTCCATAAAGAGCCGATGCGGGCCCCCAGATGATCTCGATCCGGTCAACATTATGAAGACTGTAAGCAGGTCCTGCCATATCGTTAGTACCCAAAATATTGTTTTCAACAATTCCATCAACCATCAGCAAAGCACGAAGATTTTCAGCGCCATACATTCCCCTGAAGTAGATAAGCGTGGGCGAATAACCATTAATGTGGATCATATCAATCCCCGGAATATCTCTGAGTGCATCCTGCAATTGCTCATATCCACGGTCTTTAATTTCCTGCGCTGTGATCACACGGATAGTTGCAGGCGCCTCGCTGGCTGTTTGTGTAAATCCCGCGGCAGTAACAACTTTAATGTTCATCAACTGTTCAAGCGAAAGTTGTGCAAGGCTGTCAACAACAGCAATTGAATCAGTTTGTGCAAAGAGGATAGCCGGCCTGAGGAAAAAAATTCCGATACAGGTAAGCAAGACTTTCAATGGCATAACAGGTTATGGTTTATTGGCAATGGTAAAATGTAATTATAAAAGCAAAAGTATCAACAACAATTTTTTTTATTCAAACTTCACTATTATTCTTTTCTCTGATGATATTTATCAAGGGTCGCAGTGAAATGCATAAGGTTACCACGCTGTTGCACGCATCACCTTTTTTGCGTTAAGGCTTGAAATTACTTCATATCGGCGAGGTAAGCCTCAACATCCTTGCTCATCGGCCCCACCTTTTCGATCACTCTTCTCAATTGATCAGTTGTAATTCCAAGCCGTTTTTTCCAATATTCAAGTTCGTAAGGTTCAGAAATATCAATCCTGCTCCTATCGCTTTTTCCTCTATTATTTTTATTGTCGGCCATGTCAAACTTTTTGAATTGTGCGACAATAGGCATGCCAGAATTAATTAATATTTAATTGAAGGAATCAGGAAATAATAATTAGACTGTTTGTCTTTTGTTATTGACTTATTTGATCCCTACCATCAAAGAGAACCTGGCAATCCATCTGGCTCTTCCTTAATAAAAAAATTTCGGCTTTTTGTACGTTCACCAGACCACAGCGTTTGTGGGTCGTTTAAAAAATATCTCGCCTCCGTCATTTTTTGAGCACTGGCAAGAAAATCCGACCGTAATTATACTATAACTCAGGATTTATCGTTCTTCCTAAAATAAAGCTTTTAAATAAAATACACATTTAAAAACTTTTACATACTTATTTGGAACTTTCCCCACTTCGGCAAATTTTTATACAAGATGAAAAGAAATGAAAGCCACTCACCACTTTGGGTCCTTACAATTTCTTATGCCGCCTTATTTGTTTTGCTCGTTGTGGCCAAGAATGTTCAGTTCTGGAATATGCGCTCCACGAGCAAGAAACTTCTAACGATTGTAACCAATACTCAACAAAGGCAATCCGCTCTTTTTAATATTTACAACAACAACCAGGACGAACAAAAAAGTTTGTTGGCTTATGTCTCTTCACCTTCTGTGGGAGAAATGCAAATTCACGATATAAAGGATTCAATTAAGGAGTTTGACAAGAATCTAAATGAAACCTTAAGGCTTTTGAAAGGATCGGGGGAATTGAACTTATTTCAAAAGTTGAAGAATTTGTCGGAACACAAGATGAGGGGTATTGATTCCCTTTTGAGAATAACAAAATCAAATCAACAAGAAGCAGCAAGATTTTATCAATCGGATCTTGCACCGTTGTATGCGCAAGTGAGGCAATTAAACAAAGATTTATTGGATCAAAGCGAACAAAATGACCAGCAAAGAATTAAATTGACTGAAGATCGCCTGGCGTCGATAACACAAATCAATTTTTGGATAAGCAGCATTTTGATCCTTGATATGATTTTGCTAGGAATCAACATTATCAGGATTGCTCGCTCGAACCGGAAGATGAATTATAAAATAACCAAAGCCATTATCAAAACGCAGGAGGAAGAGCGATTTGAAATCGGAAGTGAACTCCATGATAATGTGTGCCAGGTCCTGGCTGCCGCCGGCATAAGCCTGAGCCGGCTGAAACCTTCCTTAAAAGGACCAGAACTTGAATTGTATCAGCAGTCTGCAAAAGGAATAAGAATGGCGACTGAAGAGATCAGGAATCTTTCGCACCGGCTCGCTCCTGCATTCTTTGATAACACTACAATTGAAGAAGCATTCCAGGGTCTTTTAAAAAGTTTTAATGTGAGTAGTATTTGTAAGGTTTATATGCATTTTGATTTTTGCGAAAAAAGCCAGCGATTGAACCCAGATCTCCAATTAAATCTTTACCGCATTTTGCAGGAGCAATTGAGAAATATTTTAAAGTATGCCGAATGTTCTGCAATTGAAATAACTGTTTCCGCCTGCAGGCAAAGATTGAAAATGCGTATAGCCGATAATGGTAAAGGTTTTGATTTGCACACCACTAAAGGCGGTATCGGCATGGCAAATATGAAACGAAGAGCCGAATTGTTTGGCGGAAAAATGCAGGTAAAATCTTCACCTGGCAATGGCACCGAAATTATTGTTGATGTGCCTCTTACTTCCTAAAAAATAAAACCCGCAAATCGTTCACTTTGCGGGTAATCGATTTTATTTTATCAAAAAATCTGTCGGGTAGACAAGATTCGAACTTGCGACCCCACGCCCCCCAGACGTGTGCGCTACCGGGCTGCGCCACTACCCGAATGAATGCTGCAAATCTAAAGTAATTGAAGGTTTTTTCAAGAAGAGAAAAA
>JBQCEG010000067.1:0-35527 GCA_051960475.1 Ginsengibacter sp.
AACAAAAAAAGTTTTTTACTTAAAATAAAAATTATTTGTAATTGCTGGTTTACTGCAAAAATTTTTGACAAAAGGAACAATGAAGGAGAAGGGTGTAATTATTTTTCAATAAAACAATATCGCTGAAGAAATATCACAATAAAATTTTATGATATTTCTTCATTCACTATTAAATATATTCTAATTCCCCTTAAACACTCGTTTAATAAAAATCTAACGACTATCTTGCGAAAAAAAATTTCATGAAAAAAGTTGGCATACTAGGTGGCGGCCAGTTAGGAAGAATGTTATTACAAGCAGCTGCCAACTACCCCGTTGAAACATTTATGCTGGAGAATGATCCTGAATGCCCGGCTGCACATTTGTGCCATCATTTTACAAAAGGAAACATAAGAGATTTTGAAGATGTTTACCGTTTTGGAAAGGACCTTGATGCCATAACGATTGAAATTGAATCTGTAAATATTGAAGCTTTAAAGAAGCTGGAAGAAGAAGGCGTAAAAGTTTATCCACGACCGGAAGCTTTGGAAATTATCAAAAGCAAGATCGATCAAAAGAATTTTTATAAAGAAAATGATATTCCCACTTCTCCATTTGTGGTCACATTAAAAAAAGAGGAAGTTGATCAGCATTTACATCTTTTGCCAGCGGCTCATAAATTGGCAATGGGTGGATATGATGGACGTGGCGTTCAATTATTGAAACATAAAGATGATCTTGAGAAAGCTTTTGATGAAGAAGCGGTTTTGGAACAAATGGTTTCGATCAGGAAAGAAATATCCATAATTGTTGCAATGAATGATGAAGGGAAGTCTGCTCTTTACCCACCTGTGGAAATGATTTTTAACCAGGATTTGAATTTGCTCGAATATCAACTATGTCCTGCGATCATCGGCGAAAAAACATTATGGAAGGCAGAAGCCATAGCATTAACGGTGGTGAAGAATCTTAAAAGTGCTGGTATCTTTGCGGTCGAATTATTTATCGATCATGATGAAAATGTTTTGGTAAACGAAACCGCACCACGCGTTCACAACAGCGGTCATCATACGATCGAAGCAGCTTATTCTTCACAGTTTGATATGCTTTGGAGAATTATTCTTGGATATCCTTTGGGTTATACAAAACCGATCATGCATTCTGCAATGGTAAATTTGATTGGAGAAGACAATTACAAAGGCCCGGCAGTTTATAAAAATCTTGAAGAGATATTGCAGATAGAAAATGTATTTGTTCACATTTATGGGAAAAGAGAAACAAGACCCGGCAGAAAAATGGGGCACGTTACCGTTTTGAGCAATGAACGGCAGGAATTGATCCACATTGCCAACAAGGTCAAACAAAATTTAAAGGTTGTGTCACAATGACACCGAAGGTTTTTGAAATATATATCGTCATATAAACTCAGCAGAAAAATCACCATTGTAAATGAAATTGAAGAATGGCAGTCTATTAGCGCCAATAATTTTTTTATTCCTTATAACTTCCTGTGGAAACAAGGAAAACAAGATTCAACCGCCCAAAAGTGGAAGCAAACCACCTGATCCGCCGGCACTTGCTGTTGAAGGCTACGTGATCCGCCCATCCGTTTTGCATTCAAGCATTGAAGTGGCCGGAACATTATTACCTTTTGAAGAAACAGAAATTCATCCGGAAGTCTCCAGAAAGGTAACTTACCTCAATATCAATGAAGGGACACACGTCAGAAAAGGCACCCTACTCGCCAGGCTTTTTGATGGAGATCTGCAGGCGCAACTTCAAAAACTGAAAGTGCAATTGGAGGTCGCACAAAAAACCGAAGAAAGACAAGCAGCACTTTTGAAGATTGGTGGGATCAGCCAGCAGGATTATGACCTGAGTTCATTGGATGTAAGTTCAATTAAAGCGGATATACAAGTGTTGCAAGCATCCATTGACAAAACAATTATCAGGGCTCCTTTTGACGGAAAGTTGGGTTTTAAAAATATCAGTATTGGCGCTTTTATTACTCCGACAACGGTTATTACAACCATCCGCCAGGATTCCAAATTAAAACTTGAGTTCAGCGTGCCAGAAAGATTTACGCCGAAAGTAAAATTGGGAAATGTAATTGATTTTACAACAGAAGCATCTAATAAAACTTACAAAGCAAAAGTGTACGCGACCGAATCAGGAATTACCCAGGAAAACCGCAGCCTGAAAGTACATGCCGTAGTTGAAAATACCGATAAGAATATTACTGCAGGAACATTTGCCAAAGTAGCCTTTGACATGGGGGATATCAATGACGCCATATTGATACCGACAGAAGCGATTATTCCGGAAGCAAGAGATAAAAAAGTGATCGTTTATAATGGCGGTAATGCAAAATTTGATGTGGTAACAACAGGCACGCGTGATTCAGCAAGAGTTGAAATTTTAAGCGGCCTTTCTTTGGGTGATACTGTGATCACTACCGGTTTACTATCCATTAAACCCGGAAGCAAAATCAAACTTTCATATTTAAATAAAGAATAGATAACGTGAATATTTCGGAGATCAGTTTACGGAGACCGGTATTTGCTATCGTCTTAAACCTGGCGATCGTGTTGTTTGGCATCATCGGTTTTAAATTTCTCGGTGTGCGAGACTATCCCGCGATCGACCCGCCGAACATTTCTGTGAGCACTTCCTACGCCGGCGCCAACTCTGACATCATTGAATCTCAGATAACAGAACCACTTGAAAAAGCAATAAATGGAATTCCGGGTGTAAAAAATATCAGTTCTTCAAGCAGCCAGGGACGCAGCAATATCAATGTGGAATTTGATTTAAGTGTAGATCTTGAAACCGCAGCAAATGATGTTAGAGATAAAGTTTCGCAGGCAACAAGACAATTGCCCCAGGATATTGATGCGCCGCCTGTTGTTTCAAAAGCGGATGTGAATACACAGCCCATCATGGCGCTAACTGTTCAAAGTAACACACGTAATCTTTTGGAGGTTACAGAATATGCCGAAAACAATATAGTTGAAAGACTGCAAACGATTCCCGGTGTGAGTTCCATTTCTGTGTGGGGCGAAAAAAGATATGCAATGCGGATCTGGTTCAAACCAGATAAGATGCAGGCCTATGGCATTGCAATGAATGATGTACAAACCGCTTTACAAACACAAAGCGTTGAATTGCCAGCTGGAAAGATTTCCGGGAACACAACAGAATTGTCCGTACGGACTTTTGGTAAATTAAATACAGAGGAGCAATTCAACAACCTGATCGTAAAAAATATTGGTGGCGTCAACATCAGGTTGAAAGATGTGGCTGATGTGGTTTTAGGTCCGGAAAACGAAGAATCAGGTTTAAAAGAAAGTGGTGTACCGATGATCATGTTAGCGGTTATTCCGCAGCCGGGCGCCAATTATGTGTCCATCGCCAATGAATTTTATAAGCGGCTCGACAATATAAAAAAGGAAGTGCCAAAAGATTTCAAAATGGACGTGGCCTTCGATCAAACCCGATTCATCAAAAAATCAATTTCTGAAGTTGAAGAAACTCTTCTGATCGCTCTGGGCCTGGTGATCCTTATTATTTATTTGTTTTTCCGCGATTGGATACTGGCACTTCGACCACTCTTTGATATTCCCGTTTCGTTGATCGGTGCATTTTTTATCATGTACGTTATGGGGTTTACCATCAATGTACTTACACTGCTTGGAATTGTACTGGCGACGGGACTTGTGGTGGATGACGGAATTGTCGTCACGGAAAATATTTTCAAGAAAATTGAGGCGGGGATGAATAAATACAAAGCGGCAAGAGAAGGTGCAAAAGAAATATATTTTGCTGTTATCTCCACCTCTATTACTCTGGCAATAGTATTTCTTCCGATTGTTTTTTTGCAGGGATTTGTTGGAAGATTGTTCCGTGAATTTGGAATTGTAGTGGCAGGCGCTGTATTGATTTCTGCATTCGTTTCGCTTACTCTAACTGTAGTTCTGAACGTAAAACTTACTCACAAAAAAATTGGGCACTCGTGGTTTTATAAAAAGACTGAACCATTTTTTGTAGCGATGGAAAATGGTTATAAGAAAAGTCTTGCGGGCTTCATGAAATTCAAATGGGTGGCTCTGGTTTTGGTGGCGATGTGTATCGGCATCATCTATGTTATTTTTACTACCATTCCATCCGAACTTGCACCAATGGAAGACAGAAGCCAATTCAGGCTGGGTGTCACAGCGCCGGAAGGCACTTCGTATGATTATATGGATTCTTACATGGACACCTTAAGCCAGTTCTTAATGGATTCCATTCCCGAAAAGAAAATAATGATAAGCCTTACTTCACCAGGTTTTGGAGGAGGTTCGGTCAACTCCGGATTTTTTAGTGTGAATCTTGTTGATCCAAAAGACAGGGTAAGGTCGCAACAGGATATTGTAAATATGGTTAACCGAAACCTGAAAAGATTCCCACAGGGAAGAGCCTTTGCAAGTCAGCAACAAACAATATCAACCAGCAGGCATGGCGGTCAGCCAATTGAATTTGTGATCCAAAACAATGATTTTGACAAGTTGAAAAAAGTACTGCCCGAGTTTTTGGATGAAGCTAAAAAAAGCCCGATTCTACAAGGTGTGGATGCTGATCTGAAATTCAATAAACCAGAGATAAGGATCAATATTGACAGGCTTCGTGCCAGCGAACTTGGTGTGAGCGTTGACGATATCAACCAGGCGCTCGAACTTGCTTACAGTGACAGAAGGCTAGGTTATTTTTTAAAATCAGGAAAACAATACCAGGTCCTTGGCCAGGTTGACAGAAGCGACCGGGACGATCCGAATGATTTCAGCAAGATAATGGTAAAAAACTCCAGCGGCGAAAATATAAGCCTCGATAATCTTGTTACTATTTCGGAAGCATCAGCCCCGCCGACCATTTACCATTTCAACAGGTATAAATCTGCTACCATTTCTGCAGGACTTGCGCCTGGGAAAACGGTTGGTGATGGCATTAAAGAAATGGATCGCATTGCTAAAAAATTATTGGATGATTCGTTCACAACCGCATTGAGCGGCACTTCCCGGGATTATTCTGAAAGTTCTGGTAATACTTCATTTGCTTTTATCCTTGCACTCATTCTGATCTACCTTGTGTTGGCAGCGCAATTTGAAAGTTTCGTAGATCCTTTCATCATCATGATCACTGTTCCCCTGGCTCTCGCAGGCGCCTTGCTGTCGTTGTGGATCTTTGGGCAAACATTTAATATATTTTCCCAGATCGGTATGATCATGCTGATTGGTTTGGTGACAAAGAATGGAATTTTGATCGTAGAATTTGCCAACCAAAAAAGAGATGCAGGGATGAAAAAAGTCGAAGCCGTTGTTGAGTCAGCCTACCTTCGTTTGCGACCTATTTTAATGACGAGTTTAGCAATGTCTTTGGGCGCTTTGCCACTTGCTCTTTCCATCGGAGATGCTTCTACCAGCCGTATTCCTCTTGGTGTGGTAATTGTGGGAGGGATCTTGTTTTCATTGATCCTCACACTTTATGTTGTGCCCGCCATGTATGCATTTCTTTCACGCAAAAAACAACCAATGAATGAAGCGCTTTTGTAGAATTCCAGTTTTAATCATATCAACATTTTTCTTTTTTAACCTTACCGCCCGTTCACAGGATTCATTGATGACTGCACAGGAAGCGGTTAAGACTGCTATTGAAAATAACTATGGCGTTATCATCAGCAAGAATGAAATAGAGATCGGTTCTATAAATAATAGCTGGGCAAACACAGGTGTGATCCCAATTGTGAGTGCAACTGCAACAAAACAAGTTGGCGTAAATAATCTCCAACAAAAATTGAACAACGGTACAGTTATTACAAAAAACGGTAACAGCTCCCAAAACCTTAACGCGGGCATTGCTGTCAATTGGAAAATATTTGACGGGTTGAAAATGTTTGCCACCAAAAAAAGACTGGAGGAATTAGAAAGAAATGGTGAATATGCTTTTCGCAAAAATTTGAATGAAACAGTTTATAACGTCATCAGTTCTTATTACAACATTGTTACCTTAAACGAACAAAGAAAAGCAACGCTCGAACAAATCAGCTTGTATAACGACCGTTATGATCTTGCTGAACGACGCTTCGAAATTGGAACAGGAGCGAAATATGAAGTGTTGCAGGCACAGGTTGATTTAAATGAACAACGTTCAAACCTGCTCGCTCTCGACAATTCAATTGCAACAGCAAAAGCTTCTTTATTAAATCTTCTTGGCAAACAACCCGACACTTCATTCAATGTTGTTGATACGATTTTACTTGCAGATTTGCCGGCTTATACTGATGTTCAAAATAAAATTGCAAAGCAAAACCCTGACCTTCTTCTTGCGAACAGTCAACTGTATATTTTAAAGCAACAAAAAAAGGAGATCAATGCAGAGCGCCTGCCGAGTGTAAATCTGAATGGCTATTATAATTTTGCGAGAAACAGCAGCAGCGCTGGTTTTAACTTGTTCAACCAAACTTACGGCCCTTCCGGCTCAATAGGAATTTCTGTGCCGATTTTCGCAGGGATAGTTGTTAAAAAACAATTGCAGATAAACGACATCCAGGAGAGAGATCAACAGATAACTGTTGAGCAAACGAAAAACAATATTGAAACTGAACTGACCAATGCTTACCTGAATTACAACAATGCATTGAAATCAATCGAACTGGAAAAAAACAATCTTGTCCTGGCAAAGGAAAACATAATGATTGCAACAGAAAGATACAAAAGATTGAACATCACTTCAGTTGAATTGCGACAGATCCAGATCAGTTATAATGATGCTCGCAACCGCTTGTACAATGCACTATACCAGGCCAAGATTGCGGAGGCAACTGTTGCTTTATTATCCGGTGATATTGCCAATCTGTAACCTTGCATTATCTTTATCCAAACTAAAACTATGGCAAAAGCGAACCAACCATTAGTCGGCATTATTATGGGCAGCGACAGTGATTTAAAAGTAATGCAGGCGGCTGCAGACGTTTTAAAACAATTTGATGTTGAACATGAGATTTCTATTGTATCAGCACATCGTACTCCCCTAAGAATGGTTGAATATGCGTCGGGAGCAATTGACCGTGGATTGAAGGTGATCATTGCCGGCGCCGGAGGCGCCGCACATTTACCGGGGATGGTTGCTTCTCTTACTACTTTGCCAGTTATTGGTGTCCCGGTAAAATCCTCGAATTCAATTGATGGTTGGGATTCTTTGCTATCAATTCTTCAAATGCCCAATGGTGTTCCCGTTGCCACCGTTGCACTCAATGCTGCCAAGAATGCAGGTATTCTCGCAGCAGAAATACTTGCTACTTCAGATAAAAATCTTTCAGAGAAACTCATTCAATATAAAAAGGAAATGAAAGAGGAAGTTGAAAAGAAAGCCTCACTTTTGGAATCGAAGCAGTAATATAACGGTGATCAGTACACGATAATCCACGGATGTTTTTTGAATGAATTTCTTGTTATTCAGTAAACAAACAATCCTGGAAAATTTTTATTTTTGCTATTCTTTTTCAAACCGGATAATACAAAACTCTTGCTCAAAACATAAAGATGCATCGTAAACAGCGTGGAAAAAGTCCTCACCAAAACGAGCATAAAAAAGCATAAAATTTTCAACACGCTCTTGTAATTCTCCATCAGAAAACAAAACAGAATACACCTTTTCAAGTTGGTTATTTCGTTCGGTAAATTTTCTTTTTTCAGCGCGCAGCATTTTTTTTTCCAATTCTGAAAGTTTCTTCATTTGTTTTGTTTCCAAAGCAGAAGTGTGCTCTTTCAATGTCGGATCTATTTTCTCAACAATCGTTTTTATTTCTTCATAAGCAGATTCAAATCCTTCCCTTTGCTTTTGCAGGTTCAAAACATTACTGGTTTCTTTTTTTACTAATTGATTTAATAGATTTCCCTTTCCTTCGAAAAGTGTTTTTGCATCAAGGTTCAATTTCTCCAACAATCTTTGAGATTTTTCATCAACCAATAAAAATGAATTCCTGGTGATCAAAACGGGAAACGGCACTTTGTAATGATTGAATAAATCTTTCAGTTGAAGCCAGTAAGCCAGCTCTCCTCCCCCGCCGATCCACGCAACATCCGGCAAAATTATTTCCTGGAATAGGCCGCGCAAAATTACATTCGGACTGAAAAATTCAGGATGTTCCTTCAATTGCTTTTTCATTTCTTCTTTCGACAAAACGATGTCCGTATCATGAACAACAAAATGATCGCCAAGAGCAACAATGCGATTCCTGATATTATCTTTTAAATAAAACAAATTGATCTCTCGTGGGTAAGCTTGTGCTTTATAATTTTCTGCCAGTTTAGTAGATGATTTGTTCACAATTTCTGAAGAAGTATGATTGAAAATATCATCTTCAAAAATCTCCTTCATCTGATTTTTATATGCTGAATTATCGGGCAGCAAGACCAACAAACCATAATCCTTAAAAAGATAGTGAACAAACAAAAAAGTCGATTTTTCAATCGTACTGTTTTTTATAAAACATTTTTTCAAAAGTTCGATAAGCTCACTTCCATATTTTTCTACTGACAGCCTGCCGGCAATTCTTTCAATTAATTTCAACAAATCATCATCTACTTTCATTCGTCCGACAGCTCCGGTCTGCTTCGTTTCCCACGTATATTTTTCTCCTCCGATTACTACATGATTCAATTCCTGCAGATCCGCATCTTCGCTTCCCATAAAAAAAACAGGAACAAATCTTTGACCTTCCAATTCTTTGTTTAAAAGATCAGCAACTTTAATTGTGTGGAAAATCTTGTAAATAAAATAAAGATGACCTGTAAAAATATTGGGCTGGTGTGCGGTACAAATTGTAAAAGTATTATCGTCAAGAAGCGCGTTGATATTCGCTTTTAATTTCTCAGAAACTTCGATACCCTCATATTGTTTTGAAAATTCCTCAACCAAAACTTTCCGGTTGGTATCAAACTTTTTCCTTTCAACGATTGCAGTTTTAATTCCATCAATATCGACGGAATGAGTATAAAAATCCTTTAAAGCATCAGCGCTATTCACATAATCTACCACGATCTTACTGAACCTTCCCGTTTGCGAATAGGGTAAATATTCAAATTGAAATTTTGTATCCAATTTTCTGAAATTTTAGGTGCAAAGATAGAGGTAAAAAGGAAAGTAGCTCAGCCGTTTAAAACGATGACTATATTACCGGGAGCGCAACAATTCAACACATTTTTTCAGGCTTTCTTTCCAGGAAGGAATATCGGATTGAAGCCATTCGCTGATTTTTGTTGTGTCCAAAACGGAGTATTTCGGACGTGTTGCAGCAGTTTTGTAGGCTGAGGAAGGAATAGGATTTATTTTACAATGGCTGTTGATCAATGATCTTATTTCAACTGCAAAGTCATACCATGTAGTAATTCCGGAGTTGCAATAATTTACAATTCCTAAAAAATTTTTCCCTTCCTGAATTTGTGCTACCAACTTCATAATTACATCAGCCAAATCAGCTGCATAAGTCGGGCAACCTTGCTGATCATTTATTACATTGATCTCCTCTTTTTCAGAAAGTAAGCAAATCATTGTTTTTACAAAGTTGTTTCCGAAGGAAGAGTAAACCCACGAAGTGCGAATAATCAAAACGGAAGGATCATTTTGTAGGGCAAGTTCTTCGCCTTTTAATTTTGAAGCGCCATACACATTTACCGGACCAACCGGTGAACTTTCCTTTAACGGTTTTGAATCGCCTCCATCATAAACATAATCAGTTGAAATATGAACCAGTTTTGCATTATTCTTAAAGCAAACTTTTGCCAAATTGCCGACTGCTGTTGCATTAATTTGAAATGCAGCTTCTTCTTCTGATTCGGCTTTATCAACTGCCGTGTAAGCCGCACAATTGATGCAATAGGCAATTTTGTTTTTTTTAAAAAACGATTCTACCCGTTGTATGTTCTCAACCGGAAGGTCGTTATGGGAGGTGAATAAAAAATGATAACCTGAATAATTTATGGAAATTTCTCTCAATTCATTTCCCAGCTGACCATTAGCACCGGTAACTAATACAGTTGGTTTGTCGATTTGAGCATTCATTTGGGAGACTTAAACTTTATAGACGAAATTATGTTCACAATCTTTCAGCAATGGCAATTGTCGATCTTTTTCAGAAACGAGAATTTTTTCAGCTGGAATTTTCCAATCGATCTCAAGAGAAGGATCATTCCAGGCAATTCCACCTTCGGCTTCTTTATGATAAAATTCGTCGCATTTATAAAAGACTTCAGCTGTTTGGCTAATAACAGAATAGCCGTGCGCAAATCCTTTCGGGACAAGCAATTGTTTTTTGTTTTCTGCAGAAAGTAAAATCGTGTATGCTTTGCCGTAAGTTGGAGAATTTTTCCGGATATCAACAACCGCATCGATAATTTCACCTGATAAAACACGGAGTAATTTCGTTTGTGCAAAAGGTTCCAATTGATAATGCAAACCTCTTACGACGCCATAGGAAGAACGGGCCTGGTTGTCCTGTACAAAATTTATGGAAACGCCTTCTCCGGCAAACGTCTGTTGATTATAGCTTTCATAGAAATAACCACGTTTATCTTCAAAAACTTTTGGTTCAAAAACCAACAAACCAGGAAATTGGGTCTTAATAAAAGGCATCAAGGATATTTTAAATCTTTATTTCGGAATATTTTGCGAATATAAATCTTTAAAGTATTCAATCGTTTTTATCAGGCCCGATTCAAACTTTGTTGTAGGTTGATAACCTAACAAATTTTTTGCCTGGGAAATATCTGCAAGAGAGTTGCGGATATCACCTTCGCGTGGTTCACGATGAACTGGTTGTATATCGGAGTGTAAATATTTTCTTATAAAATCATACAGATAATTAACCGAATAATTTTCACCGACAGCTACGTTATAAACTTTATTTTTTGCTTCTGCATTATCTGTCAACATGCCTTTAATGTTGACCTGTACTGCATTTTCAACAAAAGTAAAATCACGTGTTTGATCGCCATCCCCGTTAATATAAGCCGGCGTGTTATTCATAATTGCTTTTACAAACAAAGGAATCACTGCTGCATAAGGGCCATTGGGATCCTGGCGCGGGCCAAAAATATTGAAGTAACGAAATCCTAAAACAGGGATACCATAAGCTTCTGCAAAAACGTCAGCATACAACTCATCAGCTCGCTTACTCACTGCATAAGGCGAGAGGCAATTGCCAATTCTTTCTTCTTTTTTAGGTAACGTTGGTTCATCCCCATAAACAGAAGATGAAGAAGCATACACAAATTGTTTTACACCTTTTTCAACAGAAGCCTTGAGCATGTTTACAAATCCGCCAACGTTTACATCATTTGTTGTTGAAGGATCTTTGATAGATCGAGGAACAGAACCGAGCGCCGCCTGGTGACTCACAAAATCAATACCATCGCATACCTCCCGACATTTATCGGCATCCCTGATATCCCCTTCAATGAAGTCAAATGCTTCAAACTTGCGCAGGATTGCTAAGTTTGATTCAAACCCATTTGCGAAATTGTCGATAACCCGCACTTTTGATGCGCCATTCTTTAATAAGTATTCTGCAATATGACTGCCTATGAATCCGGCACCGCCTGTAACGAGAAAAGAATATTCTTTTAAATCTTTGCTGTGAAATAACTGATCCAATATATTTTTATTTAAAGGCTCCAATAAGCCCTGCTTGAAATTTTTCCTCCATAAATGCCTTTGACGTCTGCAATGAGCGCACCGTTTTGTGTCATTCCTGCAAAAGAGTTGTCATCGTAACTTAAGTATGCTTTATGTGGAACAGTAACGATAATTGCCGCGTAATCGTTGGAAAGGTCAGGCGTCAATTCAAATCCATATTCATGTTTTAACTCCTCACTGTTCGCATGTGGATCTGTAACATGAACCTGCAAAGAATAAGATTGAAGTTCGCGTATAATATCGGCAACTTTTGAATTGCGTATATCACTAACGTTTTCTTTAAAGGTTGCGCCCATCACCAACACTTTTGCATTCTTCACATCACTTGTGTTTTGAATAATATGACGCAAAACTTTTCGTGCAACGTGCGCTGCCATTCCATCATTGATCACTCTTCCGGCAAGAATAACCTGGGAATCGTAACCCAGTTTTTGTGATTTGTAAGTGAGGTAATAAGGATCAACGCCAATACAATGACCACCTACCAGCCCAGGCTGGAATCTTAAGAAGTTCCATTTTGTTCCGGCCGCAGCTAAAACTTCAAATGTATTAATGCCCATCTTATCGAAAATGATGGAAAGTTCATTCATCAATGCAATGTTCAAATCGCGTTGTGTGTTTTCAATGATCTTGGCTGCTTCTGCCACTTTTATTGATGAAGCACGATGAACACCAGCTTTCACAACCAGTTCATAAACTTTCGCAATTGTTATCAAACTTTCTTCATCACAACCGCTCACTACTTTTACAATTGAAGAAAGTGTGTGTTCCTTATCCCCGGGATTGATCCTTTCAGGAGAATAGCCCAATTTAAAATCGTCGCAAACCTTTAAACCTGAGAGTTCTTCAATCACGGGCAGACAATCTTCTTCTGTACATCCCGGATAAACCGTACTTTCAAAAACTACATAATCTCCTTTTTTCAAAACCTTTCCCATCGTTTCACTTGCCTTTATCACCGGAGTAAGATTTGGAACATTATGTTTGTCCACTGGAGTCGGAACTGCTACAATATAAAAATTGGCTTCCCGAAGTTTATCAAGTCTGTTTGTAAATTCAATATCACAATTTTCAAATGCCGAAGAATCCAATTCTTTACTTGGATCAATGCCTTTTCTCATAAGCGAAATTCTATCGGCGTTAATATCGAAACCGATAACAGAAATTTTCTTTGCAAACTCAAGGGCTATTGGTAATCCAACATAACCTAATCCAATCACAGCAAGTTTTTTCTTTTTTTCTAATAATTCCTGGTACATTTTATTTTGTCATTATTGCCAATAAAGGCATTTGAGATTATTATTTTTGAAATTGTAATCCTTTTAAAGGAACTATTTTTTACTCTGAAATTCTTTAGGCATCTTATACCAATCCTCCTGTGAAAGTGATTTAAAATAATCATAAGTAATTTTCATCCCCTCAGCCCGGTTAACTTTTGGTTCCCAATTAAGCAGTTTTTTTGCCAAAGAAATTTCCGGTTGCCGTTGCTTTGGATCATCCTGGGGCAGAGGTTTATAAATTATCTTTTGCTTTGAACCGGTAAGTTTAATAACTTCCTCTGCAAAATCCTTCAATGTTATCTGGTCAGGATTTCCAATATTTACAGGCTTTGAATAATCGCTCAACAAAAGCCGGTAAATTCCCTCAACAAGATCATCCACAAAACAAAAACTTCTTGTCTGGCTTCCATCGCCAAAAACAGTTAAATCTTCACCGCGCAACGCCTGACCAATAAAAGCAGGTAAAGCTCTTCCATCATTAAGTCGCATCCGTGGACCATAAGTATTGAATATTCTCACAATGCGCGTTTCCAATCCATGAAAAGTATGATACGCCATTGTAATGGCTTCCTGGAAACGTTTTGCTTCGTCATAAACACCTCTCGGGCCAACAGGATTCACGTTTCCCCAATAATCTTCTGTTTGTGGATGAACCAGAGGGTCACCATAAACTTCACTGGTTGAAGCAACGAGGATACGTGCCTTTTTAGCTAATGCCAATCCCAAACAATTGTGGGTTCCCAGTGAACCAACTTTTAAAGTCTGAATCGGAATTTTTAAATAATCAATCGGGCTCGCAGGCGAAGCAAAGTGTAAGATGTAATCAAGTTTTCCCGGAACATGAATAAATTTAGACACGTCGCAATGATAAAACTCGAAGTTCTCTAATTTAAATAGATGCTGAATGTTCTTCAGATCGCCTGTGATCAGGTTGTCCATCCCTATAACGCGCATTCCTTCCTTAATGAACCGGTCACAAAGGTGCGAACCTAAAAATCCGGCAGCCCCCGTAATTAAAATTCTCTTTTTTGAAGAAGCGTCCTGTATTTCCATTTTAATTTTGCTTCACGATTAAAATATAAAAAACGGTTTTTTTATTGTTTTACTGTTGATCTACCCACACTCTCATAATGAAAACCACATTCTTCCATTCGATACAATTCAAACAAATTTCTGCCGTCAAAAATCACATCGTTCTTCAACAATGATTTTATTTTATTGAAATCCGGAGTTCTGAACTCGCTCCATTCTGTTGCAATTACGAGCGCATCTGCATCCTCCAAAACGTCGTATTGGTTCTCTCCAAATTTAATTTTATCTCCCAGTACTTTTTTGACATTTTCCATCGCTTCAGGATCATAAGCTGCGACTTTTGCGCCTGCTGCCAATAATTCATCAATGATCTTAAGCGACGGCGCTTCGCGAATATCGTCAGTATTCGGCTTAAAAGCCAATCCCCACAAAGCAAATGTTTTCCCTTTCAGGTTATTTTTAAAATACTTTTTGATCTTGGGCAGCAGATGCACTTTTTGATTTTCATTTACCTCCATTACTGCCTTTAATATTTTAAAATCATATTCAGCCTTGTCTGATGACTTTACCAAAGCTTGCACATCTTTTGGAAAACAACTTCCACCATAGCCAATCCCGGGAAATAGAAATCTCCTTCCAATCCTTTCGTCACTGCCGATCCCTTTTCTTATCATGTCTACATTCGCTCCCAACTTTTCGCAAAGCTGTGCGATCTCATTCATGAATGAAATTTTTGTAGCCAGGAAAGAATTAGCAGCATACTTCGTCAATTCCGCGGATTTTTCATCCATGTAAATTACAGGATTTCCCTGGCGTACAAATGGAGCGTATAATTCACCCAGGATCTTTTTTGCTTTTTCAGAAGAAGTTCCTATTACAACCCTGTCAGGTTTCATAAAATCTTCTACAGCCACACCTTCACGAAGGAATTCTGGATTGCTCACTACATCGTAAAGTTTCTCAGGATTTTCAACACCTGCGTTTTTTGCACTTTTCAAAACCACTTGTTTCACTTTGTCAGCAGTTCCTACCGGCACAGTGCTTTTATCAATAATAATTTTATAAGAACCCTTTTTCAAAAGTCCACCAATTTTATCCGCAACATCCAATACATATCTCAAATCGGCAGCTCCGTCTCCATCAGGAGGTGTGGGCAAAGCGAGGAAAATAACGCGCGCTTTATTGATTCCTTCTGCAAGAGAAGTAGTAAATTTTAAACGGCCTTCCTTACTGTTTCTTTCAAATAGTTTTTCAAGACCCGGTTCAAAAATGGTGATCTTTCCTGAAGATAATTTCTTTACTTTTTCTTCATCAATATCTACACAAACCACGCTATTACCGGTCTCAGCAAAACAAGTTCCTGTCACAAGGCCTACGTATCCTGTGCCTATTACTGCAATATTCATTTTTTATTTGTTTACGTATTCTAATACTTTTTGAGTGATGTATTTTTGTTGTTCCTCATCAAGTTCGGTATGTATTGGCAATGAAACAACGCGGTGTGTAAGCCAGTCAGTAACGGGTAATTCATAATCCGATCCTCCAAATCTGGCAAACATATTTTGCCTATGTGCAGGAACCGGATAGTAGATCATCGCCGGAATATTATTTTCAGTAAGAAATTTTACAAGCCCGTTTCTGTCCACATTTTCAAGAATAAGTGTATACTGGTGAAAAACATGTTTTGAATAAGGCGCCCTGTAAGGAACGGTGATCTTTTCGTTTCCACTAAACGCTTTGTCATAAAAATCAGCAGCCATTCTTCTTGATTCAATATAGCTGTCTAACAACGGTAATTTGACATTTAATATTGCAGCCTGCATTGCATCCAGTCTTGAATTGCAGCCAACAATTTCATGGTAATATCTTTCTTTCTGTCCATGATTAGCGATCATTTTCATCTTTCTCGCTAATTCATCATCATCCGTACAAACGGCTCCTCCGTCACCGTAACAACCCAAATTTTTGCTGGGAAAAAATGAAGTGCAACTGATATGGCCGATACTTCCTGTTTTCTTAACAGTTCCGTCCTGGAAAAAAAAGTCGCTGCCAATTGCCTGCGCGTTATCTTCAATTACAAATAAATTATGCTCTTTGGCAATTGCCATAATTTCATCCATTTGGCATGATTGCCCATACAAATGAACCGGAACGATCACTTTTGTTTTTGGAGTAATTGCTTTTTTTATTGCTTGAGGATCTATGCAAAATGTTTTCGGATCTACTTCTACAAATACAGGTTTCAACTTTAATAAAGCAATCACTTCGGTGGTAGCAATATAAGTAAATGAAGGTGTGATCACCTCATCCCCCGGCTGAAGATCAAGTGCCATCATTGCTATTTGCAAAGCATCAGTTCCATTGGCACAGGGAATAACATGCTTCACATCCAGATACTCCGCGAGATTTTTCGCAAATTCATTTACCTGTGGTCCCCCGATAAAAGCAGTACTGTTGATAACATCTGCAACAGCCGCATCGATTTTGTCTTTTATATGCAGGTACTGTTGCTTTAAATCCACCATCTGAATGGGTTTCATAAGGCTTTTTTTAAGTGTGCAAAGATAGGGATTGAAAAAGAATAAAGTATTGACGCACTACTTGCAAAATTTGCAGGATTTTTTAGTGAACGCACTTTTAAAGCAAATTCCTGTTTTAAGAAAATTGCGTTTAGTTTTGCAAACAAAAAAATTCTCTTTTTGATCATCTTCTACCATCTCTTTTTGCTTGTTTACAAGGCGGGAATTCATGTTGTTTCCCTCGGCAACCGGAAAGCAAAATTGTGGATCAGCGGCCGTAAAAATGTTTTTGAAAATCTCCGGACAACCGTTTCCGTTTTTAACAATGAAAAAATTATCTGGATGCATTGTGCCAGCCTTGGTGAGTTTGAACAAGGACGACCGGTGTTGCAAAAAATAAAAGAACAGCATTCTAATGTTCAAATCGTCATTTCATTTTTTTCTCCTTCAGGTTTTGAAATTGTAAAGAAGAACAAAGACTTTCCAAATATATTTTACCTGCCCATGGATTCTAAATTTCATGCCAAAAAATGGATGGATATACTGAAACCGGATCTCGTTTTGTGGGTCAAGTATGAATATTGGTATTTTTATTTAGAAGAAATAAAGAAAAGAAAAATTCCTTTGCTAATGGTTTCCGGTGTTTATCACGGCAACCAAATTTTCTTCAAATGGTATGGTGGTTTTTACAGGAAAATGTTGGCTCCTTTCACGCACTTCTTTGTTCAAAATGAAACTTCGAAAGAAAAATTAAAGGAATTGATAGAAACGGAAAAAATAACGGTTTCAGGAGATACAAGGTGCGATCGCGTAATAAATATTGCCAGTAATTTCGTGGAAGTTCCCGGCATTGCTGAGTTTTGTGGCGACAAAAAAGTAATCGTTGCGGGCAGTACCTGGGAAGAAGATGAAGCGGAATGGACACATTTTGTGAGAACTCATCCTAAACTCAGATTTATTTTTGCACCACATGAAATTGATGAAGAAAATTTAAACGATGTTCAAAAAGAATTTGAAGGTTCATTGTTTTATTCTGATTGGATGAATCACCGGGAAGAATTAAAAAAAATGGATTTAAATTGCCTGATCATCGACAACATTGGGACGCTTTCGCGATTGTACAAGTATGCAACGATAACCTATGTCGGCGGCGGCTTTGGTTATGATGGACTACACAATATTTTAGAAGCAGCTGTTTATGGAAAGCCGGTAATTTTTGGACCTGAATTTTACAAGAATTTTGAAGCACAGGAAATGATCGATTGCTCAGGAGCTATTTCTATTGGCAATGTAATAGAACTGGAAAAAGTGATGAATTCTTTATTGGAAAACGAAGCCGAAGTACAGTCGCGTGGCGAAGCTGCTAAAACTTATGTGTATCGAAATGCAGGCGCCAGTGACAAAATAATTTCGTTTATAAACCATCATCAATTGCTCTGAAGCTTCTCCTTATTCTGCCAATAATTTTTTCACTGTCTTGTCAAAGTTATTTATGAACTGCGTATAATGTTCACCGGTAGCAGGACCGCTAAAACCACTTTCAACTTTCCTCATCATTCCATTTTTATCAACAAAAATAATTGTGGGAAATGCCTTGATCTTTTCCAACTGCGGAAGTGTTTTTTGCGTGATCAAAGTATCAGCAGAAGTGACCCCGGTTATCAATATTGGATATTGAACTTTCAATCTTTTTTCAAAAGGAAGCAACGCTTTTTGTGAACTTTTAAAATCTGTTGTCCGTTCATACGCAAGACCAATGACTTCGAAACCTTTGTCGCGGTTTTTAAGATAATAATCACTCAGGAATTGGGTTTCGTCCATACAATTCGGACACCACGAACCAAGAATATCGAGAACAACAACCTTGCCTTTGTATTTTTCAAACGAAACCGGTTCACCTGTTTTGCTATCACGAAAAGTGAAATTCACGGGCCCTCCTTCAGCATTTATTTTTGGTTCCACAAAACCATTCTCGGGATTGGCATTTTCCTTTCTAACCGCCGTCCAGTCTTCAATTCCTGTTGCGCCAGCGTAAAATTTTCCCCCTGAAATTCGGTTTTTATTATCAATTTTTGCGATTAAAACATAAGCGTTTGCTCCGTCAAAAGTTGATACTTTCAAACTGTCACCACTTACCACTCCATCCAAAAATCTGAAATCGCCTGTAGGGTCCAGAACAGTTCCGGAAAGATGACTTCCTGTTTGTTTGAATTCAGCCACATACTGAATCGATCTATTTTTCGTAGAAAAAGTGGTTAACCACCGGCCGGAAACATTAGCCACCGGCGCAGAGTGAATTTTAAATCTTACTGGCTCATTAAATTTTGCATGGAATGGCAAACGCAAAATTCTTTCGCCATAATGCTTGATCCATTCTCCATTCAAATTACCATTCGCTTCAATTTGTGCCCTGAAACCACTTTCAAAAAAAGGCAATTCAATATAAACAGAATCTCCTTTCACAATAATACTATCAACCAAAAGATGTTCCCGGCCATTCAACAAATAAATTATCTTTTTGCCTGCACTGTCTTTTGATAAAAAATTAAATACAATATTGTGGCCATCTTTTCTTTCAATTGTAGCTCTCCAGATTCCATTTTTCAATCCTGGATTTTTGTATAGGAAGGAAAAAGAAAAAAATCCAACAAGTAAAATTGATAGTATAGGAAAAATTCTTTTTGAAATCATCATTCTTGAATTGATTAAACGATTGGTTAGCGAAACAGTAAACAAATTTTTGAGTGCTTTTTTTATTTTGACCTGGGTGATTTTGAAAAATTACCGATTAGCTTTTTGCTATTTTTTTATAGCTCACCGCAATTCCTTTTATTAATGAAGAACTGAAACCCTGGTGTTCCATTTCGTTCAAACCTGCAATGGTACAACCTTTCGGGGTTGTCACTTTATCAATTTCCTGTTCAGGATGTGTTCCTTTTTGCAACAACAATTCTGCAGCGCCCTTCACAGTTTGAGCAACAATTAAACTTGCGGTTGCTACATCAAAACCAATTTCAATTCCACCCTGGATGCTTGCACGAATGAATCGCATTGCGTAAGCAGTGCCGCAGGCGCCAAGTATCGTAGCCGCCTCCATTAATTTTTCATCAATGACAACTACTTTTCCAACAGGAGAAAATATTCTTTCAACAAGTTCAATTTGCTCTGCATTTGCATTGGTATAACTTATGCAAGTCATACTCTGTTCTATAGAGATTGCGGTGTTGGGCATAGCCCTGAAAACAGGAAGGTTCTTTTTGATGATCTCTTGAATTTCAGAAATTAAAACGCCTGTCACCACAGAAACCAGAATATGTTTTGAAGTGAGTGCAGATTTAAAACTTTGTAATACATCACTCACCTGGTAAGGCTTTACGGCAAGGATCACCACTTCGCTGTTACGCACAGCCACGTTGTTATCAGAAGTAACGTCAACACCTTTGTCTTTTAATTTTTGAAGTGTTTCGATCCTTCGCTTCGTAATGATTATATCCGAAGGTTTTGAAAATTTGCTTTTCAATAATCCTTCGGCTATGGATGTACCGAGATTTCCTCCGCCAATTATTGCAATTTTTTTATTCATATTATTTATAATTTCCTGAGGGATCAATTTGCTGCTCTTGCAAAGATGAAGACGGAACTCTTAAAAACAAATTAAGTTTTAAAAAACGGGGCAAAGTGTTTGACGGCGGTCGCCATTAAAAGTGTTGTAATATCCTTTGTATAAAAGATTAAATTCATCAGCACCAAAAGACCGGTTAAATGCTTTTAAAGAGGAAGTGGTTACATCATAACTGAAGGTAAACCGCATATGGTTAATTTCAAGACCGATCATTGGAATCGCTGCATCATAATATCGATAGAATAATCCACCGATTATTTGTTTTGAACCATCACCGGAAAGATTGTAAGCCGCACTCGTTCCGATCATAAATTCGCTGGCACTTGCCATCCTCGTATAATAGGCGGCAGGATTTATTATCACCTGTTCATTCAATTTAATAATAGAATTAACAAATCCAATATGTCGCATATCCAACCTGCTTGCACTTCCGTCATCAAAGAAAGTCTCTTTCGGCCGGTTTACATGATGAATTGAATAGCCCGCATTGATGTAGATATTTTCGCTGGGGAAATACGCATAATTGATGCCGGCTTGCATATCGAAATATCCTACGCTGTTGTTGAGCAATTGAACAGATGTCGGTAAAGTGGCATCAAAAAATTTTCCATCAAACTGATCAGGGAAAGTGAGTTTATTAGGATCAATTCTTTTGTTCGCATATCCTACATTAAATCCGGCAGTCAGCAAACTGCTTTGCCCGAGCATTTGATGATAGGCTATAGAAGCATAAATCTTGGTAGAAGTAAGACTACCTGTTCCCGCAACATCACGCAAAATGACACCACCCAATCCCATCCATCCATTAATAATTCTGTCTCTCAAAACCTGCGCATCGCCATAAATACTCATTGTTTTGTAGGGCACAGCCATTATGTTGGAATATTGATTTCTATAAGAAGCACCAAGCCTGTAATCTGCGTCAGGAATGAATCCTGTGTTAGCAGGATTTTCAACTAAAGGATTATTGAAGAACTGCGAAAAATGAAGGTCCTGTCCAAAACATTCACCTGTACCCATGATTATTGAGGGCAGGAAAATAAACACCAGGATCTTAAAATAGTTTTTCATTTTGTTTATCGCAATAAAGTTATATCACCTGTCTTTGTAACCTTTGTTCCGTTCGAGAAAGTCACCGACAAGGTATAAGCATATACATCCATCGGTTGCAACTTTCCATCAAAGGTTCCATCCCAGCCATCTTTCAGGTTGCTGCTTTCATAAACTTTTTGTCCATAGCGGTTATAGATTGTCCATTTCATTTCTTTGATGCCAAATCCAACAACTCTTATTATGCTGTTTGCACCAAATTTTCCCGGAGTAAATGCTGTAGGAACATCTACCAGTGGCCGGATCAAAGACTGAACATCCTGGCAGGTATCGTCACTGCAACCATAATCGTTTATCGCTTTTAAGCAAACAGTATAAGAACCTGTGGCGTCAAAAATATGTTTAGGATTCTCAAGAGTTGATGTATCGCCATCACCAAAACTCCAAACATAATGAGTTGCCCCGATTGAATGATTGGTAAAATTGGTAAATGTATTTTCCTTGGGCTGCAAAGGATCGTAAGTAAAGGAGGCAACAGGAATCGGGCTTACAGTGATTGTAAATGTCGTATCATCCACTTTGTTACAAGAGGAAGAATCGTAAGCCGTCATTGTTACTTTGTATGTTCCAACCTGTGAATAAAGATGAGTTGGATTTTCATCACTGGATGTGGTGCCATCACCAAAATCCCAATTGAAGGAAATACCGCCCAAAGAATTATTCAGGAATACGGCATTATAAGGAACGCAACCTGCAGCAGGTGTTGAGAAGGATGCCTTTACTTCGGGTGAAAGTCGCACTGTTTTCACAGTATCATCCGGGGAATTACAATAGGTTGTATCATTAATAAACAAGGTTACCTTGTAAGTGCCGGGGCCCGCATAACTGTGCGTTACCGGGTTTTGAGTTTGTGTAAGCAAAGGCGAATTGTCTCCAAAATCCCACGTAAATATTCCTGGTTGGAAACTTCCTCTCGTCGGACTCGACAAGTTGGTGAAGTTATAACTTAGATTAGTGCAAGGTTCCAGTTTTTCAGAAATGAAATTGAGATTCGCCTTGTTATCGCCGGCTTTGATATTCTTATAAGAAGTATCAGCGATATTGCAGGTCGAACTGTCAATTGTAACGAGCATTACAGGATATTTGCCAATGTTGTTGTAAACATGAGAAGTGGCTGGAACTGTAGTTGTATCGCCGGTTCCATCGCCAAAATACCAATAATATAATTTTCCTTTTTTAAGTGAATCAGAAAAATCTACCGTTAAAGGAACACAACCGGCAGTATCATTGGGCACTCCATTAATGCTCGTGTGCAAACCTGAACGAACACCGGCAAAATCCATTTCAATTTTTAACATTCCCAAATTACATGCACCGTTTTCGCCCTGGGATTGATTTGTCTTCGACCATGTTCCCGGTGTTCCCGGAAATGCAACACTTTTGAAACAGTTGGCACAAATAGCCTGGTAAATAATTCCGTTCCTGTCAAACCTGCTCGTCCCTCCATCTACGTGATCTCCGAAGGTAATTGGTTCAGTTCTTCCTGGTGGGTCTTCCTGGCCAAAGAAAGTTCCATACAATAAAGAATCAGCATCCTTTTTAATTACAATAAAATAAAAATCACTGCCGGAGGCATCTGTATTGTGTTTAATTGCGTCAGGCGTAACAGGAAGGCCTTTTGTGTTACCTGAAGAAAACCCGGTATTTGATTTTCCGCCCCATCCTGAAACGTACACATTTTCACAACGATCCACCAAAAATGCCGTCGGAGAAATGTTAGGGACCTGTGAGTTTGGCGAACCAAAAACTGTTGAATATTCAAAGGCCGAAAGATCGGGTTTGAGTTTTGAAATAAACTGTTTTCCTCCGGGATTGGAATAAGCCGCATTGATCACCGGCATATTTCCTTCAGAAGTGCCCATAACGTAGATGTAGCCAAATTTATCTGTTTCAATTCCATAGATCTGATCTGCCTTAGTGGTTCCAATATACGTTCCCCGTACTGCAGCCGCTCCATTATTTGTTAATTCTACAACAAATCCATCACAAGGATCTTTATTATCGTCTGTACTACTCAGGTTGGGATTTGTTGGTTTGATCACTCCATTCGTGGGAATATTATTAAAGAAATCCGAACTCGCTGTTCCCCCCGCAACATAAACATTTCCATTGCTTCCAAAGGTCAAAACGTAAGCTGCGTCATTGTCGCTTCCACCCAAAAGCGTGCTGAACAAAACACCTGTGCAGGTTGGATTGATTTTCAAAACAACAGCATCCTGTTTACCTTTTACCCTGGTCTGAAATGCCCCACTTGTAGTAGGAAAAGCATATCCTGCTTCCCCACTTGAAGAGGTACAGGAGGCTACATAAATATTACCGGCCCCATCCAACAACACTTCACTGCGGGCATCATCGCCATAATTTCTTTTTAAGGATTGCAGGAAATTACTTTTGTCATCAGCGATATTTACACCATCGTCTCCACTTCCTCCAATTCTTAATGAACCAATTAAAGCACTTCCTGTTGCA
Source organism: Ginsengibacter sp. (assembly GCA_051960475.1). Classification (GTDB taxonomy): domain Bacteria; phylum Bacteroidota; class Bacteroidia; order Chitinophagales; family Chitinophagaceae; genus Ginsengibacter. The sequence continues at coordinate 23,742 of JBQCEG010000067.1, forward strand.
TTTAATTTTGTAACAATAATGTCGTATCCGCCACCGGAACCAACTACCCCTCCATTTGTGGGCATTACAGGGTAATCATTTGAACTTGTTCTTCCGGCAATCACCAAATTTCCCTGTGGATCTTCGATTAAGCTATGAGGTTGATCTGCGCCGCTGCCGCCAATGTATGTAGCGTATATCCTGTTACGGCCGTCAGGAGAAAGTTTGATAATAGCAATATCAAAATCCCCACTGTATGATTTTTGATAAGCTCCCGGAGAAACAGGGAAGCCATTTCCAAAAGCTATACCCCCACCATAAAATGAACCGTCTTTACCATAAGTAGCCGTAAATCCCCAGTTATCAGCGGTACTTCCGGAATAAGTGAAAAATATTAAAGTAGGATCAATGATCAACGTTTGATCAGGAGAATAATTCTTGACCTTGAACTTAACCACATCTCCTTTTATAATGTATTGGCAGTCCAATTCCTTTTTTTGATTGTCGATAACCTGGTAAGTGTAAGGCTTCAATTCCCTGTTGACGCCAAGAGGAGTAGCAATGTGAAGTTCACGGTTTTTTATCGATAATTTTTTCGCGCCACTGTACTTCATTGCTATGTCGCTGATCTTTGCACCGGGGTTTACTATAAAATCATATTTCAAATTTCCGGCGGCATCCGTATAATATCTTAAATCGACATTGGGATAAATATTTTTATAGGTGACGCCTAAATATATCTTGCAATTGGAAGCCCATTTGGAAGGATCATTTCCAATAAAATAATTGTTCACCGAAGGAACTGCTTTATCGGGAACAATCTCAGGTTTTCCAGCATTTAAAAATTGAACAGAATAAGCTGCTGTGCGAACAGAATCTTGCCTTTTTTGTTTGTTTGCTATACGTTCAGTATTGCTTTCGTGCATCCATAATTTTACATTCTCAACATCATCACCATTGAATTGTGCTACTGTAAAACCTTTATCTGTAAGATAAAAAGAACCGCTACCAGCACTACTCATGTATTTTACCCGGGAATCCCACTGGCCCTTGTTTTCAATAAATTCTACCTGGGCAAATAAACTTTCTGAAACGAGTATCATCGCTGCAAAGAGGAAAAAGAAGTAAGCATAAAAGGTTTTACGTTTCAAGAAAAAACTATTTATCATGAATAAATTTGTCAGAAATTAAGGTACAGAGATTAAAATTAAAAGTCAAAAGGAAGCTTGGAAAACCGAAATAAATTTACAAAAGATTCGGAAGAAGTGCAGAAAAATAATTTTCTGTTTTTCAATTTAATAGCTCCTTAACATAACAATTTTAATCAAATAAGTTTACGAAATTTTACTCCATGCAGTTTTCCCTTTTTCGCCCTGGAGAAAGGTCTTCAGGCACTGGTTTTCATTAAAGGATAAAGTAGGATCTTCAGAAATAATTTTTTCGGAAGCAATTCTTGCAGCTTCGAGGATTTTTCTGTCTTCGACAATATTAGCTAATTTAAAATTAAGTAAGCCACTTTGCCGGGTTCCTTCGATGTCGCCGGGTCCACGTATCTCCAAATCTTTTTCTGCAATTTTGAATCCATTATTGGTTTGACACATTATCTTCAAACGTTCTTTTGCATCCTGTGATAATTTTACTTTGGTAGATAGAATGCAATAGCTTTTTTCACTGCCTCTTCCTACCCTGCCACGAAGCTGGTGTAATTGCGGCAAACCAAATTTTTCTGCACTTTCAATTACCATCACGGATGCATTGGGTACGTTTACTCCCACTTCTATAACAGTTGTAGAAACCATGATTTGTGTATCGCCTTTGACAAACCGCTCCATATTAACTTGTTTCTGCTGAGCCTTCTGTTTTCCATGAACCATACTGATATAATATTTAGGTTCAGGAAAATAAGCTTTCACTTCTTCATAACCGCGCATTAAATCTTCGAAATCGAGCTTCGCAGATTCTTCGATCAAAGGATAAATAATGTATGCCTGCCTGCCTCGTTCAATTTCCGTTTTAATAAAATTCATCACTTGCGGACGCGCATATGCCATCCGGTGAACCGTTTGAATCGGAATTCTTCCAGCCGGCATTTCGTCCATTACACTATAATCCAAATCGCCATAAGCGGTAAGCGCCAATGTACGTGGAATTGGAGTGGCAGTCATTACAAGAATATGTGGATTGAGTTCATTCTTATCCCACAATTTTGCTCTTTGGGCTACGCCAAAACGATGCTGTTCGTCAACAATTGCAAGTCCCAGATTTTTAAACTGAACTGCATCTTCGATCAACGCATGCGTACCCGTTAAAATCGTAATTTCTCCATTCAGGGTTGCCTCGAGCATTTCCTTCTTTTCCCTGGCAGTGGAAGAACCTGTTAGTAAACCAATTTTTATTGGCAGGTCTTCAACCAATTTTTTCAAACCTTCAAAATGCTGGCGGGCTAAAATTTCTGTAGGCGCCATAAAACAACTTTGGTATCCATTGTCAGCAGCGATCAACATTGCCATTAATGCAACAATTGTTTTTCCGCTTCCCACATCTCCTTGCAGAAGCCGGTTCATTTGGCGGCCACTTCCAACATCTTTTCTGATCTCTTTCAAAACTCTTTTTTGCGCTCCGGTCAATTCAAAAGGAAGATGATTGGTATAAAAATCGTTAAAGAGATCGCCGACTTTAGAAAATATATGTCCCTTTGAATAGTTGTTTCTTTTGAAACGCAAAAGGCCCATGCGTAATTGGGAAATGAATAGCTCTTCAAACTTTAATCTTTTCACTGCCTCCTCATAATCTCTTTTTGTAGCAGGAAAATGTATTTTCCTTATTGCTTCAAACCTTCCAATTAAATGAAATTTAGAAAGTAGTTCTGCCGGGAGATTTTCGGGAATATCTTTTTCTGATATAAGTTGCAATAACCTGGAAGTGAACTGTCCGATTTGTCTTCCGCCCATTCCTTTCGACTTCAACTTCTCGGTGGCTGGATAAACAGGTTCGAGGAAATCTTTGGCCTCTTTGTTTGCTTCGCTCAGCAACTCCATTTCGGGGTGAGTTATCTGCGGCGTGTTCATAAAAAATCCTGCCTTACCAAATGCAATGTAATAAGATCCGACACTCAATTTTTTTTGCATCCAGTTTATTCCCTGGAACCAAACCAGTTCCAATTCCCCTGTGCCATCATACAAAGTAGCAACCAACCTCCTGCCCCGTTTTTCGCCCATCAAGTCAACCGAAGTTATTTTCCCTTTTACTTGTACATATTCGGTTTGCCCATCTATTTTCGAAATGGGCGTTATTTGCGTACGGTCAATATGGCGAAAGGGAAAATAAAAAAGCAGATCTTTAAATGTAAAGATCCCGGCTTCTTTTTTTAAGATGTCTGCACGTAATGGGCCAACACCTTTCAAATATTCGATGGGATTAAATAATATGGAAGCTGAAGTGGAAATGATCTTTGCCTTTTTGGTAAATGGAATTTCACAAATATAATAAGAAGGAGTAAGAGAAAATTTAGAAGAAAAAGTTCGTTTGCTACAATTTTTTCACAATAAAATGCAAAAAAAAATGTTTTATTTGATACAGTGCTTGCCATTAAAGTATAATTCTGTTAAAGGCGATTTAAAATACGCTGAAACGTGCTATGAGAGCCTGTTGTGCTGAATTAAAGTCGTACATTTGCAATGTATTTAAAAAAAACCAATCCAATTTTTTTAAATCCAATTGCCGGGCTAACAAATGACATATTCCTGGGAACACCATTCCAAATAAATTAAACATTAATCCGGTTTTTCCAGTTTATTATTCTGAAACCCTAAAAGAAAACGAATGAAAAAATCTATGAAGAACCTATTACCCTTACGCCTGCTTCTGCCGTTTTTAATTCCACTAACATTTACGATCGCCGGTTTTAAGCCAGTTAATTCTACTGAAAAAGCTGCTGTTTCTACAAATAAAACTGGGTCCCTTAAAAAAACTTCGGATAACGAGGTCAACAGCATGATGTTTATTTATGACAGTTTACAGTTGGATGATCTTGGATTATCCAAACAAGCTTTTACTGAAGGATTAAGAGGTTACAATGTTTTGAGATCAGAAGGAAAATTAAACAATGATAATGTTATTTCAATTGCTGATTTCACTTTGCCTTCTACTCAAAAGCGTTTGTTTGTAATTGACCTTGCCAATCATAAACTACTTTTTAATACTTACGTTGCGCATGGTCGCAATTCAGGAAAGGAATATGCGAACCGTTTTTCCAATAGCCCTGATAGCCACATGAGCAGTCTTGGATTTTATGTAACGCTTCAAACTTATTATGGCGAGCATGGTCTTTCCCTGAGGCTTGAAGGTGAAGAAAAAGGAATCAACGACAATGCCGAAAGCCGCGCAATTGTTATTCATCCCGCAGATTATGTAAGCGAGAATACGGTAAGATCATTGGGTTTTTTAGGCAGGAGTTTTGGTTGCCCTGCTTTGCCAAGCAAATTGGCTCCCAGCATCATTAAAACTATCAAAGACGGTTCTTGTTTCTTTGTTTACAGCAATAACCAAAAATATTTTTCACGCTCGCAGCTATTGCAATTCGCTTCTTAAATTTATTTTCCCGCTCAACGGCGGGATTTTTTTTGCTCAAAATTTTATAGAGTAAACGAATTTTTAATGTTAATTTTTATTTCCTAATAATAAAAGAATACTGCCGTTTACATTTCCTTATTTCACGCAAGAGGATTTTCGTTATATTTTCGGCTGATTCGCTTTATTATAAAAATTAAATTTATTTTACACGCAAATATTAGCCAATATATGAGCAAACCCAAGATCGCTTTTGTTACGGGCGGTTATTCCGGCGAAAAAGTCATTTCTTATCAGTCAGCTAAGACAATCGAACAAAATATCGATACCGAACAGTTTGATTATTATAAAATTGATATTACACCCGAAGGCTGGTTTTTTGAAAAAGACGGGCAAAGATCTGAAGTGGATAAAAATGATTTTTCAATCAAAGTAAACAATGAAAAAATCACTTTCGATGCGGTATTAAATGGTATTCACGGAACTCCGGGAGAAGACGGAAAGCTGCAAGGTTATTTTGATATTCTTGGTATTCCATATACTTCCTGCGACTGCGCCATTTCTTCTCTCACTTTCAATAAAAGGTATACAGTTGCGGTTGCGTCCTTTTCAGGAATTAAGGTGGCCAATTCAGTTCTCTTATTCAAAAGCAATTATACGAGTCCTGATGAGTTGGTAAAAGATTTAAAATTTCCTGTTTTTGTGAAACCCAATAACGGAGGTTCGAGCATTGGTATGAGCAAAGTAAATGCTCCTTCGGAAGAATTGGGAGCGGCTATTGAAAAAGCATTTAAGGAAGACGACCAGGTTTTGGTCGAAGAATTTATTAAAGGCCGGGAACTAACGATTGGCGTTTTCAAATCACAGGGAAAGGTTATTGCTTTGCCAATAACTGAAGTGATCAGTAAGAAAGAATTCTTTGATTACGAAGCGAAATACCTGGGTGCAAGCCAGGAAATAACTCCAGCGGAAGTGACCGAAGACATTGCTAATCAAATAAAAAATGAAGCAATCAAAATTTATCAAATCTTTAATTGCCGCGGAATAGTCAGAATAGATTTTATTTACAACGAGGAAGAAAAGCTGCCCTATATGCTTGAAATAAACACTGTGCCGGGGCAAACAGAAGCGAGCCTTGTTCCGCAACAGGTAAAAGCAATGGGATGGACCCTGAAGGAATTCTATACCGCGCTCATCCGGGAATGTTTACCTGCTTAAATTCATTAAATTGCACCACTTTAATTTTTTATTTATACCTGTACCGTGTTTAGATTTATCGCAAAACAAAGTTTTTTAGTAAACCTTTTAGCCGCCATTGCACTGGTATTTGTTCTTGGTCTTTTATTTTTTCAATCACTTGGCTGGCTTACTCATCATGGAGAATCCTTGCAGGTTCCGTCAGTAACAGGAAAAAATGTTGATAGCGCCATAAGTCTTCTACAGGACAAAGGCTTTGATGTGATTATTACTGATTCACTTTACAATGACAGTCTTCCTTTGAATACCGTTAAAAAGCAATTACCAGATGCAGGCGCCAAGGTTAAAGTAAACCGTACAGTCTTCCTGAACGTGAATCCTACGACTTTACCAATGATCGAAATGCCAAACCTCGAAGGTTTGAGTTATCGTTTTGCAGTGGACAAACTCACAAAAAATCATCTTGAATTAGGCGACACAAGTTATAGACCCAACTTTATGAAAGGTTCTGTTTTGGAACAGGATTATGATGGCAAAAAAATAACCTTTGGTTCAAAGATCAGGTGGGGTTCAAAGATAGATTTGGTTTTGGGCGGAGGACTTGAGCAAATAAAAGTTCCTGTTCCTGATCTGACCGGACTTACCGTTCAGGATGCAACAGCACTTTTGCAAACAAAGGGAATTATTATGGCAGCGATTCTTTCAACAGAAAATATTTCCGATACTTCAGCTGCCTACATTTACCGGCAAAATCCGCCTGTTATGGATAATGACGGGACTCCAAATTTTATTCAGCCGGGCCAAACAATGGATATCTGGATCCAGCAGGAAGCGGTTGCCCGCGACACAACAGCAATTGACAGTTCACAAATTCAAAAACAATAAAACATGACAAATATTTCACCGGAAGAAGTAAAAGAGCGATTGGACAAGGGCGAAAAACTAAACCTCGTAGATGTAAGGCAACCTGAGGAAACCGCAGAGTATAATATTGGAGGAATTGCTCTTCCGCTTGGCAACATTCAGAACCTTCAGATTGATGATATCGAAGATTTGAAAAATCAGGAGGTAATACTTTATTGCCGCAGTGGTAACCGAAGTGGAATGGCTGCCATGATGTTGGATCAAATGGGTTTTACGAATACCAAAAACCTGACAGGCGGCATGCTCGCATGGCGCGAAAAGTTCGATAAATAAAAAAACTTCAGTAATTGTTTTTTTACTGTTAAGCAGGTCTCTTTTTTGAATTGTTGAAAAAAAAATTGAATGACAGTACTTTTATTTTCTTTGATCGTTTTGGCCGGTTCTTTTCTTGCAGGACTTGTTGGTTCGCTCACCGGTCTTGGTGGCGGTGTGGTGATCATCCCGATGCTAACGTTGGTTTTTCATGTTGATATTCATTACGCGATTGGCGCATCACTCATTTCTGTTATTGCTACATCAAGCGGGGCTGCCGCAGCATATGTAAAGGAAGGAATTTCAAATATCCGTATAGGAATGTTTCTTGAAATTGCCACCACTTTAGGCGCTGTTGGTGGTGCGGTTCTTGCCGTTTATGCACCTACACATGTTATTGCAATTATTTTCGGTTTTGTCCTTATCTTTTCTGCCGCACTTTCTTTGAAAAAGAAAGACGAAATTTTTGTGCAGGCCGAAGGTGGCCCGATTTCCCGAATTTTAAAATTAAACAGCTCTTACCCTTCTTCACATGGCGAAGTAAAATATGCTTCGCAAAATGTACCCGGCGGTTTTTTGATGATGGTTGTTGCGGGATTGATTTCAGGATTGTTGGGAATCGGTTCCGGGGCTTTAAAAGTGATCGCAATGGATCATTTTATGAAATTGCCTTTTAAAGTTTCCACTACCACCAGCAACTTCATGATTGGCGTAACAGCAGCAGCCAGCGCTGGTATTTATATGCAAAGAGGTTATATCAATCCAGGCCTTTCGATGCCGGTGGTTTTAGGAGTTATCGCAGGCGCCTTCCTTGGTTCAAAGATTTTGGTGAAATCAGAAAGCAATTGGTTACGCATTTTGTTTGCCATTATTATTACATTTTTAGCATTGCAAATGATCTATAACGGAATAACCGGACAAATATGAACAAGGAAAGCCACATATCTGATTATGATATCGAAGCGGTGATGGGCCGACTTCTGATCACCGGCGTAATGATATCCGGCGCATTAATTTTGATTGGAGGGATTTATTACCTGGTTCAACATGGATTATCTGTTCCTCATTTTAAGACCTTTAAAGGAGAACCTTCTAACCTTCGTTCGGTTTCTCAAATATTTAATGGCCTTGTTCACCTCGATAGTCTTTCGATCATTCAGTTTGGTCTTCTTTTGCTGATTGCCACTCCAATTGCCCGTGTGGTTTTTGCAGTGATAGGATTTTTTATGGAAAAAGATATTTTGTATGTCTTTATTTCACTTATCGTTTTATCAATCATTATTTACAGCATCCTTAGCGTAGCACGCTGAAATTAATTTTCGGCAAAAATGGAAGAATTAAATCAAATACCAGAATTCAGATATGCACCCGGAATAAAGGAAAAGCTGTTACAATATGGTAATGTAAAAACATTTTCTGAAGGAGAGACTGTCCAAAATGAAAACGCTTATATCCGTGCCATTCCCATCGTCATGAACGGCAGCATTCGCGTGATGCGCACCGACGAGGAAGGCCGCGAGATTTTATTGTATTACATCAAACCGGGTGAAAGTTGCATTATGTCTTTCCTCGGAGGCATACACGAAGATACCAGCAAAGTGCGTGCAGTGGCCGAAGAAGAAACTGAAATTCTTTTTATTCCTGTCGAGAAGGTAAACGAACTGATCAGGGAATTCCCTGAGTTTCTGGATTATGTTTTCAATCTTTATCATAAACGTTTTGAAGAATTGCTTGAAGTAGTGAACGCAGTTGCTTTCAAGAAAATGGATGAACGCCTCCTTCATTTTATCAAAAGAAAAGCAGAATTGACCAAGAGCCATACTTTATATGTTACACACGAACAATTAGCCAATGAATTAGGCACCGCGCGGGTTGTCGTTTCTAGGTTATTGAAACAAATGGAAGAAGAAGGCCTCGTTGAATTAGGCCGAAATAAAATAATACTAAAACAACTTTCTTAATTTTTCCTCATTTTCTTTTTGCCTTCGCCATAATAAATTGAAAAAACCTTTCTAAATTTATTACCGGCAATATTGATTTTTATCAACTCAAAATAATTTGAATGAAGAAGGAATTTTGGAACGAACGGTATTCTTCTGAAGACTTTGTTTATGGCACTGCGCCAAACGAATTTTTCAAATCACAGATCGATAAATTACCACCAGGAAAATTATTATTACCGGCCGAAGGAGAAGGAAGAAATGCAGTGTATGCAGCAAAATTAAACTGGACCATAGACGCTTTTGATCAAAGCGAAAAAGGAAAAGAAAAATGCGAGGCGCTTGCCCGCGAAAATAACGTTACCATTAATTATACAGTTTCCGATGCGCTTGATATTCCTCTTGAGCAAAACAAATATGATTTGATTGCCCTGGTCTTTGCACACTTTCCTTCCTCAATCAGAAATGAAATTCACCAAAAATGTATTGCCGCTTTAAAACCTGGCGGCATGTTATTGCTTGAAGCTTTTACACCAAAACAATTACAAAATGAAAGTGGTGGGCCGAAAGATAGCGATATGCTTTACAGCAAAGAAATTCTTGAAAGCGATTTTACAGCCTTAAAAATCCAATCCCTTGATGAAAAAGAAATCGAATTAAAAGAAAGCAAACAACATTGGGGAAAAGCAGATGTTATACGACTTGTTGCCGTTAAATAAGTTGCAGTCTTAGTTAAATCTGTTTTTTGTGTAACAAAAATAACCGTAGCGGTGGATTTGTTGTTTGAATTTTGCGTCAATTCATTCAATTTATAATACTACAGTTATGGAATTACAAAGTCTTTTCATTGTGGCGCTTATTGGAATTGCCGCAGGTATCTTAAGCGGATTACTTGGTCTTGGTGGCGCTATAATCATCATTCCTGCCCTTGTTATGTTTTTGAGTTATTCGCAACAAACCGCGCAGGGAACCGCTTTGGTCATGATGGTTTTGCCTGTTGGCGCACTAGCCGCTTATCAATACTATAAATCAGGTTATGTTGAATTGAAACCTGCGTTGATCATGGCAGTATTCTTTTTCGTTGGTGGATATGTGGGCGCCAAATATGCCACTCATATTCCACAGGCAGTGTTAAAGAAATTATTCGCCGTGATGCTTATTATCCTTGCTATAAAAATGTTGTTCTTTGAAAGGGCGTTAAAATAGCCTCATTGTAACAAATGTAACCGGGAAGCCGGTTTCATCGAATTAATTTTGCACTCAAAATAAAAATTACCACTATGCAAATAAAGCAATTTGAAGATAAAAATCTATCACATTTTTCTTACGCGATCGTAAGTCATGGAGAAGTTGCACTGATCGATCCTTCAAGAAATCCTCAGCCTTATTATGATTTTGCAGAGGAATACAATGCAAGAATTACTACCCTAATTGAAACACATCCACATGCCGATTTTGTGAGCAGCCATTTGGAAATTCACAAAACAACAGGCGCTACAATTTATGTAAGCAAACTTTTAGGTGCTGAATATGTGCACGAAACTTTTGATGAAGACGACGCCATTATTCTGGGCAACGTTACTTTGAAAGCATTGAACACACCGGGCCATTCACCTGACAGCATCAGCATTTTATTGATTGATGAAAATGATAAAGAGGTTGCAATATTTTCAGGAGATACACTTTTTATCGGTGACTGCGGGCGTCCTGATTTAAGGGAAACTGCAGGGTCGATAACAATGACCCGGAAAGAACTTGCCGCAAAAATGTATCATTCCCTGCGCGATAAATATTTGCCTTTAAATGATGAAGTGATCCTTTATCCCGCTCATGGCGCTGGAAGCTTGTGCGGAAAAGGATTGAGCCAGGAAAACTCATCAAAAATGGGAACAGAAAAATTCAGTAACTGGAGTTTGCAGAATATGACTGAAGAAGAATTTGTAGAAAAACTTTTGGCTGATCAACCATTTATTCCAAAATATTTTCCATATGAAGTAGGCCTTAATAAAAAGGGAGCAGAGAATTTTTCAACAAGCATTTCAGGAATTAAAAAAGTAAATGCAGAAAATTTATCAGCAGATAAAATTCCTCAATCAGCCATCGTCATTGACAGCAGGCCACAACGGGAATTCAAAAAAGGTCACTTAAAAAATGCAATCAACCTCATGAACGATAGAAGTTTTGAAACATGGTTGGGAAGCATCGTTGATCCGTCTGAAAAGTTTTACCTCATTGCTGAAAACGAATCTATTCTTAACGAACTGATTAACAGGATTGCTAAGATCGGTTATGAAAAACAAATCGAATTGGCTATTGCGGGAAATATTGGGAAAGAAATTTCTCCAAATTTCGATAGTTCAGAATTGCGCGATCATGAAAACAACTTCACGGTTATCGACTTAAGGAATCCCACTGAAATCAGCGCCAGGAAAGTATTTGATCACTCTATCAAGATTCCTTTATACGAATTAAGAGAACGTATAAATGATATTCCGGTGAACAAACCAATTGTTGTTCATTGCGAAGCAGGTTTCAGGAGCGCAGCCGGAAGCAGCATTATCAAATCAAAATTGAATGGCTCTGTCCAGGTTTTTGATCTGAGCGAAGATGTAAAAACATTTTAATCATCCATTTTACAGTAAACACCTAAAAAGCGGAAAAATTTTTCCGACAGGAAGAAAATATATAACCTTTAAACAAACAAAATAGCAAAATGAACGCAAAAACAATTATCGATGTAAGAACTCCCGGAGAATTTATGGGAGGCAATGTTGCAGGAAGTATAAACATTCCATTGAATGAAATTCCTCAAAGAGTAAATGAAATTAAATCAATGCCGCAGCCAATCGTTCTTTGTTGCGCAAGCGGCGCCAGGAGCGGACAGGCAACCGGTTTCTTGAAAAACTACGGGATCAACTGTATCAA
>JBQCEG010000068.1:0-5033 GCA_051960475.1 Ginsengibacter sp.
GTGGTGTGGTTCTTCGGGGATTTTTGTTTAGCGGGGTTAAAAAGTTCATCAACTGTCACCCTTCGGGAGCCTCCCGGCAGCAGTCGGGCAGGCAGGATGACATTATCCTCAAGAGTGCCTGGATGCTGGATGCTGGTGGCTGGCACGTGGTGTGGTTCTTCGGGGATTTTTGTTTAGCGGGGTTAAAAAGTTCATCAACTGTCACCCTTCGGGAGCCTCCCGCCAGAAGTCGGGCAGGCAGGATGACATTATCCTCAAGAGTGCCTGGATGCTGGATGCTGGTGGCTGGCACGTGGTGTCGTTCTGCAGGGATTTTTGTTTAGTGGGGTTAAAAAGATCATGAACTGTCACCCTTCGAGAGCCTCCCGCCAGCAGTCGGGCAGGCAGAATGACATTATCCTGTGGAGAAATTAGTGTCGTGATTTGAACGACGATCCCTTCGTGTTTCTTTGTGGCTTTGTGGTTTAAAAAAAAAGGTTGTATAAAGGTAAATTTTAAATTGGATGCCAAGCTGAGGATCCCGAAGCATGTTTAAAAAGATCGTGCTCTGTCACCCTTCGAGGGCCTCAGGATGACATTACCTTCGGGAGCCTCCCGCCAGCAGTCGGGCAGGCAGGATGACATTACCCTGTGGAGAAATTAGTGTCGTGATTTGAACGACGATCCCTTCGTGTTTCTTTGTGGCTTTGCGACTTTGTGGTTCAAAAAAAAGCGCGCAGAAGCTATCTCCTGATTAGAACAACAATTCCTCAGTGTTTCGTGACTCTCGATCTTTGTTGGCGGGACGCCAACAAAAGCATTAGAAGCAATCTCCTGGTTACAACAACAATTCCTTTGCGTTTCTTTGTACCTTTCAATATTTGTTGGCGGGGACGCCAACAAAAGAATTAGAACGACAATCCCTTCGTGTTTCTTTGTGGCTTTGCGACTTTGTGGTTCAAAATGAAAGCGCGCAAAGTGCCGGAAACCAGCATCCGGTATCCCTCCCACTATTTCTTCATTTTTGATTGATCGCCCGGCATGTTTCCCTGCATTTTCATCATTTTAGTAATTTCATTGTCTTCCGTAAAGCCCCAATGTTCAGCCATCTTGTTGTTATTGTTGAATTTTATTACGTCCACGCCTTTTTGGTCCATGCTCATTCCAGGCATTCCCATTGATGAATCAGTTGATGTTCCGGTCATGTGGATGAGGCTGAAAACATAATCACCATTGGCGGCACTTGTGATCACATCTAATTTCAGATCCTTATAGTGGTTGTGAATGTCGCCAAGGAGATGTAATATGCTGTCTTTCCCTTTTACTTCCATCCCGCCGGGGCCATCATGATCAACCGCATCATTCGCAAGTAATGAGTCGATCCCTGAGGTGTTGCCCGATTCGATGGCTGTATAAACTTTGTTGTTGTTGGCAATGTTTTGTTCCTGTTGCGAATTCGCGTTGCCACTTGCAGTGGTGGTGGAAGAAGGTTTGTTGTTGCACGAAAATGCAAGCGCCATAACTGCTGCGCAGAGAAATAGTCTTTTCATTTCTTAAAGTTTTTTGTTGAGTAAATATTTTCCTGTGCTGACAGGAGTAAGCCGTAGTTTCCGGGGGGAGGATAAAGTTGACAATAAAGCTAATATTTTTTATATGTATATTAAAAACTTTTTTGCGTTCATTGGAAGAGGCAAGAAAGGCAACAGCCAAAAGGCAAAGAAGCAGTTTCCTGATCTTCAAAATTGTCGATAAAATGTGTGGGAAAAAAGATGTTTTCAATTGAAATCAATAATTATCTTTAAATTCTAATTTTGTACCCTCCTTACCGTATTGCTTACTTTTCTGTTGTCACGCTTTTTGTTCTGATTAAATCTTTTACGGATTTTGTATGGTGGAAAATTTCAAGACCTTTTTAAAATATTCCCCGGGCATACGCCTGTGGCAAGTAAGAACAACGAATGAAAGACCACTTATCTATACCAAAACAGCCGGGTTTCCTGGCTGTTTTTTGCTTCCGCGAGAAATACCTTTTTTGTATTATCTTGGTTTGTTGGCGGGACGCCAACAAATGCAGGAATGAAAAATATTTTAATCATAAACGGAAGTGCCGGCAAGGATTCTTCAAATGGAAGATTGATAAAGCGTATTGTTGAACTGACAAGAGATTGTTATAATGTAACTGTTTTTGATGCGTTAAAAACGCTCCCCCATTTTGATCCTGAACTTTCGATTCATGATGCGCCGGAAGAGATAAAAGCTTTCAGGCAGGAAGTTGAAATGGCGGATGGCATCCTCATTTGCACACCCGAATATGTTTTCAGTATTCCCAGCGGGCTCAAAAACGCCATTGAATGGTGCGTATCCACAACTGTCTTTTCGGATAAGCCTGTTGCGCTCATTACCGCTTCTGCCAATGGCGAAAAAGGACATGAAGAATTGCAATTGTTGATGAAAACGCTCGGAACAAGATTTACGCCCGAAACGACCTTGTTGATCCGCGGAATAAAAGGAAAAATAAATAAAGAAGGTATCATTACTGATAACGAAACAAGAGAGGCTTTACGGTATTTTATTGATGCATTTAAGAAGATAACTGATTCAATATAGCAGGATATTGAACTATACAATCAACGCCAAAAGCCACATGAAAAATGCAGCAAGAAACAATAGTATTGACAATACTATGAATATTATCATGAAAATTTGCACAATATCCGGTTTGGTTTTCTTTGGCATGAAACCGTGTTTAAAGGTTTGTACACAGGAAACCGGGGAGAAAAATGTTTAAGTAGAGTAGGAATTTGATGGCAATTAAAGATACAAAGAGTTCCTTGCCGCAAAGGTATTAAAAGCACATTTAAAGAATAACGGTAAAACTATTGACAGCAAACAACCTAATGGCTGATTGCAATCAGTAAAATGAGAAGAACAATATCTTAATTTTATAATTGTTTAATGTTTGTTTATTTGTTTTGCTATGACAAAAAATAAAGCCGCCAGGATACTATTAAATCAAACGAAAAAGCCGCTTGAGGATAATTTCAATTTTGAAGAATGGATGCATCAAAGTCACGCCCTCATTGAAAGGTTTTTTGGAAAAGACTCCGAACAATACAACAGGTTACATCAGCCAATTATTAGCAATCATTCAAATGGTGAAATAAGAATCAAACCGAATAGAAACAGGCAGATATTGTTCATTTGTGCCATTCTTAAGTGCTGTTCGGATACGATAAGGTTGAACGGAATTTATAGAAAACGAAGGTTTCCTGCTTATTTTAATTTTGCCTTGCCGGCGCTTGCAATTTTGCTGTTGGCAGCAGGCGTTTATTTCTTTTTCTCTGAAAGCAGGAAGGTAAAAACGATAATTCAAACAAAACCTTCTTTGATCCACGTTGCTCCCAACCAAATAAAGGCAATACCAGTCACAAGTAATTTAAATATTTCACGAAGGAATTAATTTCCTGATATCTTTTTCAGTCTAAGGGCAATTTAACTTTCCTTGTTTTCATAAATGTTGAACAAACAAAAACAAGAGTGGAAGAAAATGTTTCATAAATATTAGTTTACTGTCTTCCTTTTTATTCCTTTAAAAAGATAACCCCTTACCACAAACGCAACATTAGGAACTGTTTAAGAAGAAATAAAAATATTTCCACAATTTTCTCCTGATTATCGAAATGGAATACTTACCTTAACATTCTTTTTGCAAAATGAGTTAAGTAACCTAAATGTCTTTAAAAAACAATAAGACTTCTGCGCCAGAATCGCGAAAAACAACCACTACTTCCGATCAAGCTGATGATAAAACTTTAAGTTTTCCCGTCGCCGGAATTGGAGCGTCAGCAGGAGGCCTCGACGCAATCAAATTGTTTTTGAAACATTTATCAGGTGAAACAGGAATCGCTTATGTGATCGTCCAACATCTTTCTGCCGGTTATGAAAGTAATTTATCAGAACTTCTCGGAAAAGAAACGAAGATGAAAGTGCAAAAAGTGAGAGACGGCATGGCAATCAGGCCGAATGAGATCTACGTCATTCCTCCCGGTACTTACATGAGCATGGCGGACGGGCATCTTAACTTGTTTCCCCGGAAAAGCAAAAGTGGCCTCTTTTTACCTGTTGATTTTTTCTTTAAAAGCCTCGCCACAGCTTGTAAAAATAAATCCATTGGTGTTTTATTATCCGGGACCGGAGCCGACGGTACAAAGGGATTTAAAGATATTAAAGCCGAAGGGGGAATCACCTTTGCGCAGGATGAGGCAGCGGCTTTTTCAGGAATGACAAGAAGCGCCATCGATTCGGGCTTTGTAGATTATATATTGCCGGTAGAAAAAATTGCGGATGAACTTAAGGAGTTTATTCATCATCCTTACACTTCCCTTGCCTTGCCCGAATTGGAAACTGCGGATGAAAAGGAATTGAAAAAGGTACTTTATATTTTACTGAACAAGAAGGGAATTGATTTTTCGCTTTATAAATTAAATACGGTCAACAGGCGCATTTTAAGAAGAATGGCGCTTAATCATAAGAAGAATCTTGAGGAATATATTGGAACGTTGCAGAAAGAAAACAGGGAAATAGAACAATTGTATGATGACCTGCTCATCAACGTTACGAGCTTCTTCAGGGACACGGAAGTATTCCGCACTTTGAGAAAAAAGGTTCTTCCCCAATTACTGAAGGATCGGAAGGCGGGTGATACTATCCGGATTTGGATCCCCGGTTGTGCCACCGGCGAGGAAGCTTATTCTTTTGCGATATCCATTTTTGAATATTTTTCTGAGAAGGGCTTGTCATTTCCTTTCCAGATATTTGCCACCGATCTTAATGGCCGCGCCATCGATAAAGCGCGAATCGGCATTTATCCGCCCGGGAGCCTTGAAAATACCACACCTGCTTACTTAAAAAAATATTTTGTTCCGGTAGAAAGGAATTTCCAGGTATTGAAATTCATCAGGGATGTCTGCGTGTTTTCAAAACACAATATGGTGTCGGATCCGCCATTTTCAAAGATGGATATTGTAAGCTGCCAGAATGTGCTGATCTATTTT
>JBQCEG010000069.1:0-36538 GCA_051960475.1 Ginsengibacter sp.
TTAAAAAATTACTCTGCAAAACGCGTCAAAAGAACAAAAAACCAGGTGCAGCAATAATATATAAGTAAAATCTATCCAAATAGTTTAACTAAAAAACTACTCTTTCGATTTTACAGGAAGACCCTAATTAGATTTTTATAAACCGCTTCAATCGAGGCGGTTTTTTTATTTGCGTGTTAGAAAAATTCGTTTTTTGTTTGTTCACTGGCTTAGTCGGCCAGTCTTATTTCACTTCTTTTTGCAGTAATTTTTTTGTTTCAATCATAATTTCTGTAGGGGAAGGAGGTTCGAGATTCTTTTCCATCACATTTTCTGTTACGTAACTTACCACCTGGTTTTTGCTTCGCAATTCTTCCTTTACCGAATAGAATAAGACTGAAGATTTTACTTCCCAAGGTGTGTGTTGCGGATTGGTGAGCGCATACAAGACAATCACAGGCGTTTGTGTTGCTGCCGCAATGTGAATGGTGCCGGTATTAACAGAAATAACCAAAGGCGCCATACTGATCAGTGCAATAAATTCTTCAACAGACAGCAAACCTGCTAAAGAATAAGAATCGCCCCCAATATTATTTTGAATTCGGTCACACAACTCTTTTTCTGAAGATGATCCAGTTACTAAAACCTGGACATCCAATTCATCCCTCAATAATTTTCCTGTTTCAATCCAATCCTTTTCAGGATATTCCCTTTTTGTTTCACTTACCCCAGGGTGCATAATTAACCATTCGCGCTCAATGTTCACTGCGGCATTCTTAATTTTTCTTATTGCATTTTCTTTCGCTGATTGCGAAATTTCAATTCTAATCTTATTGTTTTGAGTGGTTGCATTAATAGATCTTACAAGGTCAAGATCTCTTTCTACCTGGTGCTTGATCAATAAAAATGGTTCTTTTTCAACAACCCAATCAGTTAGGAGATCATATGGGTTTTCACGACAATAAGCAAGCCTTTTCGGAATGCCTGCAAGATAAGTGAGCATGGCTGCCGGAAGAGGATTCTGGCTGTAGACAGTGAAGATAACGGCGCCATCAAAATTCTTTTTTCTCAGTTGCTCAATTAAACCGTTTATTTCAATTTGATCAACCGGCTTCTTTGTTTTCACCCATGGCAGATCGGCAACTATTATATCGTCTATTTCTTTTAGGAATGGCGCTATGCAATTTCCCATTGCAGAAGTAAGTAAGGTGATCCTGCAGTTGAAGGTTTCTTTTAAAGCAAGAATTGCAGGAGATGACATCAGCAAATCACCCATATTATCTGCACGGATACATAAAATATTTTTACATTTATTCCAGTCAGTCATTTCAAATGATTATAGGGATTGAAGCAAGATGATTTCTACGGCCGATCTCCAATCTTTTACAACAAAGTTTGGCTTTCGATGATCGCCCCAAATCCACTCTGTTTCATTTCCATTATCTATCAAAATACTTTTACAACCTACACTGTTTCCTGCCTCCACATCATTCAAAATATCACCGATCATCCAGGATGCTGAAAGATCGACCTGGTGATCCTGTGCAGCACTTAAAAGCAATCCGGGCTTTGGTTTCCGGCAGTTGCAATTGTCGTTCGCTGCATGAGGACAATAGTAAAAGCCATCCAGTTTTATTTCTTTTTCCGACAACAACTCCTTAAGCTTTTCTCCTAAACTTTTCAGCTCTTCTTCTTTGAAATAACCCAGTGCCACTCCCTGTTGATTTGAAATAATTATCAGTTTATACCCTATTTTTTGCAGTTTTAAGAGGCTTTCAAAAGCTCCATCTTCAAACTCCACGAGTTCCGGTTTTACGTTATACGGAATATTTTTTATCAGCGTACCATCCTTGTCGATAAATACGGCCTTATTCATTTACCGCCGGCATATTGGGTGTTAAGAAAAACGGATCCGTCAATAAGTAACTTGCACTCTTCAGGTTATCGATACTGATCAATTTTGAAGAACGCCTTTTTCTGTATTGTGCAACCACCATCTTTTCATAAAGATGATGGCAAGAGATAGCAACGGTCCTCCAGGTAAAAAACCGGTTTACTCTTTTTACACAATTGTGTTGCATTGTGGCCAACAATTTTTCATCCGCCAGCATGAGCTTTATTTTTTCTGCAAGCGCAACCGGATCATTTGGCGGAACAAGAAACCCGGTTTTTCCTTCTTCCACTGTATATTTTATACCGCCAACATTTGCACCAATTACAGGTGTTCCACATGCCATTGCTTCAATTGGTGTTATTCCAAATGGTTCATACCACGGAGTTGTGATAAAAATATCCGCGGCAGCATAATAGAATTTTAGAGCTTCCCTTTGTTTTCTTCCTGTAAAAAGGACAGATGAACCCACGCCATTTTCCTCGGCTAGCTTTTGCAACCTTGCCAATTCAGGGCATTGCAAAGGATCCGGAGTATCTTGTTCGCCTCCAACAACGACAAGTCGTAAATTTTGATTGTCTTTTTTTGACGCTCCCAAAGCCCTGATCACATTGTCCACTCCTTTGCGAGGAACCATTCTGCCCAATTGCAAAATAATTTTTTCATCTTCCGACAAACCGAGAATCCTTCTTGCTTTTTTCTTGTCGATCGGATAGAATTCTTTGGAACTAAATCCACATGGAACGATCGAAATTTTTTCAGGGTTGGCATTGTAAAGCTTTACCATGTCGTCTTTATCCTGTGGACATTCAGCAATTATATGATCGGCGTGTTGTAAAATGCAACGTTCAATGTCTATTCGCTCCGCCGGAAACTTGTCCATTTCTTTTTGATGTAGTTTTCTTACCAAACCTAAGGCGTGGAAAGTGACCACATAAGGAATATTGAAAACCTTTTTAATCTTAGACGCAACCAGGGCCGACATAAAAAAATTTGCATGGACGAGTTCGTAATCCAGATCTTTCTCCCGCATAAAGGAAATCATATTGTTTGCAAATTCTTCCATCAAATAAAGAAGTCTTTCTTTGGGAACTACTTTTTCCGGACCTGCTTTAATGTGAATCACCCTAATTCCCGGAAGCCAATTGATAATTGTATCGGTTTCACTTTCTTTTCTCGTGTACACATCCACGTTATATCCCAATTTTACCAGCTGTTTTGGTATTTCAGCTACATAAACATTTTGCCCTCCGCTGTCTACTCCCCCGAGCGTTGCCAGGGGAGATGCGTGTTCACTGATAAATGCTATTTTCTTTTTCATAATTTGATTTTTTATGTTTAGCCGCCGCCAAAAGTTAATTTCATTCGCCTTCATTCGCCTGAAAGCGTTGCTGGTATTGAGGTTCAATTACTCAGGATTTTGGATGAATCTCTCTATCCTGATTTACTGAACCAGTCCTAATTGCGCTGCCGGCTTAATAGTTTTTTAATCGGGCTTGTAACGATGCCCACGTAAATACTGAAATAAGTTGATTAGAGCCCTCTCTGTTTTTAGTGTTTATATTCATTTGGTCTTTTTCCAAAAGCAAAAAATTGTGCCAAGAAGAATGCAAGAAGAATCAATGAAAGCAAAAGAAGGTTTGTGAAATTAATAGTACTAAAGTGCGTTTGCTGTAGAACGGTTTCTACATACTTCACTATAAAAAATTTAAGTTGTACTTAAAAAAAAATCAAATATTTTTCTCTATCTAAAATCTCATTATTAAATGCAGAACCAAAGTGGAATAAGCAAAACAATAATTTTTGATTTATAAAAAATGATTTCGAAAGTTTCTGGTTTGTCAATTTTTGTTTTTCTCTGAAATACCTGTTGGTGCAGTATTTGAAATTCTATTTTACTGTTAAGAATCTTGTTAATCAGAAATTGTAGGAATGTATATATTAGGGATCAACGCAGTCTTTCACGACTCTTCGGCTTGTATCATTAAAGATGGAAAACTATTAGCTGCTGCTGAAGAAGAACGTTTTACTCATATTAAACACGGCAAGAGGCCTATACCATTTTCAACTTACCAGTTGCCTTATCATGCAATTGATTATTGTCTAAAGGTGACTGGTATTCATTTAAAGGATGTTGACAAGATCGCTTATTCATTTGATCCCTCATTACTAAAAGAGGATCTTTCTGATCAGGAAATATCCATTCCTTTTGCACCGGATCGTAAAAACGAAAAAGGAGCCGCTGAATGGGATCCATTGTTTCTTTCTTCAATAATTAATGCACCCCGGCAATTAGTGGACGGTTATCCGCATCATTTGCAAAAAAGATTTTCGGGTACGCCTTTATCACTTGACAAATGGAATTTCGTAAAGCACCACATAGCCCATGCGGCAAGCGCTTATTTCCCTTCACCTTACAATCACGCGGCCGTGCTAACCATTGACGGAAGGGGAGAAAAGACAACCACCAGTTACTATCACGGTGAAGGAAATAACCTCACAAAAATATCAGAGGTTCTGCTGCCGCATTCTTTGGGGCTTCTTTATGAAGATGTAACCAGTTACCTGGGTTTCTTGCGGTCGTCAGATGAATACAAAGTCATGGCCCTCGCTTCCTATGGAAAGCCGGTTTATCTGGACGAGTTCAGATCGATGATCAATGTTCGCAAGAATGGGACTTATACAATCGGTGATCTGAAACTGGAAGAGCGTTTTGGAAAAGCGCGCAAAAAAGAGGAACCGTTTTTACAGCATCATTTTGATATCGCATATTCCCTTCAAAAGGTTTTGGAAGAAACCGTTTTGCAATTGGTAAACTGGTTTCAAAAAGAGACAGGTGAAGAGAATTTGTGTCTTGCCGGTGGAGTAGCACTTAATTGTGTGTTGAATGCCGTCATTCGTGATTACAGCAATTTTAAAAATATTTGGGTTCAGCCCGCATCGGGTGATTCAGGTACTGCACTCGGCGCTGCTTTGTGGATTTCTGCTCAATCAATGCAAAGCGATGAGAAACAATTTACAATGGATCATTGCTATTGGGGACCCGAATATTCGGATGAAGAAGTTGAGAAATTTTTGAAATGGACAAAAGTGCCTTATCGCAAACTGAATAATGTTGCTAAAGAAACAGCAAAAATTCTTGCAGAGGATAAAATAATCGGTTGGTTCCAGGGAAGAATGGAATTCGGACCACGCGCTTTAGGAAGCCGGTCAATTCTTGCTTCTCCTGTTCACGCAGAAATGCAGGCGAAATTGAATGATATAAAAGACCGTGAAGATTTCAGGCCTGTGGCGCCAGTTGTTTTAGAAGAGGATGCTCCTCAGTGGTTTGAAAATGCGCATCAATCTCCCTTCATGTTATTTGTTTATTGTGTGAGATCAGATAAAGCAGATAAAATTCCTGCAGTTCGTCATGTGGATGGAACAGCCAGGATACAAACGATTAATAAGCAACAACATCCACTTT
Organism: Ginsengibacter sp.; assembly: GCA_051960475.1. Taxonomy (GTDB): domain Bacteria; phylum Bacteroidota; class Bacteroidia; order Chitinophagales; family Chitinophagaceae; genus Ginsengibacter. Next base: position 5,337 of record JBQCEG010000069.1, read on the forward strand.
ACCATGAGTTGCTTAAAGAGTTTAAAGAATTAACAGGTGTACCTGTTTTGGTTAATACCTCTTTCAATACCAGGGGCGAACCGATCGTGTGCACACCACGCGATGCGATTGAATGTTTCTGGACTTCCCCATTTGATGCATTGGTTATTAATTCTTTCTTATTGGAAAAAAATAAAAATTATTCATAAAAAGGAGGAACTGATATGTCGTTAAAAGTTTCTGTAATTATTCCTACTTACCAAAGGCCGGTATTGTTAAAAAGATGCCTCGAAGCGCTGATCTCTCAGGACTTCCCGGCAAAGGAATTTGAAATCATTATTGTTACTGACGGTCTCGACGACGAAACAAACAACATGTTGGCCGATTGCCACATCCTTGATATTTTCCCAAATATCCATTGCTATTCATTGCCCTTTAAAAAAGGTCCGGCAGCTGCAAGAAATGCAGGTTGGAGAATAGCAAAAGGTAGTCTTATTTTGTTTACAGATGATGATTGCATTCCTTCGGTTCATTGGATCCGTAATTATTACAACGCTTTTCAATTTTATGGTGAATGTGAAATAGCGTTAACCGGAAAAGTCATTGTTCCTCTGCCGGCTGCGCCCACAGATTTTGAATTGAATACTGCCAATCTTGAAACAGCAGAATTTGTTACAGCCAATTGTGCCTGTACAAAAAGTTGTCTCGAATTGGTAAACGGTTTTGATGAAGCATTTACTATGGCGTGGCGCGAAGACAGCGATCTTGAGTTTAAATTTTTGAAAGAAAATATTCCGATCAAAAAGATTGAAGAAGCGATCGTGATTCATCCTGCAAGAAAGGCCGCGTGGGGCGTGAGTTTGAAAGAACAAAGGAAATCAATGTTCAACGCTTTGTTGTTCAAGAAACATCCTCAATTGTACAAACAAAGAATTGGCTCTCCTGCGCTGCGCAATTATTATTTGATAATTGCTTTGTTTATAACTTCTGTTGCCGAATGGTTGCAGGGAGAAAAAATCGTGGCATTTGTTTGTTTACTATCCTGGTTATATTTAATGATCTGCTTCATTAAAAAAAGGCTCTCTAACGCTTCTCTTTCATTTAAACATGTAATTGAAATGATTGCCACTTCATTGCTTATACCCTTTGTTTCCGTATTCTGGAACCTTTATGGGGCAATTAAATTTAAAGTCTTGAGGCTATGATGAAGGAATTAAAGGATATAAAAAGGATCGCGGTTTTCCGCGCGCTGCAATTGGGTGATATGCTTTGTGCCATTCCCGCTATTAAGGCCTTGCGACACGGTTATCCTTCCGCTTCAATTACTTTGCTAGGCTTGCCCTGGGCGAGCTCATTGGTGGAAAGATTTAGTGAATATTTTGACCAGTTCATTCATTTTCCAGGTTATCCCGGTTTGCCCGAGCAATCTTTTAATGAAGAAGATCTTGAAAGTTTTTTGAGAAAAATGCGAAAGGAAAATTATGATCTTTTATTACAAATGCAGGGAAATGGGACAATCGTAAACCGGCTGGTTTTTCAAATGGGTGCAAAAAATGTTGCCGGGTTTTATAACGAGGAAAGTCAAGTTAACTCGCCTTTCTTTATCAAGTATCCTGAAAAGTTGCCTGAGGTAGAACGCCACCTTTCGCTTATGAAGCGTTTGGGAATCGGCTCACAAGGTAAGCATCTTGAATTCCCCATAACAGCAAAAGATCAGAAAGAATTTGATGCTCTGCTGCTTCCTGTTTTCCCCAAAAATTACATTTGTTTTCATCCCGGTTCACGTGGCACCTGGCGCCAATGGCCACCAAAATATTTTGCAAAGATTGCTGATCATTGCATAGAAAAAGGATTTTCAGCAGTGATCACAGGAACCAAAGCGGAGTCCGATATCACATCAGACGTTTTGAAATGCATGCATCATAATGCAATAGATCTTACCGGAAAAACTTCACTTGGTGCAATAGCCGTTCTCATCAAAAATTCTTTTGCTTTGGTTTCCAATTGCACAGGCGTTGCCCACATAGCGGATGCTTTGGATACGCCTTCCATTGTAATAAGTATGGATGGTGAACCGAATCGTTGGGGACCGTTGGACAGGAAGTTGCATCGCGTAATTGATTGGACAAAAGACCCACACTTTGAATCCGTTTTGTTGGAAACAGAAGATCTTATCAATAGCTATCTGGTTGAGAAGAAGCGCACATAAATGAATAAGTGAAAAATTATTCCATTATTGCTACTCTTTAGTAAACCAACAAAAGGTTAACTATTTTATTTTGGAAATTGCGAAGTAAAACTCTTGCCTTAATTATTCCGTAACTTGGGGTCTTTATGAAAAAATACCTTCTCTTTTGGTTCGTACTTTGTTCCTTTGGTTGTTCCAAAAAAAAATCAAGTGCTCCGCCACCACTGCCAGGTAGTTTCAACATTAGTTTTGTAAAAGTTAATGACAGCAACGCTAATCGCAATAATGATTATTATAGTGTTCAATTGAACCCGGTGATAAAAATTGCGTTTACAGCGCCGGTAGATCGTTCTTCACTTGCTTCAAATATTTCTTTGGCAAACAGTAATGGCGTTGACGTTCCGGTAAATATTTCCTATTCGAATAAAGACAGTGTCGCTACTGTTCAACCTGCTTCTCTTTTGCAGTATTTATCAAAATATACTTTTACGATTTCCAAAGGATTGCAATCTGCCCAAAAAATTGTACTTAAAGCAGATAAAGCAATCAACCTAATCACTGAAATTGATTCATCAGATAAATTTTCCCGCGTTTCCGACAGTGCTTTACTCGACATAGTTCAACGGCAAACGTTTAAATATTTTTGGGATTTTGGTCACCCGGTTTCAGGAATGGCACGTGAAAGAAATACTTCGGGCGATGTGGTTACAACTGGTGGAACCGGGTTTGGAATTATGAGTATCATTACGGCTGTCAATAGAAATTTTATTACCCGCCAGCAAGGTTTTGAAAGAATAGATACGATCGTAAATTTTTTGAGAAATAAATGCACGCGTTATCATGGTGCATTTTCACATTGGATCAATGGCGCTACCGGATCAACGGTTCCTTTCAGTGCTAAAGACAACGGCGCTGATCTTGTGGAAACTTCTTATTTGATGCAAGGGCTTTTGTGTGCGCGACAATATTTCAATTCGGTCAATGTAGATGAAACTACCCTTCGCAATAATATCAATGAACTTTGGAATGGCGTAGAATGGAACTGGTTCAGGAATGGAGATCAAAACGTTTTGTATTGGCACTGGAGTCCGGATTATAATTTTGATATGAACATGCAGATAAAAGGCTGGAATGAAGCGATGATCGTTTATGTTCTCGCGGCCTCTTCAAATACTGATTCAATTCCGAAAACTGTTTATGATGATGGCTGGGCTTCCAATGGCGGAATGAAAAATGGCAAAGATTTTTACAGTGTTCAATTGCCTTTGGGACCTGATTATGGAGGTCCGTTATTTTTTGCTCATTATTCATTTTTGGGGATCGATCCACACAATCTTTCAGATGCCTATGCCAATTACTTTACACAGGATTCTGCTCACTCTGTGATTAACTATAAATATTGTGTAAATAATCCAAAGCATTTTAACGGCTATAGCGCCAATGTTTGGGGATTGACGGCAAGCGATGATAACTTAAATTTTTATTCGGCTCATTCTCCAATGAATGATGATGGTGTTGTTTCACCAACGGCTGCAATTTCTTCTCTGCCTTACACGCCAATACAATCCATGAATGCGCTTCGTTTTTTTTATTACAAATTGGGCGATAGGCTTTTTAAGCAGTATGGTTTTATTGATGCATTTAATTTATCCGATACATGGTTTGCAGATTCTTTTTTGGCTATTGACCAGGGGCCACAAATTGTGATGATCGAAAATTACAGGAGCGGATTATTGTGGCATTTGCTGATGAGTTGCCCTGAAATAAAAAGAGGAATGACAAGACTGGGTTTCCAAAGTCTAAATCTTTAAAAAAAGTTTGTTTACTGTCTTTCTCTCATTGAGAAACTTTTAGTGCTATTTTTACTTTTAAGGAATTGACTTTCGATGATAAGAACCAATAAATTTTAAAACGTAATTTGCTTTTATGAAAAAACTATTTATCCAAAAAATCCTGGTGTTTTTTATTTTGTTGATAAGCGTTGAGTTCGTTTCTGCACAGCCATTCCATGATGAAATCGAAGCTTTTAAAAAACAGGACAGTATTCATTTTCCTCCCAAACATGCTATTCTCTTTTTGGGAAGTTCTTCTTTCAGAAAATGGACAGATGTCCAGGAAGCTTTTCCAAATTATAAAATTATCAATCGTGGTTTTGGCGGTTCTACTTTTCCGGATGCCATTCGGTATCTCGACGAAATTGTTTATCCGTATCAGCCCCGGCAGATCTTTATTTATGAAGGCGACAACGATGTGGCTTCGTCTCCTAAAATAACCGGTGATTCAGTTTTTACCCGGTTTAAAAAATTGTATTACCTGCTTAGAAAAAATTTGCCTTCCACTACAATTGATTTTGTTTCAATAAAACCAAGTCCGAGCAGGGAAAATTTAATGCCTGCGATGGAAAAGGCAAATTCCTTGATCAAAAATTTTCTCAAGGATAAAAAGAAAGCATCTTTTATTGATGTATATCACAGCATGCTGAATGATAAAGGCCTTCCTGACAAAAGTATTTTTGGCCCGGATATGCTTCATATGAATGCAAAAGGTTATGCTATCTGGCAAAAAATAATTCAACCTTATTTAATTAAAAATAAAATGTAACGAGATGAAAAAGTTGCAGTTCCTCCTGGTAATATTTTGTGCGATTTCCATCACTTCCCGCGCGCAGGTTTCTAATAGCAAAATGAATGACTTCATCAATACCCTGATGAAGAAGATGACGCTGGATGAAAAGATCGGTCAGTTAAACCTGGTGACGCCCGGAGGCGCAGTAACAGGAGCTGTTGTAAGTAAGGATGTAGATACAAAAATTCGTAATGGCCAGGTGGGAGGACTTTTTGGAATTACCGGTCCCGACAAGATTCGTCGTGCACAGGAAATAGCTGTGAAAAATTCACGTTTGCATATTCCATTGATTTTTGGTTTGGATGTCATTCACGGCCATCGTACCATTTTCCCCATTCCGCTGGGGCTGGCTTCGAGCTGGGACACGGCGATGATCAGGCAAAGTGCACGCATTGCTGCAAATGAAGCAACAGCCGACGGATTGAACTGGGTCTTTTCACCAATGGTTGATATCGCCCGCGATCCTCGTTGGGGAAGAATTGCAGAAGGAAATGGAGAAGATCCGTTCCTCGGTTCTCAAATCGCAAAGGCAATGGTTGAAGGTTACCAGGGAAATGATCTTTCAAAAGATTCTACTGTGATGGCTTGTGTAAAACATTATGCACTTTATGGCGCGGCTGAAGCAGGAAGAGATTACAACACGGTTGACATGAGCAAAGTGAAAATGTACAATGAATATTTGGCTCCTTACAAAGCGGCTGTGGACGCTGGAGTTGGAAGTGTGATGACCTCCTTTAATACAGTAAATGGTGTGCCGGCAACAGCCAACAAATTTTTACTAACAGATGTGTTGCGCAACCAGTGGGGATTTAAAGGTTTGGTCGTTACCGATTATACTTCGATTAATGAAATGGTAAATCACGGTATCGGAAACCTACAAACGGTTTCTGCAAGAGCATTGAACGCCGGTGTTGATATGGACATGGTGGGAGAGGGATTTTTGACAACATTAAAAAAATCACTCAGCGAGGGAAAAGTCACTGAAAAAACAATTGATGATGCGTGCAGAAAAGTGCTCGAAGCCAAATACAAACTCGGTTTGTTTGACGATCCTTATCGCTATTGCAATGAGCAAAAGGCATCAACAGAATTAATGAGCCAAAACAATTTGAATGCAGCGCGCGAAATAGCTGAGCGCAGTTTTGTTTTGCTAAAAAATGAAAATAATGTGTTGCCTTTGAAAAAATCAGGAACCATTGCCCTCATTGGCCCATTGGCTGATAACAAGAGAAACATGCTCGGCACATGGAGCGTTTCTGGTGATCCTGAAAAAAGTATTACTGTTATGCAAGGGATAAAAAATGTGGCAGGCGATGATGTAAAAGTTTTGTACGCAAAGGGCGCGAACATTAGTGATGACACAGCTTTCATCAAACGTGTAAATGTTTTCGGAACTGAAATCGATGTGGACAAACGAACTCCCGGAGAAATGATTAATGAAGCAGTAGAGACTGCGAATAAAGCTGATGTTGTGGTTGCAGTTTTGGGCGAAGCAGCAGACATGACCGGCGAATCATCAAGTATGAGCAATATTGGTTTGCAAAAAAGCCAGGAAAATTTATTGAAAGCTTTGGTAAAAACCGGGAAGCCTGTTGTTCTCGTTTTGATGAATGGAAGACCGATGACTTTAACCTGGGAAAACGATCACGTTTCTTCAATTCTGGACACCTGGTTTGGTGGAACAGAAGAAGGAAACGCAGTGGCAGATGTTTTATTTGGTAATTACAATCCGTCTGGAAGAATTACAGTAAGCTTCCCGCGAAACGTAGGACAAATACCGATCTATTATAATCACCTGAACACGGGAAGACCTTTTCATCCCGGCGATAGTCCAAAATTCAAATCAGATTATTTGGATGTGAGCAACGATCCGCTTTATCCTTTTGGTTATGGATTGAGTTATACAACTTTCCAATACAGCAATGTTTCTTTAAGCGCAAATTCTTTACAAGCGAATGGAAAAATTACCGCTTCGGTGAATGTAACGAATACGGGTACACGAAGTGGAAAGGAAACTGTTCAGATGTATATCCAGGATTTGGTTGGAAGTATCGCGCGACCTGTGAAAGAACTGAAAGGATTTAAGCAAATCACTTTACAGCCAGGTGAAACAAAGAAAGTTTCATTCACGATCACAACTAACGATCTTAAATTTTACAACAGTGATCTGAAGTATAATTATGAGCCGGGAGATTTTAAAGTTTTTATCGGGTCAAACAGTGCAGATGTGAAAGAAGCAGATTTTACCGTAAAATAAAAGTGAGTGAACCAATAAATAATTTACTTTTTTATTTCAGGAAAACAGTTTTTGCAGCCGCAACTGTGTGATCTTATTTTGTTCGTCCGCAGCAATCATTAATTCATCCCGCGGATCGTTATCAAGACGTTTTAAAAGATCTTCGGTCATCATTGCTGCTGATTTTCCGGTCGCCACTACAATATAATTATAGCCAAACGTTTCTTCATACATTTCATTGGCTTTCGCCAATTCTTCAAGTACATCCGGCGGGCTGTTTAAAACACCTTCCTGTTCAATCATTGGCCAATCAGCATTTCTTGCCTTATTTTTTTTCAAAGATTCGATATCGCCAATTTTTATGTGGCTTTGAAAGGCTTCGAGCCAATCAGCGGGATTGCACTCATACCATTCTTCTTCGGCAAATTCCAACAGGTCAGCCAGGTTATCAACAGGCAAAATGCTGAGCATTTTTTTGATCCAGGCTGATGAGCCGCAGCACATTTGAAGTAGTTCTTTTTTTTCGCTTTCCGGCAAGCGGTCAAATTCGGCGATTGTCATTTTATTTTTCTTTTTTGCTGAAATTCTTTTCAGGTAATGAAGTTAAGTGTTTAATAAAATGATCAGAAATTTCCAGTGCGGTAGCTATAATTTTTTGTTCGTCTTCAGCCGTGGAATGATTGTTTTCTTCGACCGGTCTCAGAAGCAAAAGGCACACCGGTGTTACTTTCGCGAGAATGGCTGCATCATAAACAGCACCACATTTCATGGTTGCAAATTGAATATTTTTTTCACCCAAAGCCGCAGCTAGTATTTTTCTTAACTTTTTACTGCACGAGACCGGGTCTGTTTCCTGGAGCAGGTTCCACTCAAAATAAATATTTCGTTTATCACAAATTTTTTCGCAGTTGGAGTTGATTATTTCATAAGCTTCGGACAACAATTCTGCATCATCACTTCTCACATCTACAATGCAGGTAACTTCTCCCGGAATTTTATTGCTTGCTGCATCACGAACGCTCAATTTTCCAATCGTCGTAGTGATGTTTCTTTTTTCTTTTTTGGCATATTTTTCAACTGACAATATAAATTTTGCTGCAGCCGCCAAAGCATCATGTCTTTTGCCCATCGGGATCGATCCTGCGTGACCTTCTTTGCCAATGAATCTTATTTCTATTCTTTTTTGACCAAAAATTGATTCTGCAATTCCGACAGGTACATTGGCTTCAGACAAGAAATCTCCCTGCTCCACGTGCATTTCAAAATAGCCCAAAAGCTCCTCCGGAGGAATTGCATCTGATTTAATTTTTTCCGGCACAAGTTGCATTGTTCTTAAAACTTCTGCTAACGACTCACCGTTTTTATCTTTTAATTCAAGGAACTTATTTTTAAAAATTCCGGCCACTGCTTTGCTTCCCAATCTTGTGTGATTAAATCGCATGCCTTCTTCCTCCGCAAAGGCGATCAATTCAATATGAAAAGGAAGATCAGAACTTTGTAAATGCGACATTACATCCAAACCTGCCAAAATTCCTAATGTACCTTCAAATTTGTCTTCACTGATTCCACTGTCAAAATGCGAACCTATGAGGAAGGTTTTTGCACCAGGATCATTTGTTTTTAGTTTACCATGGATGTTCCCGATGTTGTCGATATGTGTCTCCAGGCCGGCTTGCTGCATCCAGCTTTCAATCAATTTTGATTTTTCAATAAAACCTTGTGATCCAAATGAGTCCCCGTCTTTCAATTTGACAGCCAGTTCATTTATTCTTTCCCGCACAACTGAAGCTCTTTCTAAATAGTTTTTCATATTTTATTAAATGACATGGACGAATAAGTGAACTTGTTTCAACTTTTTACACGAAGTAAAGGAATTTTTTCAAAACAAATCCGCGTTCCATTTTTGATTCGAAAAACAAGCCCCGAAAAAATTCCATTTAATTGTTTGTTTACTGTCAGGATAATTTACTAAGCGACCTTTTATCAAAAGCAGTTGATAATGGTCTTGAGTAAAAGAATAACTTTAGTATTAAAATTTTCTGTTTGAGAACCGTAGCCTTTATCGTATTGCTATTTTTCGTTTCAGTTGCCAGAGCGCAAACTACTTGCACCGCATTGGGACAAAATCCTTCAACCGCATTTCCGGTTTGTGGCACCAGTGTTTTTTCCCAATCTACTGTTCCCTATTGCGGCGGAAAAACTATAGTAACACCTTGCCAGGCTAACAGCACCATTCCTTACTCTGACATAAATCCTTTTTGGTACAAATTCACTTGCTATGCTTCCGGAACACTTGGATTTTTAATTACACCGGTTGACCTTGGAGATGATTACGACTGGCAATTATTTGACGTGACCGGACATGCGCTTAATGATGTTTATACAAACCAATCTTTAATTGTCGGCTCAAACTGGTCGGGAAATACTGGCGTTACAGGCGCTTCAGCTTCAGGAAAAGACCTGCAGAATTGTGGTGGAACAGGCTATCCAACTTTAAGCGCTATGCCCACTCTGCAAGTTGGTCACAATTATCTTTTATTAGTTAGTCATTTTACAACTTTCCGTCCTTCAGAAAAAGGATACCAATTAAGTTTTGGGGGTGGAACCGCAAGTATTACCGACACGATAAAGCCCGCTTTACAAAGTATAAAGACTTCGTGTGACGCGACGAAAATTTTCATCAAGACAAACAAAAAAATGAAGTGCAGCAGCCTTGATACCGATGGTAGCGATTTTTCAATTTCGCCTGCTGTTGCAAATATCATTTCTGCCCAATCATTTTGCCAGGGTTTTGATATGGATTCAATCGAGCTGGATTTGGACAAACCATTGACACCCGGTAACTATACAGTTGCAATCAAAATTGGAACTGATGATAATACACTTTTGGATAATTGCGATGCTTTTATTCCGGCAGGTAATTCTTTGCCTTTACAAGTATTTCCAATAGCTCCCACTCTGATGGATAGTCTTGTGACACCCGGCTGTGCTCCTCAAACATTGCAACTGGTTTTTAAGAAAAATATTTTGTGCAGTTCAATCGCAAAAGATGGAAGTGATTTTATCATAACCGGACCTGCACCTGTAAATGTGATCAGTACTACCACAAATTGCACAAACGGCTCGACAAAAACAATCGACATTAATTTATCCGCTGCGATTGAAACCGGGGGCAATTACCAAATCGTTTTGAAAAAAGGCAGCGACGGAAATACTTTGGTAGATGAATGTTCAGAGGAAACGCCTGCAGGTTCAGTGATCGGTTTTTCGGTAAAAGATACGGTATCTGCTGATTTTACTTTTTCTATAAATATGGGTTGTCGTTTTGATACCGTTGATTTTAAAAATGCAGGAAATAACGGGATTAATCAATGGTTGTGGCAAATGGATTTGGAGGGAATAAGTAAGTCGCAAAACCCTGTTTATTATTTTAATTCCTTCGGAAAGAAGAATATTACATTAGAAGTGACCAATGGATTTTGCAGCGATACAGTTACTAAAGAAGTGAATTTGGATAATGAACTAAAGGCGGCATTTGAAAGCACAAATACTATATGCCCTGAAGATTCAGCTGTTTTTGAAAACCAAAGTATCGGCAATATTGTTTCTTATTTCTGGAATTTCAACAACGGTAATACGAGTGAAGTGAAAGATCCTTTTCCACAGAAATACCCCATTTTATTGTCAGAACACAATTACCTTGTAAGCCTCGTTGTGCAAAACGATTTGGGATGTCTTGATACGGCAGTGAATACGATCCGTGTTTTAAAAAGCTGTTACATTGCTGTGGCTGGTGCTTTTACACCGAACGGTGATGGACTGAATGATTATTTATATCCCCTTAATGCTTTTAAAGCTGACAGCCTGGATTTTAAAGTTTATAATCGCCTGGGTCAATTGATTTTTGAATCGCATGATGGAACCCGGAAATGGGACGGCACATTCAAGGGTGAACCCCAGGATGCCGGTATCTATGTGTGGACTTTATCGTATGACTTAATTGATACCGGCAAGCATGTTTTTATGAAGGGTTCAAGCATTTTGATAAGGTAATGTAGTTGAAAGATCGATTGAAGGTTGTTGAACGGCAACTTCCTGCTTTTCAATTTTGATTTTACCTTCATCATTTGCTGTTGTTGTTTTATACGAAATTCCAAAGAGGAACACAAGTGGAATAAACAATCCTATCATCAAAACTTTGAGTGAATATGCAATTTGATGTGCAACTTCAGAGACTACTGCTGAGTGGTTGCGAATTATCTTTTTCATTTTTTTGTTGTTTTACTGTTAGAGGATAATTAACTGTTTTTTTCTGTCATTACTTTTCCAAGATCAACAGTGTTTTGTTGCTGGCTTAAGTTTGTTTGGTTGATGCTTACTCCACTTTCGGCTTTTGCCTTAGGCATTTTATAGCTAATACCAAATGCGAACATAAAGGGAATGAACAGGCCGATCAATAAGACCTTGAAAGAATACAAAACGTTATTTGCAATTTCAAGAGCTGCTCCTGATTTATTGCTGATTATTGTTTTCATCTTAATTTGTTTTAATTGTTTTTGATTTAATTACATAACAAAGATATGGTTTAAAATAGGTACTATGCAAAACATAGTACATTAAGATGCATATTTCCTATATGAATGGTCTAAAATTGAGTTTGAATGGTAGCTTAATTTTGTCCTCCCTTTCGGCGAAAGGCAATTTTTCCTGTGTTATTTCGAAATTCTGTTCACGAAATTTCTGATAAGATTGTATCTTTTGCCCCGCTTATTAAAACTTCTTTTATGAAAAAGTCACTTTTCTATTGCCTGATCATCTTCCTTTTGGGTTCTCTGACGGCAAATGCCCAACATTATGAAATGTCTTCTCCTGGTGGCAACCTGAAACTGCAGGTAAGTAACGACAAAGGGTTGAACTTTTCACTGTCCAAAGACGGAAAAACTGTAATTAATTCCATCAATGCAGAATTATATTTAAACAACGGCTCTTTTCCGGGGGCAAAGAGCAAAATTTCAAAAGCTGAGAAACAAACAGTGGATGAACTAATTCATCCTGTTGTGGCAATAAAAAGTTCATCAATTCCCGATAATTACAACCAGTTAAGATTAAAATACAAAGATCATTTCAGTGTGGTTTTCAGGCTTTATAATGATGCATTTGCTTATCGATTTGAAACCGATCTTAAAGACAGCATTACAGTAAACCAGGAAATATGCAATATTTCTTTTCCGGCAAATACAACCGGCTGGTTTGCTTTCGCCAATCGCTGGATGAACAGTTATGAACACATGTACCAAAAACTATCTGTGGACAGTGTTACTCCTAAACAAACGGCGCAATTACCGCTTTTGCTGGATTTGGGAAATTCTGGTAAAATGTTGATCACAGAAAGTGATCTTTATGATTATCCCGGACTATATTTTACTGGTAATGATGCGCATCAATTGCAGGCAATCTTCCCGCCCGCAGTTAAATCAGAGAAAAATAATGATCCTAAAAAGAACTGGGGCTGGGATCGCACTTTTGTTCCTGAAAGTGTTTACAATTATATGGCGCGCACAAGTGGCGCCCGCACTTTTCCATGGCGCATTTTTGCCCTCACTGATAAAGATGACCAACTGCTGAACAACCAAATTGTTTATAAACTGGCGAAATCTACAGTTCTTGAAAATACAGGTTGGATCAAACCCGGCCAGGTTGCCTGGGATTGGTGGAACGACTGGAATGTTACAGGAGTTGATTTTCATGCGGGAGTAAATACAGAAACTTATAAATATTATATAGATTTTGCTTCGCGCAATCACATTCCTTACATCATTATGGATGAAGGATGGTATAAGTTAGGCAACATGACAGAACGTGTTCCCGGCGTGGATGTAAAGGCAATTGCTGATTACGGAAAACAAAAAAATGTTGGCGTTATTTTATGGTGTGTTTGGCGCACGCTTGACAACCAAATGCAGGAAGCGATGGATCTTTTTGAGCAATGGGGTGTCAAAGGAATAAAGGTTGATTTTATGGATCGTGATGACCAGGCAGTGGTTAATTTTTATTGGAGATGTGCAAAAGCAGCAGCAGCGCATCATTTGATGGTCGATTACCACGGAGCACACAAGCCTGCCGGTTTGATGAGGACTTATCCGAATGTTGTAAACTTTGAAGGTGTTCCGGGCCTCGAACAAGACAAATGGACCGATTCACTTACTACGCCGCAAATGGCAGTTACACTTCCTTACATCCGCATGTTTGCCGGCCCGATGGATTATACACCCGGAGCAATGCGTAATGCACAGTTAAGGGATTTTGCGCCGATCAACAGCAACCCAATGAGCCTTGGAACACGTTGTCAGCAATTGGCAATGTATGTCGTTTTTGATGCGCCTTTGCAAATGTTGTCTGACAATCCAACTACTTACGAAAAGGAAAAAGAATCGCTCGATTTTATTACAAGCGTTCCGACAACCTGGGATGAAACAATTCCTCTTGATGGAAAAGTAGGAGAGTACGTTGCTGTAGCAAGAAGAAAAGGCGATAATTATTTCGCAGGTGCAATGACCAACTGGAAAGCGCGTGACATTACGATTGATTTTTCTTTCCTTCCCGAAGGTTCTTACAAAATCACTTATTTTAAAGATGGTGTAAATGCTGACAGGAATGGCACCGATTATAAGAAAGTGGAAGCTACTGTTAGGAGGAATGATAAACTCACCATCCATTTAGCGCCTGGCGGAGGTTGGGCTGCAAGAATAGAAAAACTTTAAGAGCACCAGTAAGAGAACAAAATCGAGGAATTTTTAATTTGCCTGTGGATCAACCGGCACTTGGGTAATTGGCTCCTCTCCATTTTGGTTTTCCGATTGCTCGGGGCGATTTTCATTGTATTCAAGAATGAAATTGTTGGTGCCATTGCCAATAATTATGTTCATATAATTCTGTTGAACCAGTTCGAGGATATTTAGAAAAATAAAAATGGCGTGAATGCGATCTTCACACGCATCGAATATTTTTTCAAAGGAAATAGTTCTTTCTTTTTGAATGAGATCCAGCATATATTTCCTGGTCCCTTCCATTGTGTAGTTATAATTTATAACTGTATGAACCGGCCGGTTTTTTTTGTCAACAAGCCTTTGAGCCACTTTCTCAAAAGCCTTCATCAGTTTAAAGAGGGTCACCGTTTGGATCTCGGTTCCTTCGCCTGCTTCTTCTCCAATTAGCGCAAGTTCTTGCTGAATATTTCCTCGTCTTGCCATCAGCATTCTGAGCGCTTCCATTTCACTCAGTTTTTGAGAAGCTTCTTTGAACTTTCTGTATTCAAGTATCTTATCAACCAATTCCTGTCTTGGGTCAATTTCATTACCTTCAGCGTCAACTTCCTTTCTTGGGATGAGCATTTTTGCTTTAATCCTCATCAGCGTGCTAACGAATAAAATGAATTCGCTGCTGAGCTCGATATTTAATGCTTCGCTGTTATGAATATAATCGAGAAAATCATTCGTGATCTTTGAAATGGGAATGTTATAAATATCCAGTTCGTCTCTTTCGATAAAAAATAAAAGCAAATCGAAAGGGCCTTCAAACTGTGGTAATTTTATTTGATAGATCTCTGTGTTCATTTTAATTATAGAAAATAAAAGATGGTGGCGTCTGATTTCAAGGTAAAAAAAATCCCGGTGAAATTAACACCGGGATTGCAAATTTATTGAATAAAATTACCTTTTCTGCAGTTCCTCCTTTATCTCTGTTAATAACTTGTCAGTAGTTGATAATGGTGGCGGAGCAGGTGCTTCAGGACTTGCAACTTCTTTCTTTTGAAAACTAACAACCTTCTTGATGATGATAAACAAAACAAGAGCAATTACCAGGAAATTAATTACTGCGGCTAAAAAATTTCCATACGTCACTTCGCCCCATTTGAGTTCGGCAATGTTTTTGGCACCCACCGCATCTAATGCAGGCGTAAGAATGAGTGGTGTAATAATATCTTTTACCAGGGAAGAAACAATTGCGCTGAACGCTGCTCCGATAATAACCGCAACAGCCAGGTCGACGACATTACCTTTCAACGCAAAATCTTTGAAGTCTTTAATAAAGCTCATAATGATAAAATTTGAGGTGAGAAATGAAGGTGAAATTAAATTGTTAGTATCAAATAATTATTAAATGTACTAATTATTTGAATTTAAAGATTACTGAAAAAGATGACTTTACAGGCTCTAATTTTCTTTCACTTGTCGCCAATTCTTTCCTCAACTCTTTAGCAGTTTTTGTACTTCCATCATGGCTCCAGCCAGGCGGCATAAAGAGGTATTTCATTTTCACGATCAAAGGTACTTTCTTATGCAGGTCCTTCAACAAATCTTTCCATTCATGAAAGATGATATTGGAAAGATGATAAGGTTGAGACATTGGTTTGGTCAGCCCATAACGAACAGGATCTTCTTTCACTTCTTCCTGGAAGGTTCCGAAAAGCTTATCCCAAATAATAAATACCATTCCAAGGTTTTTATCCAGGTAACGAATGTTGCTGGCGTGATGAACACGATGATGAGCCGGGCTAACAAAAACTGCCTCGAACCATGCCGGCATTTTTTTTATGTATTGCGTATGAACGAGAATGCCATAGATCTGCGTGAGTGAATACATGAATACGATATCCAATGGCTTAAAGCCTAACAACACCAAAGGGATAAAATATAAAAATCGGTAAAGCGGTTGCAAAACAGAAGAACGAAAACCGGTGGTCAGGTTAAATTCTTCAGAAGAATGATGTGTGACATGAACAGCCCAGAAAAACCTGCAATAGTGATCAACGCGGTGTTCAAAATAAAATGCCAGGTCTTCCAAAACAAAAAGTAAAATCCAATAAATGTAAGGATTGGATGAAAAGCTTATAAAATGAAACGGCAGTAAATCTGCTAAAATCACGAGGTAAACTGCTCTGAATAAAAGATCAATGCCGCTGTTGACAATGCATAAATACACGTTCATTAGTGTATCTTTCAGCGTGTAATATTTCTTGAGATGAAGGTTGCTTAATATTATTTCCGCTGCGATTACAATAGCATACAACGGAGCGCTAATTAATATTAACAACTGTTCCTTCAGCATGAAGCCATTTGTTTAAACAGACATGATTTCTTTTTCTTTGGCTGCAAGGTGCTTTTCAATAAGAGAAATATGTGTGTTGGTAATTGATTGAATTTCTTCTTCTGCTTCTTTAGCTTCGTCTTCACTCAAGCCTTCTTTTTGAGCTTTTTTCACTTGTTCTATCGCATCACGGCGAATGTTTCGTATGGCTACTTTTGCTTGTTCGCCTTCCGCGTTACTTCTTTTTACAAATTCTCTTCTTCTTTCTTCGGTCAGCGGAGGTAAAAACAGGCGGATTAAATTCCCATCATTTTGTGGATTGATACCAATATTAGCAGCAATAATTGCCCTTTCAATGGGCTGAAGCATATTTTTTTCCCACGGTTGAATGGTGAGTGTGCGCGCATCTATGGCACTTAAATTTCCAACCTGGTTGATAGGTGTAGGCGTTCCATAATAATCTACTGTAATTCCGTCAAGCATGGCAGGGGTGGCTTTTCCTGCACGGATCTTTACCAATTCGGATTCAAAATGCTCGGTAGCTTTTTTCATCGAAACTGTCGCTTCATCTATAATTCCAGTTGTCTCATCTAACATACCTCTGAATTTTTTAAAATATTCGTTCGGCCAAAATTGGCTTTATAAAAGTGCACAAATTTATGAAAACGAAATGATAAAAGATTTCAGCGATTAATCCTGCGCTATTGTTTCGCCGGTAAGCGTAAAGATCTTGTGAGATGTGATGATAGCTTCTTCGTCCAGTTGGCCTTTGGTAACGATGATTTTTCTCTTTGGTTTTTTGTAATAAACGATGCTTACAATAAATGCAGAGGTTACTGCAAGAGCGAGCATAACGACCGGAGTTCCCGCAAAACGAATGAAATAAGCCATTGCAATAAAAAGTGCGTTGGCAACTACACAGGTTATAGCGATGATCTTGTGGTTAAATCCAATATCCAATAAAAAATGATGGATGTGATTTCTGTCGGGCCAAAACGGTGAACGCCGGTTGATGATCCTGAGACTGACAACTCTAAGTGTATCAAATAATGGAACGATCAAAATGGCAAAACCAATAGCAGGTGCAGAATTTAATGGAATTGCAGAGGTCGGATCTGAAGCGACATTAATAAATTTAATTACTAAAATCGAGTTGATAAGACCGATTAGCAACGAACCGGTATCGCCCATAAAAATTCGTGCAGGATTAAAATTGTAAATTAGAAAACCTACCAAACTTCCGGCGAGCGATAATGCCATAATTGAATAAAGCGTTTGTCCGGAATAATAAAAATAAATTCCAAACACAAGGGAAGTGAGCAAACCGAGGCTACCCGCTAAACCATCAACACCATCAATAAGATTGAACGAATTGGTAATAACGACTATCGTAAAAAGAGAGATAAGAAAAGAAGCAGTTGGAGGCAAAGCGTGGATTCCCAGAATTCCATACAAATCTTTTATTTCAATACCACCAAACTTAATGATAATGCCGGCAGCGATCAATTGACCAACGAATTTTTTAGTGGCCGTCAGAATTAAAATATCATCTTTAATCCCCATAAAGAAGATGATCATTATGGCTGCCATAAAATATTGAAGAACGGAAACTTCTGAAGGAGGAACACCGATAAGGGTAGCGAAAATAAAACCGGCAAAAATGCCAAGACCTCCCAGGGTGGGAATGACTACATTGTGCACTTTTCTTTCGCCAGGTACATCGAACAGCTTTTTATCTTTTGCTACTTCAATAATAACCGGGATTGAAAAAAAAGTGATCAGAAAGGCCAATCCGCTGCTAAAAATGATATTCTCCATGCAATGGTATTAAAAAAAATCCTTTTACAATATTAGACCTTTGTTTAAACTAAAAACAAAATAGCATCAATCTTAATAACGAAAAAGAAATGCAGTTATTTTGTTTTTTGGCTCCCGCCTTACTCGTCCTGCCCGCTGGCCAAAAGCGAACCGCTCATTTTTTTCAAAGGATTTTTATGATTTTCATCAAAGAATGCGCGATTTTTCAAAATATCCACAGCCCCAAAAGCAGCAGCTGTAAATGATGAGGCATCCGCCTTATTCTTCCCTGCAATATCAAATGCTGTTCCGTGATCCGGACTTGTTCTTACAACCGGTAATCCCGCGGTATAATTCAATCCTTCCCCAAATGCAAGTGATTTCAACGGGATCAATCCCTGGTCGTGATACATTGCCAACACAGCGTCGAACCGGTTTTGGTAATTTCGTGCAAAAAAGGCATCCGCACTGAAAGGTCCTGAAACGATCACGTTGTAATGTTTGGCTTCAACTACAGCAGGCCTGATTATTTCCATTTCTTCGGAGCCGATCAAGCCTTCATCTCCCGCATGCGGATTTAATGCCAACACAGCTATTTTCGGTTTATCCAAATTGAAATCTCTTTTCAGCGACGCATGTAAAATACTGATCTTTGATAGAATGTTTTCTTTGGTGATGTGCTTAGCTACATCTTTTAATGCCACATGTTCCGTTACTAAACCTACCCTGAAATCTCCGGCAGTCAACAACATCAAAACATCCTTTTGTTCAAAATAAGCTTTAAAGAAAGGAGTGTGACCTGTAAACGAAAATTCAGGGCTGTAAACATTTTTTTTATGGATGGGAGCGGTAACCAAAGCTTCTATTTCGCCATTCTTAAGTGCTTCTGTGGCGGCCATCAAACTTTTGATCGCATATTTTCCACCTGTTTCGTTTAGTTCGCCCGGCGTAATTGTAACTTCCTCATCCCAACAATTGTAAATGTTTACCTGCCTGGTATTGATCTTACTAAAATCTTTTAAAGTAGTAAAATTGAAATTATAATCAGGAATGCTTTTACGGTAAAAATTGATCACCTTGTTACTGGCAAAAATGACGGGCGTAAAGAATTCAAGAATACGATTGTCAGAAAGCGTTTTGATGATCAACTCTGGGCCGATGCCATTTACATCACCTGATGAAAATCCGATGACGGGTTTGTACTCTGTATGAATGATAGTACTCAAAATTTTTCAGTTTGCATGGAATTGCAAGATAATAAATAAAGATTGATTGATTTGGGTAATCAACAGGAGGTGGATAAATAATTACCATTTATTATTTCCAACGTAGCTTTCAATAGGCATGCGGTTAGAAATACTTCGTGCAAGGGTCATTTCATCGGCATATTCCAGTTCGCCACCGAAGGAAATTCCTCTTGCAATAGTAGTGATTTTTACTGGGCTTTCTTTTAGCTTTTTGCTGATGTAATAAATAGTTGTGTCTCCCTGGATATTCGGGCTTAAAGCAAAAACCAATTCTTCGGTTTTTTCTTCGTTTACCCGTTTCACCAATGAATCAATTTCCAATTGGTCGGGGCCGATTCCATCGAGTGGGGAAATGATTCCGCCAAGTACATGATAAAGTCCGTTGAATTGTTGGGTACTTTCAATCGCAATTACATCCCGGATACTTTCAACGACACAAATAATTTGCTGCTGGCGGCTTTTGTTTTCGCAAATGTTGCAAACTTCCTTATCCGAAATGTTTTTGCAGCGCGAACAAAAATGAATTTCTTCTCTCATTTTTAAAACCACTTCACTAAAACCTTTTACTTCCGGCACTTCTTTTTTTAATAAATGAAGCACCAGTCTCAATGCAGTTTTTTTACCAATGCCCGGCAATTTCGCAAATTCATTTACTGCGTTTTCTAAAAGAGAAGAGGAAAATATCATTCTGCAAAATTAAGAATTACCGGTTTCATTTTTTGAAAAGCCATAGTGGTGAACCAATAAATAAAAGCAATTTTTATTTTCAATTTTTTAAAAGGAAAAGAGATGTCGTAATTAAAAGATAAACTGCAATTATTCGCAGTGAACCAACAAATAAAAGAATTATTTTTCCCGAATTACAATTAAAGAATATAATCAGCTTCGTTGTCCCAATCTGCGCGAACATTAAGTTTTTTACGCACCGGAGTTACGATCTCAGGCTGCTTTTTCAGGTCGTAATTTCCCGGATCCCACGTTCCGTTTTCGTTTTTATCATCTAAAATTCTCAACTCATATTCTCCAGGGGCAAACAACTTTTGTGTGAAGGTTGGAGAAGTTAATTTGAATGAATCGACTACTTTATTATCTTTTACAAATTGCAAAACAGGATGCGTGATCTTATCCAAATTTGTGAAATGCAATTTGATGCTTCCATAATCCGTTTCGCGTTTTGTTTTAAAAGTGAGGGTATCTGCTTTGGGCAGAGAATCATTTAATGTGTCTGTGGCAAAATCTTTTTCGATCAACAATTTGTATTTAGTGTCTTCCTTCCAGTTATTATTTACAGTTACTATCGTCTTGGAAGTATCGATGGAAACAGTTGTACCGGCGATTGGAGTAAATAAAGTATCTGTCAATTTTATTTTTGAAGAATCAAAATTTTTCAATGGAACCGGGAAAGAAAGTGTAAGCGGGTTGAGCAGATCTTGCGTGCCTTCCGAAATCGAGGTAGTATATTTTAGAATTTTTGGTCCGGGTTTCTTTGCCACTGCCGCGGGAGTTTTAGAAACCGGCTTCACATTCTTTTCTTGTGCAAAAGCATAAAGTTTCACCGGCTGCACATTTTGATTAATGTGAATGGCGCTGTCAGCAAAAGCAAAAAGTTGTGAAGGATTATTATACATTTTTTGTCCGCCTTCACCTGACAATGCAAATAAGTGATAAGTGCCCGCCGCGAGATTTCTAAAATAAAAGTTACCCGAGGAATCTAAACGTGCCACATAGGTTGGCTTTTCTCTATAAACTGCAGAATCATCCAAATTTCTATACAACGCCGCAAGCATCGTACTGTCAACTTTCCCTGTTTCTGCAAGCGTTACATTGCCATTGAAGGTAAGCGAATCGATATAAGATCCGGTTGAAACAACATAAGTGAAATTATGGATCGGGTTATTCTCATTTATATCCTGGATGGCGTCGCCAAACTGGAAACTATATGTGGTATTGGGTTGAAGTGTGTCTCGGATTTGGATAGTGACAGTTCTTAATTTGGAAGTAACATTAGGAACAATTTTCGGTTCCGGCGCTACCAACAAATATTTTTGAATATCCTGCACATGAACGTATTCATCAAAAGAAAAAACGACTTTCTTGGAATTGAAATGAAGTGTTTTGTTGGGAGGATTCGCATTTACCAAAACGGGTGGAGTTGTGTCCCGTGGACCGCCCATCGGCATTCCTATTTGTGCACATCCGCTTGTCACAACAGAAAGATAATAACAAAAGGAGCCGGCAAGTAAAGCGATTATGGACTTGTATAACTTCATTTCAGAAAGCAAACTTAAAGGCTTTGGATGGATATTATTTTCTCACCTTCCAAAATTATAATTAAATCTCCTGTTCTTCTTCAACAATATCATGCAGCGCGATATGAATTTCATTTTCCTTTACGAAATTGCACCACGTGCAATCTTCTTTACCGCAGCCGGTGTAAAAATCTCTCGCTTGTATCTTGTTCCAAACTTCGGTTAATTGTTGCTTTACTGTTGTAATGTCTGAAGGTTCAATAAATACTTTTCTTTTCTGAAATCCTTTTGATTTATCAGGTTCTACAAAATCAAATTCTGAACTTACTACTTTCCAATCTTTGCCGTCTAAATTATCGATAAGGATCTTGTAAAACACCGCCTGCCGCCAATAATCGCCACCTTTGGGATTGTCAGCATTTGGAGCCAATAATTTTTTCCGGGTGTAATCGCTGTTTACATCACCTGTTTTGTAATCAACAACATTCACTTCATTTCGATTAAATTCCATCTTGTCTATCTTTCCCTTTATAGGAATTCCGTTCACTACATTTTTTATATTCTTTTCAATGGAAACGATTTTATTGCAATTCGGAATGTATTCATCATAATATTCGCCGAGCACAATTTCTCCCTGTTCCATCCTCCTGGCAAAAGATTCCGGCGTAAAGTTTTCACGATGTCTTTTCAAATACCATTTAAAATGATCGATCATTTTTTCTTTTGGAGGAAACTCCTGGTTCTCGCTTCTCTGCATTTCTTCAAAAAGTTTTTGCAGGGCATGATGTATCGCACTTCCAAATTCCAGTGTTTCTGATTTTCCTGCGGGAATGCGAATGAGATTTTTATAATAGAATCCCAGCGGGCAATCCAGGTAATTATTCAATGAAGTAACATTCATTACATATTTTTCCAATAAACCACTGATAAAATCTTCTTCGCTTTTTTCGATCTCAGGAGCACGCGGAATGTAATTGAGAATTTCGAATTCCATTAATTGCTCTTCTGGAATTTTTACTACTTCTATTTTTAAATCGCTCCCTTCCATAATTTCTGCTAAAAACATAGAATGCTCCGCATCTTTTCCGTCGGGTTTTAATTTTATGTAAGAAATAATTAAGTGTTGCTCAGCCCGCGTGATAGCTACATAAAATAATCTGCGCATTTCCTCATCTGAACTTCCTGAAGGCATTGAAGAAAATAAAGTATCAGGAAGTTTGTACCCATTATTCGGCGAATTTTTCTTTTCCCATAAGTGAGCGTTCATCCCGGTAATAAAAACATGTTCAAACTCAAGTCCTTTTGAACCATGTGCTGTCAGAAGATTTACACCGGCGCTGTTTCCGGAAAACTGAACAAGCGGCAAAGCCAGTTTTTCTTTTTGCATCAGGTCAAAGGCTTCAATCAACCCTTTCAGGTCGAGAGATGGATTTCGGGCTGTAGCATCTTTGATAAAATCAAACAAACCTGTGAGGATTTGCAACAGTCTTATCTTTTCCTTGCTTTGCATAATGTACGAAAGCACACCTGCATCAGCGATCAGCTTTTCAAAAAGCGTTTGTAATGGAACATTAGATGCATCTGCAATAAGTTGTTCAATCCTTTCGCTGAATTTTTTCATTGCCGGATTAATGCCGGTATCGAAAAGATCTTTGGCGATCGCATTTGCTTTTTCAAATAATAATTTTCTAAGAGAAGTGGGATGGCCACTGTAATTATTGCGGTTCACTTCCGCCGTTAATTTGGCGATTTCTATTGGTGGAATTTTATAAAAATCAAAATGCAGAATCTCAAATAAAAGTTCGTCACCTCCGAAAGGAATATCATGCTCCACAGCAATATAGCGAAGCAACTGAATTATTTTCCTGGCAAAAGGATCATCGAGAATGTTGATGCTTTTTTTTGAATAATAAGGGATATTTTTTAGCGTGAAATACCTCATCAGTTGTTCGCCATAAGAATTTTCTTTGTAAATGACGGCAATCTTTCCCGGCTCAATGCCGCTGCTGATCAGCTTTTCGATCTTTATGGTAACATCCGCCATTTCATCTTTCACTGTGTTGTATTCAACAATCGCAGGAAGATCAATTAATTTTTGAAGTTCTTTTTTTGAACATTTCAGTTCTTTGGTCAGCCCCGGAAATTTATGGATCAACCTTTCTGTATTCCGGTCGATCAATGTTTTTGAAACATCAAGAATGGGTTTTGTTGAACGGTAATTGTTAGTTAGAACAATCTTCAAAAGGCTTTCATAACTTTTGGCAAAATTTTCCATGTTCTCCACGTTCGCGCCCTGGAAACGGAAAATACTTTGGTCGTCATCGCCCACAACAAACACATTTGGCTCATCCCAAAAATCAATAAGCAATTTTACAATTTCATTCTGTGTACCGCTTGTATCCTGGTATTCATCTACGAGCACATATTGGAATCTTTCCTGGTAATCTGCCAGCACATTTTGATTTGTTTTGAACACATCAATTACCCAATTAATCATGTCGTCAAAATCATAAAGATTGTGCTGCTTCATTAAGTTTTGAAAATTGTTGAATTCATTTACAGCCGCGCACAATTTTTTCATTCGCTCAACTTCAATAAAATAAGAGGGCTTATAATCTCCTGCTTCTTTGCCCGATTTTTTTGAAGGCCTTTTGTATTTAAATGTTCCGTCGTCTTTTATTCTTTCGAGATAAACATCAATTCTTTCGATGAGGTAAGCTGGCGTCCATCCTTCTCTTTTCATTGCTGAAAAAAGATTTTGAAGGTTTTTTACTTCATAATAAACGTCGCCACGATATCTTTTTAATGGATTGTTTTTGGGAAGATGATCGATGAGTGTTTTAAAAAGTTGAATTCTTTCAAGATCTGAAACGGGGTTCAGGACAGGCTTTTCGAAGAGCGAAAGATTTTGTTGTATCACTTCATTACAAAAACCATGAAAGGTGTAGATGTTAACTTTGTATGCATCCGGGCCGATAAACTGCAACAATCTTTTGCGCATTGCAATTGCTCCGGCATCAGTATAAGTGAGGCAAAGAATATTTTGTGGAAGTGCATCAGTGTCCAATAAAATGCGACCGATTCTTGCGGCAAGAATTTGCGTTTTTCCTGTTCCGGGACCGGCGATAACCATCACCGGGCCTTCAATTGTGTCGACTGCTTTTTTTTGTTCGTCATTCAGTCTTTCATATTCTTCCCTGAATTTTATTTCTAAATTTTCTCTATAAGTTGGCATACAACGAAGGTAAATTTTTTTAACACGGCCAGAATAAATTTTCCTAAATTATTTAGCCACGAATTGCAAAGATTTAACTGATATCCTGAAGTATGGATTCCACGGATGGATTCTCACTGATTTTTTTAAAGTGTGGAAAGCTATGAATTGCACGAATTTTCACGAATGCGCAAAATAAAAATCTTCAATAATTCTTCGTTTACCTCAAAAAATGGCAAAACCAATCGATGTCAATCAGGGTAATCAGTGGCAAAAAAATCAAGAAAACAATTCCGGTCCCCGGTTATTTCGATGAGGAATTTTTCCCAAATGCCGGTAAGCCTTTTCTGTAACCTCTCTTCCGCGAGGTGTCCGCATAATAAATCCTTCCTGTATCAGGAATGGCTCATAAACTTCTTCCAGTGTTCCTGATTCTTCACCAACAGCAGTAGCCAAAGTGGTAATGCCAACCGGCCCACCTTTAAATTTATCTACAATTACAGACAAGATCCGGTTGTCCATTTCATCCAAACCATATTCATCCACATTCAATGCTTTTAATGCATGCTGTGTGATTCGAAGATCGATTACGCCATTGGAAAGAACTTGTGCAAAATCACGAACACGCCGCAACAAACCATTGGCAATTCTCGGCGTTCCGCGACTTCTGCCAGCAATCTCTGTTGCTGCATCTGAAGTGATCTTTGTTTTTAAAATTTCTGCTGAACGTAAAATGATCTTTTGTAAAGTAGCCGTGTCATAATATTCCAATCTGGATTTAATACCGAACCTCGAAAGAAGGGGAGCCGTAAGCAATCCGCTTCTTGTTGTCGCGCCAATCAATGTAAAAGGATTCAAATTTATTTGAACACTTCTTGCATTCGGGCCCGTATCGATCATAATGTCTATTCTGTAATCTTCCATCGCCGCATAAAGATATTCTTCCACAACATTGCTCAGCCTGTGAATTTCATCAATAAACAAAACATCATTTGGTTCCAGATTGGTGAGCAAACCCGCTAGGTCACCGGGTTTTTCAATTACAGGTCCGCTGGTTTCCTTGATATTTACACCAAGTTCATTAGCCACAATCCGGCTAAGTGTCGTTTTTCCCAGCCCCGGAGGACCATGAAATAAAATGTGATCCAGCGCTTCTTCACGTTGGCGTGCGGCTTTAATAAATATTCTGAGATTTTCAATTATCTGTGCCTGCCCGCTGAATTCTTCAATTACTGACGGGCGAATATTATTCTCAAAATCCCTTTCCGCAGGAGTCAATATTTCTTTTTCCTTATTTAAATTTTGATTTTGCATTCAAAAATTTTTTTACCTTGTAAAACTAAAGTTTTTAAAGGTAAAAGTTGTGAATGTGATGATTTGATGAATATTGATGGTAAGAAGTATTTTATAATAACTTTTGCACCTTTCAAACGTTGCTTTCGCCACTAATCAAGTCCTGCCTTTTGATGCTGCTTTTTACGTCTAAATTTGTATAATGCAAAAGAGAATTTACAGATATTGGTTGTGCCAGGTACTTGGCTGGGGCGGTTGGACTTTGTTGAATCTTGCCTTCTTTTATTTCCTCCTCCAGGATGTTTATTGGAAATCTCCTGAAAGGCGACATCTCCTCCTTGCGATTCTCTTCATCGAATTTTGCTGGTATATTTTTTCTACCCATTTGTTGCGTTATGCTTTGAGCAAAACCAAATGGATCTATTTTTCCACCGAAAAAGTGATTGGTGTTTTTGTGGTGGGTGTGATGTTGACGGGTTTGTTGGCTTATTATGGTGCAAAATCAACAGCACTCCTGACCGGCAATTCTCTTGTTCAGTACGAAAAGAAACAAAGCCTTAAAGAAGCAATTGCCAAAGAAAAAACTTTAGGACTTGCAGGAACTCAATATTATCTCGCAGAGAAAAACATTCCGAAGGATTCTACTAATTATCAATCTTTTGAAAATATCAAAAGAAATACGGGATGGTATCGCAATAAAAACGGAGACTGGCGATATGAAGAGCAGCATCGCGGGCGCTTTTGGTGGGACATTATTTTTACTTTTATTCTCATCGCGCTTTGGTTATTGCTTTACATGATCTGGCATTATTTGGAAAGAAACCGGAAGGATGAAGTAGACAGGCTGAACCTTGAAAAGACGGTGAAAGAGCTCGAATTAAAAACGATCAAATCACACATTAATCCGCACTTTATTTTTAATTCGCTCAACAGCATCAGGGCGTTGGTTGATGAAAATCCGAAACGAGCCCGAACTGCAATTACTGAGCTTTCAAATATTTTGAGAAGCAGCTTGCAGGTTGAAAAACTGGAAACGGTTCCATTGCATAAAGAACTCGATATTGTAAGAGATTATTTGGCTTTGGAACAAATGCGTTTTGAAGAAAGATTAAAAGTGGAAATGGACATTGATGAAGATACGCTTGAACAAAGAATTCCGCCGATGATGTTGCAAACGCTGGTTGAAAACGCTATTAAGCATGGCATCAGCAAAAGAATAAACGGCGGAACAATCCGGATCATTTCAAGATTTACCAATAACGATTTTGAGTTGACCGTCCAGAATTCTGGTGTTCTTGAAAAGAAGGACGACGAAGGTTTTGGAATAAAAAGTACGCGCGACAGGCTTAAATTTTTATACAATGGAAATGCTTATTTTAAAGTAGAAGAAATTGAAGGGACAAAAGTGCAATCCAAAATTGTGATGCCGGTGGAATATTAAATTTTGAGTTATTAAGAAACAATAAACTGATATGCTAAAAGTAATTTTGATAGACGATGAAAGACTTGCCAGGAGCGAGCTTAGAAGAATGTTGAACGAATTTAGTGATGTTGAGATTATTGGCGAAGCCGCCAATGCAGCTGAAGGAATTGAGAAGATAGAAACACTCAACCCGGATCTTATTTTTCTGGATATTCAAATGCCGGGTAAAACCGGCTTTGATATGCTTGGTCAATTGGATAAAGCGCCTCACGTAATTTTTGTAACTGCGTATGACGAATATGCCTTGAAAGCATTTGATGTGAATGCGCTCGATTATTTGATGAAACCGGTGGAACCGCAAAGATTGGCAGAAGCGCTCATGAAAGTGCGCCAGAAAACGGAAGAAGAAATATTGTCTTACAATCGTGGTGTACTGAGTGAAACTGACCAGGTGTTTGTGAAAGATGGTGAGCGTTGCTGGTTTGTGCGACTTTCTGATGTAAGGCTTTTTGAAAGCGTTGGAAATTATGCGAAAGTATTTTTTGGAACGAACAAGCCGCTGATCTTAAAGTCATTGAATGCACTGGAAGAACGCCTCGATGAAAAAGTTTTTTTCAGGGCCAACAGGAAGCACATCATCAATCTGAGGATGATAGAAAAAATTGAACCTTATTTCAATGGTGGCCTTTTGCTTGATTTGGCAGGGGGAGAAAAGATAGAAGTGAGCCGCCGCCAGGCAGTGAAATTCAAAGAAATGATGAGTTTATAACTTTTCTTATAAGAAAATCCGATAAATTGTTGCCTTAAAATTTTTTATGAAAAAACTGTTTTTCATTTCAGGCATCTTTTTATTTTCCTGTAATACTTCATCTTCTAATTCTCAACTTCAAAAAAAGGTTGACAGCCTGCAAGCGCAATTAAACAATGCTTATAAACCTGGGCTTGGCGAATTTATGTCACAGATCCAGGTGCATCATGCGAAACTTTGGTTTGCGGGTAAATATGGAAATTGGCCACTTGCAGATTTTGAGGTAGGAGAGATCCAGGAAGCCTTGACTGATATTCCAAAATTTTGTTCTGACAGGCCGGAGATAAAGTCCATTGGAATTATTGATCCTGCGATTGACAGTATTTCAGCTGCTATAAAAGCAAAGGATGAAAAAAGGTTTGACAGCAGTTTTACACTTTTAACGGCTACTTGCAATGATTGTCACAAGGCGACCAATCACGGCTTTAACCTTATAAAAATCCCGGAGACGCCACCGGTTACCAACCAGGTTTTTCAGCCAAAATAATAAAAATTAACTTAAGACTTTTAGAGGAACAGAATGAACAGCGGAAGCAATTTCTGTGATAAGTGATTCGTCTTTTTCAATTGCATTTCCAACGACGATCACATCAGCGCCTGCTTTACAATTCAGGTAAGCCTTTTCAGGTTCTTTGATGCCGCCGCCAACAATCAGTGGTACTTCAATATTTTGTGCTACTCTTGCGATCATACTTTCTGAAATGGCCATTTTTGCCCCGCTGCCCGCGTCCATATAAATCAATTTCATTCCAAGCATTTCCCCTGCCATGGCCGTGCACATCGCAATTTCGTTTTTATCTGCAGGTAAAGGAGTGGCGTTGGAAATATAAGAAACAGTAGTAGGTGCGCCACCATCAATAACCATGTAACCGGTGCTGATAATTTCAAGCCCGCTTTTTTTGATCGCTGCTGCACTCACAACATGCTGCCCGATTAATAATTCAGGATTTCTCCCGCTAATCAATGAAAGATATAATAAAGCATCTGCATATTTTGAAACCTGTGAAGAACTCCCGGGAAAAAGCAAAATCGGAATAGCGCAATTGCGTTTGATAAACTGAACACATTCGTCCAGGTAATTGGAAATAACCAGGCTACCACCTACTAAAAAATAATCAACTTTTGCTGCAAGTGAAAGACGAATCAGCCGCTCCAGCTTTTCTTCGTTCACCTTATCAGGATCGATCAAAACAGCAAAGGATTTTTTGCCGTTCTGTTTTCTTTCACAAAGGGATGAGTATATCTCTTTTAACTTCATTTACTGTTGGTTATATGCAAAAATGTATTTTTTTTCTGTATTATAAAAATTGCCGCTACAAATTACGAATTTATTGTAACGTAAAGCCCTCGTAAGCAATTCACTCCTGATTTTTTGTATTTTTAACCCATGATAAATGTTTTAAACGAAATAAAATTTAAGACAGCAAGAAGCGGTGGAAAAGGTGGTCAAAACGTGAACAAGGTTGAAACAATGGTGGAAGGTTATTTTCACGTAGCATCCTCTGAAATCCTTACCAACAAACAAAAAGAATCCATTCTTGAAAAACTGGCGAACAAAATCACCAATGACGGATTTCTTATTGTAAAAAGTCAGACGGAAAGAACCCAGTTGGGCAACAAGGAAGAAGTGATTGTCAAAATGCATTTGTTGTTGAACAATGCACTGATAAAAAGAAAAAAACGCAAGCCAACAAAACCTACCAAAGCTTCCAGGGAGAAAAGGATGAAAGTGAAAAAAGAAAAAGGCATCATCAAGGCCGGAAGAAAAAAGGTTACCAATTTTTTGGATTAAAATATTTGCTTTGAAGCATCCGTTAACAGTAAACCAATAAATAACTACAATTTTATTTTTACATCGGATAAAAACTAAATTTGCCCTCTTTTTAAATTGACAATTATTTGAGCAACATAAAAAAATTAGCAGGTCAAACGGTGTGGTACGGCGTTAGCTCGATTGCAGCGCGTTTTATCAATTACCTGCTTACTCCTTACCTTACTTATACGCTGGCTAAGACGAGTGATTATGGTAAAATGGGGTTGATATATGCAGCAATGACAATTGTCAATGTAATATTTACCTACGGTTTTGAAACTACTTATTTCCGGTTTTCATCAAGAAAAGAATACAAGAGTTCTTTATATAATACGGCCGCTCTTTCTTTGGTTTTTTCAACAATAATTCTAACGACACTGCTTTGGTTTTCACGTGTTTCCTTTGCCCGGATCATAGGGCTGCAGGACGTTCCAACAATTGCCTACATTGGTATATTTATTATTGCTTTTGATGCATTAAGTACCATTCCTTTTGCCAGGCTGCGCCTGGAAGAAAGGCCGAGAAAGTATGCACTAATCAAAGTAGGAGGGATATTAATTAATATATTTTTCACTTGGTTTTTTATTGGGTATTGCTCTTCGCAGGCTGCCAGAAATGCCAATTCGTTTGTATTGCTTTTTTATAACAGCAACACCAACCCGATTGTTTATGTGATGATTGCAAACTTGTTACAATCAATATTCACACTGGTTTTGCTGAGCAAAGAAATTTCCAGGATCAAGTTGAAATTCAATTTCATTTTATGGAAAGAAATGATGATCTATTCTCTTCCATTAATTATCGTTGGAATGGGTGGAATGGTGAATGAGACTTTCGACCGCCTTATGTTGAGATGGTGGCTACCTGTTTCTCCGACTGCTGCCGAGCAACAAGTAGGAATTTATAATGCCTGTTACAAATTGGCAATCCTTATAACACTGTTTATCCAGGCATTCAGGCTAGGCGCCGAACCATTTTTCTTTAAACAGTCAGAAGGCCAAAATCCACACAAAGTTTATGCTCGCGTAATGAAATTTTTTGTAATAGTTGTGACTACAATGTTCCTGCTTGTGAGCCTCTTCCTGCCTATTTGGAAATATTTTATTGGTCCCAAATACTGGGCGGGATTAACGGTAGTGCCTATTTTGCTTTTGGCAAACATCTTTTTGGGAATCTATTATAATCTTTCCATTTGGTACAAACTGAAGCATCGAACAATGTCTGGCGCTTACATCACACTTGG
>JBQCEG010000070.1:0-28546 GCA_051960475.1 Ginsengibacter sp.
CCACCACAGTATTTATGGAAGCAATACTACATACACATTTAATCCTTCTTACAATATTGATGATAATACAAAACTGTTTGTAAATATTTCTTCTGCTTATAAAATTCCATCACTCTATCAATTGTACAGTGAGTATGGCAATAAAGATTTAGAACCCGAAACAAGTAAGAACTATGAGTTAGGATTGCAGACATTCAGTAATAACAAAAAAAACTCATTGAGGATTGTTGGATTTAAAAGAGATATTAAACATGTGATTATTTTTTACACTGATCCTTCTACTTATGCCAGCAAGTACATTAACCGCGATGAACAGCATGATTTTGGGTTTGAACTGGAAAGCAGTATTGCGATTGGAAAGAAGGGCAAATGGATAAATAATTTTACTTATGTAGATGGCGAAAGAGAAGACAATAACATAAAAGTAAAAAACCTTTATCGTCGCCCTAATTTCACGATGAACAGTATGCTTACATTACAACCTGCAAAAGGTTTTACAGTAATGCCATCATTCCGTTTTGTAGGCACAAGATTAAAAGGCGAATATGATTCTGGTCCGGCACAAATGCCGCAGTATTACACGATTGATTGTTATTTAGGGTATGAATTTGCAAAAAAAATCAGGCTGTTTGTTGATTTAAGAAATATTACCAATCAGCAATACTTTGATGTGGTTGGATACAACAGCAAAAAATTCAATGCAATGACTGGTGTAAGTTTCTCCTTATAAATTTTTACAGCAGGGAGTATTAAACTGCCTGCTTCATTTTTTTAAATTAATTATCATGTCAAAAGAAAAAATCAATCCCCGTTTTGCAGTGCTTGCACTGTTTATGATTGTTGTAGCAGCAATGCGTATTTCCAATGCAGCCCAACTTACTCCATGGAGCAATTTCACTCCTATTGGCGCTATGGGTCTATTTGGTGGTGCTTATTTTACAAAAAAATGGAAAGCCTTCGCATTTCCATTGATTACACTTTTGGCCAGCGACCTTATTATTAACATGTTAGTATATGATGGTAAATATGGTATTATGTACGGAAGTTGGTATTGGGTTTACGGTGGCTTTTGTGTAATTGTTTTTTTTGGCAAATGGCTGTTGAGAAAAATATCAGTGAAAAATGTAGTGTTTACCGGGGTAGTATCCACCCTTGTATATTGGCTTATTGTTGATTTTGGCGTATTTCTTTTTGGTTGTACAGATATAACTACCGGACTAAAAATGGATCATAGTTTTGGGAGCTTACTAAAATGTTATGCACAGGGTTTTCCGTACATAAAAAATTTCCTGCTGGGCACATTGGTATATAGCGGTATTATGTTTGGTGCATTTGAATGGATGAAAACAAGGTACACTTCAATGCAGTTAAAAGTGGAGTAGATTTTTGGGGTCGTTACAATCGGTGAACGTCTTTATAAACTGAATTTAATTCTTTATAAAAAATACATTTTCATGAAAGCTTGCTCCTTTCTTCCCGCCGCTACCCAAATGATATACGATATGGGTTTACAACATTTGCTGCATGGCGTTACATTTGAATGCCCACCAATAGCATTAGCTGAAAAACAGAAAGTAGTGCGTTGTGTAATGGAAGGAAAAGATTACAGCAGTGCGGAGATTGATAAAATATTCTCTGCCAGTAAAGCACAGGGTAAAAGCTTGTATTACATAGAAGAAGAAGTGTTGGCTCAGGTACAACCCGACATTATTTTTACACAAGATACCTGTGAGGTTTGCCAGATAGATACCAAATGCACCGCAGCAGCAGTGGCCAAATTAGAAAAACAGCCACAGATTATTCCGCTTACACCCAATAATCTGGATGATGTTTATCAAACAGCTGTTACCATTGCAACGGCATTAGGGCAGGAAGAAGCCGCCTATAAATATTTAGCTGCTTTGCAAAAAAGAACGGCGGCCATTTTAAATGAACTTCGCTTGCATCAAATGCCACTAAAAAGAATAATGCTGATGGAATGGATAGAACCGATTTATAATTGCGGGCACTGGATACCGTTTCAAATTGCACAGGCAGGAGGCATTGACATGCTCAGTAATCCCGCAGGTGATAGTATTGTGACTTCATGGGAGAAAATAGTAAAATACAATCCTGAAATATTGGTAATTGCTCCCTGTGGGTTTCATGTTGAAAGGGCAAAAGAGGAAATGCACTTGCTTGCACGAAAAGACAATTGGAATAATATGGAAGCAGTAAAAACAAAGCAGGTGTATCTGGCCGACTTCGATTTATTTACGCAACCTTCAGCTTCCACATTGGTAAACGGAATTGAACTACTGGCTGCATTGTTCCATCCCTCTTTATTTGCTTTACCGAAGCATTTGCAAAATAAAACACAACAATTTTTTACTTCTTATTCCTTTGTAAGTTAAACCGATGGTAACCGATAAAATATGCAGCAGGTGTGGCACAGTGTTTCGTTGCGGGGCAACCGAAATAAACGGTAATTGCTGGTGCAATAACTACCCGCCATTGTGTGCGCCTGATCCGCTTATTAATTGTATGTGTACACAATGTTTGCATAACGCAACAAAGGAAAAGGTTAACGAATATGTAGCAGGAATGTCACCAAAAAAAGCACATGCCGATAACATTGCAAAAGACTTGCCCAAAACAAAAAGTTGCATTGAGGGTATTGATTTTTATTTAGAAAAATCGTTTTGCGTATTCACTGCATGGTTTCATTTAAAAAGAGGCTATTGCTGCAAGAACGCCTGCAGGCACTGCCCTTATGGGTTTAAAAAAGAAACCGTATGATAATATTTATAACAGGAGGCGTCAGAAGTGGCAAAAGCAAACATGCCCAGCAACTGGCGTTATCACTTAGTGTCAATCCGGTGTATGTAGCCACAGCAAAAATTTGGGATGGCAACTTTGAAAAAAGAGTAAAGCGGCATCAAAATGAAAGAGACGAACGGTGGACAAATTATGAAGAGCAAAGAAATATAAGCCAATTGCCCATTGCTGATAAAATATGCGTGATTGATTGTGTAACACTTTGGCTCACCAATTTTTTTATCGAAAGTAAAAATAATATTGACGCTTCGCTTGTTTTATTTAAAGACCAGATAGATTTTTTAAAAAAAATGCCGGGTACATTTATTATTATCAGTAATGAAATTGGGATGGGGGTACATGCTGAAACAGAGACAGGAAGAAAATTCACAGACTTACAGGGATGGGCAAATCAATATGCAGCCGCTAATGCTAATAAAGTAATATTAATGGTAAGCGGGATACCTGTTATCATAAAAGAAAATTACAATGGATAAGATACCGGCCATATTCAGTTGGAGTGGTGGCAAAGACAGCAGCTATGCCCTATACAAAATATTGAAGGAAGGACAGTATGATATAAAATATCTGCTCAGTACTATTAATGGAAATTATAAACGCCTCAGCATGCATGGTGTAAGAGAAGAACTGATACAGGCTCAGGCAGATAGTATTGGCCTTCCTTTGCTAAAAGCCTATGTGTATGAAGCCAGCAATACAGAATATGAAAAACAGATGGAAGAAATACTGCTGCAGGCAAGAGCAGAGAATATTAACCATGTAATTTTTGGTGATATTTTCCTGGAAGATCTGAGGCAATACCGGGAACAAAAAATGGCGACACTTGATATGCAATGTGTTTTTCCTATTTGGAAAACAGATACCAAATGGTTGGTAAATGATTTTATTGCAAAAGGATTTAAAACAATTACCTGCTGTGTAAATGACGGTTACCTGGATGAAAACTGGTGTGGCAGGATGGTAGATAAATCTTTTATTGAGGAACTGCCCCAATCTGTTGACCCTTGTGGTGAAAACGGAGAGTTTCATAGTTTTTGTTTTGAAGCACCGATTTTTAAAAAGAAAATGAATATAGTTACAGGTGAGAAAACATACAAAGCATTAGAAATAAAATTTTCCGATCACCCCACACCCATAAAAGACATGGGTACTAAAGGTTTTTGGTTCTGTGATATATTAAATCAACAAGAATAATATGCAGTTGAAGGAAGTAATTGATAAACGAAGGGATACCCGTCATTTTCAACATGATGAAGTACCGGAGCATATTTTAAATGCAGCACTGGAAGCCGCACACAAAGCGCCATCAGTAGGTTTGACAGAAGCTGCAAGGTTTTATATTATCCGTAAAAAAGAATTAAGGCAGAAGGTTTATGAGCTATTTGTAAAAAAACAACAACATACGTTTACTGAAATATGCGATGATGAAAAACTAAATAAATACAAACAATTAAAGTTAGAAGGAATACTGGAGGCCCCGCTTGGACTTATTATAACCACTGATTTTAGTGTATTAAAAGATTTTGCTATTGGTGTAACAGGCACAGCCAGTACACTCGAGTGGAGCAGTGTTTGCGCATTGCAGAATTTATGGCTCTCACTAACTGAAAATGGCTATTCACTTGGTTGGGTTTCTATAGTAGATTATACCGGTCTTTCATGCTTACTTAATTTACCCTCGCATGAGAAAGCGCTTGGCTATTTTTGTATTGGAAAACCTGCTACTGATTATGAAAACCAACCCATGCTCCAGCAGCAAAACTGGAAACAAAAAAGTATTAGACCGGTGATAAAAGAAATAACAGCCTTTTATCCCCTTTCCTCAAAGGCATTTGAAATAATTAATGCTAAACCTGCATTGACAATGGTAACAGACATCAAAGAGGCTATACAGTTTGCTATTGACAATAAAACTAAACCAAGAGGTTCATTGGGATTATTAGAGCATGTGGCATTCAGAGTTGCAGAAATACAAAATACGGTCGCTCCAAGAATTATCAATCCACATATTATTGTATTTGTTGCAGACCATGGCATTGCTAAAACTGGCTTGGTAAATCCCTACCCCCAGGAAGTAACTGCTCAAATGGTAACTAATTTTTTAAACGACGGCGCTGCTATCAATGTATTTTGCAAACAGAATAACATTAAAATAAAAATTGTGGATGCGGGAGTATGTACTTACTGGCAACATAATGATAGATATAAAGAATTACTAAATGAAAAAATTGGATATGGAACAAAAAATTATCTGGATGAAGATGCTATGACAGGCCAGGAGGCTTTTTATGCCATGGAAAAAGGAAAAGAAATATTGCTCCGGGTAGCTGCAACTGGTTGCAATGCCATCGGCTTCGGCGAAATGGGTATTGGCAACACCTCATCAGCTGCTTTAATTATGAGTAGCATTTTAAAATTACCTGTAGCAGAATGTGTAGGGAGGGGAACAGGAACCAACATTGAACAGTTAAAAACAAAAATAACAATTTTAGAAAAAGTATTTCAACTTCATCAGCTTCATACACTAAGCGAAAGCCCGGTTGATCTCTTACGAAAAATTGGCGGTTTTGAAATAGCCATGATGGTCGGCGCATACATTGAAGCTTCAAGGCAGAAAATGATTATTGTGGTCGATGGTTTTATCGCTACTGCCGCTTTGCTGCTTGCATGCAAAATACATGAATCTGTTTTAATGAATTGCATATTTGCACATGCAAGTAGTGAAGAGGGGCATAAAAAAATGCTAAATTACCTGCACGCTGAGCCACTACTGCATTTAAAAATGCGTTTGGGGGAAGGCACAGGCTCAGCAATCGCGATGCCCCTGATTCAAAGCGCTGTAAACTTTTTGAATGAAATGACAAGTTTTGATACTGCCGGAATAAGCAATAAGAAATAATGAGAACGGAGTTGCAGATATTTTTAACGGCTGTAATGTTTTATACCCGTATCCCAGTGCCACATTGGGTAAACCATGATCCTGAGTGTTTAAGTAAAGCCACAAAATATTTTCCGTTAATCGGCTGGATTGTTGGTGCCGTAGCGGCACTTGTCTTTATGGGAGCCAATTATTTATTCAATTCCCCGATTGCTATAATACTTTGCATGGTTTCTTCTGTATTGCTCACCGGAGCATTTCATGAAGATGGCTTTGCCGATGTGTGTGATGGTTTTGGCGGTGGATGGACAAAAGAAAAAATATTATTGATCATGAAAGATAGCCGTGTGGGAGCTTATGGAGTAATCGGATTAATATTTATATTGTCTATAAAATTTTATTTGCTCTCCTCATTTACCGCAGCACAGTTGCCCTTTGTTTTAATTGCAGCTCATGCCTCATCAAGATGGGCTGCATCGACTTTTATACTTACGCATCAATATGTAAGAGAAAATAAAAACAGCAAAGCAAAACCGGTTGCAAAACAGTTTTTAGATACCCATTTTTTAATCGCTTCTTTGTTTGGTATTCTGTCATTGTTACTGTTTAAAAATGCGTATGCTTTTTTTCTAATAATTCCAGTTTACTTAATGAAAATATATTTAGGCTGGTACTTTAAAAAATGGATTGGCGGCTACACCGGGGATTGCCTCGGCGCGACGCAGCAACTATGTGAAATTGTATTTTACTTATCAGTATTGTTATTATGGAAATTTATTTAGTTCGACATATCAAACCGGCAATTGGGAAAGATGTTTGCTATGGGCAAACCGATATTCCTATAGATGAAAGCTTATTTGAACAAACTGCAAAAGATATTTTTACAGCGTTGCCAACAAAGGCAGATGTCATTTACAGCAGCCCTTTAATAAGATGCAGCACACTGGGCCAATACCTGTTACAAAATAAATACCATCATCCCGAAATTAAATATTCACTCCTTTTAAAAGAATTAAATTTTGGAGAATGGGAAAATAAAAAATGGAATGATATTAACCAAGTTGATTTACAAAAATGGATGAATAATTTTGTAAATGAATCTGTACCGGGTGGTGAAAACTTCCTGGCATTACATCAGCGTACCCGACAATTTCTTGACCTGTTAGCAAAATGTAACCATTCCACAGTAATTATAGTTACCCATGCTGGTGTAATCAGGTCTATAGCCAGCCATATTCAACAAACCGCACTCAAAGATGCTTTTGCAATAAGTTGCGCGTATGGAAGTGTTAAAAAATTAGAACTAAAATCAACTAGAGACTCAGATAATATTACCTGACCTTTGCTCCAAGTCAGGAACATTTCTAAGGCACATAAAAGCCAACCTTGTAAAAGAGCCTGCCTTGTTCCAACGCTTTTATTTAGAAACACCCTGTTCCGCTGGACATAGTCATTTAGCTCGACACACCAAGACAAAGATCAATAAAGGTTTGCTTATAGATCCGGCCAACACCTTAGATATTTCCAACATAGTAGCTATCCTGTGCGCCTATATAGCCTTTATGCTCAGTTTCAATCTCTCCGGTAGCTTCTTTTTTTCTTTCTTACGCGTAAGAGCCACCATCTACGCTTGTCTTTAGGCATTTAGACAAAATTTACAGGTGATCGCGTATCTATACACAATGGACACCGGCGGTTAAATAAAAATACCTTGCTTGCGTAGCTCAATTGATACACACACTGCCTCAATGCAGGATTTTCAAATGCCATTTCTACAACAGCTTTTCAATCTACGGCTCAATTCTTTTTTGCGGAATTGGCTTTTTACGAGTGCAATTGAGCCACCTTTCTTCATAGCAGTTTTTTGATCCGGTAAAAGCTATGGCATGTGAAAGATTAACATGAGTAGTATTATCGTCATCCTTAATAGCAAAGTTTTTCCGCTTTAATAATCGATTAACCTAATTTTTAAACATTCAGCTCCGGTTCAGGAATATCCTTATATTCGAACAGATTAGCAGGATTTAACGCACTTCCGAAATCTTTGGCTTTAAGGTACCTAACTTCCCAATGGGTGAATTCTGAATGAATTTAACCGCGAAGGATTTATTATTTTTTATAAGAGGCATTTTATTATTCCTGAAGGAACAACAATTAAATAAAATAACAAGAGATATCATTTAACTTCAAGTCCTGCTTTAACTCTGATATCTGAAGCCATCAATTCTTGTCTCATTCCATAACAATCTTTAAGGGCTCAAGCACATATGGCTGACTGCATACGATGAATAATGCCTGGGCAATATATGGCAAAAGCTTTGATGAAAAAACCTTGCTTTTGCTACCTGTATAAAGTTACATTTTCAGTTTTAATAAATTAAAATCTTTAAAATTAAAAAGCAACAAATTATCCCTTTTATAAGTCCCTAATATAATTTGGATAGTAGCACCTGCCATGTATAGACCTATAATGCCCGGAACAAAACCCATAACTCCAATCTCGCTACAGCTGGGCACGTCTTCCGAATCGGGCGGATCCGGATAAATATCTCTAAGATTCTTATTTCCATTATAATTAAATACGGCTAACTGTCCTTCAAATTTTAATATGCTTCCATATACCAGTGGCTTATTCAATTGCACACAAATATCATTCACCAGATAACGGGTTAAAAAATTATCCGAGCCGTCTACAACTATATCAAATTGTGATATAATAGTTGCGCCATTTGATTCCTGCAATAGCTCATCAAAAACAATGCAGTTCATATGTGGGTTAGATTCTTTTATTTTTTTTGCTGCCGTTGGTGCTTTGGGTTTACCGATATCATCCGATGTAAATAAAATCTGCCGGTGAAGGTTATGTATCTCAACTTTGTCAAAGTCAATAATACCAATATTTCCAACACCTGCAGCACTTAAATATTGCAAAACAGGGCAACCCAATCCACCTGCACCGACCACCAGGATTTTTGCGCGCTTAATTTTTATTTGCCCTTCAATTCCAATCTCGTCCAACATAATTTGACGACTGAATCGGTTTATTTCTGGTATGGTAAAATCTGCCATTTTAATATATTTTTTCCCAGTCTTTCCAAACTGGTTGGTACCCATTCGCACTTATAGCCGCCGCTACTTCAGCGGGAGTACGTTCATCGTTTATTTCAAATTGCTCTAAAGAGTTTTCATCCACACTGTAACCACCGGGGTTTGTCCTGGAGCCTGCACTCATGGTAGTAGTGCCCAGTTTCATAATGTT
Organism: Ginsengibacter sp.; assembly: GCA_051960475.1. Lineage (GTDB taxonomy): Bacteria > Bacteroidota > Bacteroidia > Chitinophagales > Chitinophagaceae > Ginsengibacter. The sequence goes on from JBQCEG010000070.1 coordinate 8,955, forward strand.
GTTTCTGAATATTTCTGTTTCCCTGGTAGAAATAGAAATCTCCACATCCTCGTTCAATAACCTGTATGCACACAGCAGTTGCGCCAGTTCAACATCGTTTATATGATAGTTAGAAATATCCACCCCTTCTGCAGGGCGAATGCGGGGAAAGGCAATGGAATACTTTGTTCTCCAGTATGTTTTTTGTAAATAATCTAAATGCATGGCGCAAAAAAAAGAATCAGTGCGCCAGTCTTCCAATCCTAATAAAACGGCTAATCCAATTTTGTGGATTCCCGAAAGTCCAATTCTGTCAGGCGTTTCAAGGCGGTAATAAAAATTCGATTTCCTTCCCTTAAGATGATAATCCTTGTATCTTTCTTTGTGATAGGTTTCCTGATATACTAAAACAGAATACACTCCGGCACGTTGTAACCTTCCATACTCGTCTTGCGACAAGGGTTGCACTTCAATAGAGATATTGGCAAAATGGGGTTTCATGATTTTGATGGCATTCAAAAAATAATCTACATTCACCGTATTATTTGATTCGCCACTGACAAGTAAAATATGATTGAAGCCATGTTGCTTAATGATATTGATTTCCTTTAAAATTTCTGAAGGTGTTAATGTTTTTCTTTTTATTTTGTTATCTAAGCTAAAGCCGCAATAGGTACAAATATTATTGCATTCATTGCTTAAATACATAGGAGCAAATAGCTGAATTGTTTTGCCGAAACGTTTTAGAGTAAGCTGATGACTAAGCTGTGCCATCTCTTCCAAATATGGGGATGCTGCAGGTGAAATCAATGCTTTAAAATCTTCCAATGTTCTGTGTGTTGCAACCAGTGCAGCTTCTACATCTTTTCCCGTTTTTGTTTGAATCGATGCACCAACCTCATGCCAGGAATGTTGATCGTATAAATCTTTAAACTGTTTCATGTAAAAATTGAGTTAAGGGACTTGTTGCAATTCCTTGATGTGCCTTATCGGCCAATTTGCTTTCAAAGGCCATACGTCCAGCCTGCACTGCCAATTTAAAGGCTATGGCCATTTGTATGGGATTGCCGGCAACTGCGATGGCTGTATTTACCAAAACAGCATCTGCACCAATTTCCATGGCCAAGGCTGCATCAGAAGGTGCGCCAATACCCGCATCAATGATCACAGGCACATTGCTATGTTCGATGATGATTTGTAAAAAATCGAAAGCTCTCAATCCCTTGTTGCTTCCTATGGGTGAACCTAAAGGCATTACTGCTGCAGTGCCCACGTCTTCCAGACGTTTACACAAAACAGGGTCTGCATGTATGTATGGCAATACAATAAAACCAAGCTTTGCTAGTTCTTCGGTGGCTTTTAATGTTTCAATTGGATCGGGCATCAAGTATTTTGGGTCAGGATGAATTTCTAATTTTACCCAGTTGGTTTCCAATGCTTCTCTGGCAAGTTTCGCTGCCAGTACCGCTTCTTTAGCAGTTCGCACACCGGATGTATTCGGTAATAAATGAAGATGCGGATGTTGAAGATGCGACAACAAATCATCAGTGTCTGTTTCTAAGTCTACCCGTTTTAAAGCCACCGTTATCATTTCGGACTCGGATGCCAATACTGCTTCTTCCATTTGCAAAGAAGAACCAAATTTGCCTGTTCCCAGAAACAAACAAGATTGAAATACTTTACCTGCTATGGTTAACTGTTTCATATAAAAGTTTGTTGAATTGTTTCACTAATAATTTTTTATTGGGATGATGGGTGATGATACCTGATACGGCCACACCATAGACGCCTGTATGCATGATGGCTTCAATATCATCCAAAACAATACCCCCAATAGCGTAAACAGGTATTTGAATTTGCCGTTCTATCAAATCATCCATAATTTTTTTGTAGCCTTTTACTCCCAGTACAGGGCTAAGTTTTTCTTTTGTTGTTGTAAAACAAAAAGGGCCTAAGCCAATGTAGTCGCAACCTTCATCAACACGCTTCAACACATCAACTAAACTGTTGGCAGTGCCGCCAATAATTTTATCGCCTACAATTCTTTTTGCTTCATTAACCGGCATATCCAGTAATCCCAGATGCACACCATCAGCTTCAATTTCTTTGGCAATGTGCGGATGGTCATTGATTATAAATCTTGCATTATAAGAAGTACATATCTCTTTTACCTTTTCACCAAAATTTTTTATTTCCAGTTCATCAGCGTTTTTAAAACGAAGTTGTATCCAGTTACAACCTGCATCAAGCGCTTTCTGAATATTATGGAGCTGCTCTTTGGCTGTTACTCCCTGTGATATGTACTGAAGTTTACTAAACATGATGATAACCTAATAATGTTTTATTACTATTTAGAAATCGTTCGATATATTTTTTTGCATTATTACAAGCCGGTTCCAAATCAAATCCCAATGCAAGGTTTGCCGTTATTGCTGACGATAACACACAACCGGAACCATGCTTCGGACAAACTTGTTGCGCTAATGCTTTCAATTTTATTACCTGGTTTTTTGTGTACAAATAATCAACCCCAGGCTCTTCATTATTGTGTCCTCCTTTTAATAAAACATAGCAATACGCTGCCAACTTCTTTGCTGTTTCTTTTGCATTGAATGAAGGCAAGAGTTGCATGGCTTCATTGTAATTCGGGGTTATTAAAAAAACTTTTGATAAGGTTTCAAACAATAAATCTTCATTCAACTTTTCATTCCAAAAATTAAAGCCGCTGCTGGATTTAATAACCGGATCAACCACTATTTTAATCGCTTTATTTTTTTGATGAATCAAGGTTACCATTCGATTAAGCACGTTTAAATCTTCAATTATTCCAATTTTTATTGCACGTATCTTATAGTTCAACAACATTGTTTCAAGCGCCAGGAGAATTTCATTTTCTTTTTCCCATCGGATGGTAAAAAATTCTTTTTCTGTTTGCAATGTCCGGGCTGTGCTGATGCCCAAACCATATACATTATGCTGTTCGAATGTTTTTATATCAGCCAATAGTCCGGCACCGGCAGAGGGGTCCAGGCCTGCTGCGCTTAAAACTATTGGTTTACCTGCTTCCATGTTTTGTCTATTAATTTAAATTGTTGAATACTTGTTTCCGGATTTTGCCAGATTGTTCCTAATACCGCTATGCCCTTGAATTTCATGTTCATCACCTTTTGAATATTTCCTGCATCAATCCCTCCAATGGCAATCACTTTCGGGAAGTTATACTTCTCAGGAAATACAAAATCTTTTTTTAATGATGAAGTGTATCCCTGCTTGGAAATACTGTTGAAAACCGGACCGAAAAAAGTATATTCGAAACAAGCTGGCAAAGTCTCATATACTTCAATTTGATGAATAGAAGTTGATAAAATATATTTGTCTTCCCTTAATGCTTTCAATGCTCCTTCACTCATTTCTTTTCTTTTCGCTTCAGTAAGATGCAATCTTTTTATTCCGTAATCATTTGCTATTTCATGATGTTGATGCAAGGCAATCTGATTTTGATATTTTGAATGAATCTTTTCTATTAATACTCTTAATTCATCGACATCTGTATACGGTTTTCTTACATGCAATATTTCAAGCCCTACATCAAATAAAGTATTTACTATATTTGCTTCATCCTTTACAGCCCCTGGATAAGAAATTACAACTAACATTTATTGATAAATTTCTTTTCCACTTTCAATGAACTCTTCCGATTTATCCTGCATGCCTTTTTCTGCGAAGTCACGTACCTGTTGGGTTATTTCCATTGAGCAAAACTTTGGCCCGCACATACTACAGAAATGAGCAATCTTTGCCCCGTCGGCAGGCAACGTTTCATCATGAAAGTTACGGGCCGCATCCGGGTCAAGTGATAAATTGAACTGGTCGTCCCAACGGAATTCAAATCGTGCTTTACTCAATGCATTATCCCTGTATTGTGCGCCCGGATGGCCTTTCGCGAGATCGGCTGCGTGTGCAGCGATCTTGTAAGTGATTACTCCATCTTTCACATCTTTTTTATTGGGCAACCCCAAATGTTCTTTGGGTGTTACGTAACAAAGCATCGCCGTTCCGTACCATCCGATCATCGCAGCGCCTATGGCCGAAGTAATATGATCGTAGCCGGGAGCGATGTCAGTAGTTAATGGCCCTAAAGTATAAAACGGGGCTTCCTTACAATATTCCAATTGTTTTTCCATATTTTCTTTTATCAGGTGCATGGGTATGTGCCCCGGACCTTCATTCATTACTTGTACATCATACTTCCAGGCGATCCTGTTGAGTTCACCCTGTGTTTTTAATTCTGCAAACTGTGCGTCGTCATTGGCATCGGCAATACTGCCGGGGCGCAAGCCATCTCCCAAAGAAAAAGATACATCGTACTGCTTCATGATGGCACATATTTCTTCAAAATGCGTGTATAAAAAATTCTCTTTATGATGAGCCAGGCACCACTTGGCCATGATGGAACCACCGCGGGAAACAATGCCTGTGATACGTTTTGCGGTCATTGGAATATACCGCAATAACACTCCTGCATGAATGGTAAAATAATCAACTCCCTGCTCCGCCTGCTCAATGATCGTGTCCTTATAAATTTCCCAGGTAAGTTCTTCGGGTCTGCCTCCTACTTTTTCCAAAGCCTGGTAAATAGGAACGGTTCCGATGGGTACGGGCGAGTTACGTATAATCCATTCCCTTGTTTCATGGATGTTTTTTCCGGTAGAGAGGTCCATGATATTATCAGCTCCCCAACGGCAAGCCCACACTGCTTTTTCAACTTCTTCTTCGATGCTGCTACTTACGGCACTGTTGCCGATGTTTGCATTAATCTTAACTAAAAAATTTCTGCCGATGATCATCGGCTCAAGCTCCGGATGATTGATATTAGCAGGAATAATTGCCCGGCCAGCGGCTACTTCATCCCGCACAAACTCAGGTGTGATAATACTTTTGGGAGTATTGGCCCCAAAACTATTTCCTGCATGTTGCTGGGTTAATAAATCATGCTTGCCGTTAGATTTATACTTAAATAGATCACTTCGTTGGTTTTCCCTGATAGCGATGTATTCCATCTCCGGAGTAATCATTCCTTTTTTTGCATAATGCAGTTGGGTTACATTGGCAACGCCTTTCGCACGTAAAGGTTTTTTAATGTAATCAAAACGCAGCTTATCAAGCGATCCTTCTTCCTGGCGTCGCCTTCCATATTCTGAAGAAACACAGTCTAACGGCTCCACGTCATTTCTATCTAAAATCCATTGCTCGCGCAAACGCGGCAAGCCTTGTTTAATATCAATCCTCACATGTTCATCCGTATAAGGCCCGCTGGTATCGTAAACAATCACTGATGGATTTTCTTCCATTTTTCCGCTACTGAGTTTGGTTGGTGAAAGCGTTATTTCACGCATAGCCACTTTAATATTTTTATGCAGCGAACCTGCAACATATATCTTTTTAGAACCTGCAAAAGGAGCGGTTGAGATGGTTTCCTGTTCAGGAGTATTATCTGTTTTTTTCATTGGACTATTTTAAGTGCAGTTATTTATAGGACTTTGATTTATTAATACAGGTTTCATAGGACATCAGGCTTCATCCGCCCTGAGTAGCTTTAATTACCAATACTTTATCGCTTTGTTGTAGCACATAACTTTCCCAGCGTGCTTTAGGTACTACGGTTTCGTTAACAGCTACGGCAATACCTTTTTGTTTTTCGCCAATCAAATCATTTAAAATAATTTGAACCGTGGTTTGCTCCTGAATCTGTTGTGGGTGATTGTTGACGGTAATTTCCATTCCTTTTATAGATTTAATTAAACTTCAGGAATAGGAAGATGTGGAAATACGTTTCTACTTTTCCCTTCGGCAGCATTACCTGCATCAGGTTCGTAGGGTCTAATCTCAGCCTAACCGGCACCCCTAAAGTTTGAAGGCAAATATAAATATTTTTATTCCATTAATAAAAAATAAATCACAGGAAGCATTCTCTTAAGTAGACTATAATCGTAAAAAACTGGCACAACTCGGCTTAAGTATCCAGGATGTATAAATAATGTACTGGAAAGTGCCTTTGCAGGTGCGAAAGCGGGACAGGTTTACGAAGGCGACCGACGTTTGACCTTGTGGTACGGTCAGACTCTGCCTATAGAGGAAACCTGGACGATGTGCGCGATTTATTAATCCTGTTACCAAATGGCAACCAGATTCCGTTAACTGAAGTTGCTACTGTGAAATATCAGGAAGGCCCGTCCCAAATATTAAGGGATAATACCAAGCGCAGAATTGCGATTCGTTTAAATGTGCGAAGTCGAGATGTTCAAAGTGTAGTTAACGACATTCAAACTCAACTGAATGCTCATTTAAAATTACCCCCCGGATATTCCAGTACTTACGGAGGACAATTTCAGAACCTCGTAGAAGCAAAAAGCCATCTGATGATCGTAGTGCCGGTAACGCTGACGCTAATTTTGGTTTTACTGTTTTTTACTTTTGGTTCACTAGTAGAAGCGCTATTAATTTTTACTGCTATTCCCTTTGCAGCAGTAGGGGGTGTATTTGCCCAATTACTCAGGGGAATGCCCTTTAGCATATCGGCCGGCGTTGGGTTCATTGCATTGTTTGGAGTTGCAGTTCTAAATGGAATTGTGCTAATCAGTTACTTTAATGAATTAAAAAAGGAAGGCGTGACGAATGTAAACAAAAGAATTCTTAAGGGTGCGTATATGCGTTTAAGACCAGTAGCAATCACTGCTACTGTGCTTCCGTTGGTTTTTTACCAATGGCCCTTTCCTCTTCTGCAGGTGCGGAAGTGCAAAGGCCACTTGCGACTGTTGTTATTGGAGGGTTAATTACCTCCACCATCCTTACCTTAGTTGTTTTGCCGGTTCTTTATTCACTGTTTACAGGAGGCTTCAAAAAGAAAAAAATAAAGAGTATAGGAAGCGTGTTAAGCTTTTTCTTTTTTCTGGCAGGCCTTTTCATGGTCCCGATATTAGGTAATGGTCAAAGAATTGAAAATAATACTGTATCAGAGCCATTAAAACTATCACCAAACGAAGCAGTTGATATCGCATTGAAAAACAACCCGGCAATTAAAAGTGCTAATTATTCAGTTGAGCAGCAAAAGGCACTGCAGAAAACTGCTTTTGATTTGCCAAAAACCAATTTTACTTATGGCGTTGATAATACTACATTATTAGGCAATAGCACTATTGGTGTACAGCAATCATTTAGTTTTCCTACTGTATATGTAAAGCAAAGCAATGTCCTTAAACAACAGCTTTCACTCAGTAAAAAATCATTCACTATGTCAAAGAATGACTTAATAAGAAATGTGCGCTCTGCCTATTATCAAATGGCTTATGGAGTTGCTCGATTACGCCTATTAAAGTATCAGGATAGTGTATATGCTAACTTTGCGAAAGCAGCTACCGTGAGATACACAAGTGGAGAAAGTAAGTATCTGGAGAAGGTGCTGCTGATGCTCAGTATCAGCAAGTGCTATTACAGAAAAAAGAAGCACAAAAAGATTTACAAATTGGTGAGCAAGAGCTGCAAAAATGGTTAAATACTGATCAGCCTCTTCAGCTAACAATGCCATTGGAAAAAGTAACGTTGTCAATTGATGGTGATTCTTCAGTTTTATCACAAAATCCCGTTTTGAATTATTATCAGCAAAACATTAATGTTTCACAAGCACTGTTATCGTTGGAAAGAGCAAGGTTACTTCCGGATTTTACAGTGGGCTATAGTAAGCAAGCAGAGAATGTCAGCGGAGGTTTTTATGGTTACCAAGTCGGTATTAGTATTCCCCTTTGGTTCCGCCCGCAAAAGGCAAGAATACAATCAGTTGATATTGCTACAAAAGTTGCCCAGGCCGATTATGAAAATACGCAGGACCAATTTATTACAACCTATAATCAACAGATAAGTGAATATCAAAAATGGGAGGAGCAACTTTCTTATTATGACAGAAGTGGATTACAGCAGTCAGAGGCGATAATAAAAAAACGCTGAGACAAATTATTCGTCCGGCAATATCAGCTACATTGAATATATACAGGATTTAACCCAGGCTTTTGATATAAGGCTTCAATATCTGAATGTTTTAAATCAAAATAATCAAACCGTTATTTATATTAATTATCTACTGGGAAAATAAAAAAAATAATAGCATGAAAATAAAACTTCTATTGTTCTTATTGTTAGTCTCTTTGGTTCTATCTTCCTGCCATACGGAAGATGCAGCAGAGAAAAAGGGAAAGTCAGACCAGGAAATTGACGTAAAGGATTCAACTCTTCCGTCGAACGAAGTTTCGATTTCTGAAAAACAGTTCCAGGCAGTAGGTATCGAATTAGGTGAAATACAGAAGAAACCTCTTCCAAGCCTAGTCAAAGCAAATGGTTTTATTGTCCTGCCTCCGCAAAAAAAAGCAAACGTTTCGACATTGATTGGCGGTATGGTCAAATCGATAAATGTAATTCCTGGAAATTTCGTGAAGAAAGGACAAACGCTTGCCCTTCTTGAGTCTACAGATTATATTCAAATGCAGGAAGACTATGAGAAAGCAAAAAGTAATTTGGATTTTCTGGAAAAGGAATATGAGCGGCAAAAGGAAATGTTAAGTGCCAATGGACTTCGGAAAAAATGGCCCAGGAGGCACTCAATAATTATGATGTCACCAAAGCCACAGTGCAGTCGCTTCAGAAGAAACTGGAACTTTTAGGCAGTCCAATTCAAAATCTTAATAAAGGGAATATGCAGGGAACTGTATCAATCGTTGCACCTATAAGTGGATATCTTCAAAAAGTAAATGTCAATGTAGGTGAATTTGCAGATCCAGGGTTGTTAATGTTTAATATTATCAATGCCAGCCAACTTTTTATTGATCTCCAGGTATATGACGAGGATGTAGACAAAATAAAAGAAGGACAGAAAGTATTACTGAGTTTGCCTAACGGAAACAAGCCGATCGGAAAAGCGACAATTTATGCAATCAATAAAACTTTGGACAGTGCTACAAAATCCATCACAGTGCACGCAAGGGTTGGTAATAACTCAACTAGCGCCTTAATTCCCGGCGTTTATGTAAATGCATTTATTCAGGCCGGTAATGAAATGGTGAGTGCTGTCCCGGATGACGCGATCTATAAAGACGGCGAAACTGAAAATGTATTGTTTTATCAGAAGTTAAAAATGAAGGCGACAATAAAGAGTATGTTTTTGTATCAAAAGAAGTGAAGACAGGTATTTCCAATGCCGGCTTTACACAAGTCACGTTTATCGATAATATACCTCCAGATACTAAAATTGCAACAAAGGGTAGTTACTATATTATATCAGAAAAAAATAAGGGTGAAGGAGGAGATGCTGATTAAGAGCCAATTTCGTTACTAATAAAAGATCCTTTCGGTTCAAAATTCGCAAAACCCATATTGCTGGTAGACCTGCAATAAGCACGGTTTTTGAATGCTTGTCTTGATTGAATTCACAATCTTGAAGAGACGACTTAACCGTAAAATCAAAACAATGACAAATTTTAAGTACATTTCAAAAGCCTTTATCTGTCTTTTACTTATGTCGCATGTCTTGCTTGCTTGTCAAGAAATAGAAAATAAGGAGAGGGATAAGGATGAAAAAACACATAAAAAGAAAGATAAGGATGAGGAGAAAGAAAAATCAAAATCTGACAAGGAGGGAAAAAGTGTTATTGATAGCAACAAAAGCATTGACTGTGATACTACTCTTTGGCGTTATGTGTACGACCCGGAACGGCTCCAAATAGTTGATAAATGTAAAACCGTTACCGGAATAATTGAAGAAAGTGACGCTGACGAAGATGGCGACCAGCATATGCTGTTAAAATTGGATAAGGGACAGGAAGATTTGTTAGCAAAAAAAAATAAAAAGAAAAAACAAGGCGACCTTGTTATTGAAGCAGTTTGCGCCAATAAAACAACGTTAAAAAAAGTAGGAGATATTTGCAATGGTTATACCAACAAAATAGAAATTCCAAAATTAGGTGATCACGTAAAAGTAACAGGCAGTTTGGTTATCGATACCCATAACGGCTGGACTGAAATTCACCCGATTACAAAAATTGAAAGGCTTAAATAATTTCATGGGAACATCTCTGAAGTATGCTTTTATACTCGGCTTTGTTGGCTTTGTCACGTCTTTTGGCGCTCATATTGTGGCTGTCAATCTTCCTTTTTACGCAGAGAAGGTTGGGATAGGTCTTGCTATGATCGGTATTCTGATAGCAGCTTATGATTTCGCCGAAATAATAGCCAAACCGATTTTTGGAGGTTTAGCCGATAAGAAAGGGATGAAAAGTACTATGCTTATTGGTATCACAGTTTTCGTTCTCGCTTCGCTTTTATATCCGATTATCCCGCCCAAATTGTTGATTCTGGTTCGCTTCCTCCAGGGATTGGGCGCTGCTGCGCTATCAGCAGTTTCTCTTGCAATGGTAGGGAATTTATATAAACAAAATAAAGGTCGCGCTTTTGGAATTTACAATAGTATAAAGGGAGCAGGATATGTAGTTAGTCCTGTAATAGGCGGAGCTATTGTTTTGAAGACAAGTTTCAGCGGAATATTCTATGCTTCTGCGGGAGTAGGCTTGTTAGCCTTTGTACTGTCCCTTACTTTACCAAATGATAAACAGAGGGGAAGTGAGGCTTTTGATGATGACGACGACTTTTCTTTGAAAAGCCTTTTAGCAGTTTTCTCAAATAAGCTTTTGTTACCATGGTTTTTGGTTATTGTGATTAATATGTTTTTTGTTGGGATTTTATTCGGGTTCTTGCCTGTTCGGATACATAACCTTGGATACAATGCATTTAATACAGGCCTGTTGGTTTCAGTTACTACAATTTCTTATTTACTCGTTCAACCTTTTGCCGGCTGGTTAGCAGATAAAATGAACCCAATAATTATATTGAGACTAGGAATGCTAGTTTCGTGTGTTGCTACTGCGGCAATACCTTTTGTAGAAAATACTCTTTTAATAATTGTGTGTATATTATCAGGCATCAGTGTTGGAACTGTTTGGACAAATTCCGATGCGTTAGTAAGCAAATTGTCAGCGGAAAATAAGATGGGTGCAACAATGGGAGTTGCCGGTTCATTTAAAGAATTTGGAGATATGATTGGCCCTTTGCTGATGGGCGCAATTTCTCAGGTATTTAGGCTATCAATTGGATTCGTTTTTTGTGCCATACTTGGAATGATCGCATTGACTTTAACTGTTTTTATCTCATAAGCAACGAAAGATAGTGTGTGTAGTACTTTGAAGATTACAGCTCTTTGGTACTATTTTTAGATGTAGGTATGTCTGTATCATTCCGATAAGTATGCGGTAATGCTACGGCTAGAAATACAAGTCAACCGGATGCGGTGAGTCCCAATGATCTTGGAGGAAAATGAGTGTTGTTAAAAGTTGGATAGTAGCGCACGTCGCTAATTGAACTTATACATACAAAAAACTTAACATTGGATCTCAGAAACGTATATTAAGTTTGTGTAAATTTTTCAAAAACAAAATCAATAGAAGTGGAAGCAAAGACCAAATCTAAAAAGGAAATGAAAGACTTCATAAGGCAAACCCTTTCTACAATGCTTGTAAATTTAAACCCTGCAATCGATAAACGAGATTTTAAAAAGAGTATCGAAAAAGCTGAAAAAATCTTGTTCAAAGGCGCTACAAAAAAAAGGAAAAAGAATAAGTCGATTCAGATTGATTATAAAGAGCAAGTCGTAATTGCGACCACCAGCAATGAATGATTTGGTTGAAGTTTAATGAAGGCAAATCCTTTTTAAATTTCAGATTTTCCGTTAACACTGCTACTGTAAGAGACAAATTGATTATTTCAGCTGCAAATTTTAGTTCAGGGTTCTTACAATTTTACATAAAGTTCACAAGATTAAATCCTCCTTTTTGCTTCAATTCTGCAGCTCCTGTATATCTTTGAAAATTGGATAAAAATGCATTTCATTCCATTATAACTTTAATCGTATTTTATTGGTCACTACAGCAGTTATCCTCCGCATCGGCTTTTTTCTCCACTTTTAAATGGCAGCGCCGGTTGCAGGCAAGAGATGGCACATAAGGAATTGAAAAGGCGCTTAACCTTTTTAAAAAGAAAAAAATAGGTAAGAGATATTATTGCTTATAATAAAAGTGACGAAATCTCGACATTCTGGAGTTTCGATTCTGTCTGTTCTTGTAGAAAAATAGTTTTTGGATGACTGATCTTTAATATTTAATTTTAGTAGTCAATCCTTTTCCCAAATAAAACCGGTGCATAATGTAGTTCCCGTTGCAGAAGCTCCTGTTGCCGGCGAAAACCGGTAATCTCTAAACTCAAGCCTCAAAAATTGCCATGCCTATCTTCATGGACCGACACGATATTCTCGGCGCTACCGCCAAAGATGTTGCTAAAGCTCATCAGCAGGATCTTAAGATCCAGGATAAATACAAGTGCAAGGCCTTAACCTATTGGTTTGATGAGGAAAGAGGTATTGCATTTTGCCTTGTAGAAGCGCCTGATAAAAAAGCGGTGCAGGAGATGCACGATAATGCTCATGGTTTAATACCGAACCACCTGATAGAGGTTGAAACAAATGTAGTGGAATCTTTCCTTGGAAGAATTGAAGATCCCATGTTTTCACATTCCCCGGTTGATGGTTTTGTAATAATCAACGATCCTGCCTTCAGAACAATAATGGTAACTGCACTACCCGATATTGTGGTCTCTGCAGATTCCAACAATAAACGCGAACAACATTTTCTGTCTGATTATCGTACAATTGTCAAAAGTGAAATCAGATGCAATTCCGGTAAAGAGGTGCAATATCAAGGCAATGGCTTCCTTGCATCTTTTACTTCCTCCTGCGATGCTATTCGTGCGGCCCTTGAGATCCGGAAAAAGCTGGAAAAGATTAATTTTCTCCCGCTGCAAATGCGCTGTGGAATAACAAGCGGCGATCCTGTAACCGATAATAAAAGCCTCTTCGGCCAGGCGATCCAGTTAGCTGCACGCCTTTGCTTCGTATCATCTCCCAATGGTATTACGGCGTCTTCTGAAACGAAAGAATGTTATGAACAGGAAGCACTCAACTCTCCTTATGCTCACGAGACGATAAGGATGTTAGATTCCCGGGAAGAGATATTTTTAAATAAATTGTTTGATGCAATAGAAGAACACTTTTCCGACCCACACTTTGCTCTTGATAAATTATCAAAAATAATGTGTGTAAGTAAGGCCCAACTATATAGAAAGACCGTCTCCTTAACAGGTTTCTCTCCCAATGCCCTGATGAAAGAATTCAGGTTGATCAAATCTTTGAAACAAATTAAAAACCGCGAGGAAAATATTTCGGGGATTGCTTATGAATGTGGGTTTGCCAGCCCCTCTTATTTCTCAAGCTGTTTCTATAAACGATTCAAGTTAGCACCTTCAGATTGTTCTGTTGTCGCTCATACTCCGGAAGCAATCGTCTGAGAATAATCAATTTTATTGTTGCTTTTTATGCCCCGGCCTGATAACAGGTTTTGAGATGAATTAAAATTGAAAGTCTTTGAATAAAAATTGAAAGAGCTGTTTCCTGCTTCTGTTGAATTTTGAATTCAAAAACAGGATGAACAATCTGCAGTTATTTTCGATCATCGCCGGTATATAATTTCGACGCAAATTTAATCCTGGTGTTTCCACCGTTTCTGAAGAAGTAAAAAAAGTGTACCCCGTTTCTGATAACGAAGCCGCTCCCCGGCGATTTGGAGAATCGTCTTAGGCAGCGCTGTTGTTGATGCTGGCATTTATACTTAAAGCAACAGTTGTAGTCAGAATCAGTTGATATAAAGTGAAACCGCAACTGCAAAAGCATTTCTTTATTTTATAACAATTAAATAGTCTATTATGAAACTGCGATCAAAATTAATGATGCTTTTAGCGGGAGCATTATTAATTACCATTTCCGCATGCGAAAAAAACAACGACCTCGTTCCCGCCGTGTCATCCGATGCCACAGCTGCTGATGCTTCCGTGTCATCACACACGAAACAAGGGATTTCAGTCGCCACCGCGTTTGATTTTTCAACTTTTCCGAATGTTTCGGGAACCTTCAATGCAACGGGAGCAGTCACAACATCAGGAACCGCCACAATGGACGTTCATTTTAACGAAAATGAAATTCGTGCTCATTGTGAAGTCGTTCTTACGCCAACTGATGGAAGTGGAACAATTACAATTCATGAAGAATGTGAATTTGCAACCGGGAAGGGGCAATGGCAAATTGTAAGCGGTACCGGCGCATATACCAGCTGGAAAGGGAATGGCTCTCTCGTTATGCCAACAGGAACTTCGGCAGTATTGACCGGCGAAATATATGCTGAATAATTGTTCTTAAACTAAACAAGCAGCTCGGCTTGATGATCCGGACTGCTTGTTCGCTTATAGGAGTGTTCATATGGGGTAACACAGCTCAAAGAAATCAAACTTACGACCTGTGGCGGGTCTCATATTTCCAGGTATTTGTGTTCATGTTGAGGCCATTAAAAATTCATTGCTCCATTCTAAAGAAAGGCTGGCATAGGTGTTTGGCGACCTGTAGCCGGAATCTTTACAGGTAAATAAGTTCCGTCACAAAGAATCACATTATTTTCTTCCAAACGATTTTAGAACCGCAGGTCATCCTTTTTTTTGTTTCCTGACGTGCGCCGCCACCTCTTCTTCAGAGTGAGTGTAAAATGAGAAGAAATAAATTCGGTTTTCAGCCGGTATCTTTTTTCAAATCCCTGCGTTGACAATCGTACCATATCTTTTCTCAGGGATTGATTCACTTTTTCCATTGCCTGCATCGCTGTTTTATTTTTTTTCCTGTCCATTGTATCAAAAAGGCTTGCCTGTATCTTTTGACCGGGCACGATGTCCAATGCCATTACCCCGCACTTTAAATAGTTGTATCCTTCCTTAAAAATAATATTAAATCCTTTGAGTGCATTGGAGATTATTTCACCGGTCAAATAACCAGGCAATTTGGTGTTGCTTTATTTGAAAAAGCATTCGTATTCCCTGAACAAGGAGCTGAAAAATAGTGATGCATCCACTGAACTATAACGCCAGTGGTTGAGCATTTGCTGGCAAAGTATTTTTTCAGACCCCTTTATTCCTCATGAAAAGTATCATTTGTTCCTGTACCTGAAAAACCTACATCAGCATAGGAATCTGCACGGGCTTGAGTAACAGCGCTCCTTCCCATTGAAGCAGCCACCAGCGCTGATACATGTTTCCTTTTCTTGCCTGTTTTTGGTTTCTGTTCAGGAACCTCAGGATCAATTTCATTTTTATTTTCAGCCACTTCATTCTGCTTAAGGGATGGAGGGTCTATATTTTTTGTTTTCATGTTACTTATTTTGGGGCCCATAAAATTAATCCCCGTAAGGCGGTCAAAAGAATGACTACCGTCATTAGTCTTCTTGTTACTCGTCAGGGAGAAGGTTAATCATTGGGCGGCAGTTGTTGCGTTTTTTGCAACAACCTGATTTCTCAATAATTCCTTAATTTTCAAATGTGTTTTTTACTTTCTTTACACAACAGATTTATCCCTCCCAAACAATTGCGCCAGCACATGGTACTTGCTTAAAGACTACAAGGTGATAAAAAGAGGCTCGAATATATTATTTTTTAAAATGACCGTTATTTCAGTCAAAATTCCCCGTTTTTGCATTAAATATCAGTCAAGCAATGAGATCAAAGAAAACAATACTCCTCCCATCGCCAGAGACAGGGCCAACATTTCCCGCTCTACTATCCAACTGGTTGAGAAAGGATCTCCAAATGTAGCCATGGGTTCTTACCTCCAGGTACTTTTTGTACTTGGCCTTGAAAAGGATTTATTGAAAGTCGCTTTTGATGACCCTCTTGGAAGAAAGCTGCAGGATGCACAATTAATTAAATAACATAAGGCAAATACACTTCAACATACAAAAATTTATGTCTTCGGTTTTTTATTTTTCCTATAATAAGGACTGGTTAGAAATTAAGACTCATTAATTGATTGTGATCATTTTCGTTAGCTTTGTTTCCGAGGCTGAAACAAATACCAACTTTTTAATGGTCTTTTATGTCAGCAATACGACTCGCGATATTAATTTATGGCGAACAGAATTCCGGCAGAAATGCCCTGAACGAGGAAAAGTACAAAGATGTAGCTGCTGTCTTTTTGTCTGCGGGATTCCAGGTAGAATCCGTGTTATATAATGATTCTTTAGCCCCTGCCCTTGCAAAAGACCTTCTTAAATACCGGGTAGTGCTGGTATGGGTAAACCCCATCGAACAGGGACATGACAGGCGGATACTCGATCATGTATTGTACGAAATTTCTGATAAAGGCTGTTTTGTTTCAGCCCATCCTGAAGTGATATTAAAGATCGGGACAAAAGAAGTTTTATTTGCAACAAAAGGTTTGGACTGGGGAAGTGATGTAAAATTATACCGGTCATTTGATGAATTCAAAACAGGATTTTTTCAATCACTTTCCCGGGAAAAGAAGAGAGTTCTTAAACAATATCGGGGTAATGGAGGCAATGGTGTATATAAGGTTCTGTATGAATCTCAGGGCAATGACCTTTTAACGATAATTCATGCAAAGGGACATGAAGAGTTGACTCTTTCGAAAAGTGATTTTTATACCTTCTTCAAAAAGTTTTTTTCGAATGAAGGCAGGTTGATTGATCAGGCGTGGACCGATAATATCGCTAACGGAATGGTAAGATGTTACCTGTCGGGAGGGACCGTGGCAGGTTTTGGTTATCAGGAAATTAATGCACTTTATGATGCAGAAACTAAAAATGGAATTCCACCGAGCAAACGTTGTTACTTCACGGAAAAGTGTGGAATATTTCGTGATCTGAAAGAAGCAATGGAAAGAAAATGGGTCCCGCAATTACAAAAGATATTTTCTATCCCCGACAAGATGTTGCCGGTAATCTGGGATGCCGATTTTTTCATAAACGACGAGCAGTCACCGTTCTCCGGTAAATATACCTTGTGCGAAATTAATGCCAGTTGTGTTTCGCCTTTCCCACCCGGTTCAGCTAAATATATTTTAGATGCGGTGAATAAGAAGATCAAACAAGAGTAGAGTTGAGATTGCAATTTTAGACTATGCACCGACAAGCCGGAAGCGAAAAGAAAGAACCGGACATAAGTCAGATTACTTATTAACGTAATCCATATATAAGCAATTCAGCACTTTTACCTTCGGTTGCCCGTGCAGCTAAAACAAAAAGGTTCAGCCGGGGTATGAACAACGATGTTCTTGCACCACTTCGGGTGTGAATGTTGGCGATTTGCGTGTAGGTTGACGGATCTTTTTCTTTAAAGATATTTAAGTAGCCACCACCTCCGCTTATGATCACCTCACCTGTTGTTGTATCATAATATAGGTCATCCGCGTCGCCCGTCATGGAATGACTGCTCAGTTCTTTTCCTGTTTTTGAATCGAAGACCAAAAATCTCGCGGGATGACGGTAACCGACAAATAAACGCTCATTTTCCAAATCGATAGCCATCGGGAAATTCGCTGTGGGGTAACTCTTTTTCCATTCGTCAACTATTTTAAGATGCTTCAGGTCAATTACATCCACTCTGCCGGCTTCCGGCAGATTTACGAATAACTGATTTAGTTTTTCATCAAGTTGAAAAGATTCAGGATGAGCCGGTAATTTTACATCGGCAATTTGATGATGACTGACTGCATCAATAATTGCTATGCCACCTTCACCATAACCCACATAAATTTTTCCCACGGAAGAATCGTAGCGCACATCATCCGCGTCTGAAGATAAATGCAAGGTGCCCGTTTTTTCATAGCTTTTTGCGTTGTAAAAATAGCAGTCACCACTGCCCCCATTGGCAACAAATATTTCATGGGTTTGTGGTATGTAGGCGACACCCTGTGGCTCATCAAGCCCCTTAATGCTATGGACGATTTTCCCACTATGCAGGTCGGCAACTTCAAGTGTGTTGTTTCCTAAAGCAGCAACATAAACTAACTGACCTTGCATGTTTACATCCAGGTGATCGATACGTCCCTGCACTCCGGGCATGGCAATCGTTTTTTTCAAATCCAGGTAATTTGTGCCAAAAACGGTTTGTGCTTTACAACTGAAAATTCCCGTGCAGGTAATCAAAAAAATTAGAAATGCGCTATAATTCTTCATGCCTTTGATATTAATTCTCACCAATATTTTCCGGTAACGCCCACCTTTTGTTTAATGTTTGATATTAGTTTTATCGAGAGCTGCTTTTAAACCTTTTGCTAATTTACCCGGTTCACCTACTGCCCAAAAATGCATCATGAATAAACGTGGTTCGTCATGTAACATGTGGTTATGAAGTGCGGTAACGGTGATGCCATTTTCCGTAATCGCGCGGATAACCGGGTTAACTTCATCCGCCTTCAAAACAAAATCTCCTGTAATAGCTGCCTGCTTTCCGTTCTTTTGAAAATTGATACCCGTACCCACTCCCATTGCCGGGGGCATTTCCATCCCATCTTCAGTAATTTTCTCATTCCTGGGAAAACCATATTGTAGCAACACGCCTTTGGGTTTACCGGATGGACCAAGTACCGCTGTTACTTCACTCCAGTCGACATTTTTTGTTGGTTTAGCGGTCGGGGGTGCCGTTAGTGGCGTTCCGGTTACAGAAAGAACCGCTTTGATTTTCCTGGCCAATGTTGAAGCATCACCTTCTCCGAAATAATGCAGGTATTTAATGTTGGGGGATTCATTAATGAGATGATTATGGATCGCAGTGATGTCTAAATTCTCTTCCGTCAGCTTTTTAATTGCTTTTGGCACTTCGGAATCAAGTAATACCAGGTCACCCATCATTACCGTCTTATCATGCATTTTCATCATGCCTACCCATGATCCGAGTGCGAACGCGGGTTCTACACTGAATCCTCCAACTTTTATTTTAAGGTCGGACCGTGGAAACCCAACCTTTAACACATTACCCGTTACATTTCCTTTTTTTCCAAAAATATGTTCAACGTCCGACCAATTGTTTTGTTGAGCTGTACAATAAATTAAACTTAATACAGCAAGAATTGACATGAGCATTTTTTTCATGATAGTTATTTTTCGGTTTTAATTATGAACATACCCGCCTTTTGCTTCAAAAAAATGAACGTGATTTTAAACGCAAGGATTTAAATTACAGATCCTCCTCTTGAAAACGAAACAAAGCTAAAATGCGATTTTGGAGAAATTTAGTCAGCATTTTCTGGAAACCGGATCTCAACTATATGCCAGCCGTTTTCAAATTTATAAATGATCACGTAACCATAAAGATTACAGATCTGGTTAACCAACGCCAGTCCTAACCCAACATTTTTCGTTTGATGGGAGTCTTTTCTAAAGCGTTCGAACAATAGTTCAGGATCTGTCCTTAAGTCTGGGCCGGTATTCCTGACAATAAGATGGGAGACGGATAAACCGAGGAACATTTTGCCAAGGGCCACATTATGTTCTACTGCATTTCTCAAGAGGTTGGAGATTAAAACTTCTAAAAGAGAACGACTGGCTTTTATCGTAACATCCTTTGCAATGTGG
>JBQCEG010000071.1:0-8835 GCA_051960475.1 Ginsengibacter sp.
CCTGAAGCCAGTGAAAACAACAGGAAGCCGATTAACGGTAAAAATATTTTTTTAAAGGCGTTGCCTTTGGTAAGGGGATTCATTAGGGGTTCAATGTTTGTGCGTTACCAACAAGAACGCCTAATCACCATTTTTATTTTAGCAGATTTTCCAATGCCTCATTGAATTGTTGCCAGATTTCTTTGACAATTACAGTAGCCGGTTTTATCTCTTTTATCAACGCACTCACCTGACCGATTTCCAGTTCACCTTCATCGAGGTTTCCTTCAAACATTCCTTTTTTGGCTCTTCCTCTTCCAAGGAGAATTTTCAGTTCTTCAACTGAAGCCTTATTTTGATAGGCCTGCAATATTTCCTGGTAAAAATTATTTTTCATCATCCTTACAGGCGCCAGTTCTTTTAAGGTCAAAATTGTATCGCCTTCCCGGGAATGAATGACGGCATTCTTGAAATTCATGTGCGAAGAAGCTTCTTCACTGGCAACAAACCTACTTCCGATTTGCACACCTTCAGCGCCAAGAATCATTGCTGCCAGCATTTGCCTTCCTGTGGCAATTCCTCCTGCCGCAATAACAGGGATAGAAACGGCGGAAGCGACAAGCGGCGTCAAAATCATTGTTGTTGTTTCTTCTCTTCCGTTGTGTCCGCCTGCTTCAAAGCCTTCGGCGATTACAGCATCGCAACCCGCTTTTTCGGCTTTTTCAGCGAAGCGCTTACTGCTCACCACATGCAAAACTTTTATTCCATGATCTTTTAAGACAGAGGTATAAGTTGCGGGATTTCCGGCAGAAGTAATTACAATCTCAATTTTATTCCTGAAAATGACCTCAAGGTGATTTTCAATGTCTGAATATAAAATAGGAAGATTAACGGCGAAAGGCTTATTGGTAGCGGCTTTGCATTTGATAATATTTTCTTCCAAAACATCGGGGTACATACTTCCGGATCCAATTACTCCTAATGCGCCAGCGTTGCTAACCGCGCTGCACAAACGCCAGCCACTTGCCCAAACCATTCCTGCCTGGATGATAGGAAGTTCTACATTCAGCAATTTTGTGACGCGGTTGTGTTTTATAATAATCAATGGAAAGCAATAGAATTTTAAATTGTTCTTGAAAAGGGATGGCAGGTTACCTGACTGATAAGATACAAATGTTTATTTTTTGTTGCTTTACTGAATTAGCACATTAGCCAGTTAGCTAATTAATTACCCCAAATCAATCTCGGTATTATCGCCAATATTCAGTGAACGCGTTTCTCCAATCACTTCTGTATCATTTCCAATTAATGAATCATCAAGCATTACATCGTATAACTTGGAAAAGGATCCAATAATAGATGCCTTGATAATGGAAGAATGAATGATCGTATTTTCTCCCATTGCCACATGAGGACCGATGATAGAATTTTTAATATCACAACCTTCTGCAATGCTTACGGGCGGAATAAAAATGGTGTTTTCAAAGTTATTCGGCTCGGCAATTGTACCTCCAAACTTTTCCAATAAAATTGAATTGGATTGCAACAGCGATTCTTTTTTTCCGCAGTCAAACCAGTTTTCCACTTTGAAAGACTTAAAAAGCGCTCCACCACTTATCATGCACTCTAGTGCATCAGTAAGATTGAATTCATCATGACTTTTTATTCCATTGGTAATGATTTTCGAAAGACATTTGAACAAAAGTTCGCTTTCTTTTATTTTATAAATTCCCACCAGCGCCATATTTGATTTGGGAATTGCAGGTTTCTCAACCACTTTCGTAATCACGTTTTCTTCATCTACCTCAGCCACTCCAAAATTGCGTGGATCATCTACTTTTTTTACGCCCAGCATTGAATAGGGAGATTCAAGCACTTTCTTTATATCATATTCGCAAATGGTGTCGCCCAAAGTAATAAAGACCTCATCACCATCCACAATCTTTTTAGAAAGATCAACCGCATGCGCCGTTCCTTTCCTGATATTTTGATAGATAAAATGACAGGTAAGGTTTGGATATTTTGAATTGATGTAATCCTGGATCTTTTCCCCGAGGTAGCCAACTATAAAAATAAATTCATTAATGCCGGCTTCGTGCATCTGGTCCACGTTTATACTCAGGATCGTTTTGCCGGCCAAAGGGATGAGAGCCTTGGGCTGCGTATATGTGTGCGGGCGTAATTTAGTGCCTGCACCGGCTACAGGGATAATGGCTTTCATTTATGTAAGTTTACAACCGTTTTAAAAAAGGGATGTGAATATAGTAAATGTTTTGGTTTTTGGTCGGCCGGGTGATTGGTATCATTTATTTTTATTGAAGAAAAAGTTACAATAAGATATAAACCAAATGGTAATAACTTCTGCGGTTCCTTACAATTTACCGCTCCTTCAACTCCTTAAGATTTTGTACGTTTGCGCAAATTTTAATTCATGCAGCAAGACAAGCAGATCTTCGATATAATCCACAAAGAATTAGAGCGTCAGCGCGAAGGCATTGAGCTTATCGCTTCTGAAAATTTTACTTCACCCGAAGTAATGCGCGCAATGGGAAGTGTTCTTACCAATAAATATGCAGAAGGTTATCCGGGGAGAAGATATTATGGCGGTTGTGAATTTGTTGATGAATCTGAACAATTGGCAATTGAAAGAGTAAAGAAGATCTTCAATTGCGAATATGCAAACGTACAGCCCCACAGCGGCGCACAGGCAAATTTTGCAGTAATGTTTGCGGTACTAAAACCGGGTGATAAAATTCTTGGCCTTGATTTGAGCATGGGCGGCCATCTCACTCATGGCTCACCGGTAAATTTTTCAGGAAAATTATTTGAACCACATTTTTATGGAGTGGTAAAAGAAACCGGGCTTGTTGATTACGACATGCTTGAAAAAAAGGCAAGAGAAGTTAAACCGCAAATGATCGTTTGTGGCGCATCGGCATATAGCCGTGATTGGGATTATGAAAGAATAAGAAAAGTGGCGGATGAAGTAGGCGCTTTTGTTTTGTGTGACATGGCTCATCCTGCCGGATTGATAGCGAAAGGTCTATTGAATTCTCCGTTTGAACATTGCCATTTTGTAACTTCCACCACACATAAAACTTTGCGTGGTCCGCGCGGTGGAATTATTTTGATGGGAAAAGATTTTGAAAATCCATTTGGATTAAAAACGCCAAAAGGAGAAACAAGAATGATGAGCCATGTTTTGGATATGGCTGTTTTCCCTGGTTCACAAGGTGGACCGCTGGAACATATTATTGCTGCAAAAGCGGTTTCTTTTTATGAAATATTAAGTGAAGATTTTACGGCTTATGCCAAACAAATCCAGGCAAATGCACAGGCAATGGCAAAAGCATTTAATGCAAAAGGCTATGACATTATCAGTAATGGAACAGATAATCATTTAATGTTGATCGATCTGCGAAATAAAAATCTTACCGGAAAAAAAGCGCAGGAAACACTTGACAGAGCTGCAATTACTTTAAATAAAAACGCTGTACCTTTTGATGATAAAAGCCCGTTTGTTACATCAGGAATTCGCGTGGGCGTTCCCGCAATAACAACAAGAGGTTTAAAAGAAGCTGACATGGCTACAGTTGTAAATTTTGTGGATAAAGTTTTAATGAATACGGATGATGAAAAGATGGTTTCTTCTGTAAAGAATGAGGTGAAGGAATTTATGACAGCGTTTCCTCTTTATCCGGGATTACAACAGTAAGCTGATTTAAATTTTCAATCCTTAGAAGATTGTTTTTACTTTCGTGTCATAATTAATTATTATGATACAACGTGTACAAACGATTTGGATGTTACTGGCTGCTATTGCCGCTTTTCTCACCATTAAATTTTCTTTTTATAGTGGGACGCTTGCCATCCAGGAAGGCGCTAATGCTGTAACTTCAATGGCGACTGATGGAAGCTACCAACTTGTTACTGCAACAGGCAATTTTTTCATTTTGATTCTTACAAGTGCACTTGGCACAGGAATTATCATCAACATTTTTTTATTCAAGCACAGGAGCATTCAAATCAGGATTATAATCGCTGCAATCATTCTCGAATGCCTCATCATTTTTTTATATTTCAGGGAAACTCAAAAGTTTTCGCAGGGAAATTTCAATATCTGGGCGATACTTCACATCCTCATCATTGTGTTTTTGATACTGGCTGCAAGAGGAATTTATAAAGATTCCAAATTGATCAAAGAAAGCAACAGGTTGAGGTAGAAAATTCAAATGTATTTTCCCGTATAACTTTCTTTCGCTTTTTTCAACCCGGAAGGAACACCAGCGTAAACAAGATTCCCTCCTTCGTCTCCTGCTTCGGGACCAAGATCAATTACCCAATCTGCCGATTTTATAACATCGGTATTATGTTCGATAACGATGATAGAATGACCTTGTTCGATCAATGCGTTAAAAGAAGTGAGTAATTTTTTGATGTCATGAAAATGAAGTCCTGTTGTTGGTTCGTCAAATATGAAAAGAAGATTTCCGCTTCCTTTTCCCTTTCCTAAAAAAGAAGCCAGTTTCACACGCTGCGCTTCACCGCCGGAAAGCGTATCAGAGGATTGGCCTAATTTTATATAGCCCAATCCAACATCGCTCAGTGGTTGAATCTTTTTGGCAATATCTTCTCCTGAAATTTCATTTTTCTTTTTTCTTGATTTCTCTTCTGAAAAGAAAGCAATTGCTTCATCAACGCTCATTTCAAGAACATCATAAATGTTTTTGTCTCGGTACTTCACTTCAAGAATTTCTTCCTTGAATTTTTTTCCATGACACACTTCGCATACCAAATGAACATCCGCAAGGAATTGCATTTCTACAACTTGTTCACCCTCGCCTTTACAAGCATCACATCTTCCGCCATCTACATTAAAAGAAAAATGCTTGGGTTGATAGCCACGAATTTTGCTTAACGGTTGCTTGCTAAAAAGATCACGGATCTCATCATAAGCTTTGATGTAAGTAACCGGGTTACTTCTGGAAGATTTACCTATCGGGTTTTGATCGATCATTTCAACTTGGGATATCAGATCTACATCGCCAGAAATTCCTTTGCTCAAACCAACTTTTTCTGCAAATTCACCTTTCATTTTTTTCAATGCCGGGTACAAAATCTGCTTAACCAAGGTTGTTTTGCCGCTTCCGCTGACGCCGCTTACCACGCACAAAACATTCAAAGGAAAAACGACATCAATGTTTTTCAGGTTGTTTTGTCTCCCGCCTTCTACTTTTATGGAGCGATTCCATTTACGCACATTCTTAGGCGGTTCAATTTTTAATTCGCCTGTCAAATATTTTCCTGTCAGGCTTTCATGATTTTTTATAATGGAATCATAATCCCCTTCTGCAATTACCTCGCCTCCCAAATGACTTGCCAGCGGTCCCATATCAATAATATGGTCTGCTTTTCGCATCATCATTTCGTCATGCTCAACAACCACAACTGTGTTTCCCAAAGCTTGGAGATTTTTCAAAACTTCGATGAGCTTTTCAGTGTCGCGCGAATGCAAACCAATGGAAGGCTCGTCAAGAATGTAAAGCGAATCAGTGAGATTGCTTCCCAGGTTTCTTGTCAACTGAATTCGTTGACTTTCGCCACCACTCAAAGAATTCGCAAGGCGGTTTAAAGTAAGATATCCCAAACCAACGTCCATTAATATTTTCAATCTTGTATTGATCTCTGTCAAAATTCTTTTTGCAACGGTTTGGTCAAATTCAGACAGTTCAATTTCACTAAACCATTTTTGCAGATCTTTCACCGGCATCTCACATAATTCGCCAATGTGCTTATGCGCAACCTGTACGTAAAGTGCTTCCTTTCGCAATCGATAGCCGTTGCATTCGGGGCACAAGGTTTTTCCACGGTAGCGGCTTAGCAAAACACGATATTGAATTTTATACAAATTTTGCTGCACCTCTTTAAAAAAATCGTTGATACCTTCAAAATATTCGTTTCCGGTCCACAACAAATTGTATTGAGCAGTTGTGAGATCAATAATTGGTTTATGAATCGGGAAATCAAAATGTTTTGCCGCCCGAATTAGTTTATCGCGATACTGACCGGATTTTTCTCCTCGCCACGGAGCAATTGCATTTTCGTATACGCTTAACCGTTTATCCGGAAAAACGAGGTCAGGATCGATGCCCAAAACGAGAGAAAAACCACCACAAACCGGGCAAGCACCGTAGGGATTATTAAAAGAAAATAAATTCGGAACAGGTTCTTCAAATTTAATTCCATCCAGTTCGAATTTATTGGAAAAATGCAAATGCTCTTTTCCATTTACTTCCAGTAATAATTCTCCTTCTCCTTCATAAAATGCTGTGTTTACTGAATCGGCGATACGATGATTGTCTTCTTCATCGAAATCTTTTATCACCAGTCGGTCAATTAGAACATAAACAGTTTTATGCGCAAAAAAAGAATCAATATCCTTTTCTTCCTGCACATCTTCAATTCTCACTATTTTGTTATCAACATAAATCCTTGAAAATCCTTTTTGCATCAAAATATGCAACTCTTCCTTTATGTCGCGGTGATGCATTTGCCTAAAGGCAACCAGTAAAAGGACTTTATCGCCGTTTTTTAATTCGTTAATTGCTTTTACTACATCCGTAACATCATCTTTTTTCACTTCTCTTCCTGAAATTGGAGAAATCGTTTTGCCAATTCTTGCAAATAACAAACGCAGGTAATCATAAATCTCTGTCATGCTACCAACAGTAGAACGAGGTGTTCTCGTGATCACTTTTTGTTCAATTGCTATTGCTGGGCACAAACCTTTTATAAAATCGACATCAGGTTTGTTCATACGCGCCATAAACTGCCGGGCATAAGAACTCATACTTTCTGCATATCGCCGCTGGCCTTCGGCAAACAAAGTGTCAATAGTTAATGAAGATTTTCCGGAACCGGAAACGCCGGTAACCACAATAAATTTATTACGGGGAATTGTTACATCAATATTTTTAAGATTGTGTACACGTGCACCTTTTATGAAAATATCGTTGGCGACGATGTCTGGTTTTTTCCTTGTAGTTGTTTTCATTTGGGACGGTAAAATTAATGAATAGTATTTTTACGGTGGAGTCTAAAAAGTGGTATTGCGCGAAAATTCAAGTGGTTTTGCCCTTTTTTTCAAATATGCAAAAAAAATCGATCATTTCATTTCCTAATTTCAATTTTCCTCCTAATTTTAGCATTCCAATTTTCCTGAAAGAATGAAGAACCTCCTGCCTTCCGCATAAGTTCACTCATCGTTTTCTCTTAAATTGGAACTTACACAATATCCCTAAACCTAAAACTCGAAACAGGTTATGAAAACCATGAACAGTTTAACCGATCAGCAACTGATCCACCTTTATCTCGACGGAGATAGCGAAGCCCTCTCAATTCTTGTAGAACGCTACAAAGACAAAATTTTCACTTCAATTTATTTGTTGGTTAAGGACAAATTTCTTGCAGAAGATATTTTCCAGGACGCCTTCATCAAAGTGATCGACACGATCAATGCCGGCCGCTACAATGAAGAAGGAAAATTTTTGCCATGGGTAATGCGCATTGCGCACAATTTGTGCATCGATTACTTCAGGAAGGTAAAACGCAGTCCATCCATCAAAACGAGCACTGACCATGACATTTTTGAAGTGCTTAATTTTTCCGAACCTGGAATGGAAGAAAAAATGATCCAGGGCCAAAGCCATGAAAGAGTAAGAAAAATGCTCGATATGCTTCCCGAAGATCAAAAAGAAGTGATCGTAATGCGCCATTTTGCTGATCTGAGTTTCAAAGAAATTGCCAACATTACCGGCTGCAGCATTAACACAGCTTTGGGCCGTATGCGTTATGGTCTTATTAACCTTAGAAAAATGATGATAGAAAAACAAATTGCTTTATAAATACCACTTCTGAAATCACAAGACAATCCCTTCACTAAACGGAGGGATTTTTTGTTGGAAGAATGCACGATAAAATCCTGGAATTTATTCGTTTACTGCTGAATTAATTGGATAAAACTAATAATCGAAACAAGGAAAAAAAATCTTTTTATTTGTTAGTTCACTGGTAAAAAGAAAAGCGAATTTTAGTTGATAGAAAATAATTCCTTGAAGACCTTTTTGCCGTCGGTATTGCCAAGGGCAGAACTACAGGCTCTTTCAGGATGAGGCATCATTCCAAAAACATTTCTTTCTTTATTGCAAATACCTGCAATGCTGTGAATGGAACCATTTGGAGAATGATCGATGTGAATTTCTCCTTCTTCATTGCAATAACTGTAGATAACCTGGTTATTTTTTTCTATTTTTTCTAATTCTTCATCTTTTACAAAAAATCTTCCTTCGCCATGGGCAACAGGGATCTTTAAAACTTCATTGGTGATGTCGTTTTTTATAAAAGTGTTTTTGCAGGTGAATTTCATTTGTGCATTTTGAAGTAAAACGCCCGGCAACAAACCGCTTTCGCAAAGGATCTGGAACCCGTTGCAAACGCCAAAAACTTTTCCACCTTTATTCGCAAATTCAATCACACTTTGCATCATTGGGCTAAAGCGCGCGATAGCACCGCACCTAAGGTAATCGCCATAACTGAATCCCCCGGGAAGCACGATACAATCCGAAGTGCTAAACATTGAAAGATCCTGGTGCTTATGCCACAAACTGATCACTTCCTGGTCCAGATCGTTTTGAAGTGCATCGATCATGTCTCTATCGCAGTTGGATCCCGGAAAAATTACCACACCAAATTTCATTGTTTCTGTTTTTCTTGAACGCGAAATTAAACATTCGCGTTCTTTATTTTTTGAAATATTGCATATAAACTGCAAAACCGAGCATCAGCCATTGCATCACA
>JBQCEG010000072.1:0-43616 GCA_051960475.1 Ginsengibacter sp.
CATTTTTGCCGGCCAGTTTTACTGAGATCGCATTGTAAAAGCCTTGCTTCGCAGCGTTTGGCGGCATGATGAATATCATTGGTTTTATTTGCTGGTGCAACGATTCAAAATTAAAATCCTTCATCACCCCGATAATGTGACCGGAAAGAAAACCATATTTGAAATTCTTGCCCACGGCATCTTCCGGCGTTTTCCAGCCAATTGCTTTTACAGCAGATTGATTGATCACAAAGTTGGAAGTGTCGGTTCCGAAATCTCGCGAAAAGTTTCTTCCAGCCACCATTTTTATTCCATAAGTCGGAATGAAATCGTAGTCGGTAGCCACATACCGTATCTCTGCTTTTACGGGCACCATTGAATCCTGCCCCGGAGCAGAAGCACCCATATCATCCAGCAGTCTTCCTGTCGGTATTCTTGAAGACAAGCCAACATCTTTAATATTTGAATTGCGCAACAAGGTATTCCTGAAAGATTCATATTGATCATTCAATCCTGCATAATAAGGCAAAGTAACAATATGGTCTTTATTATAACCAAGCGAAGCGTTTTGCAAATAATTCATTTGTTGAAAAACAACTATGGTGGTAATGATCAAAATAATAGAAATAGCAAATTGAGTAACCACGAGCACCTTACGGAAATTAATGCTCTTGTTGCCGATCTTCACCAATCCTCTTAAAGTAGTGATTGGTTTAAAAGATGACATAAACATCGAAGGATAGATCCCCGAAATAAATCCTACGACAAACGGTGCGAGGAACAAAGGCAATAATATTTGCCACTTCATCAGAATAGAAAATGAAAGTTGCTGCCCTGAAAGTTTGTTGAGCCATGGAATCGCGAAGTACAACAAAAGCAAAGCAATCAATGTGGCGATCCATGTGATGATAACCGATTCGCTGAGGAACTGGAAGATGAGCTCTTTCCTTTTTGCGCCAATCACTTTTCGGATGCCTATTTCTCTTGCGCGCAATGTAGATCGCGCTGTTGAAAGGTTCATATAATTGATGCACGCGATCAGCAAAATAAAAAGAGCAATTGCGGAAAAAATATAAACACGGGTAATGTCACCATTCGGTTCCGCCTCATAATCCGTGTGCGAATACAAATGGATATCGGTAAGTTTTTGCAAACCAAGGCTGGTAGCTTTGGAAGGTTTGGTGCCTTTATATTGGTCGGCCATGTGCTCATCCAGGAAAGCAGGAAAACGCGCCTCCATCTTTTTGATGTCATAGTTTTTTGGAAGCCTGATGTAGGTAAAGAAAGAATTGTTGCCCCAGTTGGTTCTCAGATTTTCTGCTCCGTAAACGGCAGAGTCTTTCAATGTATTGAACGAAACAAGAATATCAGGATGGAGATGTGAATTAGCCGGAAAGTCTTTATAGATGCCGGTTACCTTTACATCAAACTGGTCATTAGCGCGTAACACTTTGTTCATCGGGTCTTCATTGCCAAAATATTTTTTGGCCGTGCTCTCCGTCATCATCACCGAAAAAGGTTCTTTCAGGGCTTCCTTGGGATTACCTTTCAAAACCTTTACAGAGAAAATATCAAAGAGATTTTGATCGGCAAAATAAACATCCTTTTGGTTGAGCAATTTGTCTTCGTAACGCATGGGTATATTGCCACCATTCAGCAACCTTGTCATCTCCTGTATCTCCGGGAATTCCGACGGCATATAATAACCAAACGGCGGCGCAACTGTAGCCAGCTTCAGCGTTTCATCCCCATTGCCATTGTAAAAAGTGCGGGTGATCCTGTACACCTGGTCCGCATCTTTATTATACCGGTCGTAACTAAGTTCATTTAAAATGTACGTAAGAATAAGCAGGCAACAGGTAAGCCCGACTGTAAGCCCGAACAAATTGATGAACGAAATGATTTTGTGCCGCGTTAAATTGCGCCAGGCAATTTTGAAATAATTTTTGAACACGTTTTATTGAATTAAGAATTAAAAATTACGAATTACGGGATCAAGTTTTCGTTTAATCATTACTGTTAGTAAACCAACAAATAGCTTTAATTTTAATTTTCAAATTTTCACATTTTCAAATTTTCACATTAACTACTCGCTTCGCAAACTCTTCACCGGGTTGGCCACTGCCGCCTTAATTGCCTGGAAGCTCAAAGGAACTATAGCGATTACAAAAGCGATAATGCCAGCCAATGCAAACATCCACCAGCTTAAAGAAATGCGGTAGGCAAAGCCCTGCAACCATTGGTTCATACTAAGCCATGAGACCGGAACTGCAATCAACATGGCGATGACGACAATCTTCAACAAACTTCCCGTGAGCAACGAAGTAATATTGGCCACGCTGGCACCCAAAACTTTCCTGATGCCAATCTCCTTTGTCCGCTGGGTTACAGTAAATGTGATTAGCCCAAAAAGACCAAGACACGCTATGAGAATCGTGAGCATAGTAAAGGCCAATAAGATCTCTCCCTGCTTCTCTTCAGCATTATATTGAGCCGCAAAATTTTTATCGAGGAAATGATAATCAAATGTAGACGAAGGATCAAACTGCCTTAATGTTTTTTCTACTGCAGCAAGAGATCTAGAAATATTTCCACCGCCCAGTCTCACATACATATTGTCCCTGTCAGAGGCCTTTGCAGGAAGCGTCATTATCATTGGTTCTATTTTATGCTGCAATGAATAGATATGGAAATCTGCCACCACACCAATAATATTTGAGTAAGTAACGTTCCCTTCTGCATTTTTTCCGCGGGAAATTCGTTTGCCAATACCGGTCTTCCATCCATGCTTTTTTATAAGCGCTTCGTTTACGATCACATCGTTGCTATCTGAAGAAATATCCTTAGAAAAATTTCTTCCCTGCAATAAATGAATTTGCATCGCCGGAATAAAATTGGGGTCAATTATCAAACCGTAAGCAAGATTGCTTTGGTCCATGAGAGCGCCGTTCTTTTCGATATTATAATCCATCATGCCAATATCGTTGTTGCCAATCGGGTTGCCGGCAGAAGCAGCAGATTTAACAAGGGGATTCTGTAGTAATGCATATTCCAGCTCCGGCACTTTTTTTCTAACTGCTCTTGAATCCAGATGAAAAGTGATCATTTTATCTTTATTAAATCCAAGGTCTGTATGGCTTACAAAATTGAGTTGAAAGTAAATTACCAGTGAAGCGGTGATGAGCGCGACGGTAACCACGAACTGAAAAAGCACCAGCGACTTTCTGAAAAGCACTTGTCCGCCTATATTTCCCACCTGGTTTTTTAAAGCCGGGATAATCTTAAAACGCGACAGGAAAAATGCAGGGTAAAGTCCGCCGATCAATCCTGTAATTAATGAAAAAAGAAGGAGATAAGCGATTGTGGGGATTACTCCAAATTGCCAAAGCGACAATTGTTTGCCTGTAATATTGTTAATCACGGGCATCACCATGGTAATCAACAAAACACTGATGAAAGCTGCTGATAAGATAGTAACCACCGATTCTGTAAGAAACATTTTAACCAGGTTGTTTTTACCCGAACCGATGATCTTTCTAACCGCCACTTCCCGCAGCCTTTCTGAAGCGCGCGCCGTAGTTATATTGATGTAATTAATAAAAGCGATGATGAGAATAAGGAACCCTACCAACGAGAGAACGTAGATATATTTTACGTCATGATTTTCGCCAAGCTCATATCCAAGATGCGAATGCAAATGAATTGACGTCAACGGCTGCAGTTCAAAATTCAAATTGATCTTCTGCGAATTTTTTGTAAGATATTTTGCTACAAAGGCCGGAAGTTTTGTACGTACGCGATTGATATCTGTGTTCTTTTTCAGCAGGAAATAAGTGTAAATACTCAGGTTGCCCCAGTCACCACTATAATTGGCAGGAAGCGGACGGAGGGCATTAAATGCAAAATGAGAATTTTTGGGCACATCATCGATAACCCCCGAAACAAGAACAGGGTTTTGATCGATATAAACCGTTTTGCTGATGGCATCTGCAGGATCTTTAAAAAGCCGGGAAGCCAAAGATTTTGTGAGAACGATGGTGTTCGGCTGTGCAAGGGCATTGGCGTCGCCGTCGATAAAGTGGTAAGTGAAAATAGAAAAGAAAGAAGGATCAGTAAAGAAGATGGATTCTTCTTTGATCTTTTTGTCCTTGTAAGAAAGAATACCACCGCCTTCCGCGTCAATGCGCACGGTGTTTTCAATCTCGGGAAAATCTTTCTGAAGAGCATCGGCGAGGGGTGCGGGCGTTCCGGTTACATCCAGTTTTTCCTCTTCCCATTTGCCGTGTGAAACTACGCGGTAGATCCTGTCAGCATTCTTGTTGTAGCGGTCATAACTTAATTCATCTGCAACATACAACGAAATGATCCAGACAGCGGTAAGGCTCAGCGCCAGACCTGCAATGTTCACAAACGAAAAAACACGATGACGGGAAAGATTCCTGAAAGCGGTTTTGAAATAATTTTTCAACATGGCGGAACATTTGATAATTTCTTCTCATTCGTATGCCTAAATAATTAAGCCCAAATTTTTAGTATTGATTTTAAATGAATTATGATTTAAGATAAAACAAAACTGTCCGGTTTTGATACAGTCAGTGTTTCTTTTTGATACAGGGGAGGGGTTGGCTCAAGTGAGCATTGGTAAGTAACATCATCAATAAAACATTAATTTAGCTTTGGTATCGGCTGACATGGTGCTATTGCCCTGCCTGCAACTAACACGCCGGCCGGTAGCGATCAGGCTATGAGCATTGACTGTCTAACGATCGAACTGAAAAACAAAATACTAATGCGATCATTAATGATTTACATAGCGACGAGTCTTGATGGTTATATTGCGAAACCCAATGACGACCTTAGTTTTCTAAAATTGGTAGAAAAGGAAGGTGAAGATTATGGTTATGCAGAATTCACAAAAACGATTGACACTATAATTCTCGGCAGAAAAACATACGATTGGGTAGTTCGGGAGATTGGTTCCTCCCATTATGATAACGGAGAAAGAAACGTCTATGTTATAACAAGAACAGCAAGACCCGGTGTTGGAAAAACAACGTTTTATTCAGGAGACTTAACAGAGCTGGTGCAAAAGCTTAAAAGTGAAAACGGTAAAAACATTTATTGCGACGGTGGCGCAGAAATAATAAATGAACTTATGAGGAGCGACTTAATAGATGAGTTTATTATATCAATTATTCCGGTATTGGTTGGTAACGGGACAAGGCTTTTTAAAGACAACAGACCCGAACAAAACCTCGAGCTTGTGAATGTAAAATCATTTGATACAGGACTAACACAACTACACTACAAACGAAAGAAGGAGTGACTTGAATAATAAAGATCATCTAAAGCCCGAAGCAGTAACCACGTATTGGCACAAGCAGGGCAGACAGAAGCTGCATTGCATCAGTTGTTACTTTTTCAGAGTGATTTGGGCCGGACAATCAAATTAACTGCGAAAGTATCTCGATCAAGGATTAGTGCCGGGGTGCCAGAAGGAAGTGTAATCGACAATGTGGTTTGCTACAAGAAACAGTTGCACCATACGAATAAAAATCAGCTTTTTTTATTTTATCTTCAGCCATAGTTTTTCAATCCGGCAAACAAGGCTAAATACCTTAGAATATTAAACAGAAGTTATATGCCCTTTCCAATTTTGACAACCGAAAGGCTCACGCTGAGACAATTGTCAACTGGTGACGACCAGGAAATTTTTTTATTGCGTTCAGACAAAGAGATAAATAAATATCTTGACAGGCCGGCAGCCACTACTGTTGACGACGCACGCAATTTCATCAAAAGCATTATTGATAACAATGCTTTGTTTTGGGCAATAACTTTACGTAACAGGAACCAATTCGTTGGGTCGATCTGTCTTTTTGGCTTTTCAGACGAGGAAAGCGACAAGTGTGAAATCGGTTATGAACTATTGACAAATTTCCAGGGGCTGGGAATAATGAAGGAAGCTGCCGAAAAAGTTATTGATTATGCCTTCAATACACTTAACGTGCAAAAGATCGAAGCATGGTTCCACAGAGATAATCAGCGGTCTGTAAACCTGTTGGAGAAATTGTCGTTTAGCAATTCCAATCAGCCTGATGAGGAAAATCCTGAATTAACAGGTTACTATCTGACAAACCGGGTACAGCCGTATGGTGAGCAATAAAATTGAATCTTAACACAAAGAAAATAAATTGTTATGCAAAAAAGGGTATTAGGAAAACCTGGTCTTGAAGTTTCAGCCCTTGGTTTGGGTTGCATGGGATTAAGTTATGGCTATGGTCCTGCAACGGACAGGAAAGAAGCCATTGCATTGATCAGAAAAGCCTACGAACTCGGTGTCACGTTTTTCGATACAGCCGAAGCTTACGGTCCCTTTATCAATGAAGAAGTAGTAGGCGAAGCACTTGAACCATTTCGCAACGAAGTAGTGATAGCAACAAAGTTTGGCTTTGAAGAAGGGAATTCAGCAAAAGGTTTGGACAGCAGACCGGAACGGATAAAGCAGGTTGCGGAAGAGGCGCTTAAGCGTTTACGAACCGACCGTATTGATTTATTCTATCAGCACCGTGTAGATCCTAAAGTGCCAATGGAAGAGGTGGCAGGAGCCGTAAAGGATTTAATACAACAAGGGAAGGTGAAACATTTCGGCATGTCGGAAGCCGGTGCACAGAGCATCAGGAAAGCACATGCGGTACAACCGGTAACCGCGTTGCAAAGCGAATATTCCCTTTGGTGGAGAGAACCTGAAAAAGAAATCCTTCCATTACTTGAAGAACTGGGAATTGGATTTGTGCCTTTCAGCCCTCTTGGTAAAGGTTTTCTTACAGGAAAGATTACTGAAAATACTACGTTTAAAAAAGGAGATTACAGGGGCAACGTCTTTCCGCGTTTTTCAGAAGAGAACCGCAAAGCAAACATGAAGTTCGTTGACTTCTTAAATGAAATTGCTTCACAAAAAAATGTTACACCGGCACAAATTGCGTTAGCATGGTTACTGGCTCAGAAGTGCTCGATCGTTCCTATTCCCGGCACGACAAAACTGAACCGTTTGCAGGAAAATCTGGGAGCTACTGAAATTAGATTGTCGCCTGATGAACTCAAACAAATAAATGAGGCTGTATCCAGGATCGAAGTGCATGGAACCCGCTATCCTGAAAGTATGCAAAAAAGGGTTGGCCGTTAAAATCATGAACAGATAATATAGTTATGAAATGAAAAAAACAAAAGACATCATTGTATTAACAGGTGCAGGTCAATTGGGAATGGCAATAGCAAGGAGAATGGGTTATGGAAAGAAGATCTTTGTTGCCGATTGGAAATTGGAAAATGCCAATGCCATTGCCAAAACAATGGAAGAAGCAGGATTTGACGTTGTGCCGTTTAAAGTTGATATTTCGTCAAGGCAATCGGTTCTTCAATTAATTGAAGCAGCACAAAAAGAAGGTGAAATTGCCATGTTCATTAATGCAGCCGGTGTATCGCCAAGCCAGGCACCAATTGAGCAAATCCTAAAAGTTGATTTATACGGAACAGCAGTGTTGCTGGAAGAATTTGGAAAAGTGATAAAAGAAGGTGGTACAGGTGTGACGATTTCAAGCCAGTCAGGACACAGAATGCCGGCA
Organism: Ginsengibacter sp.; assembly: GCA_051960475.1. Lineage (GTDB taxonomy): Bacteria > Bacteroidota > Bacteroidia > Chitinophagales > Chitinophagaceae > Ginsengibacter. The sequence goes on from JBQCEG010000072.1 coordinate 7,605, forward strand.
CTCACCCCGGAAGAAGACAGGCAACTGGCTACGTTTCCAACAGATGAACTATTAAGTCTCGAAATATTGAAACCGGAAAACATTAAAGACACACTTCATGCTTACCAAATGGCCAAGCGATGTAATGTAAAGAGAGTGATGGCAGAAGCAGTGAAATGGGGGGAAAGAGGGGCAAGAATAAATTCTATCTCGCCGGGCATTATTGTTACCCCGTTAGCATTTGATGAGATCAATGGTCCCCGCGGTGATTTCTACAAAAACATGTTTGCCAAAGCGCCGGCAGGGCGCCCCGGTACGGCAGATGAAGTGGCGAATGTTGCAGAATTATTACTATCAGATAAAGGAGCATTCATAACAGGTTCAGACATCTTAATAGACGGTGGAGCAACTGCAGCTTATTTCTATAGCCCTTTGGCTCCAAAATCGTAATTAAACAAAAACTAAAAATGGTGAATAAAGATATATTTCCCAAAGGTGATAAAGCCAATTGGCATACTCATCCGGCGGGTCAGATTCTTATTTTTTAATAATTACTGCGCTCGTCCCCATTCAATATTCGTGTACGCTTTACCGGTACAAACAAAATAGTCCCACAAAAAACCGCACGTTTTGGGAAGGCATTGGTTAATAAGATTGAACGAAACAGGTGCCAATAAGGTAAGAAACTTTCTTAAATCGAATCCATTAATCCAATAATTTCTTTGGAATTTTCCTGAACCGGATACCAATGATCCAATAATCCAATAATCAATAATCCTATATTTCTCCTCTCTCATTCATCTCATCTCCCCGGATGCTGTATACCAAAAGTATGGATGCTGCGTTAATGAAGTAATACCACTGCCTTACCACTGCGTTAATTAACGTAGAGGTAAGCCAGGATTAGTAGCGCAGGTATGAAGCATCCATATATGAAACACGAAGCATACATACATGAACCATAAAGCATACTACTATGGCAAGAATAGATGACGTTTTTGTAAGCGGCACTTTTGGCAACATTGTCTTCTACCGGAGAATGGGAACAGCCTGTGCACGCATGAAAAGAACCGATATTAAACAAACAGCCGCGACCAAAAAGCGAGGTGTAAATTTCGGGGTTGCTGCAAGGGCAGGCAAAGCACTAAGGATAGGCCTTTTTAAGGCGATGCCCAACCCCCAGGACAGGAGTATCCAAAGCCGGTTTTCCGGGGCGATTGCCAAATGGCTGCGCGTTAAAAATGTAAGCGATGTAGAACCTTCTCCTGCTTTATTGTACGTGAATTCATTTCCGTTTACAGAAGAAGACACATTGCGATCTAATTTCAGGGTGCCTTACAGGATAAGCATTACAGAAACCGGAACAAGAATAAGCCTGGATGCATTTGTTCCGGCACATAGTTTATTGGCACCGGCAGGTACGGTATCTGTACAGTTGGTAATTGCCACCGCCGGATGTGAGCTTGCCAATGGCAGGGGAGCAGGGAGCGCTTTCCGGATCATTGATATTCCTTATAACAGGGAGGAAATACCGGCAATGACAATAGATTTTAATGTGCCCGGAAACAAAGGAAACATGATCCTAACTGCAGTGAGATTGATCTATATCGGTTGGAAAGATGGCTATCATTGTATCATAGATAAGAAGAATTACAACTCCGCCGGTGTGATCAATGCGGCTTATTGTTGAGGGTAATTGAGGGAGTAAGGAGAATATATTTCAGACATTAACTGCATTTTGCTTTTAGATATTCGAGGCATTACTCCACGATGGTTTTCCCTTCACCATTCGCAACTCTCAAAATTTTCTATTATAAATATTAAAATATTTTTACCTTGAAGCGCTGATATGAGTTTCTCCGTAAGAAGAAACTAACTGTGGGGTTGCGGCAATTATAGAATTAATCATCTTTATGCCATCTTCCATTTCAAATTCGATGCACACTTCCGGCAAAGCAAATAAGAAGTTAGTTGCAAATGCCATCGCGCTCCTGGTTGCCCTGGCATCAATTAATTGCTCCGGCTGTAAAACGGGCACTACAGATGTTCCGGATATTAAAGGGAAGTTGTTGAATGGCGACTCCGTTTCTTTAAGAACCATTGCAATGAACAAGTTGACTGTTGTAAATGTATGGGGGATATTTTGCGCCCCGTGTATGAAAGAGTTGCCTATTATCCAGCGCGTGTATGAAAAGTACAGGAACCATAAAGACTTTGCTTTTATAACAGTTGCCATGGATAACGAATCGGAGTTGAACCGCTTTTTACATGATACGGATACAACTGATCCTTATCGCAGGTTGTTTCTTTATTCAAAGCTGGCTCATTTCTCTTTGCCCACAATAGCAAGCCTGCCCCACGGATATACCCCTATGTATGGAGGATATGTTCTTTTCCAGGATTCAACGGAAGTGAGAACGATATATAAAATGATGAACTCTAATTCGATACCAACCACTTTAGTTTATGATCCAAATGGCAAGCTCGTATTTAAGCATATCGGTTCGTTCGATAATGATCAGTTATTGACTCATAAGATCGATAGCTTACTATCGAAGTAAAAACAACATGTTCTGTTTTGAACCATGATGAATTGGAGACAAGCAAAAATTTCTTTTTTAAACATTAAAATAATTTTTACCTTGAAGCGCTGATATGAGTTTCTCCCTAAGAAGAAACTAACTGTGAGGTGTAAAATGGAATTAGCTGTTACCCCCTCTAAAAGCAATTATAAAGGTTTTGTCTATCTTATGTGAGAAAAAGGAAATGATTTCAAGAATATTTTAAATACCAATGCAGGAACAAATATTTGATTCAAAGGAATTAGACAAGAATGAAGAAAACAAAAAAAAATTATTAAAATTAATTTCTTCAGGAGATTCAATTCTTATGGTTGGCGCTGGCTGTTCTGCTCCAATATATCCGACTTGGAGTCAATTTGTCGAAATATTAGAAAAAGAAGCGAAACTTATTGATACTGCATTTAACGAAAAAAAAGATGATTTTTTACTTTTTGCTGATAAAGTAAAAAAATGTTTGAGCGACGACCGTTATTATACTTTGATATATAATGTGTTTAAACCTAAAAAGCCAACCCATCTAAAATATCACGAAATAATGTGTTCTTTAAATTTTCGTGGTATTACGACGACCAACTATGATACGATTTTGGAAAACTCCTTATTGGCCACCACAGGGAATCCAGATAATTCAGTTCATTTTGAAGGGACCACCAAAGTGAAAATATTTGAATTTTTATCGTCCCTTAATCAAAACTCAGCTTATCCTAAAAGAGTTGTGCATCTTCATGGAAAATATGATGCACGCGAAAGTATAGTACTGTGCGGAGAAGAGTATTTGGAAAAATATGGTTTCCCTGTTAAACTACCCAATGGAACATTATTTGGGCAGATTAAGAATGGTAAATTAGCAGAGGAAGAATTTAAAAAATTGTTACTAAACTACGGATATGAATGGACTTTAAGAAGGAAATTGTTGTGGTCAATACTAGCTACAAGGCGAGTTGTCTTCATTGGATTTAGTATGAATGATCCTTATTTTACTAAGATGTTTGATTTTGTAAGCAATGATTTAAATCCATTCGGATCTGATACGCATTTCTTGATCTTAAGAATAACTAGGCAGAACAAAATAAGCTGTTTCCAATTTGCGGAGAGACTTAAAGCTCAGTATGGAATTGAAACAGTTTTTTTTATTGATGATGAAAATTTTAAGGGACTGGAAAATTTTGTGCTAGAAATTGGTAACGAATTACAAGAACCGAAAACCGAAGAAAAAGAAGAAGTAACTAAAAAGTCTGTTCAAACTTCGATGAACGAGGAGGTAAATGAAAAATTGCTACGCTTAAATAGAAAACAAATTTTTGATGAAAATAAATAGGGACGATTTACTGGAAAGATTATTTAGATTTTCGTTAAGTGACAGCGGAATGATTGTTGGCAATCCCGGTATTGGTAAGAGTTATCTGTTAAAACAGTTACGACGCAAATTTTATGAAAATAAAATACTTTCTTTTATTATTAAAATTGACGATGTTTTTAGCTATGACGATGAAGCGATAAATGCAGAGTTAGAATTTGATGCCAATTGGATCGATACATTAAAAAGCATATACGTAAAAGATGGTCAAAAAGCCGTATTGATATTTGATGCATTTGATGCAGCTAGAGATGAAAATTTACGGAAAGGTTTTTTAAGACAAATACAAAGAGCAACACGTGAACTTTCTGATAAATGTAATATTATAGTAAGCGTTCGTTCTTATGATGCTTCTAAATCTCCTGCACTCCTTCGCTTATTTTCTTCAGGCCAAAATGCAGAAGGAATAGATGGTTATCGTAAAGAAGAAATAAAAGAATTAACCGAAAAGGAAATAGTTAACGCCTTAAATGAAAATGATAAATTATTGAGTTTCTACAAGGATAGTAGTAAAGAGCTAAAAGAGATATTGAAAGTCCCGTTTTTCCTTGTTTTGCTCGAATCCATTGTTGCTAAATCCACAAATTTAGAGTTAGAAGAAATTAAAAAGTATAAATCCGAAACCCAACTACTAAAAGTTTTTTGGCACCAAAAAATCTTAGATACTGATGAATATATTTTAAAGGAGGCATTTCTTTCAAAGTTTACAAACCGTCTGTTAGAGAAACGTTCCCTAAATATTTCGAAAAATGAGATTTTTAAACAATTCCAAATTATCCCTACAGAGACATTCAACTATTTGAGGAGTGAAAATATAATTGATGAAGTCTCAATCGAAAATTCGCGTCTTGCATTTTCTCACAACATTCTTTTTGATTATGCTGTAAGTGTTTTTTGTATTTCAGAAAATTACGATGAATTATTGGAATTTATTAAAACGGATCGTACGAGACCATTTTTCTTTAGACCGAGCTTTATTTATTTTTTCACTTCACTTTGGTACCAAGAAAGAGAAAAATTTTGGATAATATACTGGAAGTTAATAGACGACGGAACTAAAGAAATTCAGTTATTTGTGAGATTGATTTTAAACGGTGTTATTTCATCGGAGTTTGTTGATGTAGAAGATTTGTTGCCTTTAATGTCAAATTTGACCAACGAAATAAATAAAGTTGCTATAAGAAATGTTTTACAATCAATAAGATTTATAAGAAGCCAAACTCTCAGCCAAGACGTCAAATTAATACTTCATTTAGCCAAGAAATTAGATTCGATATTTTTATTCGATTTTGCTTTCCTTTTACATAGAGCTATAAATGCAGGTACAACCGATCAATTAAATGAGAAATGTGGTGAAGCTGCCAGGCTCATGCTAGAATTTGTTTTAGACCAACGTAATTCCGAGAATAGATATTTTTTGGACAAAATAGGTGCAAGAGGAATAGAATTAGTTTCAAAGACTTATGGCACTCACAGCGAAGAATCAAGAAGAATTTTGTCAAAAATATTCGAGATGCAAAAAGTGCCAGATTTTGAAATTTTGTACTTCTCGCATTTATCGGAATATGTCAGATTTATTGTGCAAGAAGATCCAAAATTTGTTGCTAAGATATATGATGTGATTTTTGGTTATAAAGAAACTAGCAGTCAAACAACTCATCTGGGTAGCTCAGTAATAATGAACTTTAGTAGTAACCGCAGACAGGATTACGAATTATGTTATTTTAGGTTGGAGCAGTTCTATCCCGAGTTTTTAAATAGCTCCCCAATTCTTGCATTACAGACTGGGATGAAAGTAGTAAACAAGTTCATAATTGAAGAAAAGGTTCCTAAAGGGTTAAAACTTAAAGCTGAAAAATTCAATTATGGTGATTTAGAATGTAAATACATTATAGACTTATCATCTATTTGGGCGGAAAATATCCATTATTATAAACGTGCAGAAATTGCTGATAAAATCATATTTCATATCGAAGAATTGATTTTAAAACAGGATATAAAATATGAAAGCTTAATTCACGAATATATTAAGCATGCAAAAGTCGGTTATACCTGGAAGTTGCTTTTCAAACTTGGCAATAAATATCCTTCGCAGTTAGCAAAACAACTATATCCTTTATTAATTGTTCCACCATTAATGAAAGGGCCGGATACAAGTTACGAAGTGAGAGAGTTGATAGGTAATGCTGCTGAATTCCTAACAGATCAGGAAATTAAGGAGATAGAAAAAACAATATTTCTTACTTATGATAGTTCACAGACCTACGTTATATCATCAGCTCTGTCACGGATTCCATCAGTAAGGATTCAAATGAAACGTTCAAAGAATTTTATTTCTAAAAATGGAACTGTTGCTAACGAACCCGGTTTTAAATCTTCATTTTCTTCAGAAGCGTTCACTTCAGAAATGTGGCTTAAAGAGAAAGGGGTCGATATGTCTAAGCCACAGAACGAAAAACTTACTAAATTAAACGGGCAACTCGAAGTGTTTAATAATACATGGTTAAATAGAAGCCCTGATATAAGCGAATACAAAGAAATTCTGAATCTTGCTAAAAAATGCTATTACGAAATAACTGAGAAAAAAGATGAAATACATGAAGATTTATTTTTTTCAGTCCTTTCATCTATTGCTAAAACTTTCTCAATAATTTGTAGAAACTTAAGTGGAATTGATAACGAGAATTTTAATTTCTTAAAAACTGCAATAAATCATTTATTTCATTTTATATCTAAATACGATGGCAGCGATGAAACAACATCTCCTTCACACGGTTGGTCACCTACGCCAAGAATAGAAGCTGCTGAGGGTCTAATTTACTTGTATCTATACGAAAGCAATGAAGAGAATTTATTACTAATTAAAGAAGGTATTCAAGACGGAAATGGAATTGTGAGATTCAATGTGGCGAGAAATTTAGTCAAAATCGCTGATGTTAATTTCGTCGAATATTGGTCAATAATAATTGAAAGGCTGGAAAAAGAAGAAGATTCTTTTATTTACGTAGCAATTTTAAACAATCTCAAATTTAAAATTGAAAATATAAAGAAACAGGCAGTTGAAGTTTTAAACATTGTTCAAGAAAAAATCTCTCTTTTTTCTTCACAAAACAATTTCATCGAAAGTTTCACGTCACTGTTATTATGGCTATTGCGAAAACATAAATTAATAGAAGCCCAAGATTTTCTTTTATCAGCCTATCAAAAACCTGAATTTTGTAAAGGAGTTATTTTTGAAATTTTTAAATCGTTGCATCCTTCGTATGCAGAAAATGATTTTCAGCACCATCCGGAAAACTATGAGCAAACGCTTGATATAATCAAAAAATATATAACAGAATGTTCACGTACTCTTCATAAAATTAAGACTGAAGATTTAAACCCTGAAAATATTGAGCTAAAAAATTGCTTACAAATAATAGATGAAATTATCTTGAGAGTCTATTTTCAGTTTGGTTCAAGACCTCTAGGTCAAGCGAATATTAAACTGCCGATAGACGAAGAGAATCGAAAGGCATTTTACTTTATGATTAAGCCTATTTTTCAAGACATAATTCAATTATCATCAGAAATTGGAACCGGTCTTATAACTGGACATACGGCACATTATTTTATTCAGTCTCTAAATAATGTTTTGCAATATGATCAAAAAGACATTCTTTCGATGGTGACCTCCATAACAAAATATGCAAGACAAACTGGATATACTTTTGATTCATATGCAATTCAAGATGTGGTAAGTATAACAGAAAAGATTTTGGCCGATAACAGGGCTCTATTACTGGAAGAGGAGTCATTTAATAATTTAATTGATCTGCTCGATATATATATTAATTCTGGTTGGATAGAAGCACTGGATCTTCTTTGGAAGCTGGACGAAGTGTTTAAATAAACGAGATTTATCCCACCCGCTAATTCTCAGCAACGTCTCACGATAGTGGACGTGCGATCAAAATCAATCAACGCAACTTCTCGTGCTGAAGACGTTGCTAAGAAAAGGTATGATAATTGGCTGCAATAGCCAAATGAAATAAACAAATTCCTATCTTTATAATTAATAACTTCCACCCAAATGCGATGAGCTGTCCATTGGGCTACCAACGGGGAAAATTTTATTTTTTAATCATGGAATTAACAAAAGAAAATATTCCGGAAATAGTAAGCGAGGAGGAGTGGCTGGTCAAACGCCTTGCGTTACTTAAAAAGGAGAAAGAACTCACGGAAAAGTGGGCATCGGTAAATGCGGAGCGTCGACGCCTGCCGATGGTTAAGGTAGAGAAAGAATACCATTTTGAGGCTCCGCAGGGGAAAGTGAGATTAATTGACTTATTTGGAAAATACCAGCAGCTTATTGTGTATCATTTTATGCTCGATCCTGAGTGGACAGAAGGTTGCCCGGGCTGTTCGTTCATCGCGGACAATATGGGGCACCAGGCTCACCTGCATGCGCGGGACACAAACCTCGTAATGGTTTCACGTGCGCCGCTGTCAAAACTGGAAGCGTATAAAAAACGAATGGGCTGGAGCATACCCTGGGTGTCATCTTTTAACAGTGATTTTAATTACGATTTTCATGTAACGATCGATGCCTCCAAAGGGTCCGATGAATACAATTACCGCAAAACTTCAGAGCTTGGTAAAAGTTGGGAAGGCTGGAGCGGCGAAATGCCGGGAATCAGTGTTTTTCTACGGCGGGATGAGGAGATATACCATACCTATTCTGCTTATGCGCGTGGCCTTGAGCAACTGGTAGGCACCTTACTTTATCTTGATCTTACGCCCTTTGGCAGGCAGGAGTTTTGGGAAGCGCCCGAAGGGCGCGCAAATGCCAAAGCCGGTAGCTGGTGGCGCAGGCACGACCAGTATATCTAATAAATACTTCGGTTCAGGGGCCGTGTGTCCCCCAACTAGTCCTCGTTTGAAACGAGTACGGGTATGAATGACGGTATTGGGGAAACAGACCATTTCCTGGCATTTATCTGTTAGCTCGCTTACGCCTGTGTGCTACTTCAGCGCAATGGCCCGGTTGAAACTGACCGGCCGGGGAAATAACTGATTCAGCGACTGGTAATCTTTTTATGCTGTTAAAAAGCTCTGATCCTAAAATCAGGCTCATTACTTCTGGGTTATCGTTTCCCTGGGATTTCAGACAGCCAACTAATTCATTAAAGAATTTCTTAGACGGGTTTTTCTGATATTCCTTTATTGCTAAACTATAAACAGAGGAGCCGGAATGGGCCATTAATAATGTGTGAATCTTCCTTTTCACAGGTAAAAGTTGATAAACAAAAACAATATTAATTGCGTGTCGTTTTAGTAATGGGTACGGTATTGATTAAACTGATTTTAATGTTTGCATTTAAACTTCCTGGTTCTTCTGGATATGTTAAAATAGAGAGCCCGAGTGGAAACCCAGCTCTGTTTCAAAATCCAATATCCTATGAAAAACCAAGTGTGAAAATAAACGCTGCATATTTCTGGATCAATGACGGTGGTCAGGTAATTAATTGACTTTGGCACCCCAGCTAACGCAAGCGTCCCGCTTGTGCGGCTCATTAAGAATATTTTACCTCTTCATTTCTGTATTATACCTTCCTCCTCATTTCAAAAAAAAGTTTTACTTTACGCATTACTTTAATCAATAATTATTTGCCATGACTACCAACGAAATGAAAGAAAAAATCCACCAGGGCCGCAACGTAAAGCGCTTTCGGGAAATGCTGGGCATCAAGCAGGATGCGCTTGCTATCGATCTTGGTGATGACTGGAACCAACAAAAAGTATCGCTGCTTGAGCAAAAAGAAACTATTGATGATGAGCTGTTGCAACAAATTTCTGATGTTTTAAAAGTGCCGGTGGAAGCAATTAAAAATTTTGATGAAGAAAAAGCATTCAATATTATCTCCAATACTTTCACAAGCCAGGATTCTTCTACTTTAAACGCGATTAATTATTATCCAACTTTCAATCCAATCGATAAAATTGTAGAACTCTACGAGGCATTGTTAAAAAGTGAAAAAGAAAAAGTGGAAATGTTGCAGAAGATGCTGGATGAGAAGAAATAAAAAATCATTCGTTGCCAGTTTACAACGGGGCAGATAGCCGATCATCAATTAATAGAACTTCCTTTTATGGCAAGTGCACAACAAAATAAAGACGACCCCGAAAAAGTGCTTGTACAGCGTCAAATTGAAATTGTGATAGATGTTATAGAACCACCGCCACCACATTTGGTTTCAAATTTTGCTACAATGCAGGACTGGTTGCTGAACATTTGTGAAAGGGACAAGCCACAAAAACCAATATCAAAATATGCGATCGGCCTTTTTGAATCATTAAATGATTATACTCTTTTTCTAATTGGAATGAATACATATGATGAAGACAAACATCGTTCGGAAATACGTATTGAATTTGAACCTACCAATATGTACTTCAAACTTCACGAAGTTTATTTTCAAAATTTAGGCCGGGAACAACTTCTGGAAAAATTGACTTCTGACCTAAAGGATTTTGCAAAGACAGAAAGATTTAAAACTTCTTTTTTTTCCAAAGCAACTTCATTTGTTTTTGAAACCAATGGACACACAATTTGGTCGAAACAATAAGGATGTGCCCGTCCTCTGTGAGAAATCCGGCTTAGACAGGAGCCTTTACGAGGACAAAAGACAAAACATTTCGCCATGGAATTTGACCCAAATAATGATATAGTAAAACTTTGCGCTCAAGGCATGGAGGAGGAAGGAAAAGGAAATCCGGTAGAAGCACGCAGGCTTTTTGTGCAGGCATGGAACGAAGCGACAAATGATTTTGAAAAATTTACTGCGGCTCATTATGTAGCCCGGCACCAGGAAACCGTTAATGACAAATTGTTGTGGGATGAAACTGCTTTGCATCTTGCACTAAGAATAAATAACGACACAGTTAAAGAATCTTTTCCTTCCCTGTATTTAAACATTGCTAAATGCTACGAAGACCTTAACGACCTTGAAAACGCAAAGAAGAATTATCACCTGGCACTTTCATTTACGAACCGGTTGCCCGGCAATGCTTATGGAAATATGGTAAAAAGCGGAATAATGAAAGGTATAGAAAGGGTGGAAACCCAACCCAGGGGAGGCACTTCAATTTAATTCTCTATTTTTGCAAAATCATAATGCTTTCAAGGGCGATCCTTAAGTTGGGATTGGATATGAAGCATGTTTTTGATCTTCTAAAACCGCTAAAAGTTTTCTGTTTATGAAAAAAATGAATCACACCTTCGCTTTGTTACTCTTTATCTTCTCTATTGCAGGATGTTCAAAAACGGAAAAAAAGATTGAAATCACAGATAAGACTTACATCATAAAAGCTTCTAATTTAAGTGTAGACGATATTCCGTTGTCAATTAAAACTTCTTTAGACCCGCAGAGGAAAATTATTATTCCAAAAAACACCACGAAGGACATTTATGTTAACGCTTCCGCCGGGGAATATGTGAAATTTACCGTAACAAAAGCCGCCTGTGAATACAGGATATTAGATTCCAGGGGAACGACGATTGCTCTCTATGGTAGCCTTCCGCCTTCATCAGGTAACACCACTGAATTGGATTTTATTGCTTTTCCTCCCGCAGACCCGGATAAGGATGTTATTAAATACAAAACCGGAATGGCCAAAAAGATAGGAGACAACCTGGTGGGCAGACCTTACCTGCTTCATGAAAGATACTACCTCGAGAATGGAATTAAAAGCAGCAGCGGGAACGTGCAAGAGCCTTGCACCTACAACGATGAATATGTGTTTGTTTCCCAAAGAGGAGAATTTGGAAATTTCAATCCGGAACGAATGATCTTCTCTACAAAAATTGACCAAAGCAAATCCTCTTGTTCTTATGGTGCCGGTATTATTGTGCCACCCAACGTTTCTGTCTTTAGCAACGGGAGCGACACCCTCTATTTTCCAATTTGGGATCGTTTGGCAGTGGATGGTCCTCCATCTTCAATGATATATAGAAAGCTTATAATTGACTCGATTAATACCAATGGCACCTTAACCTTGCACCGGGGAGACAATAGTAAAAAAGAGGTGTTTGTTTATGAGCCAAAATAATTTTTTGTCCGGGGCGGGGCCAATACTCAGCAACGTTTCAGGATAGTTGACGTTGCGTTCAAAAAATACTATGTCAGAAGAAAAGTTACAACTGGATGAGAAGCTCTGGCAGCTAAAAGCAGGACCTTTAGCAGCGGAGGATGTGGCGCTTATTCTCCTAAACCCTGCTGAGTTTCCGGCGCAACTGATTGAAGAATTGTCCCTGAAGACAGCGTTGCTTTATTGGTACGCAAAATAGAATTCATAGATGGAGATTGGATCATGAATAATTTGTTTGGTTTTTGGAGTAATGGGCTTCCCGGCAATCCGGATTTTCCAAAAGCGGCATGGGATTGCTTCTCGGCCTTTGACGAGGGCGAATTTTACCATACAGAAGACGATAGAAACGTTGATCCTGAGGAAAAATATACGCGTCCTCTTCTTGAAAAGTTGTTACAGTCAAATAAGCTGATCTGATTGAACAAAACGTGTAAATGAACATAATTCTCATCAACGTCTAACGGTAGTGGACGTTCTTGCTGTTGTCGGTGTCCTCGCTAACAAGTTATTTTCAGTAAAGTGTTCTGCTTTGATTTCTTATTATTAGCCATTGGTGAATTAAGCGCTTCGTTTATATACTGAAAAACAGCTGCAGTGAGAAAACTTATTTTTTGAAGAAGAACGTTAGTTCCTTTTTTGTTTCATCTACTGCGGAAAGTTGATATGGAGAAGGATAACCTACGCTGGTTATAGTACTATAGCCAAAATTGGTAGTCCATTTTCGTCCCGCATCCAAATTATTTGTAAACTGGTTGGTACTGCAATCAAAGTCAGTAAAAAGCATGTTAGTAATAGTGTCAAGTACGACGGTTGAGCCTGCAGGCGCTGCTAAACCTGTATATTCTCTATCTACTCTTCCGATCAGCGTATATCCATTTAATCCTATCGTATCTGTAGCGTCTAAATTGCTTAGCAGGTAAACTTTGATTACTGCTGTATCGATACTTTTCCCTACATAAGTGGGCTGCCCTGGATTGTAATCAGAATCTGAAAAATTTCTTCGATAAAATTGAGGAAAGGCAGAGTCTCCGGGTACACTACTAAAAAACAGGGGAGTTGAATTAGGTCCGGAAAAAACACTAAAGTTTGCTCTGCCAGGGGTAAAAGTCAAATTAAAATATCCATTTGCATCAGTTTTAGAAACAGAGGTTGAGGGCGTTGAACTGAAAATGATTGCAGAAGAACCAGATTGATATAGCTGTATTTTCCTGTCAGCTAAAGGAATTGGATGGGTTTTGGTTAGGAGTAACCGGCCTGAGAAAATAACCGGTTTGGATTTTTTACAGGCAGAAAAAAATAATAAAACCAACAAAACAGTTAACCGGCAAATTGATTTCATCTTTAAATATATCAAGTTATTTTAACTTTTGCAACCTAATTCGAATTACGAGCAATGTCTCACGTAAGTGGACGTTGGGTTTAAAATCAATCAACGCAACGTCTTGTACCGATGACGTTGCTGAGAAAAAAGGATGAGACAAGAAGGCGTGTAGACGCTAAATATTTAGTTCAATACTGCCCGGAATCAGTTCAAAAGGTTCTGCAATTTCTTTTTATTGAGGATAATGATAGTACCTTCTTTTATATCGATCAGTTTTTCGTGTTTAAAATCTGCGAGTGTTCTTATTAACGATTCCAATGCAGTGCCTGCAATACCTGCAAGATTGTCGCGTGTGATCCTGATCTCAAAATTTTCCTGTTGCCCCTCGTATTTATCATATAAAGACAGTAGAGCGTCTGCTACCTTTTTGCGTAATGAATTATAGGCTAATGACAATAATTTCGTTTCAAATTCACTCACGTTCCTGGCAAGTATTTCAATAAACTTCCTGCTTACCTCATGGTTACTGCCGATCAGTTCCTCAAAATCTTTGCGCGGTACAATAACCAATTCTGTATCTTCCATCGCTACAGCGGTGTGCTTGTAATTTTCGTTTTGGAGTAGCCCGAGGTAACCTAAAAAGTCATTTTCCTTATATATGCCGGTAACCAATTGTTTGCCAAGGTCATTCGTTTTGTAAGTTTTCACCTTTCCCTTTTGAACAAAAAACAAAAAGGCAGGCCGGTTGCCTTCTGAAAAGACAATTTGCTTTTTGCGGTATTTGTTCACGTTTCTGTCAATGACCATCTCCTTAAGTAAATCGTTTCCCGTCTGCACTTTCATCAAACTTTGAAGGCCGTTTAATCCATGCGCAAATTCTTCTTTGAGCTTTCTTGATTTTTCAAGCCGTCGTTCTACTGACTTTAGCAGGTCCGTATCATTAAATGGTTTAGTGATGAAATCATCGGCGCCCAGCAACATTCCCTTGCGCACATCTTCTTTTTCTGCCAATGCTGTCAGGAAAATAAAAGGTGTATTTTGGGTAGCATGATTTTTTCGAAGGAGGTTCAAGACCCCAAATCCATCCAGGACCGGCATGACAATATCGCAAAGTATAAGATCAGGATTTTCCCTTATGGCTATTTCCACTCCGAGCTTACCATTTTCGGCGGCAAATACCCGGTAGTTTGCTAATTGCAAAATCTCCTCTGTATTTTCCCGGATACCTTCATTATCTTCTATTACCAGGACTTTTTCCATTATAAAGTTTTGATGTAAACAGATTAAGGGAAATATCAGCTTTTAAACCAGACCTTTGAGGGTTAGACTGCATTTGTAATTAATCACTAAGCTGAATCGTATAATTTTCGTTATAAGAGTTAGAAAAAACGTTGATGCGGGAAAAATTGTCTTGGCTCAAACTCTTCTACTGCATGGTTTTGGAATAATTCCCGGAACAACGCTTATTAAAAATAAGATAAAAGATTGAATTGTTTCCGGAATTTATCAATTGTCAGAAATTGTTGGCACTATCATTCCTGAAAGAGGTTGAATAAAGCCAAAAAGAAAACTGTGTCAATAAATAGAATTAATTATTAGCAAGTGTGGGCTCATTTAGTAATTTCGTCCAAGGCCACGAGGTTGCTTGCAAGAGCATACCTGACAGCATACTAACAAATGTAAATTATTAAAATGTCCCTGACAGCTAAAGACGGAATTCCCTATTATTTCGGACTTGCAAACACTTCTTCATTGAGACAACTGTTTTCAGAACGGTCAACATTTATTTTTTTAGAATCAATTACTGACCAAAAAGCTCTTTATCGGTATGCTCCAGATAAATGGAGTATTAAACAGGTCGTTGGACATATTACAGACCACGAAAGAATAAAAAGTTTTAGAGCGTTTTTATTTAGCAGGCAAATGGAAGTAGAGTTATGGGGTTACGACCAGGATTTATTGGTTAACAACAGCAACTTTGACAATTTGGATTTAGGTTTGTTAATACAAGATTTTAAAAATGTCAGGAATGCTACAATTAGCTTTATTGACACCCTGACCAAAAAACAACTTAGCCTGGCAGGAAAGATCGGAAAACGTGAAGTGACATTAGAAGAATACTTAAAATCTATCATTGGACATGAAATCCATCATATAAAAATAATTAAGGAAAAATATCTTTAACTAAAACGTGAAATGCAGGCAGGCAACATTCGCTTTACTGCTGTGCAGGTGGACAATCGGCTCATTAAGCTTCGGCCGGATTTTGAATTTTCAGCTTTAGTTGTTTACTTGTTTAACTATAGCTTTTCAAGTCAGCTTCGGTTCCGCGCCTGACAAGTCACTCCAGCACTGCAGCAAGAGCTTAACGTTAATGGTAAGCAATGACATTTACCTTTCGACAAAGATGATCTTAACAAAATTACCCGGCATAGAGACATTTAGCAACAAGCCTCCCGAACCGGAGGATAACATGGTTCTATTAGCAACCTCACAGTCGAAATACTATTACCCTGAACACAAGACACCCTATCTGTTCATTGCCAATTTCCTGGGAACAGGTCGCTATGTTGCGAATAAAAGAAAAATAGACGTTTCGGACCGGTATTTCTATTTCCTGAACCACAATGATGATTTGGAAATAAATTTCGGGGAAAATACGCGCATTCAAACACTGTTCATTTTGTTTAAACGTCAATTTATCAATGACTGTTTCAGCAGTTTGCTACGATCAGAGGAGCAGCTTTTAAACGTGCCGCAAATAACCGGGACTGATATTATCGTTCCAACGGTTCCTTTCACCTTTGACAGGGCTATGATGAACAAGATATCTTTGCTGTCAAAAGCAGAATCAAAAGACAACATAGATATTTACCTGACGGAATTGGCTACAAACATCGCTACTCAGATCGTCTTTGCGCAAACAAGAATGAACAACATCCAGGCTGTCAAACGAACTACAAAGGAAGAAATTTACAGCCGTATTTTTCAGGCGATTGAAATAATGAACGATTCAATCTATGAAAAAATAACATTGGATTCAATTGCAGAAGCTGTTTGCATGAACAAATTTCATTTTCTTACCCATTTCAAAAGTATCACCGGAAGCACTCCACACCAATATTCGACACAAATGAAACTTCAAAAAGCACGTGACCTGCTGAGAAGCAAACAATACTCTGTGAGTGAGGTATGTTTTACGCTCGGCTTTGAAAGTGTGGGCTCGTTTAGCAATTTGTTCAAGAAAAAATTTCATGTAACTCCATCCAAAATCCCCAATTTTAGATAAATCGTCAGTTGTTGTAGATTGTTCCTTTGCAGTAAATTCAAATCATAACAGGAATATGAAATTTACCTGCATTTTTCTCATCAGTTCCCAGCTTTTCACGGCTTGTGAAAATAAAACTCAAACAATGAACAATACAACTTTTAAGGCTGAAAAGATATCCAAAACTGCAACCATTATCGTAAATGACACAATAACAACTGTATTCCCCTTGTTTGGTGCGTTTGAAGAACGGAAATGGGCTAAGGGCTGGAACCCGGTCCTGATTTATCCATCAACCGAAATCATAGAAGAAGGCACCACTTTTAAAACTCACGGACACGGGCATGAGGAAAAAGAGTTTATCTGGCGGGTTTCAAAGTATGACGCAGAAAATTTTTTGATTCAGTATTTGGTTTCTACAGAAAACCGCTATTGGACGATTACCGTAAAGTTTATACCGGCAACAGGCGGTAAAACATCTGCCACCATCACTTATACATTTATTGGATTAAATGAACTGGGAAACCAACTGAACAGGCACTTTCTGGAAGCTATGTACAAGCACAACCTGAGCGATTGGGAGGAGGCAATAAACCATTATCTCGCTAAAAGAAATTGAGAAAACAGATTGTAAAAAGCGTTTTTGCTGAATATTACCAACGACTGTCCCGAAAACCAGCTTGTGCCGGTCTTCCTGCCTGTCCCTGGCCGTTACTTTATTTTCCATTGATCTTGCGGTTATAAATACACGAAATAAAAATCTTCCTTAAAAGTTGGTTTAATTATTTTCCGACGGGTCCAGCTGACCGAACGGCCGCCGGCAGCCCGTGTCAATACGGTGATATGCGTCATTGAATACCGTGACAATCATCATTAGCCATTTCGTTGCCCGAATCGAAATTTACATAGAAGAACGATTAAGTCGCCACCCGGGGAATCGTGAGCCTGGGCAGCCTCGGGGCTGTAGGCCGGCGGATTGGCAGGAGTTGGAAGCCCGTGGAGATCGAATTTAATAATGACTAAAAAACAACAAAAAATGGTAAGCATATTAAACAAACCGCGGCTAATTCCTTTGGATACGGAACAGATGCCAAACGAATGTAAAGAAATACTGAAAAGACTTCCGGGCGATGCCCTGAAAGGTAAATATTCACCGGTGAATTTGCTGGGGATACTAATGTACAATACGGGCACACTTGAACAGTTCCTCGATTATTGGGTCACTTCGAAGAAAAAAATGGGCTTGTCGGTTAGAGAGCAGGAATTGGTGATCCTCCGGATGGCGTTCCACTATAACTGTAATTACGTGTGGAAGCACCATGTGCCGGCCGCCATAGAATTTGGCGTAACACCAGCTGAACTCGAATCTGTCCGCGAATACCCGCTACCGGACGGCTTCAATCCGCGGGAAGAGGCCTTGCTCGTCATGACGGACCATATGATCGCGGACCGTAACCTTTCGGACGAAATTTACAATCGTTACGCCCCGCAATTAAAAGACTCCGAACTTGTGGATCTTATCTCCCTGGTATCACAATACGTACTTTTTACACTGATGAATAATGTGTTGAGAGTGGAGATAGAACCCTCCCTTGATCAGATCGCCGGGTTATAGTTATCGGGATGCGGCACAGTCTAATTCTCAGCAAGGTCTCACGATAGTGGACGTTGGGTTGAAAAATCAATGACTCGTACCTAATACGTTGCTGAGAAAAATAGAATTTGTTGGATCAAATCTGGCCTTTTCCAGCTGATTGAAAGGTGATTCCTTATTACCATCCTGCTCCTTTCTTGCAGCGACCTTGCAGGATTAAGCAAGGTGGTAGCTATAAAACAGCAAGGATTCAGCAAGAAGGCAGCAAGAAACACGGTAAATTAAGGTAAAGGCACGTGGCGCTGTCGTGTTTATCATAGGCGAAATTCCCATAAGTGCATACACATGTATCTTTGCCTCCAAATGCCATCTACGAAGCACTTATTTTTTTCCGGCACCAGCGGCCTCGATCTTCCTGTTCCCAGGTCACAGTATCCACCCGAGTTCCGGGGAAAGAGCAGGCTTGCCTATTATTCCTCGTTATTCAACAGCCTCGAGGTAAACAGTATTTTTTATAAACTTCCCAGGAGTTCGACTATCCTTAACTGGGCCGAAAGCGTTCCGGAAAATTTCAGGTTTACATTTAAAGTTTCCAAAACCATCACTCATGTAAAGGGATTGCTATTTTCCAAAAAAGATGTCATTGATTTTATGAAGGTTGTTGACCACGTAGGTGAAAAGAAAGGATGCTTGCTGGCACAGTTTCCTCCATCCCTTCATGTCGATAAGCTCGACAGGCTTCAAAACCTTTTGGAAACACTGGGCGAAGCAGCGCATAACAGCCACTGGCGGCTTGCCGTTGAATTCCGTGATCCATCGTGGTATGAACGTGAAGTGTACGAATTGCTTGAGGAGTATGACGCAGCCCTCGTGATACAGGATCTTCCTAAATCGGCCACGCCATTGAACGATGTGAGAGGAGACTTTATTTACCTCCGTTTTCATGGACCTGAACCACGCTACCGTGGTGATTACAACGATGTGTTCTTAAAAAAATATGCAGGATATATAAAGAAGTGGATAGGTGAAAAAAAGACGGTGTATGCTTATTTTAATAACACCGTTGGCGCTGCTGTTGAAAACTTGCAGACTTTGAATAAGTGTGTTCGATAACATTCCTGCCAGCAGATATTCCGTGGAAAAGTACCGGGTAATATTGTATAGGTTTAATTATATTTGATATCAAAAAAAGCTTCGTTAACCATATAAAATCTGCGGTATGGTAAAATGTATCAATCGTGAGGCAACCAATAACTTCGGAAACAAACTGCTGCCTTTATTTATTCAACCCCCTGATGACGTGCTGGAGCCCGGACCAAGGGGAATAAATATGCGGGTGTTGGTTAAAAGCGCTCAAACTGATTATCAATTTTCGTGTGTGGAACTGGTGTTGGCGCCAAAAAAAATGGGACCTGCTCCGCACATTCATACTCATCTCGACGAGTTTACTTATGTATTGGAGGGCACATTAGGTGTGTTGGTAGGTGATGATATTAAGGAAGTAAAAGCAGGCGGGTTCTCTTACCGGCCTCATGGAATAGTACATTCATTTTGGAATCCATCAGATAAACCTTTACGGTTTATCGAAATGGACTGCAATCAGAATTTTGATGAGTATTTGGAAGACCTCTTTTCTAACAGGATTGCTTATATGACGAAACACAATCTTAAAGCGAACGACCCCTTTATTTCCAAATGGGCAAAAGAGCTGCATGAGGAATTTGGTTTGACCTTTTTTCCGCAAAAAGGTAAGGAGATAATAGAAAAGTTTGGATTGACCCCTTAATTTTCATTGAAATCATCTATTGGCATTCCTTAACCAGCAATTCAATAATGTTCCAATAAAATACCTCCTCATTAACAGAACTTCTCTTTCAGCAGACTTCCGGGGCAAAAAAATCACAATTATTTGTTGCTTTACTGCAACAGGCTAATGGAATTTAAAATGATGAGAAAGCTGCTCTATAAGAAAGCAAACTGCAAAATAAAAAAAGCCCACTTTCGCAGGCTTCATAAAAGTTATCAAGGGCATTTGGATTAATTGCATATACCATTTACCCGTAACACGTTTTTGTTGTTTTAAATCGCTACTGAACATGTGCTCCCACACCTACTTCATGATGTTTGGTAGCTACTTTTCCGGATGTACTACAAGAGCTTACGGATGCACCAATTATCATAAGCATAGCAACGATTATTGAGTACTTTTTCATAGTGTTTAAGTTTTTATATAACAATAATAAAAATTATGCCATTGTTGCTTTTTCACAATTGTGGAACGTTATTCTGTTCAATAAATAGAAAGTGTACTTAATTAGTACCGGTAAAGAATTTCTTTTTTAAATATTAAAACATCATTACCTTGAAGAGCTTTATGAGCTTCTCTTTAATGAAGAAATTAGCTGTGCTGGATGAAATTTGATTAACTGTTTTTATAAAGCACCTGAAATTTTTTAATCTCAAAACCAATAATTCCGGCGCGGAATGGGAAGAGGTTAGGAAAGTGGCTGTTTCAATTCAATTCCTGTCTAATAAATACTGAAAATTATGCTGCGCAAATTCAGGGAATCTATAAAGTTCAAAATATTCAGACCCATGTTGTTGAAACTGGGGGATTGGATGGGAAAATATTCAACAGTTGGTGATCATGCAGTTTTCGATAATCAACAATTCAAATGGACTATAGACCTCGAACGGAATTGGACGGCTATCAGGAAGGAACTTGAGGCCATTCTGTCTTTCCGGGAAGCACTTCCAAGTCTGCAGGAAATACAACAAGATCAAAAGATCCTAAACAAGGATAATAACTGGAAAACATTTTTCCTTTATGGTTTTGGCGAGAAGTCTCAGATGGACTGCCGGGTTTGCCCGGTCACAACTTCGTTGCTGGAAAAAATACCAGGATTAAAGACTGCATTTTTTTCAATACTGTCACCCCGTAAACATATACCGGCACATAGAGGGGTTTACAAGGGTTTAATAAGAAGTCATCTTGGTTTAATTGTACCAGGCGAGCCGGGGCAATGCGTGATGAGAATTGAAAATGAATTTATAAACTGGCAGGAAGGCAAGGCTATCGTTTTCGATGATACTTATGAACATGAGGTTTGGAATAACACGAATGAAGTCAGAGCAATTTTATTACTGGACGTAATTCGTCCTTTTAAATTTCCTCTTTCCTTTATTAATAAAAGTATAATCAGGCTGATGAGGAATTCTTCTTTTGTAAGAGATGCTCTGCGAAACCAAAAGGCATGGGAAGCAAAATTTTTTCGATAGCCATCTGAGCGCGTTCACAAAGTGTCGTGATATAAAATTGACAACAACCACCGGTCCTTTGTAAGAGCCCCTGCAGGCGATAATAGAATATCTGTCAGTAATGACTTCCCGGATCAAAATAAACAAACTGTAACACTGACAATAAGTGGCTAAATGAATGACTTCTGTCATTGTCGCTGGAAATCGCGTATTCTAATTTTATTTTTTGTAAAAGCAATCTTTCTTAACGATAAAAAATAGAATTATGAATCCGGTTAAATTAATCTTGTCTGCTGGTATATTCATTGCCAGCTCATTCTTTTTTACAAGTTGTGAAAAAATGAATAATGATCAACTGCCTCCTGAGATACAAAATGCCAGGGGAGGTGGTAAAGGGGGAGGAAAAGGAGAAACTTCAATTGGAAACAATCTTTCTTTTCCTGTAATCTGGGCAGAAGGAACAACATTAGCACTAAGGCAGCCTCCGGCAGGTACTGCAGCAGATGGAGTTAAATTGGGTGGTGCATGGTGGTATGTTTGGGGCGTTGATCCCAGCGAACCGACAGATCCTGTTTTCAGCTGCCAACCCAGTCCTTCCAAACAGTCTTCCTGTTTTGGCGGATCGAATCCTGGAGATGGAACTCCCGTTTATAAAGCTTACCTGCAGAAAGATGCCAACAATTACTGGAGGGCTTATAATGCTCCTGCTTCGGGCACTTTAAATGTTGATTCAGTTGATTGGGGTGATAACCTGGAGTCGCACACTTTTGGTCTTACCTCAATGATCAGGACAGAAGTAGTATTATTAAAAAACCTGCCTTCACCTGTTCTGCAATATGCCATGAGGCATGTGTCAGGTTGGGGAAGCAATGAGATGCACGGCCTTCAGACAACATTGGATAACATTATTCAAACAGGCCCCGGAACACAGGCAACTGTTTATTCAAATCATGCAAGACTGACTATTCAAAAGTTGACTTCAACTACACCTGTTATTCATTGGGATGCAACCAATCACTACTGGACAGGCAATGGGATAAACGCACCAATTTATAATAAGGCGGTATACCAGGCAGCCGAAGGACCGGGTTATTATAGTGCAGAAATAAATATCAAAGGAAAAGTGATTTATGGGTATACCTGGAATGCAGGGCAACTTAATGAAGGAAACGGAGTTTACCGGCTTACTTTTAGTTTGGACCCAAATGGAGGGGGCACAACTTTAAATACATTTTTTGATGAAAACACAGGTGTTGTAACCGGCAGTGAAAGTGAGGAAGGCCAGGCAGGGGCAAAAGCGATTGTGGACGCGGCCGATAACCTTACCTATATAGATATTACACTCGGTGGAAATGGTGGTGGTGGATCAGGACATGGCGGCGGTGGCTGGCATGGTGGCCGTTAATTAGTTGTCATAACGATTGGCAATCCGAGGGTCTTTTTTTTGACTCTGGCTTAGATTTGTGGCACACGAAACTTTTTGATTATCAGAACGTCGCTTTCTTCGAGACCAGTTGGCATTGTGGCTCACGAAACGCGGTCTGACTAACCAAACGCCCTTGAAAGTTTCGTGTGTCACTGACCTTGTTATATTTGTTTTGTTTTTGCATTTTATCCATTACCTTAGCACTGTCTTTTCATTTGCAGCATGCATCCCTCGTCTTTGGGATTTGATCACTTGTTGCAATCCTTTTTTTAGTTCAGTTATATCATTTTTAGTTACAGGTTTTTGTTTTCTTTTATCAGTTTAGTGTAAAGTTCCGGCAGGTTTTTATTGATTAACTTTTAAAAATTAACATCATGAATCTTTCTGAATTTGTTCTATTGAGTGAGGGGGAGAAAAAATGGCAATTAATGAACAATGGGGTAGCGTTGGCAAAAAGAACCTATGAGCATTTGATCATTTTTCTTTTCCAGTTAGAAGATTATTACGTTGAGGCCTTGTGTAACGCCCAAGACAAAACGATCCGGGAATTCAGGATATTACCGGGTATCGATGCCATTAGTGATTACCTGGAGGCGATTCCAATAGATGGGTTATTGAATTGATCTTTGCTTGAAATATTGATAACAAATTTTATCGCTTTGGAAGATGTGGAAAGATTTATGCTTATTTTGATGGGAATGTGAAAATAAAGACTATCTTCGTGCAGTTAATTTGAGCCTCGCAATAGTATTCATTAATTAGTTTGCTTAAGCAAAATCTGCATCATAGTTAGTTTCTTACTTCTTGCCTTTCTCATCATCATTTATCATTTAATTTTTCAAACATGAACATTTATGTTTCAAACTTAAGCTTCAACGTACAGGATGAAGACTTAAAAGAATTTTTTACTCCTTACGGGGAAGTTACCTCTGCTAAAGTAATTACAGAGAGGGAAACCGGCAGATCAAGAGGCTTTGGCTTTGTTGAAATGTCTGATGAAGCTGCTTCACAAAAAGCAATTGAAGAGCTGAACGGCGCTACTGTTGAAAACAGGTCTATCAACGTAACAGTTGCAAAACCAAGGGAAGAGCGTCCTGCACGCAAGAATTTCAACAACGGAAATAGTTATAACAGGAACAGGTATTAATATATTTTCCGGAAATTTTAAAGAGGCTGTATCGAAAGAAATTTTGATGCAGCCTTTTTTTTTATGGTCTCTTCAAAAGAAATGTTTCGGTGCCCAAAACCCTGGTATTGATTCATTTTAAAATTATCCTTTTTATTGAGGGTTATAGCTTCCGGGAACAGTGCGGAAACTAATGGCCAAACGATTCCATCCGTTGATGGCAACAATCGCCATCGTCAAAGCAACTATCTCCTGTTCATCAAAAAATTTATGAACATGTTCATATAAAGAATCAGGAACCTCATTTTGTGAAATCAGTGTAAGTGCTTCCGTCCATTCAAGTGCTGCCCGTTCACGATCGGTATAGAAAGGCGTTTCGCGCCAGGCGCTCAAAGCATACAAGCGTTGTTCTGTTTCTCCTGCTTTGCGTGCATCTTTGGTATGCATGTCCAGGCAATAAGCACAACCATTTATTTGGGATGCCCGGGTTTTGACCAGTTCATACAATGGTCTTTCAAGTCCTGAGGATGCCACATATTTTTCGAGTTCCCTCATGGCTTTCATTGCGCCGGGAGCCACTTTTGCATATTCTAATCTTTGTTTCATTTAATTGATCATTTATAAATTTTATCTTTTTCCATCTCATCCATTGCAATGGTCGCGTGGGAATAGGCAGCCCCTGCACGCATTTCTGCAGCGATCCAAATCGCCTCCATAATTTCTTCTTGGCTGGCTCCTTTACGCATCGCTGTTTTGGTATGCGAACGGATACAATAAGGGCATTGGGTTACGTGAGCCACTGCTACTGCAATAAGTTGTTTTGTTTTTTCAGGAAGTGCTCCTTCTTCAAATACTGTTCTGCTGAAATTTCTCCATGCTTCAATGTTCCGCGGTGCCAATGCTGCTTTTTTATCAGCCAGTTCTTTTGTGACATGCGGATACAAATTGTCGTTTTCCATAATGGTTATTTTAAATTTTTATAAATCTCTTTTCAAAGTCACGTCTAATCTTTATTCTTTCAACTTGATCACGCGCACTTTCCATTCTTCCGGGCCTTTTTGCAGGTATTCCCAACGGAAGGGTTCTTTGCTTTCCGCTTCCATTTGGTAATATAAAGGTTTGGGGTCGTGATCATTGATAAATTCAAAAGCTTCGCCGGGCTTTATATCGGCAAAAGCTTTATAAAACATTTCGTGCCGCTGGGTAGGTGGATAAGGACGGATATCAAATTCATTTACAACCGAAAAACCTTCATCGCCCAAACCGGTGTTTGCTTTTTTGGTAATGTGAATTACATATTCGCCCGGTTCTTTTTTCCTGTAAACCCATGAATGCTTGCCTTCGAACTTCTGTATAAAAATATGATGAATATCTACAGGATCTTCTTTTGAAATAATTTCCATCGTTGTCCCTTCTTCCATCATCCCATATCGGTGAAATATAATTTGCTTCCAATCCTTTGGGTCAGCTTTACGAAGATCCAACAGAGTAGAGATATCAGTAAACTCACGGCCCTGCGAGTCTTCAGTACGGATGACTTTCACTTTCCATTCCCTGCCTCCGCGGTTCAGATATTCCCAGCCAACCACATCACCATACACAGATCGGAATTCATAAAACAGCGGTAAAGGGTCGTGATCATTGATGAAAATAAAACTTTCACCAACAGGCAAATCTTTAAATACTTTTAATAACAATTCGTGCCGTTTTATGGGAACAAGTACCCTTACATCCAATTCTTTTTCGGATTCAATTTCATTATTCATAGTGTTGAATTTAGATCGATTAATTTTGAAAGCTCTTTGGCAGAGACTTAACTGCAAAGCTAAAACCTCCCCGGCGATCGCTTTTTCGAATTGCGGAAAAAATTGCTATGCTTGCAATCATATTAAGCCTTAGAAGAAGGCCTTAGTTTGCAGCAATAGAAAGATGCATTAATACATCTTCATTTCAAAATTTTCTATATTCGGGAAATTGGACATGGGCATTTGTAGAGACGCGATGTATCGCGTCTCTACGACCAATTAATTAAAATTTACCAGGAATATTATGAACAAACCCCTATATAATTTTTTTACAAACGATCACCGCAGAATTGAAACCTTATTGGAAAAGGCAATTGAAAAAAGCCCTGAAATAGAACAGGATTATTATCAAAGGTTCCGCACCGGACTTCTCAGGCATATAAAAATGGAAGAAAAGATCTTATTCCCTGCTGCACAAAAATCCAATGGCGGCGAGCCTTTGCCGCTAATGGCGAAGTTGAGGCTCGATCATGGCGCTTTGACGAGCCTGATGGTTGTTCCGCCTACACGGGAAGTAATTAAAGTTTTGATCCACGTATTGGAAAAGCATGATCTATTGGAAGAAGAACCCGGAGGCATGTATGATTTGTGCGAAAAGCTAACGCATGATCAAACGGAGTCTTTGTTGCATCAATTGGAAAATACAACTGAAGTTCCGGTTCATCCGTTCAATAATGCAGATTACGCTTTAGGTGCAGCCAAACGGGCGTTGGAAAGAGCCGGTTTTGATTATAACGCAATATCCAAATAATCAATTTGTCTTAATTTCAATCCGCGCCATTATCACAGTGAATGAACAAATTACACACTTTTTATTTTTTGCTTGATCTTGCGGGCACGTTTGCATTCGCAATAAGCGGTGCAACAGCAGCGCGACAAAAAGGGCTTGATCTGTTTGGCATTTCTGCGATTGCGTTTATCGTTGCCTGTGGCGGAGGAATGATCCGGGACATTTGTATAGGTGCCATACCGCCTGCGGGTTTAACCAATTCAAATTATTTGATTGTTTCAATGGCGGCTACAATTATTACCATTGCATTTTATCCCATTGTTCAAAAGCTAAACCGTCCGGTAATATTTTTTGATGCTGCAGGATTATCCTTGTTTGCTGTCACGGGCGCTCAAAAGGCAATTGTCTTCGGGCACAATGCAGAAGTGGCGATACTTTTAGGTGTTATCACTGCAGTAGGCGGCGGCGTAATCCGCGACATTCTACTTGGACGTGTTCCCGCCATTTTGCAAAAAGAAATATATGCATCTGCAGCCTTGGTCGGCGCAATGATTGTCACATTTGGAAATGAAATAAAAGGGATTTCCCACGACTGGACAGGGCTAATTGCTTTTATTATTTGTTTTGCTCTCAGGTTATTGGCCATTCGTTATCACTGGAATCTTCCGGTATTTTCCCATGAAAAAAAGGAGAAATAAAAAATAGTTTTTTTGTTCGTTTACTTTTATTTCGTTTAATCATTACCGATAGACTCGTTCTTAACTTATTCAAATTCATATCTATTACTATTCAATGTACTTTGCAGTAGTACTAATTCAAGTTTTTAGTTCCGGTTTATGGTAAACGTTTTATAAATTTTTTCTCCATTTATGGTGAAGCCTGTTATGGTAACGAGGTAAGTTGTCTGGGTGTCTGCTGTAAAAAAATTGAAAGTGGCATTTCCTTTTTCATCTGTAAACGCATTTCCGTTCCAATAAATAGTGGCACGTAAATCAGTGAACTTCGATTTTTTTATTGCCGGATCATTATAATCAGGCATGTAAAAAAGCTTATCCTCTGAAAAGCCCCGAGGATAAAATGAAGCTAAACCCGCGAAGCCTTTTTTATCAACCGACGGTTGATTTCTTGTATTTATAAGTATTACACCATTTCCTCCCTCCATGCCATATATCGCCGCTTCAGGACCTTTAAGCACTTCAATAAAATCAATTGTATTCACAGGAATTGAATTTACATAATCCAAAACGCTCGATCCTAAAGCTGTCGTGTCCACCGGAGCGCCATCTAAAACCAATAGAGGTTGCGACATCTGGCCCCACGAACCACTGGGGCCTCCAAAGGCAATACTATTGCCCGTTGAATGAGCTCCCGGAACCATCAGCAAGGCATTTCCGACCATATTGGCTCCGTTTTTAAGCATGTCATGGGTAATAATGTAAGAAAATGGACTCGCCCGCTTTGATTTATCGTAGCCCAAATCTTTTTCTTTTCGCCGGTTTATTATTACAGGTTTAAGCCATTCTTTGCCAATGCCTGTGATAGTCGTATCAATTTGTGATAATTGTTTTTTTATTTTTTTGATTCTTTCCGTAATTGCAAACTTTTTTTTCAAGCCTGAGGGCGTAGAAAAATGGGGCATTACAAATGTGTCATAAATTATCTTATAACCTTCCTCTTTTTTTCCTTTTAAATTGCTAACCTGGAAATTAAACCGCGTGCTGTCATTGTAATCCGGCACGAAAAACAAAAACCTTCCGTTTGTGTCAGTTGTATCTGTGTTAAGCAAGTTAATCTGTTGACAAAAAACAGTAACGATTTTGTTCGCAAATGGTTCATTCTTGTTATCAACCACCCGGCCACCTAAAGTCAAAAAGTAATTGCTTTTGTCCACATCAGAACTATCCGAAATGAGCTGCGAGAAACGACCTGCTCGTTTCCATTTATTGAATTCGCTCTTTTGTGTAAGCATTACCAGGTCAACATCTTTTGCAGAAAGTGCGGAAAGACTGTCATTCCACATTTTCGGATTGATCGTTGTATCTGTTAGTTCTAAATCGGTAACATCAAAGGTTAGCGCTGCAATTTCAGGATTATTATTTTTGTCGGTTAAATTTAGGTTAACCCGGACATTTTCCCGTGGCCCGTAATTTTCTTTATCAGTAACTACGCTAAGATTAAAATTTTCTTTTTTAATATAGATATCACGTTCACTCAGAAATTGTTCCTTGTTATTAAACAAAAGCAACCTGCTTATTCCATGAGAAAAATTGTTGAGTGGAATATCTGAGTCATACATTCCTTTACCAATTGCACTATAACAAATGCTGTCTCCACTCAGAGCAAGAAGATAGGTCGTGTCATCTTTAAGATGAAGCGAATCTTCAAGCGTTACTCTCACTTTCACATTGCTGTCATTTTGGTTCAGTACCGCCAGTTGGCCACTGTAAAAATCGATTGGAGGTAAAACCGCAACAGAATCATATTTGCCATCCTTTAAGAGACAGACAGAGTACCAATGATACCAAATGGGATAAAAAGAAAACTTTGTAAGCCCGGCAGAATTTGTATTGAAAGTTGCGTAAACGGAATCGGCATTGTCTTTAATTATTCCGCTTGTCTTTAAAGGGTTTCCTCCTTCATCTGTTATTCTTAATGCTACCGTTGAATTAATTCCTGAAATAATTGCTCCTCCTTCAGGAAAGATTTGAACAATTGGTTTTGATGATGAGTCAAGCTTTGCTGTTTTTGTAGTAATATCTTCCTCCCGGTGATCTTCTTTCAGCGGATTGACAACAAATAAGGGCAAAACGCTTATTTCATTCAAATGATCCGGAATCATATTCTTCGTGTAAGCACGAATCCAATAATATCCCTCTTTTAAGGAATCGTTTAAAACAAAGCCACCACTTGTTTCCAGCCGTGCATTATTTAAAAGCAATTGCTTTAAAACACTATCTTTTTCATCAACCAGGTCAATATATAGTCTTTTTGGTGAAGTTCTTATTACACCAGAAACGGAATCTACAAGAAAAGCTTTAAAATGAATTGTCTCATTACAGGAATACAGTTGCCTGTCAGTTTGGATAAATATTTTCTCCCTTTTAAAGGAACCCAGATAATCTAAAAAATTATCGGCGAGAGAGTCTATATTGGAAGGTTCAACGGTTTGCGCGTGAATAATAAATGGGGAAACCAGGAAGAACATCAAAAGCATTGAAAGTTTCATAATATCAAACAGTGTTAGGAAAAATTAATAGTAAGTTACGGATTTTATTTTTGAAATTCATTAAATGACAATACTGTCCAATGCTAACTTTCCCAGTTTGGAATGAATAATAAAGTAAAGTCATCCGAAACAGCCCTTTAATCTTTAATCAACAGGATTGCTTGCCATTTGTTATCATTGGAATTTTCAAATTTTTTCTAATGACCAAAGGGGAGAATAAAAAAATCCATCTTTTGTTTGTTCATTGTATTTCGACTAACCATTACCGTTATATCAGGGTTTATTTTAAACACTGGCAAAAGAAGTTCCTACTGCATACCTTGAGATGCACTTTCCAGCTATTGAGTACCATGACTTGATCTTCAACTCTTTTTAATCATCTTATTTCCTGACAAAGATCATTTTCCCGGGCAAGAGGATAAAATACTTTTATGAGAGACGAACCGGATCGTTTATATGGATATTAACTGATGATTTTGGGGCTGTTGTGATGGACTACATAAAATTTATAAGAAGACCGGGGCTCAAAAAAATAAGTTATGAAAGGGAGCATAAAAATAATGAAGATAAAAGGTGTCACCCTTAAATTACATTGGTCGTTCGCAATCATACTTGTGTGGATCATTGCCGCCAATGCCGTGCAGGGTTTTACCTGGCAAAATATTCAATGGTCTTTGATTTTTGTAGCCCTTATCTTTTTAAGTGTGATCATTCATGATCTCGCTCATTATTGGGTGGCAAAAAGCCAGGGTGTACAGGCGCGTGAGATCAATTTATTGCCCGTCGGTGGTATTCCGGCTAACGAAAGCCTGGCTGGCAGCAAAAAGTCAGAAATATTGATCAGTCTTGCAGGCCCTGTCGCTAACCTGGCCATTGCAGGCTTACTTTTACCTTTCATACAGGATCAGCTGCCGGTTTGGGCGATTCCCAGTCATTTTGATATAATACATGGAAGCGATATTCTATACAAACTCCATCTTGTAAATCTAGGGTTGTTTTTCATTAACCTGATCCCCGCCTTTCCTTTGGCCGGAGGAACCATCTTCAGAACTATCCTGTCGTGGAAGATGGATTATTTCCTGGCTACAGGTATTGTAGCTACTGCGGGAAAGGTGATTGCTGCCCTATTCCTTGTTGCGGGTGTTATATACGTAAACTTTCTTTTATTGGTAGTAAGTCTGCTAATATTTAGTGCGGTTCAGACTGAAGAATCTATTCTTGAATTGCGCAAACTAATAAAGGGCTTAACTTTTGAAAATGTAATTACCTCCGACTTCAGTACACTCCAGTCGCGAAGTTCAATAAAAGACAATATCGGGAATGTAATGAATGACCAAAGCAGGGAATTTTTGGTGATGGAAGAAGGTATGCCGGTGGGCTCCATACCGAGGTGGGACATTATCAATGAGGCTTCTGAAAAAAATTATGCGGTGTCAATTAAGGAAATCGTGAAAAATAAAATAATTGCTTTTGATGCCAATGAAGAAGTGGAAAAAGGATTCAAATCGCTCCTGACATTTCCTTATAAAAATTTTCCTGTGATCCGAAACAAGGGCTCTGTTGATGGACAAAGTAAAAAGTTTGCAGGGGTTACAAGCCTGATGCGCATTATGGAATACCTGCTATTGAACCGGCTTGATCCGAAAGAACACAAAATCCTGAAATCCCTTGTTAAGAAAATAGGATAGCAGCTACTTTTTATGCTTTAGGCAAAGTCCGATAAATGATCATTCATGAGAAAGCTGGAATATACCTTTATTTTTTTCGTCTTATTCTTCGTTACATGCAAGCAGAAAGTCGAAACAATCCGGCCCGCGGCAGAAAAAATTTCGGAATTGGTCTATGCGTCCGGGATGATTAAAAGCAGGGATCAATACGAAGTATATGCCTCAGCAAATGGTGTGGTTACCTCATTACTGGTGCATGAGGGAGATGTCGTTAAAAAAGGACAGGAACTAATGAAGCTTGACAATAGAATTGCAAGGCTGAATGTAGAAAGTGCGGGGTTACTTGCAGCAAACGCCTCGGTTTCTCAAAATGCAGAAAAATTAAGAGAACTTAAAAATGCAATTGACCTGGCCAAAGAAAAAATGGATTATGATTCTTCACTGTTGTCACGCCAGCAAAATTTATGGAAATCTGATATTGGTACACGAAACGATTTGGAACGGCAGGAATTGGCTTACAAAAATTCATTGAAAGCTTATAATACGTCCCGATTAAATTACACAGACTTTAAAAAACAACTGCAACTGCAGGATCAGCAGGCGCAAAAAAATGTGAGTATCAGTAAAAGTGTGGCAGCAAATTATGCGGTAAAAAGTGAAATGGATGGTAAGGTTTATGATGTGCTTGTTGAAGAAGGCGAAATGGTAACTCCTCAATTACCGGTGGCCATCATTGGTGATGCAAATGACTTTGTATTGGAACTGAATGTTGACGAATATGACATTTCCCGCATAAGGATAGGGCAGGAGATACTCGTCAATATGGATAGTTATAAACCGGAAGTATTCACCGCAAAGGTTACGCGCATAGATCCGCTGATGAACAACCGGACCAAAACATTTTTGGTGAAGGCAGCTTTTGTAAAACGGCCGGCTGTTTTATATGCCAATTTAAGCTGCGAGGCAAACATCATCATAAGGTCGAATGAAAAGGCAATTACTATTCCGCGCAGCTATCTCTTACCCGGCGATTATGTGCTTCTCCAAAATAATAATAAAAAGAAAATTGTCACCGGGCTGAAAGATTATCAAAAGGTGGAAGTCGTGAAAGGATTAAGCACAACAGATGTTATACGAAAACCAACAGAATGAATACCAGGTTAATCGCGGATATTGCACGTTCGCTCTCACTGGCGCGTTGGAAGCAAACCCTCGTTGCGGCCATTGGGGTAACCTTTAGCATCACTATGTTCATCGCCTTGTTGGGTTTTATGGCAGGATTGAACGATCTGCTTGACGGACTCGTGTTGAACCGTACACCGCACATCCGTTTGTACAATGAAATAAAACCTGACGAAAACCAACCGGTCACCAGGGATAAGCATTTTTTGAATTCCTATAATTTCATACGGTCTGTAAAAGCAAAAGCAGGTCGGCAACAATTGTACAACAGCAAAGCTATTATGCAGACATTGGACAGTGATAAGAGAGTGCTTGGATACTCACCTAAGATCACCACCCAAATATTTTTCAACACCGGAACAACTGATATCGCTGGCTTTCTAAACGGGACCGATGTTACCAAAGAGATGACGTTGTTTCATTTCAATGATTATGTAACTACAGGTTCTGCAGCCGATATTGCACTGGTACCCAACAGTATTGTCTTGGGCAAAGGGCTGGCGGATCAACTACTTGCTAATGTTGGAGATGTCGTACAGGTTACCACTGCCGGAGGTGAAAGCTTCCCCGTTAAAGTAGTGGGATTTTATCAATCAGGGTTAGCTGATTATGATAAGGTGCAAAGTTTCGCTTCACTGGAAACCGTTCAAAAGATCATGGGTAAGCCGGTTGATTATGTCACAGACATCCAGGTGAAGCTGTTCGATATGCAAAAAGCTCCTGCTCTTGCCCGTGAATTTGGCAGCTTGTTTCAAACAGATGCAGTCGATATCCAATCTGCCAATGCCCAGTATGAAACAGGATCTTTCGTAAGGACACTGATATCGTATGCCGTTGGCATTACCCTATTGATCGTTGCCGGCTTTGGCATTTTTAATATTTTAAACATGATGATCTTTGAGAAGATGGACGCGATTGCGATCCTGAAGGCAACGGGCTTTTCAGGCAACGATGTAAAATGGGTCTTTTTATTAATTGCACTCGGCATCGGCCTGGTTGGTGGACTGCTGGGACTGGCAGGAGGTTTCTTGTTATCGGCGGTTATTGATCAAATTCCCTTTAAGACAGAAGCGCTGCCAACCGTTAAAACCTACCCGGTAGATTACAGCGCTGTCTTTTATTTCATTGGATTATCTTTTTCATTGGTCACTACTTATCTCGCCGGTTGGTTTCCCGCTCGTAAGGCAAGTAAAATCGATCCTGTCGGGATCATCAGGGGTAAATAATTATGAAAGATCGTATACTCGAGGCAAAAAATATTTCAAAATCATTTCATGATCCTGTTACCTTCCGGGTACTCTTTGATATCACTTTTAATGTTTACAAAGGAGAGTTTGTTGCCCTGACCGGAAAATCAGGTTGTGGCAAATCCAGCTTATTGTATATCCTTTCAACTATGGATACCGATTATGAAGGCGAACTTTTCATTGACGGTTTACCAATGCGAGGCAAAAAGGAGAGCCAGCTTGCGCGAGTCAGGAATGAGAAGATTGGTTTTGTTTTCCAGTTTCATTATTTGTTGAATGAATTTTCTGTGTTGAAAAATGTAATGTTGCCCGCATTAAAGTTGGGAAATATTTCTCCTGCTGAAGCGGAACAAAAAGCAATAGACAAATTGCGAATGCTGCACATTGACCAGCTGGCTTCGAAAAATGCCAATCGCATTTCTGGTGGCGAAAAACAGAGGGTAGCGATAGCAAGGGCGCTCATCAACGATCCTCACATTATTATGGGTGATGAACCAACAGGCAACCTTGATGTTAAGAATGCCGGGATTGTTTTTGATATTTTTAAACAGCTTGCCGAAGAATACAATCAAACCCTTTTTATTGTTACCCATGATATGGATTTTGCAAAACGAACGGACCGGGTTCTTGAAATGGAAGACGGTCGTTTGATCAGTTGAAAACCACGTTACAATTTTTTGGAGCATTGGAAGCAATTCCGCTTTATATCCCGGATTAATTTGAAAACTTGAAGTGCTGGAAAATTTAATAGCTTTAGGAATACTTTTTAAATGACGGCCAATAATATTTCGAAGTCATTAAACTGCTTCAAACTAAGCCAATGGGAAGTTCAAAGTCAATATTTCCTAACTACAGCAATACAGGCGACATCGCACTTAAAAATCAAAGTACGTTAAGGAAACTGGTAGGAGCCCTTGGTATTTTGTTGCCGTTATTGGTATTCCTATTTTTAAAAATAGCAAATGGTTTTGACTTAGTGCTGCCGTCAATAAGCCATTATTATTTTACACGTGCCGCATCTTTATTTGAAATAATCGTTAGTTTACTGGCTGTTTTTTTATTGGTCTATAAAGGTGAACAACCAATTGATTACGCCTTATCGAGTATTGCAGGTATTTCCGCTTTGTTGATGTTACTATTCCCAACAAGCAACCTGCACGGTTATAACGATACCACGAAGTACGATTCCGTAGCCGTTACCTTTTTTAATCAAAGTGATTTCCGTCCTAAATTTCATTATGCCTGTGCCGCCCTTTTCCTGCTATGCCTTGCTACAATGGCTTTGTTTGTTTTCACCAAATCATCTCAACCTCCTGCCCGCAGAACGCGCAACAAACGGAAGCGGAATAGGATTTACAGAACATGTGGTGTAATAATGGTTGCAGCCCTGTGCGTTGCATTTGCAGGTTTTTTAAATATTATACCTCCAGATTTTTACGATGCAAACCACTTAACCTTTTGGATGGAAACCCTTTCTGTGGAAGCTTTTGGTATCGCGTGGATGGTGAAAGGTGAGATCGTTTTAAAGGATAAGAAGTGACCAAATTTTCACATTATCACATTTTCATATTTTCACATTTCCCCATTCACTCCGTTCTTAAACTCTTCACTGGGTTCGCCAGCGCAGCCTTCATCGCCTGGAAACTCACCGTCAGCACTCCAATCAAAAGGGCAATCACACCCGCAATCGCAAATACCCAAACGCTTATGTTGATGCGGTAGGCAAAATCCTGCAGCCATGAATGCATTGCCCACCAGGTTACCGGGATGGAAATTAAAAACGCGATTCCCACGAGCAATAAAAACTCTTTTGAAACAAGTAACAGGACACTTTGCACGGAAGCGCCCAGCACTTTACGGATACCGATCTCTTTGGTGCGTTGCTCGATCACGAATGCAGAGAGACCAAACAAACCAAGACTCGCTATAATGATGGCGAGTATCGCAAATGCAGAAAATATTTTTTGTGTACGTATTTCGCTGGCATAGAGTTTCGCAAAGTTTTCATCCAGGAAAGTGTAACTTAAAGGTCCTTCAGGATTGAAACTATCCCACTGCTTTTTCAGGTCGGCCAAAAAGCCTTTTACATCAGCAGTTTTTATCTTTACAATTAT
>JBQCEG010000073.1:0-39968 GCA_051960475.1 Ginsengibacter sp.
ACAAATGCGCTCCCGTTCGATTCGGTCACTTTTGCCGCATTGTAACTCCGCTCTCCAATGCCGATCGCCATTCTCACGTTTATTCCTTTGATCGATTTTAAAACAGCTTTGAGTTTCATTGCTGTCAACAATGCTTCTTCCGGTTTATTGACTACCAGCTGAAAACTATCACCACGGTAGATCTCCCAGTATTTAGGAGATTTACCAGTCTTGGCCAATTCCTTTTTTAATGGAGCAAGCCACCGTCGCGTAGCATTCCTTTTTGAATTAATAATATCGCCTGTTATAACAGCTACCATCAATACTTATTTAAATACACAACAATAAAACTATTGCATTTTTCTATAATAATCAAAATTATTGCACTTTTATGCAATAATGAAATTTATTGCATTTTTATGCAATATTCGTATTTATTGCATTTTTATGCAATATTCAGTTTATTGCATTTTTGAGCAATATTTTAGAAAGATTGAATTTAAAGTAACTGGTAGAAAAAACACATCTTACCAGCCAAAATAATTTTTGGCATTGTTAAAACAAATATCCTGGATGATCTTTCCGGTCCATTTAAGGTCTTCAGGAAGTTCGCCTTTATCGATCTCTTCACCAAAAAGATTGCAAAGTATGCGCCTGAAATATTCATGACGGGGATAAGAAAGAAATGAACGGGAATCAGTGAGCATTCCAACAAATCTGCTCAACAAACCCATATTGGACAAGGCGTTGATCTGTTTGATCATTCCGTCTTTCTGGTCAAGAAACCACCACGCCGAACCGAATTGCAATTTGCCGGGAATGGTTCCGTCATTAAAATTTCCGATCATCGAAGCGACCAACTCGTTGTCGGATGGATTCAGGTTGTAAATAATCGTTTTGGTAAGTTGATTGTTTAAATCAAGGCGACTTAGAAATTTAACCATAGAATCTCCTTGTCGAAAATCGCCGATAGAATCCCAGCCAGTATCAGAGCCGTTTTTCAATTTAGCTTTGATATTGTTGTTTCTGAAAGCGCCCACATGATATTGTTGCACCCATCCTTTTTCATGATCCCAGGTAGCAAAAATGTACAACATTGCAGACTTGAATTTCAATTTCTCTCCTGCAGTCAATTCGCTACCACCAAAGACTTTATTGAAAATAGATTCAATTTCATGATCTGAATAATCTTCCGCATAAATATATTCAAGTCCGTGATCAGAAACAGAACAGCCATTGGCAGCAAAAAAATCATGGCGTTGTTTGAGTGCATCAAGATAGGAATCGAAAGTGGAAATCTGAATACCGCTGGCCTCTTCCAACTTGCGCAAATAATTTTTAAACTCACCTGCATCATCCACTGCCATGGCTTTATCCGGCCGGAACGCAGGAAGTATCTTTATCTCAAATCCATCATTCTTTATTTTTTGATGATACTCTAGCGAGTCAACAGGATCGTCTGTCGTACAAACAACCTTCACATTCATCTTTCTTAACAAATTGCGAACAGAATATTCTTTGCTGCGCAATTTTTTACTGCACTTTTCATATATCTTTTTTGCAGTTGAGGGATTCAGAATCTCATCTACATCAAAATATCTTCTCAATTCAAGATGTGTCCATTGGTACAGCGGATTGCGTAAGGTATAAGGAACAGTTTCCGCCCATTTCTCAAATTTTTCCCAATCACTTTTATCGCCCGTGCAATAACTTTCATCTACACCATTGGTGCGCATCGCACGCCATTTGTAATGATCGCCGTACAACCAAACCTGGGTAAGGTTTTCAAAATTTATATCGTTGGCAATTTGTTCTACCGGCAGGTGGCAGTGATAATCAATGATGGGCATTTCCTCCGCATAATCATGATATAATTTTTGCGCAAATTCCGTTTCCAATAAAAAATTCTTACTTAAAAACTTCTTCATCTTTTAATATTTCTCATCCTTGTTTTAAAAAAATTCTTATAAACTAACACCGCGCTTCCATGGGATAAAATCATTTTGCAAATGCCTTACTGCACTCACTTCTATCTCACCACTCGCCACTTTTATCACATACTCCAAAATTCTTTCCCCCGCTTCTTCAACGGTTTCTTCTCCATCGATTATAGTGCCGGTATTGATATCGATTATGTCATTCATTTTTTTGTATAAAGCGGTATTGCTCGACACTTTAATAACCGGGGCAATGGGATTTCCGGTCGGCGTACCAAGTCCGGTAGTGAACAGAACGATATTTGCACCTGAACCAACTTCTGCAGTCGTACTTTCGACATCATTTCCCGGGGTGCACAAAAGATTCAAGCCTGGTTTGGTAGCCATTTCCGGATAATCCAAAACATCAGTTACCGGAGAAGTGCCACCTTTTTTAGCTGCCCCCGCAGATTTTATTGCATCTGTGATCAAGCCGTCTTTTATATTTCCTGGCGAAGGATTCATATCGAACCCTGAGCCTACGGCCTTAGCTCTTTCATTATAAACGCGCATCAGGTTGCCAAACCGTTCAGCAGTTTCAAGATCAACACAACGATCACTTAAATTCTGTTCCACACCACACAATTCAGGGAACTCAGAGAGTATAACCGAACCCCCAAGAGCAACAAGCAAATCAGAAGTGTAACCAATCGCCGGGTTGGCGGAAATTCCACTGAAACCGTCAGAACCCCCACACTCGAGGCCAATACAAAGTTTGGAAAGCGGAGAAGGTTTTCTTTCAAGTTTGTTGGCTTCAATCAATCCGGCAAAAGTTTGTTTGATCGCTTTTGAGATCAGTTGTGATCCGGTTCCCACCTGTTGTTGCTCAAGAATGTACAAGGGTTTTGAAAAGTTCTTATCCCTCTTTCTGATTTCTTCCTGCAAAATACCAACTTGTGCATTCTGGCAACCGAGACTTAAAACCGTTGCCCCTGCTACATTTGAATGAGTGATATATCCTGCAAGCAAACCACAAAGTGCCTGCGCATCGTCTCTCGTGCCGCCACATCCTGCTTCGTGCGTAAGAAATTTTATCCCATCAACATTTGGAAAAACCCTTTGTTTTTTTTCTTCATTCACCTTCGAAGAAATATCCGCGTTTAAAATTCCATCTATATCCTTTCCTTCTTTATACAATTCTATCAATTTCGAAACTTCGATCTTTGATTCGCGGTTTCTTCCATATCCTAACTCATTCACAAGAGCCTCACGCAACACTTCAACATTCCGGTTTTCACAAAAAACCATTGGAATTACCAACCAGTAATTTGCTGTTCCCACTTTTCCATCAGGGCGATGAAAACCATTAAAAGTCTTGTTGGCAAATTTTGAAATATCAGGTTGGTGCCATTCAAATTTTCGCTCACCTGCCTGAAAGCTGCTCGCAGCGTGCTTTACATTTGAGGTAGTAATTCTGCTTCCGGCTGGAATTTCTGTTTCAGCTTTTCCTACTAAAACGCCGTACATATAAATTTCATCCCCCGGATTCATGTCCTTTATCACAAACTTATGCTTGGCCGGCACCCGGTTAACGAGCGTGTATTCATCACCGTTATAGCTAACTGTTTCATTGGCAGAAAGATCATCCAGGGCAACCAAAACATTATCAGCCGGATGAACCTTCATCACTTTCTGTTTCATTTCTATACAACTGTTTTTGAAGAATGAAAAGCTTCAAGTTCGGCCTTCATTCCATTTTCAATAATACTTTTCAAATAGTTTGAAACCGCATCGTTAAAGCCTTTCAATTGTGAAAGATCATGGCCCCAAAAAGAAATATCCTTTAAAACTTCGTTTACTACATCTTCTGTATCTCTGTTGTTCCAAAAAAGGTAAAACTTTTCCGCCGCCGGATCTTCTATCAAATACTCTTTACCATTCGCTTCACCATAAAATTCTTTTCCATTTTGCTTAACCGGTTTCATAAAATAAAGGTAAGCAGCAAATCCGAAAGCAAACAGTTGAGGAACGTTTTCAGATTGTTGATAATGATTCATTAATAAAGGAATGCATCTCATCTTCATCTTTGAAGAATAGTTGAACGTAATGCTTTTCCATTGATGTTCGATATGCGGGTTTCTGAACCTGTCAAGCACTTTGGAAATAAAAGCTTGTTTCTTCGACTCTTCAATTTCATAAGGAATTGCGAGGGCAATCTCATTTCGCATCAGCCTTTCAATAAGCGAAGAAAAACTTTCGTTTTCCATAGCATGTTCAACAGTGTCAAATCCGGCCAGGTAAGCAATTCCACATGTCAAAGTATGCGTTCCGTTCAGCAATCTTAATTTCAATTCGCGGTGCTGATCAATATCCGGTTCGATCACAACCCCTTCGTCCGCATCAGCAAAAGATAAAATTTCCCTTATTTTTTCATCGCCTTCGATCGCCCATAAACTGTACACTTCAGACATAGTCAATAAATCATCACTGTAACCGAGTTCACTTTCAATTTCATTTCTTATTTCTTTTGAAGGCATACCGGTCACAATTCTATCAACCAATGAACTGCAGAAAGAATTGCTGTTTTCGAGCCATTCAATAAACTCATCTTCGAGGGAATTCAAATGCGCCAATTCCAAAACGATCGATTCAAGCTTTTTTCCATTTTCTGAAATAAGTTCGGTAGGAATGATCACCAAACCACTTTCCTTACTGCCTTTGAAAGCTTTAAATCTTTCATACAAGAAGGAGAGCAATTTGCCTGGATAAGAGATCGGCGGATGTTTATGAATATCATCCTTCACCAACTGAATACCTACTTCTGTCGTATTGGAAATAATTATTTGTAATTCTTGATTGTGTGCACATTTCAGGATTTCACTCCATTCGTCATTGGCATTCAAAACACGACTGATAGCAGAACAAACAATATTCTCTTCCACTTTTTTACCATCCTGGATGCCACGTTCACACAAAGTGTAAAGGCCATCCTGCTTGTCAAAGGCTGCTGTATCTCCCTTTGAAGTTGACTTTACCACAACGATCCTTCCATTAAAAATGCCGACTTTATTGGCAGCATCAATAAAATAATCCGGCAATCCACGAAGCAAAATTCCGGTTCCGAACTGCAAAACCTTTTCAGGCAATTCAAACATCTCTTCATCAGGTAAAGAAACCTTACCTAACGGAATGTTTTTTAGTGTATATCGGGATAATTTCATACTATTTTTACAATTTTCAATTTGTTATTTCTTCTGATTTTAAAGGATTCCAACGATTGCCAAAAACCCAAAATGGATTTATTTCTTTTGAAGAAGGCGCTTCTTTAGCGGATGAAAGATTATTTTTAAACCATGTAAAATCTCCACCGGTTCTGTGGCAATCGTAATAATAAACTCTCCTTCCCCATTTGATCTTATTAGAAGTGGGAACGAGATAAATATCACGATCAGCCATATTCTTTGAAAACAAGCAATTCACCAAATAAAATTGCGCATCCTTGTGATAGCGGCCAAGATCGAAATTTTTATATCCGTCAAATGAACAATTTTTAAAAACAGATTTTTCATCTTCATTTCCCGAACCATCGTGCCAAATGCTTGCAGGACCTGTGTTTGCATAAAAACGACAATCTTCTGCATAAGCCCATCCACGGGGACAATAAAAATCGACGCCACCTTCCATAATGCAATCTTTAAAATAAAACATTCCGCTTTTTACATTCCAGGGACTCACGGTATCGCCGGCATAAGATTTAAAATGAACATTTATCGCTTTCATCCTTGTATTGTCGATTGTGCGCAATGCCATTTGATGGCCGTTAAAAGGAATCTTCTTCTGATGGGTGATTGTATCAGCTGTGCAGCTTACAATTCTTGCTGTTTTATTTTCAAATCCATAAGTGTTTTCAATTGTTAGGTTTTCCAATGTAATGTCATCGGCATTAATATTCATGGTAGCAACGCCCCAATCATCTCTATGATCGCATCTCCATTCATCCCTCGCGATCGATTGCTTAATGATCACGCTGTCCCTGCTTTCGCCTTCAAGTATTACCTTACACTTACTGATCATTATTTTTTCATCATAAGTTCCATTCTTTATGAAGATCAATCTTGAAGTATTTGACGAATCAGTCAAGCTACTTATCGCTGCCTGGATGGAAGTAAAGTTCCCACCTCCTTTTTTATCGACAACAATTTTGGCCTGGGCAAAAGAATGACCACATACCAACAAAGGCAGCAGGAAAGCTGTTATTGAAATGATATGTTTTGTTCTTTTCATCTTGTTGTTTTTGACTGACAGTAAATCAACAAATAATTGTTTTTTTATTTTTTCAAATTAGTTTTCCCTTGTCCTATTGCCCATTTTACTAAATCTTCCGCTGCCTTGAAATTTTGGTAATGCGGAGGTATTTTTCTTCCATCAGTATATTCATTATAAAACCATGGATCTCCAACCGCAAACACACTCCCCTTGCCAACTTTAGCAACTGCAGCCACATTTATATTTCCCTGTTTCAGGACACTTTCAGCAGGAGGATTAACTGAAAGCGAAGAATATTCTTTGATATAAACTTTGTTGACTCCTTTAAAAAAATGATTGTTGTTCACGTCAATTTTAGCCATATAAAAGTTTCTGCCTGTTTCTTTATTCTGGCAATCATAATTGAAATGAATACCAAATTTTTCCGCAAGCTGATTAAAATGAGCAAACTCAACATTCGCTGAATCGTTACCAAATAAAAGAAGAACGCCACCATTTTTTACCCACTGATAAATGGAATTAATGTCACAACTGCTGATATAATTTGGATGAGGATTTTCTCTTGCATCATCCGGATCTACAATAATATAAATGGAAGTATTTTTTAAATTATCCAGTGTTGGGGCGGTTTTAAGAGAATTAGTATCTACACCATACTTTCTAAAAATATTTCCAAACATTGAATAACCGTTGTTATCCATTTCATTCCAGATATAATGAAATTGCTCAGGTTCTCCCCTTATATTCCTTCTCATTTCATGATTGAAATTGCAATCAAGCGTAACCGTTTTTCCTTTACCAATCGAAAGAGTGGGTAACAATTCCATTTCATCAGTAGCCAGTAAAAAAGCGCCAATACCTTTCGGATCATTCGTTACCACTTTTTCATTAATGTAATAATTATACGTTCCATCTCGATAAGGATGTCCACCTAATCCCGAAACACTAACCGTTCCTTCCAAATTCGTTTGTCCGTTGGCGTTAGTAACAAACTTTTTTGCAATTCCTGAGTATCCTTTTTTGGCAACCGCTAAATACGAAGAAGGTAAATATCCAAGCCTCACTCCTTTTGCCAATGTATAAACAAACATGCAGCTTGCGGAAGCTTCTTCAAAATTTCCTTTCCTGTGGGCATAATTCAAAACATCCCACCACAAACCACTTTGCGAATCCTGAACTTTTGAAACTGCTGCAGCAAATCGTTTTAAAATACCCATTAATTCTTTTCTTTCAGGATGATCTTTTGGGAAATATTGCAAAGCATCTACCAGGCCCATTCCATACCAACCCATTGCCCGAGCCCAGAAATTAGAAGACAAACCCGTATTTTTATTGGCCCACGCTTCTTTTTTTGAAGCATCATATCCGTGATACAATAAACCGGTTTTGGGATCGCGGGCATACTTTTCCATTACAATAAATTGCCTGGCAATATCATTAAAATCGGAATCCTCATGGAACATCGAAGCCCATTCTGCATAAAAAGGTTCGGCCATATAAAGTCCGTCGAGCCACATTTGATCGGGATAAATTTTCTTATGCCAAAACCCTCCTTCGTCTATCCGTGGCTGTTGTCTTAACTGCTCCCGTAAAGTTTCCGCAGCTTTGTAATATTTTTCTTTACCAGTCACTTCATAAAGAGTAAGCAATATCCTTCCACACAAAATATTGTCGAGTGTATAATTGCCAAATTTATAAGTGCGGATATTCCCTTTTTCATCTATGAAAAAATCCATGCTCTTTTGCATATAGTCAAAATATTTACCTTCTCCTGTAAACTTCCACAAACCTTCAATCCCTTTCAGGATCACACCCTGGTCGTAATTCCATTTTGCAGGTTTATTATTTGTTGTAACAGAATCCTTCCAAATCGTCATAGCCGTTTTTGCCATTTCCTTGTTGTATTCCGCTGCATTTTGAGCATGGCAAGAAGCAGAGATCACAAGGAAAAAAGAAAAGCAAAACGTTATTTTCATCTTTATGATATTTATTTTTCACCGGCTATTCCACACACCTCCAAAA
This sequence comes from Ginsengibacter sp., assembly GCA_051960475.1. Classification (GTDB taxonomy): domain Bacteria; phylum Bacteroidota; class Bacteroidia; order Chitinophagales; family Chitinophagaceae; genus Ginsengibacter. The sequence continues at coordinate 8,184 of JBQCEG010000073.1, forward strand.
AAACATCCTGTGAATAAACAATTGTAACCCCATATTTATAAATATCCATGTCAAAGCGGTTATTTATTTACGCAAACGATACCGAAAACGTTATCATTTTCCGGTTTTCCTTCATTTTGAAACCAATTACAGTAAACAAACAAATACACTTAATTTTCATTTTTTGTAACCTATATTTTTTATAATCCCAATTATCGTAAAGCTTCGATCCTGAACCAATCAAAATCTGCATATCCCGAATCATTGGTTTGTGATTCTCTCGTACAAAACAGCCCTACTTTTGCGCCAATCCATCTTCCTTCCCGGGCGGTAAAAGTTTCATCAATATCTTTAAATCCTTTCCCATCAAAACTATAACTGAAGCGGCATTTAGCACCTTTCATCACTTTTACCCGCAAATAAATTTCACCTCCCGGAAATTCAGAAATCACTTTTTCATTTTCTGATTTTCCCTTTTGCGCATTTTCACATACACCATATACCAAATGCAATTTTCCCTTGATGCTTTTTAACCCGATGTTGGCATAACTCATTCCCATTATTGTCAATCCGGCTTTTTCATTTTGCAATTTTTGATTAGGATGAAAATTCATTTTTGTCGTTACCATAAATTCTTCAGCAGGAAATTTTTGTAGCAAGACATTGGGAACATCCCACAAGTTTTTTGCACTGTCAGGAGTCTTTGCAGAATACAATCGAAGGCTGCCATTTGATTTATTCATGTAATACCAATTGGCTTGAGGATTGGCCATCCATTGCCATTGTAAGCCCAAAGAATTTTCATTGAATTCATCACTTTGCTGTGGCGTTTCAACTGGCAAAGTGTGGCCCACATCCGGCTTTTTATAAACCATCACGGGCTCGCCAATTCCCTCACCATCTTTATCAGTTCCTATCACCGGCCAGTTATTTTTCCATTGCAATGGTTGCAAATGAACAACGCGGCCATAAGGCCCTTTATCCTGAAAATGTAAGAACCAATCTTGCCCCGTTTGTGTTGTTACCCAGGCTCCCTGGTGAGGGCCGTTGATATTCGTAGAGCCCTGGTTCATCACCACTTTTCGTTCGTAAGGACCGTAAATGTTTCTGGAACGTAACACAACCTGCCATCCCGTGGAAACACCACCTGCAGGAGCGAAAATGTAATAATATCCATTTCGTTTATAGAATTTAGGTCCTTCAATTGTTGGATCTTTTTCGTGACCATCATAAACAATTTTTCCTTCGTCAATTACTTTCGTTCCCTCACGATTTAATTGATTCACGACGATAACACTTTTAATTCCCGCGCGGCTTCCGGCAAATGCATGAACGAGATAAACGTTACCATCATCATCCCATAAAGGACAAGGATCGATCAAACCTTTTCCCGGGTAAACAAGAACTGGCTTACTCCACGGTCCCGCCGGATCTTTTGCTCTTACCAGGTAAATTCCATAATCAGGATCCGGATAATAAATGTAAAATTTTCCATTGTGAAAACGGATCGCCGGCGCCCAAACTCCATCACCGTGTTGCGGTTTTGAAAAGTGCTCATAAGGCGGTTGGCGCATCAAAGCATGCCCGATGATCATCCAATTCACCAAATCTTTTGAATGCAGAATCGGTAAGCCGGGAATATCTTCAAAACTGGAAGAAACCATATAGAAATCATTCCCAACTCTTATCGCATCCGGATCAGAATAGTCTGCATTGATGATTGGATTTTTATAAGTGCCGTTACCATTATCCGCGACCCATACTTTTGAAATCGACTGTGCACTTGCTCCAAAAACAAATGAAAATAATAATATAGTATATAGAATTTTCTTCATGCTATTTCAAACGATTCAAACATTTTTATCAATTTATTGATGAAAAACTTTTTTAAGAAATCCTTCAATATATTTCATTGTTGGTTCAAACCACGGATTGAATAAGCAAAATGAATGAGGCGCTCCTTTAAAAGTATGCACCTCCGAATAAATATGATTGCTGTCAAGCACGTGAACATAATCATTCCTTCCCGCATGCATGCGAGCCAAACTGCTGTTGATAAATAAAGTTGGCGGTGTTTGCGAACTCACGTAACTCAATGGTGAAGCAGTTTTCCACAATACTTCATTTCCTTGTTTAGGGTAGCCAAACCAATAAGTAGCAGCAGAGGTGTGCTTGCTATCATCGCCTTCACCACTTTCACTGTTAACGAAGGAAAGCGTTCCATCAATATCAATTACCGCAGCCAGATTAGTCGGCATTCCCTCATTACAATCGCTTCCTTCGAAAAGAGGCATGTTCTGAGTTGTGCCCATAAAAGCTGCGAGTTCGCCGCCTGCAGAAAATCCTGCAATAACTATTTTTGAAGTATCTACATGATAAATGGATGCATTCGCTTTTACCCATCTTATCGCCGCCTTAATATCATAAACTGCAGCAGGAAACAAAGCTTCGGTTGACAGCCGGTATTCGGGAGTAAAACAAACATATCCGAGATGAGCGAGACGTTGAGCCAGCGGATAATGCTGCGTGCGATTACCGGATCTCCAGCCACCGCCATGAACCATGATAACGGCAGGTAATGTTTCGTCATTTTTCCCCTTTGGAAAAAACGCATCTATCAGAAGATTGCGGTGATTAATTGTGCAGTAAGTCATTCCCTTCTTTTGCAGCACATCCGGATAATGAAACTCCTGCACAATGGTAACATCAGGAAAATGCTTTTTCATCTTTTGCCATGCACTAAAAGTTGTATAAGAAGTATCGGGTACACCTGTAATGCCCTTTAGTGATTGTGCCTTGGCCTTTATTGCAAAAAAACAAAGCAGCAGACAGCAAAGGACATTTAATTTCCGGAACAACAAAAATTGAATTTGTCTTCCAATACTTTCAACGCTTTTTTTTGACCTAAAAATCATTTTTTGTGATTTATACTACTATTCAAATTGCCCGGGAATCCATCCGCCTAACACATTTTCGACAGTGTAGTTTTTAACTTCTTTATCATTCAATTGCTTCTCCCATACAACCCTTCCGGATTTATCTGCACCCGGACCAAAATCGTCGTACTCTGCATATCGGGCGGTTTTATAATTATCTGTTTTGTTCCAATTACTAAATCCTTCCGGCTTTACATCTGCACCAATATAACAATGGATGTAAGTCACGGAAGCAAAAGGGCGCCATGGACGTCCGAGTGAAACATTGTGAAGCGTTGTATCTCCTGTGAGGACACAATCATTAAAAACATAACCAAAGGAATGATTCTGCGGAGTAGAGGCAGCAGTTACGTGTGAATTCTTTTTACTGTGAATGTGACAATGTTCAAACCAGGCGGTAGCTGATCCAAAAATGAAATCGGTAGTTCCTTCGATGTAACAATCGTTGTAGAACTGCCTGCTGTCGGGATTATTGGTAAACAAGACATCCTGGAAACCAACAAGCCGGCAATTGTAATACCTGGCTTTGTCGCCATCCGATTCAAGTGCGACGGCTTGTCCCGCTGTAAAACCGGCATCATTTTGAATAGTAATATTCCTGGCAGTGAAGTTGTTTGCATAAACAATAAAACTATAGGAATCCCGCGTGTTGATTGTATCTCCTTTTCGTGTAACCTTACCTGTATGATCGTCATTGGTAAGTATGGTTTTGTATTCATCCTGGCCAATTACACTCACGAAATCTTTGGTAGCATCCAAATGCAATTTTTCTTTATAAACGCCATCTTTGATAAAAACGGTTACTGCACTTTTATTGTTTTCGGGAATTGAATTGAAGGCTTCCTGCACAGTTGAAAAATTGCCACCACCATCTTTGGCAACGACGATAATTTTCTGCTGACCTTTGCAAATTTGAAAAGCAACAAGCACAAAAAGCAACAAGAAAACAATTTTCATATTCAATTTAATTTTTAAAAGAAATGAATCCCATTTCTTTTAACCATTCGGCACATAAGTCCTTCCACAAATGAGTTGAACCGGGATTGTTATTAATATTGATCGCATGGCCTCCCTGCGGAAAAACATGGAAACTTGTGGATACATGATTTTTCAATAACGCTTCATAAAATAATAAACTGTTCATTGGCATCACCGTTTTATCATTGAAAGCATCTGCAATAAAACAAGGAGGGGTTTGATCTGTTACATTATTTTGGCTGGAATATTCTTCAATTAATTTTTCAGATGGGTTAATTCCCAACAAGCTTTCGCGGCTTCCCTTATGCGCATATTTTCGCATATCAATTACAGGAGAAACCAGGATCATAAAATCCGGTCTTATCGAAGTGACTGATACAGAATCATCCAAAGTGGTAATATTCTTTTGTGCCGTTCCAACCCATGAAGCGAGATGCCCACCGGCTGAAGCACCCATTACGCCTACTTTTTTCGGATCAATCCCCCACTTTACAGCGTTGGCTCTTACAATTTGTAATGCCCGCTGACCATCCTGAAGCGGCGCCAATTCTGTGGTAATTATATCAGGAGAATTGGGAAGCCGGTACTCAACTACAAAGGCGCTTAAACCAAGTGTATTAAACCATTTGGCCAATTGAAATCCCCCAAGATTTAAAGCAATGTGACTATATCCTCCGCCCGGAAAAATCACCACAGCTGCTCCACAATTATCATCTTCCGAAGGAAAGAAAGCATACATGCGCGGCACCGCTACACGGAAAGCTCTTTGCCGGGCTATGCTATCGCTGATATTCAGTCCTTTTGAGTTGGGCATTTTCACACCTTGCCATAATGGTATCGATTCCTGTGCACTTGCAAAGGAAAAACCAAAAAATAAAAGTATAACGGTTATACACAAACGTCTTTTCATTGATCAAAATCTTTTAATGGATCCCAGTTTTTATAACCGGAAAAAATATTTTGAATGGAGTATTTTTCAGCCTGTTCTTTTGTCAATTGATGTGACCATGAAATCCTTTCTGTAGTATCTGCTCCCGCACCGCAAGAATTTCTTTCTGCATAAAAAACAGTTTTGTAACTATCCGTCCCATTCCAGTTACTCCACCCTTTGTTATCAATAAAAGCCTCCATGTTGCATTGAATAAAAACCACTTTTGCAAACTTTCTCCAGGGTCTCCCCAAAAAAACATCTGTTACCCCGGCTTTGGCCGTGATCGAACAATTCTTAAAAACAAGGCCATAAGGAACGCCCTCAGGTGTTGACGCTGCGGTGATGTAGGAATTGGCTTTACAATTAATGATACATTTTTCAAATAAAGCAGTCGCCTCACCAAATATAAAATCAGTAGTTCCTTCAATATAACAATTGGAAAAGTACTGGCGGTTTCTTTCGCCCGAAAGATAGACTGTGTCCTGGTTTCCCAGGAATTTGCAATTTTTGAATGAACAACGGTCGGCTTCCACTGACAATGCAAGCGCTTGTCCGACCGGCCCGGCTGTATTTTCAACGGTCAGGTTTTCTGCATGAAAATCATTTCCCTGCACCAATAAAGTGGGCGTATAAAAAGTACTGTTAGGGCCTTTGTTTATTCTTTTAAAATAATCATCATAAGAAATAATGGTGCTGTCTTCACTTTCGCCAATCAGAGAAATCCTGGTATTCCATGACGGCACAAAAATCTTTTCGTGATAAACACCATTCTTAATAAAAATGCGAATGCGTTTATAGGGAAACGATTTGGCAGCCTGAATGGCAGCCTGGATGGTTGTAAAATCGCCGCTCCCGTCTTTTGCAACAACATAATTGTATTTTACTTCCACTTTGTGTTTTGAAGTGAAAGAAAATAAACCAATGCAGCAGCAAAATAAAATTCCTTTAAAAAACTTCATTTACTTTAAACAATTATTTATCTAATTTTTTTAATCCTTTCCAAACGGCCTTGGCGATTTCTTTTTGGCCTGCAATATTTGGATGCAATCCGTCTGCATAATTTGCTTTTGAAACAACATGCAACAAAGAAATGAAACCAGTGTGCTCATCTTCAGCCAGCTGCCTGTATTTCTTTTCCAGCTTGTACAAAGATTGCTTCGTGTTTTCATTATACTTTTTGCCCCTGTTCAACTCATTCATCGTTTGCAGCTTGATATCACTTGGCGACAGGATTATGATCTTCGCTTTTGCATTTGTTTCCCTTATCTTGTTGATCATCCATTTCATGTTTTCAACACAGCTATTTACCATTGCATCGCTTCCATCTTTCAAATCATTTACACCTAAAAAGATAAGGAAGTAATCTGCACCAGGATTCTCCTTCAAAACAGGTAACAATTCTTCTTTATCTGCCGTCTTCCTTCCATTTCTTCCGGCATTTACAAAATCAATTCCTTTGTGATCCTGGGATAAAAAATAAACCCAACTTTTTCCATTAACCTGCGCCCCATGCGTAATAGAATCTCCAAAACAAACAACCTTGCCATGAATTTTTGTAAAACTCATTATAGCCATTGAACAAAAAACACCTAGTAAAATCAATGAAAAGTTTTTGTGTTTCATCGGTAAAAATTTATTGTTTAATTCTTTTTAGCCAGGCAGGATAATCCTTTGAAATCAAATCCTGTGGCCAATATCCAAACCAGCCATAACCCGTGCGACGTTCCCTTGCCACTTCTGAGAATTTGTAAACTGCTTTTCCATCCCTGTTTGCAAAAAATGGAATGTCAGTTTTCAAAGTATAATACCTCGTCCAAATTGGTGGTGCCGAAGGATCCTGCGCCACCACTTTATCATTGTTTGCTGCGTGGTATTTATAAGTGACCCGTTTTGCAGGAATTGTCTTAATTCTTTCTCCTTTAATTTCTACCTTTTCAAACCATTCAACGGCATTTTTTACCGCATCAATAATTTGCTGATCAGGCTTTCTAACGTTCATGAGTAAACGAACAATCTGGACACTTTCTGCACTTGCTTTTCCCGGCAGTTCAAAAGCCCTGGCACCGACAGGTTTTAAAGTAACATTATCATGTTGCTGGCACCAAACCGTTCGCACCCCGTTTTCAACAATCTGGCATTTTAAAATGCATTGAATTCCTTTTTGGTAGGCCTTTTCTACTTCACTTCTCATATCCTGATTCACAAAGTCATAATATGAATCATTCTGAACAATATGTTGCAGTACAGTCATTACACCCACCATCGCACCGTCATTAAAGGTGATGTATTTGCGATAGCCTTTTACATCAGGATAAAACTGTGGCCATCCTCCATTGTCATATTGGGCCTCCAAAATGTAATGAATTCCCCGAAGTGCGGCGTCTTCATATTTTTTATTCCCCAATAATTGGTGCGCCTTGGCGAGGTATTCAATTTGCGTGTGTGTGGCACCGTTATCAAAGGTGGTATGTAAAGAATCTCTGTGTTGTGCAAGTACAGCTTTTTGGCTGTCAGTAAGTACAGCAAGCATATCATAGTTTTTAGGCCAACCTCCATTCGGCTGCTGATACAATAAAATATTATCCGCAATTTCCCCCACCTGTGAAGGATTGTAGCGCTTCTGATCTTTAGTGGGAACAATTACCTGTTCATGATCCGTTATGTCCATCCAGTGGTGCTTGCTGTCCTGAAAGCCGGAAACGTCTTTAATGCTGTTTTCCTTTTGAGCACAGAGTACATTGCCAACGAAAACAAAAAGGACAACTGTTATGATAAGTTTAAATTGATGGATAATTAACTTCATAATTTCTCAGCCATTTAAATTTGAGTAAAGCGGATTAACTGTCGTGGCTTGCCAATTAACTTCAATTCCGCTTTTTTGGTATAAGTACCAGGTAACTGACGTATTTCCATGTTCCAGGTATCGATCAATTCCGCTTTATACTGGTTATCATCCAAATGATATTCCCATAATAAGGGTTGATGGCAATCAAAATAAAAGATCAGGATCTTTAATTTTGGATTGGCGGGATTGGAAGTTTCGGTTGCAACTTTGCTGTTTTCTGAAGGAGTAAAACCGGTTACAGTCGACTCCTCTACAATTTTTTTTATGAAGGCTATCCTCTTAGGGCTTTCCCCTCTCAACACACCACCTTTGGACCACCACAAATCTTGTTGTTTATTTGTTTCATCGCCTGGTTTCAAAATAGTTTCTCCATGTGACACATAGCATCCAACCATAATCCCCAGCCAAAATCGTCTTGTCAATTCTTCTCCTGTAATATTTCCCCAACGGCTGGGAATATTTCCTTCATATTGCACCTCATCATAAACAACCGGCTTTTTCCAATCATTTCGCCATTTTATTCCTTTAGAAAAATTTGCCGTCTGCAAACTTGCATGAGTATAAACAGGATCCGCATAATCTGGAATTTTCCGTGAATAATGCATCGAACGAAGGTGCTGATAAGGATCATATTGTTGCACTAAATAAAGAAGATGCCGGAAATCCTGGGCACTCATGTTTTTCATAAAATCGTACTCATTTGCAAGAGACCACCAAACATTCCGGTAGGCAGAAAGTCTCGCTATCAAATATCGCACATATCTTTCCTGAACTTCAACCGGCATATCTGCATATCCCCAATGATCATACGGATGAAATAAAATTATATCCGCTTCAATACCAAGTTCGCGAAGCTTGCCAACGCAATAATCCAAATTCTCAAAAAAATCAGGATTGAAATGACTGAAATCATTCGGCTGCGATTTATCATCCGTCCGTGGAAAAGGATAGAACTTGGGTTCATCCCGGTTATACTCGTACCACTTTGGGAAAACACACATCCGTACTTTGTTAAATGCATTCGCCTTCAACGTTTCCAGCGTTTGCTCTACCATTGCATCCGATTGATGTATCCATCCATAACAGGTAGTGCCGAAAGGGAAGAAAGGAGTTCCGTCAGCATACGAAAAATGCCAGGTACGGGCAACAGATACAGGCCCATGGTTATTTCCGGATGCTTTAATACAAGTAAAATTTCCTTTTTTGCCGTTAAGTAATTTTGAATCGCTCTTTGTTTGATAAGCCCAACTACCAATAGTATCTGGCATAAAACGAATCTTATATTTTCCATTCCCATCGTAAAATCCTTCGACCTCAACGTTACGATGCCCAAGGGTAAAAATGGCACTTATTGAAATCTCAAGAAAAGGATTTCCATTTGAAGGCCCCTTCAACGTTAATTCAAAAATATCATATTGTTTAACTGTTGTTCCATTTGAAAAATTTCGCTCAGAAGCAAGCGCCGAAGCCCGCGGTATTACACCTGCCAAAGCTGCTACAGATCCATATTTTAATAATTCACGACGTTTCATAGTATTTCCAGGTTCCGATGTGAAGTAGCCTATTTAGAGATCTCTACTTTCTTTCCATTTACTGTTGTCTTTTCCAAGTGCAAATCATTTGCATCTTTGATGAAATTTTCTTTTTTTACATTTTGAAAAGAACAATTCTCAATATGAATATTGCTGACCGGTTTTTCATCCAATCCTTCAATATAAATTGCGTATTCGCTTTTCTGACTTTTCACATTTCTAACATATACTCCGTTTAAAGTTGGGATGTAATGGCAATCCGGGCCTTTTTCATTTGCATAATGCATGTTGATCTTAACCACTGCTTCGTGCACCTGCCCTACAGTAATATTCCTGAAATAAAAATTCTTCAAAACGCCACCGCGGCAAGCATTTGACTTAATCCTGATTGCCCGTTCCAAATGGGGGCTGTTCATCACATTATTTTGGGCATACACGTTCATCACGCCACCTGAGGTTTCGCTACCGATCACCACACCTCCGTGTCCGTCTTTCATCTGGCAATCCTGAACAATTATATTTTTTGAGGGAACATTCACCCTGCGGCCATCAGCATCGCGGCCGCTTTTGATGGCAATACAATCATCGCCATCTGTAAACGAACAGTTTTTGATCATTACATCGCTACATGATTCCGGGTCGCAACCGTCATTATTCGGACCTAAACTGTTCGTTGTAATTCCATCTACAGTAATGTTTTGACTTAGCGTCGGATGAATGATCCAGAAAGGTGTGTTGGTAATCGTAACACCTTCGATCAAAATGTTTTTACAATTGTAAACCTCGATCATCGTCGGGCGCATGTAATGTCCTTTACCAAAAACGCGGTCATTCACAGGCACATTTTCTGCCGCCATTTTCATCAGCTTTGGTTCGTTTTCTTTGTCACTTTGTTTGGGCATTCCTTCTTTCCAACCGAATGATTTTTTACCAACCCAATTCCACCAATGATCATTGTCGGCTTGTCCATCCAGCGTTCCCTTCCCGGTTACCGCAATATTCGTTTGTCCGTTAGCGTAAACAAGCGGTGAATAATTCATAAGTTCAACCCCTTCAAAACGAGTGAGCACTACCGGCAAATAATCATTATCATCAGTGCTGAATTTTAAAACAGCATTATCATCCAAATGAAGGTTTACATTACTCAATAAATGGATCGGGCCTTTTACAAAATAATTACCGGAAGGAATCAATACTCTTCCACCGCCGGCTTTGTTGCAATCCGATATGGCTGCTTTTATTGCAGGAAGACAATCAGTAGAACCATCCGCTTTAGCGCCATAATCCAAAACAGAAAAATCTTTGTCGGCAAAGGTTGGAGGAACAATCTTTTTCACTAACGCTGAGTAATCTTTCCATCCCTGTTCGGCTTCTTTCTGCGCTGAGCAACCTGCCGCAAGCATTCCAAATGCCAACGCAACCGGAATAAATTTTAATAGATTTTTCTTCTTCATAAAGATGATTTTATAATTCATTTTTCTGTTTTATTTTTTACAATTCTTTCTGCCAATTCCAAATGCAACTTCTCGATTCCCTGCAAAACCAATTCGGCGATATGCCTTGCGCCAAACGCATTAAAATGAGTGTTGTCATGAATGCCCGAAGGATAATCCGGATCTTCCCCAGGCGCCAATTGCATGAATAAAAGCCGCGAATTTTCCCTACCCATTTTTTGTAGTAAATTAAGACTCATTGCGTCGAGATCGATAAGGGGAACTTTTTGTTCAGCTGCCACTTCACGAACAATTTTTGAATACACTTCATGTGTTTCCAAAGCCTTTCCATTTGCATCAAATTTTCTCCGGCTCACCGGTGTAATTAAAACCGGGATTGCTTCCTTTTGTCTTGTTTCAGAAACGAATTTGATGAGATTTTTACGGTAATCTTCGGGGGGGGTATACCGGTCGGGATAATTTTTTGCTTCGTCATTGTGACCAAACTGAATAAAAACATAATCTCCTTTTGACAAATGATCAAGAATGGGCTGCCAGCGGTTTTCAGCAATAAAAGTCCTTGTACTCCGGCCACCTTTTGCTTTGTTTTCTATGGTTACAGAGGAGTCAAAATATTCCGCAAACTTCATTCCCCAGCCAGTTAGGGGAAAACGTGCTGAATCGTATTGGCACATGGTTGAATCACCAATCATCCAGATGGTAAAGTGCTTTTTTGCCGGGAGGCTAAAAGCCAGTAAGCATTCTGCTCCCAGCAAACAAACAAAAAAGGAAATTTTTATTTTTAATTTACTTTTCATTTTATCTTTTTCGGTTCAACCTTGCGAATGTATTTTTCTAAACCGGTATTTAATTTTAGAATATCATGTATAACTATCTCCGCCATTTTTCTTGCTCCCAATTCACTGAAATGAGTATTATCGGCCCTTCCATATGGATAATGCGGATTTTCTCCGGGTTCTAAATGATTGTATAAATACTTTGATGCACCAGGGCCAAATTGTTGAACCAGTTGCTGGCTTTCTTTATCCAAATCGATAAGCGGAACATTTAATTTTGTCGCTACGTCTTTTACCAGTTGCATGTATTGGGCGTGCGTTTCTTCAATCTTTCCCTGCTTATCAAATCTTCTTCTCGCAACAGGAGTTATCAAAATCGGAATTGCATTTTTTGCTCTTGATTCGTTCACAAACTTTTCAAGATTAGAGGTAAATTGTTCCGGAGTGGTATAACTTTTTTTCGTTTGTACTTCATCGTTATGACCGAATTGTACCAACACATAATCGCCATCATTCAAATTATCAACAACCGGTTGCCATCTTCCTTCTTCAATAAAAGTGCGCGTGCTTCTGCCGTTTTTGGCGCGGTTGTCCACAGTTACATCAGAATCAAAAAAGTAATGAAACGGCATGCCCCAGCCGGTTTCCGGATAAGCTTTCACTTCCTTATCGGCCATTGTAGAATCACCGATGAGATAGACTATTATCTTTTTTTTCGGTTGAAAGGCAAGCAAAGTCAAAAACAATCCGGCCAGTAAACCAACATTTAAAAATTTTTTATTTTTTGCTCTTATCAATACACAATTATTTAATTTTCAAATTACATTCCGGTTCCGCTGTTCAAATACACTTCAAGATTGGTATAACTTTTATTGAGTGTAAACTCATTTCCATCTTTTGCATTATTTGGATCCAACCCTTTCGCTTTTTCCCAATCATCAGGCATTCCATCATGATCTGAATCAGTGGGTGCTGTTCCATTTTTATAATCAGGATAACCGCCAACATCATTTTGCGAGTCAATTATTCCTGAAGGATGAGAAATGCCGGTGCTGTTGTAGGCGGCATAAGTTGGCCCTTCATAAGTTGCGGTTCCGTTTTCTGCATCATGAACAATTCTTGCGTCTATGATATCGCGTTTCGGAAGAATGGCGCCGGCGCTGTCTAATACAGACCGGTAAGCATCTTCAGCAGTTTGCGTTTTTACATATTCATAAGGAAAAGGATGATCTTGTTTGGCTTTCGTAATTAATTCTGCGGCTCCGCTGTAGCCATCTTTCTGCACACCTTTTGTCCAGTTGTGGGCAGTCACATCCGGGTAGCCGTCCACATAATTTCCATCGATATAAAATTTTCCGCCCCACAAAGTGTCAGGGTAAACGGCAGCGTCGAAAGAATAATAATAACTTGTATAATTCAAAATGCGATTTCTTTTGTTGGAAGCTGAACTCACAGTAACGTTTCCGGGCGTTGCGGGACCAGGTTTGTAATAATTATTGACCATGTTGTAATTGCCGCCTTCACCGCCATACACAGAATTTAACCTGCCCCAATTATAAATCACATTGTTCCTGAAATCAACCATTTCTTCGTCCGGTTTACCTGTGTAGCGACTGCCACAAAATCGTGGGTTTCGGCTTGTATGATCGGCCAATAAATTATGATGAAATGAAGCTTTATTGCCACCCCAAATTCCACCATAGCCATGCTCACCTTTTGAATGAACAGAATTATAAAGGCTTTCACTGAGGATACACCATTGTAGTGTGAAATTTTTTATGTCATAAAAAGTTCCGGTTTCATCAACCGACCAACTCAAAGAACAATGGTCGACAATGATATCATGCATTTCTTTTTGAGTGCTGTGCATCGCATCATCCTCATCGTCGTTTTCATCACCGAGCCGGCAACGAATGTAACGGACGATAATATTATTTGCCTGGATTGATAAAGTATATCCGGCAATGCAAATCCCATCTCCCGGCGCAGTTTGACCTGCAATCGTGATATTATCCTGTGCAATTTTTAAGGTACTTTTTAAATGTATAATTCCTCCAATGCGAAAAACTATGGTTCGGTTGGGCTGACTTACTGCATCTCTCAAACTTCCTGCACCCGCGTCGTCCAGGTTGGTTACTTCATATACAGTTCCGCCCCTGCCACCTTTTGCAAATCTTCCACCGCCTTCGGCTCCTGGAAAAGCAAGAGAATCTGATGAAGAAGTTGTAGAGCCACTATCATTTCCTGAGGTGTCAACCGTTGTTGGCGGCAATTGGATATGGGATTTTTTACATCCACACATCCAACTTCCGGATGCCAACGCCATAAATAAGAGTAACAAAATTTTCACTGGTTTTAAGGCTGAATTTCCTGAGCGTTTTTCTTTTGAAAGAAAGAAAACGTCCACCACCGCATAACTTTGGAAAATAGGTCCAAAGCGAAAGCAGTAGCGGAACGTATCTTTACTTGATTATCGAAACTTAAAAAAACTATTGTCTCCAGCACGGATCACCGGCCGTACTTTTTCCTGCAAACGAACCATCTTTAATTGTGAAATCTCCATTGGCAGGATCTGCAAACAAATCTGTCGATGTACCGGAATAAGAATTTGTGCCGGTTATCGGGTTACTACTGAACACATCATCGCTTGTGGCATACGTGTTGGAAATTGATGGATTTCCTGAGGACTTAATTCCATTAGATGAAGTTGGATCCAACGTGCTTCCAAGTATGGTGTTCGAGATAGTAAATGTTGTGGGCCAGGTGCCTGAATAATTGATAAAGTAGCCACCCTGGTTCACAAAATTGTTGAACGTACAATTGGTGATGTTTAAAGTATTTCCGGTTACTTTTTCCTGCCTGATAAAATAATAGAAATAATAGAAAGTGCTGTTGGTGATATCGATGTTTTCTATCACGGCGCTGCTGCTGGCGTTTGCATAAAAGACTGCATATTTTGAAGCAACACCAAAACTATCGATGATGCTGTTGTTGATCACGAGGTGTTGAATGTCGGCACCAGCCTTCTTCAACCGGATAAACGAATTGCTGAACTGCCCTTCTGTTGTAATATTATCAACCGTCAGATTTCCAATAACTGCTGCATGGCCTATGTTGAAGAAATAATCAGAATTACCATCATGATTTGCAATAGTTAAATCAGAAAAATGCAATGAATCGATGTTCCCATCCTTGGCATCAAAATTTCCATCAAGTAACAATTTTGCCGGAGCACCAAATCCTAAACCACTCTGAATCGAAACCGACCGGTCAAAAGAATAACTTCCCGGTATTGAATAAGTAAGTCCTCTTTTCAAAAGCACAATTGAACCATCCGGAATTTGGGGCAATGTATCATACAAAACTTCGGGATTATCTGTTATTCCTCTCAAATCAATCACATTGTCGCCGGTTACTTTTTCTTTGGTTGTAAAATTCAAAAGGCCTTTACTTTTTGTTCCGGCAAAAATTTCTGCGGAATAGGCAGTTCCTGCAGTTAAACCAGTAACGATCTTTTGACCGGCGGTATTTTCATCGCCTGTAACGGCTACTGACATTGTATCTCCGTTTGCAGCGGTAAACAAAATTTTATTTACGCCGGTTGTTGGTGTCCAGTTCAGGATAACAGAATTGTCTATGATATCGCTCGCCTGGATTGGCTGAAAGATCTGCACGCCGATTAACGTAAAATGAGTATCTGTTTCAACCCAGTCAGACTCAGCTGAATTATCCGTTTTATTGGCTTTCACCCTGGCAAAATAAGGAACACGATCGCGCAGGCTGTCATCAGTAATCGTTTTTGTTGTTGAATCAACCGTCATCGTCAATGCTGGCGCTGCCTGGAAAGTGGTGTCTTCGGAAATTTCCAGTGTATAGGTAGCACCTCTTCCTGCTGAAAACAGTGAGGCCGGCCAACTGATAGTAACTGCGGTATCCCCACCCTGAACGCTGATTGCCGTTGGCGTAAACATCCGGTCAGGTACAAACCTTTCGATTGGTTTCTTTTCGCAAGAATAAACAACGATCGCGAGCAGTAAACCAACATATAATTGATATTTTAATTTTTTCATGATATGTCTCACTTTATGATTTAAAATTTTATTAGTATCCATAATCCTGGGTCAGGTTAGGATTAGCATCAATTGATTGCTGAGGGATCGGGAAAATCTCACTGTGATTTTCCTTAAAGCCTTCTGCGTAATAGGAGAAGTTTCCCTGGTTTACTTTATCACTGATCCATGTTACAGACTGCGATCCATCAGGACCTCTGTCAGGTGCCGGGTGATAAAAGGAACTGGCCCAATCAATATAATTTACAGGATCAGTGTTTGGATAATAATACATCACGGTTGGTAAGGTATCATAAGGAGGTTCCATATTCGCCATCTTATCAAGGTTGGCTTTTGTTTCGGCCAATTTTGTTGCCAGCAAATTCCACCTGATCAAATCATATTTACGAATGCCTTCTGCGCCAAATTCCAATGCTCTTTCATTTACAATTGCATTAAAGAAACCGTCTTTATCAGAAGGAGGTGTTCCCATCTGGTCGGTGTGGCCGGCAAATGCTCTTGCTCTCACTTGCTGGAATGCATCAATAGCACTTGCTGTAGGACCATTGTTGATCTCATTTTCGGCTTCTGCATACATTAACAGAACATCTGAATAACGCAGGATGGGCCAGTTGAGGCTAAAGTTTTGCGCTTTGTTACTGATGTCAACTGTTGGATTTGAGATCCAGTTGCGGCGGAACTTTCCATCATACAAACCTGTGATCGGTTGGGGAGTTAAAGTATTATCATTATTGATCTTGAAAGGAGCTATTGTGACGTCCCTGCGTGTGTCAACTGAATCAAATTGGTAAAAATAAGTCGGCAATATCACAAGACTTCCATTCGGCCCGTCGTATTTTCCAAGTTTACTGTCAGTAAGTGAGGTAGCGCCTGCCATTGCTGCCTGGAAGATGATCTCTTTGTCACCCAATTGGTGCGCATCCACCTGGTTTTGCCAAAGATCACGGAAGCTGGGATCCAATTGATATTCACCTGATTGAATAATATCCTTGCATTCCTGGTCGGCTATCTTATAATAATCAAGATAATTACTTCCCCTCTCCATTTTGTTGTCTTTTCTTAATGAATAACCTCCACGGAATAAAGCAATTCTTGCACGCAAACCTTTTACTGCTCCTTTTGTAATTCTTTCATCTTTTGGATCGCCCAAAGCGCCCACACCTGATGGCCATGGAACCAGATCTTCTGCAGTTTTAAGATCGTTTAAAATGTGATCATAAATGGTATCGCGATCTGTTTTTTTCAAAAACAAGTCCGGCTGATCAGCAGAAGGTTCCCATTGAGCGGGTACATCGCCCCAGTTTCTTACCAACTCAAAATAGAACTGCGCTCTCAAGGTGAGTGCTTCACCATAAAGCCTTCTCAATTCAGCTTTTTGAGAAGGGGTGCCATTGTTATACAGGTCCATTTTAGGAATGTATTTGATACATTGGTTTGATCTTTCAACACCCTGGTAAAGCTGGTTAAATGGTTTGTATAATTGTGCATTACCGGCTGTCAGGTTGTACCTTCCGATATCACGTCTGTCATTATCTCCATGACCACCGGCCCCCATCATCACATCATTATCATAAGGGAAATACATGCTGATACGAATACCATAACCCTGGTCGCCACTCATTTCCTGGTAGGCGCCCAGCACGGCCTTTTGCGCATTGGCCACGGTTCCAAAAACAGTTTCAGGACCAAAGGAAGAAATTGGGTTCAGATCAAGATACTTTTTACAAGAGCTAAGCTGGATACCGGTTATCAAAACCGATATGGCAATTAGCGGATAAGAGAATGATTTTATTTTCATATTGATAATTTTATTTTTTTAGAAAGTCACGTTTACACCAAAAATATAAGAGGTACTCCGCGGGTAGGCAGAGAAATCTACTCCCGGAGTCATCGGTGTCGAACGCCTTGTGTTTACCTCAGGATCATAACCGGAGTAATTGGTTAATACAGCAAGATTGTTCAGAGTAACATAAGCCCTGAAACGTTGAATGCCTGCTTTTTTAGTTACAGCTTGTGGAATGGTATATCCAAGTGTGATGTTATTTAATCTCAGAAATGATCCATCTTCAACGCCCCATGATTGAGGATAAAAAGCACTACCTGTTGTAATCGGTTTCCATAAAGTTGCATTCTTATTTAGAGCGGCCAGCTGAGTTGGATCTGTTACCACGTTTCCATTTGCATCAATTGTTTTCCAGCGGTTGTTTTCAATAGCCAACAAATTCGCATTCGGCGTATACCCACTTGAGAACTCAATTTTGTTGGCGTTATATACATCATTGCCATATTGGAAATTCACAAACACACTGAGGTCGAAATTTTTGTAAGTGAATTGTTGATTTAAACCACCAAAGAAATCAGGATTTGCATTTCCAATGATCGTTGCGTCATCATTATAATCTACGATTCCGTCACCATTCAAATCTTTATATTTTACATTTCCTGGCTGAGGTGTGAGGCCTGTAACTTTTGAATCATCAGCCACTTTATCTTTCAAAGTATAAGTGTGTGTTGTCGCATCATAATTGAAATCATCTACTGTATAAAATCCGTCGTTCACCAAACCATACATACTTCCAACTGGCTGACCTACTTCAACTATATAATCGTCAGGATTATTTGATCCTGCCCATCCTGAACTAACAAGGAAAGAATGTTGTTTGCCAAGGCTCAATACTTTGTTCTGGTTGAATGAAATATTGAAGTTGGCTGACCAGCTAAAGTTTTTGGATTCAATAATTGTAGAGCTTAATTGCGCTTCAAATCCATTGTTGGATGTGGCTCCTACATTTTGAATTTGTGTTGTGTAACCTGAAGTGGTAGGAACCGGGTTACTTACCAAAAGATTCCTTGTCTTATTCCTATAATAATCTAAACTCATCTGAAGATGATTGTTGAACAAAGAGAAATCAAGACCTATGTTTCTTGACACATTCGATTCCCATGTCAATAAAGCATTTGCGAGGCCGGCAGAACCAAAGGCAGTAACCAATTGGTTTTGCAATCCATAATAATTTTTGTCAGTATTAAATTGTGTAAGGAACAGGAAGGAATTGATCCTGTTGTTTCCGGCTTCACCATAATTCAAACGAAGTTTCACGTTTGAAATAAAGGGCTCAAGATTGTGCATGAAATTCTCGTCAGACATTTTCCATGCAAATGAAGCCGCGGGGAAATACCCCCATTGTAATCCGGGAGCAAAAACAGAAGAACCGTCAGCACGAAGACTTAATGAGGCAAGATACTTGTCTTTGTAAGCATAATTCAACCTACCAAAGAATGAAGAAATGCGTTGAACATCTTCTTCGCTTGTTGGGGAGGGTTCTAAAATTCCTGTGGGCGGACTTGCCAAATTCAAATTACCCAAAGCCTTTTCTGCTGTGGTTCCAAGCGGGAAAAAGCGCTGAATGATCTCGTTACTCTTCTTTCTTACTTCATAAGTTTCCTGGCCAAGAATTAAATCAAATTTGTTATTTGCACTGAAATCTCCATTGAAATTCCTGTTGGTTAAGGAGAACACATTGGAATTATCAAATGTTTGCCTGTTGCTTTGATCAAGTGTTGCGATCGGCATTCCTGAACCATTAGAAATTGAATTGGAACTTAAGCTGTCGTCATACCTGTCCGTTCTGTAATCGTGATAATCAAACCCAACAGTTGTTCTGAAAGAAACCCAACGCGCAAGTTTATAATCGGCATAACCACTCAGTCCGGCGAGTGTTTGATATTGCCTTTTATACATGTTGTTGATCAACACCAACGGGTTTACAATATAAAGTCCGTTACCAATTGTATTATCCAAAAGGTTAGGATCGTAATAAGCTACCGTTTGTCCGGGTGACAAATAAGGAATATAACGAACAGCTTGTCTTAAAAAGTTTAAACCACTGCTTCCGGGGCTTGACGTTCCTGAACCATTGATGATCTGGTTGTCGAAGCGAACATTAAATCCAACTTTAAAATTTTTGCTCACTTCATGGTTCAACCTGAAATTCACCAGCTTCCTGTTGTAATCAGAATTGAGCATTACCGCATCATTATTATTATAGGTGAGACTCAAATTAAATTGTGTTTTTTGACCACCACCTGCAATACTTATATTGTGTGTCTGCACCATTGCGCTTCTGCCAAAAACCTGGTTTTGCCAATCAACAAAAGGTGCTTGCTTGTACAAGGAAAGATCTTTGTAATTACCATAAGTAGTCAGGAAATTTTGTTCGTTTTGGCTGCTGCCACGGCTTCTTTCATATTGATACATTACAAAGTCATAAGGATTCATCACATCCAAGTACCTGTTCACTTTTTGAAAACCAATATGCCCGTTATAAGTGATCGTGCTCTTGCCGCGATGACCACCTTTGGTGGTAATGATCACCACACCATTGGCACCACGCGCTCCATAAATTGCCGTAGCAGACGCATCTTTCAACACGTCGATAGATTGGATATCCTGTGGAGACAAAGTGGAAAGCGCATTATCAACAATAATTCCATCAACCACATACAAAGGCGAATTATCCTGTGTGATTGAACCACCGCCTCTAACTCGAATCTGAACCTCTGCATCAGGAGAACCTTCAGAACCAGTTACCTGCACACCGGCCAGTTTTCCGGCGAGTGCTTCCTCGGCCGAGTTGATCGGAATATCTTTCAAATCTTTGGCGCTGATGGAAGAAACAGAACCGGTGAGGTCTTTCCTTTTTACTGTTCCATATCCCACAACCACCACATCATTCAATGTTGATGCAGTTAATGAGAGAGTCACATTGACAACGCTCCTGTTTTCAACAGGAATAGTTTGAGTTTTGCTGCCCACATAACTGAAAGTGAGCACCGGATTCACCGAAGGAACTTTGATAGAATACTTTCCCGAAGCATCTGTTGCTGTTACTGTTTTGGTTCCCTTTACAGCTACAGTTACCCCTAATAATGCCTCTCCGGCTTCAGACCTTACAGTGCCCGTCACAGTTCTGCTTTGTGACATGGCTGTAGTGAATGAAAACAGCAGCATCAGAAAAAAATAAAATTTACTTTTCATGTTATACTTTTTATTGTTTTTATTTTTCACTTGCATTGAATGAATGAGACTATTTTTATTTTAAATCCTTAATGTCTATAAAATCCATATCAGCAAAAGACTGGTTTTCTCCGGCCATTCCCCAAATGAATGAATAAGCTGAAGTGCCGCATCCTGCATGAATTGACCATGGTGCCGAAATAACCGCTTCATGATTTGATAAAACCAAATGCCTTGTTTCTTCAGGCTGACCCATAAAATGAAAAACACGCTGACCTTCCTGCACGTCAAAATAGAGATACACTTCCATCCTACGGTGATGCGTATGCGCAGGCATCGTATTCCAAACGTTGCCTTCTTTTAAAATTGTCAGTCCCATTACCAGCTGGCAACTTTTAATTCCGTTTTCATGAATGTATTTATGAATTACTCTTTGATTGCTCGTTTTGATATCACCCAAACTTTCAGTAACCGCTTCTTCCTTTTTCATTAACCGGTTCTCATAAGCATGGTGGGCGGATGTGGAGAGAAGATAAAAATAAGCAGGCTCTCCAGGATCATCACTTTTGAAAGTGACATCTTTGGTTCCTTTTGCAAGGTAAAGACAATCGAGCCTGCTTAAAGAATAATCATTTCCACCGGCGGTAACATTTCCGTTTCCTCCAATGTTAATGATCCCCAATTCACGTCTTTCAAGGAAAAAATCTGATTTCAAAGCGGGATACGTTTTCAATACAATTCCATCTTCAGTGGGTACCACACCTCCGATTATCATCCTGTCATAATGTGAATAAACAAAATTGATCTCACCTTCTTTCATCAGGCCGGTGATGCCAAATGCACTCCTCAATTGAGAAGTGTTCATTTGTTTTACTTCATTGGGATTGTGTTCGAATCTTTCTTCCATAATTATTTTCTATGTCAATTTTTTACCGGCCCATCCATCCGCCGTCCACAGTTAAGATCTCACCGTTCACATATTCAGAAGCCGCAGAACTTAGAAACACAACAGGACCTTTAAAATCATCAGGCTTTCCCCAGCGACCTGCAGGAATCCTGTCCTCGATTGCCTTATTTCTTTCTTTGTCTTCTCTTAAAGCTTCTGTGTTTTTTGTTGCCACATATCCGGGCGCAATGCCGTTTACATTTATTCCTTTCGATGCCCATTCATTGGCAAGTGCTTTTACCAATCCGCTTAAGGCACTTTTGCTGGCCGTATATCCCGGCACATTAATTCCACCCTGGAATGAAAGAAGTGAGCAGGTAAAAATAATTTTTCCTTCTCCCCTTTTTACCATTTCCTTTCCAAACTCACGGGCAAGGATAAACGCAGCATCAAGATTTATAGAAAGTACCGAATCCCATTCTTCATCGGAATGTTGCAACGCAGGTTTTCTTTTTATGATACCTGCATTATTAATCAGAATGTCAACAACCGGATGTCCGGATTTTGTTTTAGAAATGAAGTCGTATAATTCTTTCCTTTTTCCAAGATCAACCTGGTAGTGAAAGAACTTTTTTCCCAAATTTTTAATTTGTTCTTCAATGTCGCTCCCTTTTTGCAAGGTTGAAGAAACGCCGATAATATCTGCTCCGGCTTCTGCAAGTCCGATCGCCATTGCCTTTCCGATGCCTCTCGAACATCCTGTAACCAGGGCCGTTTTTCCGGAAAGATTAAAAAGATCGGTTGATTTCATACTATCAAGCAAAAAATTTTAAAGATTTTTCAAGCAAATTTCTCAAGCGTCAATAAGCAAGTGTACTGATATTTTATTAGGATGAAACACGGATTTTAAAGTATTTTTATGCAATCGTTCCCGATAACGTTTCCATTTTTTGCATTCATTAAAACGGTTTATTATTTGGTACTTTTAACCTGCGTTTTTAAAAACAAAACGCGCAATTTTGATTATGAGATTTGACACAGTTACGATAAAAGATATTGCCAAAGCGTTGAATTTTTCAACCTCAACCGTTTCGCGTGCGTTGAGGGGAAGTTATGAGATAAGCGAAGAAACCAAGAAGATCGTTCTCGAATATGCCGAGAAAATAAATTACCGTCCTAACCCTGTTGCTCTTAGTTTAAAGGAAAGAAGAAGCCGCGCAATTGGTGTAGTGGTAAGTGAAATTGCCAATAATTTTTTTTCCCAGGCAATCAATGGAATTGAATCGATCGCCTACAACCGCGGCTACCACGTAATCATAACACAAAGCCACGAATCAGAAGAAAGGGAAAAAGTAAATGTGATGCATCATGCCTCGCGCTCTGTTGATGGATTATTGATTTCTTTATCGAGCGGCACAGTTGATCTTACTTATTTAAAAGAATTGTACGATAAAGGATTGCCGATTGTTTTTTTCGATAGGATCACGGATGAAATTGAAACGCATAAAGTGACAGCTAATAATTATTTAGGCGCTTTCCAGGCAACAGAACATCTGATCTACCAGGGTTTTAAAAAGATTGCACATCTTACAAGTGCCCCTTATTTATCCATTACTAAAGAACGTTTACAAGGTTATAAGGAAGCTTTGGAAAAACACAATATTCCGTTTAATGAATCGCTTGTAAGGCATTGCAATCACGGGGGAATGATCGCAGATGAAGTAGAAGAAGCCATTACTTCATTATTCAAAGGCAAAATAAAACCCGATGCCATTTTTACCGCCGGTGACCGCATCACCACTGTTTGCTTTAAAATATTAAAAGACATGAAACCTAAGAGAGAAGTAGGTTTCGCAGGATTTACGAATACAAAAGTGGGTGATTTATTTGATCCGCCAATGACCGTAGTGAGGCAACCGGCATTTCAAATCGGGCAAACAGCTACTGAAATGCTGATACAAATGATCGAAAGCAAAAGACCGGTAACAGAATTTGAATCAAGGATACTCGACACTGAATTGATTCTGAGGGAGTCGAGTATGAAGAAAGAAAAAGAATAAGACTAACGGCAATGAATAAACGAAGTTACCCGGTTTTAATTTTTTATCTTTCTTTTTGAGGACGAATCCAATTTTAGAGTGACCTTCTTAATTTCCTTTACGTCATAATAACTCATAGTAGTCGTCACATCTGATTCAGTGTTATACAAATAAGGAATGCCTGTAGAATAATTGACAAGGGCTATGCCTTTTCTTTTTCCATTAATGTAAAATTCATCGCCCGGGGAGCGTCTGGCAAAAACATTTGATTGAATGGCTATTGCCGCGGTATCACCGTTTCGATTTTTAATAACATTAAAATTACTTAGGTGAACAGTATGATTGGTGTTTAGTGCCAAATCTGTTACCCACGTGTCGTTAACCTTAACTTTTCTTGCCGGTATTTCTGAAAAGACCATGTTGAGCATATCCGTTATTGAACTCACACTTATATGATCAGGAATTACACCGCTGAGATATTTGCCCGTGGCGCTATCTTTTTCAATATCCTCTATTACCTTATCAACGTTGCCAACATTTACTACTTGCCCACTATCATTTAAAACTACATCAATCGGCAAAGCGTGTATGGAACCCCTTTTATAGTTAAGGTGAATTTTACCGGCTTGCCACAAAAAGCGATTAAACGCCATTTTGCAGTAGATTAAAGAATCGTACTTCTTTTCTTGTTGGAGTGAAAAATCGAGTTCCACCGAATCATATACCCTGACTGGCTTTGATTGATAAGTCCATCTTTTTATGGAAAATTGGGTAAGCGTAAAATGATAAACAGTATTCGGAGCCGGATTAAATTTCAATTTCCCGTTTTTATTACCGGAAAATTTACATGAAGCTAAACCAGCAATAGAAGCAATCAGAAAATTTACAACTGTTTTAATCTTTGTGAATTTAAATGAGAATTTAAATCAATTTGCAAGAGAAATAAAAATAAAGTTTATTTGTTGATTTACTGTTTCTCATTCTCAATTTTACTCTACCTATTACTCAACTGTTTTTTAAACGCTTACTCATCTTCTGTTTAATCCACTGAGTTTAAATAAGACTTTTTAACGCTGCTTAAAATTACAGGACTTTGGTTTGGCAAAATCAGCCTTATATTCTCATAATAAATATCTTTAGCATCGGCTGTTTTCAAACCCTTATCAGCACTTATGATCATGTTTTTAAAATGAATATTATCAACCGGTAATTCCGGCAAGCCGGTGATAGAAATTGCAGTTTGGGCGCCGTTACAATAAACCGAATCAAAATAAAAACCGGTGAAATGAGGCGTTTTATCCCTGATCACTAACGGACCGTTGTTTGACAATTTTCCAACCGCTTTGTCTTCATAATAAGTAGTGAATAAAACAGCTTCATGAATAATGTCTTTCATGAAAATATTTTTCACAAAAACATTTTTTACCAATCCACCGCGGCCCGTATTGCTTTTTACTCTTACGCCAATATCAGTCCCGATAAAATTACAATCGGTCACAAAAATATTTTCAATTCCTCCGTCCGTGTTGCTCCCAATCACAAAACCTCCATGCCCGTGATAAACCACGCATTTTGCAATTATTACATTTTGCAAATTCGCTTCCCCGTTATTGTTTGCTCCACTCGATTTCATACAAATGCCATCATCGCCTGCACTCACATTACAATCATAGATCAACACATTTTTACAACGGCTGATGTCAATACCATCCCCGTTTTGCGCCCAATATTCATTAAAAATATTCACATGATCCATTGTAAGATTGACGCAATTGTTTGGATAAAAAACAAACTTTGGTGAATTGCGAATCGTAACTCCCTTTACCAAAACATTTTTGCAATTGATCAAATAAACCATGTACGGACGCATGTAATCTCTTGCAGGCAAATAATCATCCGGTGTCAACTCTTCTTTTTTCTTTTTCAGATCTTTAAGATACGCCGCACCTTCCATTGCCTGTTTTGTGGGCCACCAAATCTTTCCATCACTCGTAACTTCTCCACCGGAAGAAGTAAAATCTTTCCATTGCGAAGCCGTAACTTTTTCTTTTTTCACCGGCCTCCAACTTTCTCCAGCACCATCAATAACTCCTTCACCGGTGATGGCCACGTTTTCCAATCCATAACCATGAATGGGAGAAGCGACTACGTAATTACTGCTTTTGCCGGAAGCCTTTATAACTGGATACTGTGAATGATCTTTTGTAAATTGAATGAGTGCGCCTCTTTCTACAACAAGATTGACATTGCTTTTCATTTCTATCGGGCCGGTCAGCCACAATCCGGCTGGAACGATCACCTTTCCACCACCGGCATTTGAACATGCATTAATTGCTTTTGCAAAAGCTTGTGTATTCAACGTCTGGCCATCACCAACAGCGCCAAAATCTTTAATCGAAAAACACTTGTTGGGAAAATCAGGAAGCTTCACCTTCTGCATTTTAAAAGGTGCATGAGCCACATACCAATCACTGTTTTTTGTTTGTGCCGTTGCAGTATTGAAGCAGGAAATTGAAATCAAAAACGCGAAGAAAAGAAAGTGCAATTTTGTTTTGAAAAAAATCATTTGGAGTATTTTAATTAAGAAAAGATCTCTTTCAAAAATAGAAACGCTTTAATAAAGAGGCTAAATTATTTACGGAAACGTTGCCGGTAATTTGTATCAGGTTTTGTTCATAACTTCATGAAGAAATTGTTTTACAGAAAACTTTTTCGCTTCCGAAGCCATAGTAAAAACTCAGGTTGCTGATCTTAATCTCACCGCATCATCTTCAGGATTTGCTTAATTTCTAAACTTTCTTTTTTCTTCCAAAACCAGGACCAATGCAACAAGAAAATGAAAATACACGGCTGGAAGCCTTTAGTGATGGAGTGTTTGCCATTGCCATAACGCTGTTGATCATTGATATAAAAATTCCCTCTGCTGAAGAAATCAGTAATAAATATCAACTTTGGATCACGCTAAAACATCTTCTGCCGAGCATCTTTGCTTTCCTGCTCAGTTTCATTACTATATTAATCACATGGGTAAACCATCATGAAGCATTAAAGTTTGTCGAAAAATCATCACCGCCATTTGTATACGCAAATGGATTGTTGCTGCTCACAGTTGTGTTTGTGCCCTTTCCCACTTCCATGCTAGGAGAATTTGTTTTGACGGACCGTGCGGCACCGGCGGTTATGTTGTACAGCGCTGTTTTTGCATTGCAGGCATTTGGCTGGACCCTGATGTGCACAGCAGCCCTGAAAAAGTCCAGGCCACTGATCAACACTACGATAGGCAAACGTTACGCACGCGAAAATCTGAACAGAAGTTATTATGCAATTGCACTTTACAGTGTTTGCGCCATCCTCGCTTATTGGTTTCCGATGGTCATTGCCATTTTCGTAGCACTGACCTGGATCTTATGGCTCATTATTGGTATCAACCTGAAGAATGATCAACCGGAACCAAAATAATAAAGGAAGATTTTTGTTGGTTTACTATACGTTCCCGTTCAGAAGAAATAAAAAATTTAAGCTAACATTGCAGCGCAAATTGTAAAACATTTTTGCGGAGAATTATGAAGTATTACAAACCTTTAGGCTTTCTTGCATCGATCGTTTTGGTTATAAGTTGTTTCCTCCCGTGGGCCTATTACCCTGATCTTCAAAAATCCTTTACCGGGTTTTTTACTGAACAAAATATGTATGGCAAACCGGGAATGGTGTTTGTTTTCTTTGCAGTAGTCTCTGTGATATTAATCTTCATAAATAAGATCTGGGCCAAAAGAACACTTATCTTTTTTGCGGCCCTCAATGCAGGTTACCTCCTGAAAACTTATGTGATTTATACTTCCTGTTACAGGGGTTATTGCCCGGATAAGCAATATGGCATTTACCTGCTGATAATAAGTTGTGTTACATTATTGGTGGTTTCCTTCTTTCCTGATTTGAAGGTAACTGATAACAAGAGCGATGAGGATTTACCTCCTTCTGCGGTAAATAATGAATAATTACCAGGAAAGCAATTTTGCTAACGTAAATGTATAAACGCGAACAAAATTGCGGTTATTTGTTCGTTCACTATTCTTTTAGGTAACATCGCTACTCAAATAATTCCGCCCTGTTTTTTGGACGCCGGTCATCGAGCCATTGGAAAGATTTCAGTTGTTTTTGATCATCGGGGATCTGGTCCATAGGGTACATTTTTCCCTGCACAGAGTTGATAAAGATCACTTTCGTTAAATCGTCTTTTTTAAAGTAAAGATCAATCACGTCTCCCCTGGCGCGGTTCATTCCTACATAAGCGCTGTCTTCATTTTGAATGTAATAAATGCTTTCGGCCTGGGTGCCTTTTACGCGCATGTAATCAATCTTGCCATCCACAAAATATCCATTGATCGTCTTGCCCGACATCTGGTTAAAAAATCCTTCTTTTGTTTTGTTTACTATTAAACCACTTTCAAAAACATACAACCTTTCAGGCTGTTTGTTTTTGGTAAAAAGAAACATTGTGTCGCCCACGATCTGCGTATGTCCGCTCCACACAACAGGATTGTAATACAACCGGAATACAGAATCTTTTGAAGAAATGAATAAACTGTCGCAAACGCTTTGCAAAGAATCATTGTAAATTTTTACATGATGAAATGCAAGGAAATAGCGAATGGCTGTATCGGATTTATTGGTTGAATCGATTTGCTTTTTGCTTTCATTTTGCAAACTATCAGCCAAACGCTCCTGCAAATTTTTTCTTAGATCAATTTGACTCGTATCCTTAAGAGTAGTGTCGGTCTTTATTTTATTTTTTAAGGTATCAAACGGAACAACTTTATTAATTTTTGCTTTCAAAGAATTGTTAACCGAAGAAGAATCTTGCGGCGGCTTTTTCAAAATCAATCGACCGGTATCTTTTTCAGGAGCAACAGCTTTCTTTTCCAATGAATCAATTGATACAGGAATCTTTGATGAATCCTTTTGCAAATTTCTTTTCAATGAATCATTCAATTCAGGATGTTGTTGAAGAAAAAATTGATGCGTTGTATCGTGCGCAATCGTTTCCTGCACCTTCCTGTTTTCTGAAGTATCAACATTTATCGTAGAATCATTTTGCAATACCTTGTTTTGATTTTTCACAAAAGTGGTGAAGCCGGAAAAGATCGTATCCGCGGCTATATAAGTGCTGTCATCTTTTTGCTTAATGATCAAAACAGGTTTGCGTGTAGCGAGAAAAGAATTTTTCTTCTTGTTCATGAAAACCTGGTTGGCGATTATGGTGTAACCGCCGGCTGAATCAATGATCACAGCGTTGCCCTCTAATTGCGCATTTCCTGTTTTATTTTCCAGCGCCATTGTATTGGCCGAATACAATCTTCCGCTGCTGTCCTTTACAGTAGCCCGGTTGGTAAAAAAGGCATTGCCCGTATTCAAATCGTAAGTTCCGTTTGAAGTATTCACTTCTACTTCAGGAGTTTTAATATTGGTCGGACTGATGAAAGTGGTTTGCCGCGTTCGCATATTGTACAATAGCGAATCTGCACGAATGTGTTTTTGCGGTTCATCAAGTTTTACGTTCTTCTTAAAATAAATGTCTTTTGTGTCGTCATAATAAGTGCCTTCAACACTTGTTATCACACTTTTATTTTCAATAATTTTTCCGCCATTATGAAAATTACCAATGCCGGTTTGCATATTGTAATCGAGGTCGTTGGTAAAAAGTGTACCGCTCTTGTTGGTGAGTTTCACTTTGTTTTTGAGATAAGCTATTTTTTCAACGCCCATGTATTTGAGATACTGGCTGTAAGTATGAACCGTATCCGCCTGGTTGATCTCGATATTACCAAAGGCTTCCAAAACGTGTGTAAAAGGATTGACTACAGCGCTGTCGCCGTGAAAAATCGTATTTCCTTGTTTGATCACTGCCCCGCCGGCAATCGTTTGTAAGGTAGTATTGGAATCGATCTTAATGGCACGCATACTCGGCCCCCGGATGATCTCAAATTCTCTTACCGTATCTGTGGAAGGCCTGACTGTGTCAGTTGCAGGTGCGGCTTGCGGTGGCGTCACTTGAGCAAACGAAACATAACCCGACAGTAAAAAAAAAACCAGGCAAAAATATTTCAGGTTTCGAAACATGTTATTCTTTCTTTACCACTTTTAACGTGTCATCAATCAATGGAGCTTTCAGGTAATTGCCTTTATCTTTTTTTCCAAAAACAGAAATGTTCACATAGCGTCTTGGATGTACGCGAATGTCGTCGAGAAGAATATTAAGTTTATCAGAAGTGCTTTCGAGATTATGATACAGGGTTTTATCATTCAGCAACAATCCGAGAGAACCGTCTTTGCTGTTGATCTTTGCAGCTCCTGCTTTGAAATTATTAATCGCTTCTTGCAAAGTATCCAAAGTTCTTTCGAGGTCGAGCCGGGAAAGTCTGGCTGAGAATGTTTGTGTATTCTTCATGATGCTGTCCAACTGGTTGTTGTTCTCATTCAGGTTGGAAGTAAAGGTTTTCATATTTTCCAACGATTGCCCCAGTGCGCCGTTCTGAACATCCACCAATTTTTGCAATGATTGGGAAGTAACCGCGAAAGAAGCAGTTGCTGTATTCACATTTGCCAAAATACTTTTGATATTGTCTTTTGTCTTTACATCAAAAACTGTGGTTACAGTGGTCAGTACAGAATCCAGTGATTTTACAGCATTTCTTACTTCATACAAAACCGGGTTGATCACTTTCATCGCCTCATCAAATGCGCCGCTGCTGAGTGTGGTAAGTAATGTATCGCCATCCTGCAGGTACTTGTGAGAATCTCCCAGTTGGATTTCCATGGTCGGACTCCCTAAAAGGTTGGGATTAATTACAGCCAATGAATTATCGGGAATATTTACATCTTTGGTCAGGGAGACTGTAACCAAAATTCTTCTCATATCCTTTCCTCCATCAAGTTTGGCTATTCTTCCTATTTGCAGCCCGTTGATCACTACAGGGTTGGATTGCTTCAATCCCTGTACATCGTCATAAACCGCATAAATATGTTTTTCCTTACTGAAAACCCCGCTGCCTTTTAAAAATCTAAACCCTATGATCAACATTCCCACACCAAGGACGGCCATCAAACCAATCTTTGTTTCATTGCTAATTTTCATTTGGTATTTTTTCGTAATAAATATATTAAAGGTTTTGTTCCTTTAAAGTATTATGCGAAAATAGGAAACTTCATTCGCAGTTGGTAACAAATGGATTGGGATTTAAAAGGACTTTACCACCATTGTAAAAAGCATTTTCCAGGAAACAGATCAATTTGTAGCCGGGCTGTTATTGGCACT
Source organism: Ginsengibacter sp. (assembly GCA_051960475.1). Lineage (GTDB taxonomy): Bacteria > Bacteroidota > Bacteroidia > Chitinophagales > Chitinophagaceae > Ginsengibacter. The sequence continues at coordinate 38,939 of JBQCEG010000073.1, forward strand.
ATTGGCAAGTGTTTTGGGAGATTCGACCATATCCCTGTATTTTACCAATGCATCAGTTATTGCCTGCGCTATCTTTTCCTGGCCGGAATCGCTGTTGAGGTAGCGCTCATCATCATAGTTGGCAACAAATCCTGTTTCAATAAGAACCGCGGGCATTTGGGTAGCGTGCAAAACCCACAAACCTTTCTGCCGTTGCCAAACTCCAAGATTAGGCCTGCCGGTTTCCTCTGCCACCTGGTCCTGAACAAGAGAAGCAAGCTGGTAGCTTTTTTTGAAATAATTCTGTGAATACAAAAGTGCACTCGCCTTATATTCAGGACTGTCATAGTTTACGGCTGCTGTGCTGTCGTCGTCTTCAGTATTGAAACCAAGATCGCTGTCCTCAAGTGCTTTCACTTTGTCGTTGGTTTGCCGCGCCGCTAAAATCAGTGTACTTGTTCCTTTACGTGAAGTTGGGATTTTATAATAATGCCTGATAGGAACACGGCGGGTATGTTTGGTATATACTTTATGCCTGGATTTACCTTTACCTACATAATGATAAGTGTGATAAACCTGCGTTTTATACCCCACAATTCTTGATGCCGTTTTTAATGTCACCGCATCAGCATGAATACAAACAAAAAGATCGCCGTGATGTTCATTGGCAAATTGCGCTTTTTCATGCACATTCATAAACACATCTGTCGTACGTGTAGGAATGATATTTACATCAGGCATCGCTTTTTTCAAATCCGCAACCAATTTCATTGAGATGGCCAACGTAATATTTTTTTCATACGACCCGAGTGTGCCTTCATATTCCCCGTGTGCTCCATGATCTTCGCCACCATGACCGGGATCGATAATGATCGTTTTGATCTTGCGCGGAACCTGGCCAAAGGTTTGCGCATTAAAAAACAATAAAAGAGAGAGCGATAAAAAAATGGTTGTTAATGGAATAAAAAGCCTCTTTTTCTTGGAATCAGACATTTGCAATTTTTGGATTTAAATGGGTCAATACAATTCTTTACTAATCTTCACATTACCT
>JBQCEG010000074.1:0-2278 GCA_051960475.1 Ginsengibacter sp.
TTGATGCTGGTACAGATAACTTATCCGATAAGCAACTGGCTGATGAAGCTTATAATAATGAACAACTTCAAACAAATACTCAAAGAAAGCTGCAACTTTTTGAACACTTCAGGTATGCAGAATCAGAACTGGCAAAAACCGGTGTTACGCGTCTGCTGCTCTGGAATGAATATCTTTTAAAAAATCCTGGCGGCTATAGCTATAGCCAGTACTGCGATCAGTTTAAAAGCTATCTGAAGCATAAGAATGTGTCCATGCACCTGGAATACAATGCGGCAGATATCATGATGGTTGATTTTGCGGGAAAGAAACAATATTATGTTGATACCTCTACAGGTGAACGCATCCAGTGCGAGGTCTTTGTTGGAATACTTCCCTTTAGCGGCCTTATCTTTTGCCAGGCGGTATTATCTCAAAAGACACATGATTTTGCTGCTTGCATTAATGCAATGCTTCGCTTTTATCAAGGCGTGCCCGCTACTATTTTATGTGATAATTTAAAAACGGCTGTAATCCGTTCAGACCGTTATGAACCGGTCTTTACTGATTTATGTTACCAGTTGTCAGAACATTACGCTACCACTTTCAGTGCTGCCAGGCCTTACAGCCCTAAAGATAAAGCGATGGTAGAGCAAGCGGTTCGTATTGTCTATGCTCATGTGTATGCGCCATTGCGCACCTGTGAGTTTACCAGTCTCAAGGCGCTTAACGAGGCCATGCATCAGCAACTGTTATTACTCAACGATAAGCCCTATAAAAACACAGTTTACAGCCGTTTGTATTTTTATCAACAACAGGAACGCACACTTCTCAAACCATTACCCTCTGAACCTTTTGCGCCTAAGAAAGTTACGGTACTTACGGTTCAGCGTAATTACCATGTGCAGCTCCGGGAAGATTGTCTTTACTACAGTGTGCCTTACCAGTATGTAGGCAAGAAGGTAAAAGTGCTCTATGACAGCCGGGTGGTAGAAGTGTATTATGAGCATAGCCGTATTGCCGTTCATATCAGAAAACCTCATGGTAAAGCTTACACTACCATTGCAGATCATATGCCACCCCATCACCGGCACATGCATGAAATAAAAGGTTTTAATAAGGAAGATCTTTTGAAACAGGCCGGACGTGTTGGTGTAAATACCTTGAAGGCGGCTTCACTCATACTTGAAAACAGCATCTATATCGAACAAAATTATAAGTCCTGCTTTGGGATGCTTATGCTTCAAAAAAGGTATGGGATCCTACGGCTTGAGGCTGCCTGCGGCAGAGCTTTGCAAGGAACCCGGATCAATTACACCATGATAAAAAATATCCTGGAAAGAGGACTCGACAAACAGCTTTCCATATTAAATGAACGACCCATTCCAACTCATGATAATATCCGCGGCAAAGACGACTATCAATAAATAAATTTTTAATCAACAAAAAACAAAAATGAACACAACAGAAACACTACAACAAATGCAGCAACTACGCCTTCAAGGCATGTACCGGGCTTATCACTCACAACTCGAGCTTCCTATGGATCAGCAGTTGGAAGGCCATGACCTCATCGCTCAACTGGTACAATCAGAGCAGCTCAACCGCGCGCAGGAAAAAACAGCGATGTATCTGAAACTGGCTAAGCTACGCTTACCCGCTACCATTGAGCAGATTGAATGCTCACCAGCCAGAAACCTTACCAAACAACAACTGGCAACGCTGCTCGAAGGCCGTTATCTTGATAATGGGCAAAACCTGCTGATTACAGGATCTACCGGCTGCGGTAAGAGCTATCTTGCCTGTGCCTTAGGTCATCAGGCTTGTCTGCAGGGATACAAAACCTCTTACCTGGGTATGAACCGCCTGATAGAAAAGATTACCTTATCTAAGCTCGATGGTTCTTATATTAAATTATTAAACTACCTGGAACGACAGGCACTCATTATCCTGGACGATTTTGGATTGCAGAATATGAGCCAGGAGGTTCGGCTTACCTTACTTCAGTTACTGGAGGATCGTTATGGTAAAAAAAGCATTATTGTTACCTCCCAGCTTCCGGTCTCCAAATGGTATGAATACATTAATGATCCGACTCTCGCCGATGCAATCCTTGACAGACTGACAGCCGGTGCACATCGTATTGAACTGAAAGGAGAATCGCTGAGAAGAAAAAAAGTAACCGATTATAAATAACGATTTGTATTTTTAATCATCATTTAGCTCTTTCATTTATTGCCTGCTTCCCAGGTGGGTCAACATGAGCGGAATGGTGGGTCAACATCACCGGAATTTACAA